>NZ_JBCNAC010000052.1:0-1623 GCF_050477885.1 Neobacillus rhizosphaerae
CGCTTGCGCTTTTCTTAATCTATTTCTTCTATTAATTTTGACATACTGCTACAGAAATATAAAGGGCTCTCTTAAAAAAGAGAGCCAGTTGGCACGGCTAAGGTTTTAATTTTTCAATTGCTTTGTCAATGAGTTGTTCGAGCTCACGAAATGTTTCTTCATAGATTGGCAGGTTTCCGCCGTATGGGTCGACAACATCGTGATCAAACATTTCTCCGGTGAATTCTTTTAAAGTAAACACCTTCATAATGGCATTCGGATATTGCTGCTGAATTGCATACTTATGGGAGGATGTCATTGTTAAAATCAGATCAGCCCATTCCACCTCTGCTGTGGTCAACAAACTCGACCGGTGGTTCTGCGGAATGTCGTTCTTGCCGAGTACCGTTTTTGCATGTGAGGATGCCTCACTGCCGGTGGCCGCATAAATGCCAGCCGATTTGACTTCCAACCCAGTTAGGTTCTTGCTTTTCAAAATGGCTTCAGCCATCGGACTTCTGCATGTATTTCCCGTACAAACAAACAAAATGCGCTGCAATGTGTCTGCCCCCTTTCCTCTATTATAAAACATTTTACCAAGTTTCCAACTTATTTACCGATAGGTGATGGCTTGTTTACCCATTTGCACCCAGCCGCGTTTGAAGGCGCTGATTGTTGCCTTGCGGTTTTTGGTAACAGATAATGGGTCATTGAAATAGATATATTGGCTGTCATAGCCTGTCACAAGAACGCTGTGTTCCTTATAGGTAATGGATACTTTTCCGGCAGGTGTATTCCAGGTTTGCCAATACTGTGATGGAACGGTATCAAAATACACATTATTGATGACCCACACCGATTTCCCGTTATTTAAATGCTTATAAATCTCTTCAAAATTGGAACCGGTCAAATCAACGATACGGCCTGGCAAATATTGATTCGCCAAATCAGCAATTGGTCCGTGATACACACCAAGACCCGGCTTGCTAAAGGTGTACATATTACCAACAAACCCTGAATACGGATTACCGAAGTATACTTGTCCATTTGTTTTCGAATAAGGCGTCGGGTCCTTTCGCACTTGAGACGCCAACGTCATTTTAGACACGCTTTTTCCCGCATCCATCAACAACATCGCTAACGATGTGACCTCACAGCCACGCGGCAGCTCTGGCATTTGCGCGACAAGAGGAGCATCGAGCACTACCGAGGAGACCGAACCGCCTGTCCCCAGATAGTAACGGTCTTTACCACTTTGAATCCAGCTCGATTTTCTCATAGAACCATCTGTATTGAGATAGTACCACTTTCCTCCATCATAAAGCCAACCAGTCGCCATCGCCCCACTTGAACCGAGGTAGTACCATTTGCCCCCAGTATAGACCCAGCCTTTTTTCATTACACCATTACTCGCTAAATAATACCAACGGTTATTGTCTTTCAGCCAGCCAGTCAGCATTCGGCCAGAGCTGGCCAAATAATACCAAGCCCCTGCGTCATACTGCCATCCTGTCAGCATTTGACCGCTTTGTGCAAGTAAATACCATTTTCCACTGTCATACGCCCAACCAGTAGCCATGGCACCCGAACCTTTTAGAAAATACCACTTGCCATTATCTAATAACCAACCGGTTTGCATGGCAC
>NZ_JBCNAC010000053.1:0-73978 GCF_050477885.1 Neobacillus rhizosphaerae
GTTTAGTTTTCAAAGAGCAAAAAATCTCATTCGCTCAAAAGCGACTTTTTTAATATACCATCTGCAAAACATCATGTCAACAACTCTTTAAATTTCATTAAGTTGTTTATATGTCAGCAGCGACGTTTATTAATATACCAAGGCCACAAATAATTGTCAACGGATTTATAAAAAATTCTTATCCTTTTTTTCTATCTTTCTTTCCTCTCCTCATATACTTCAAACATTCATGTGGTGAAGCCACTCTTCTAAACAATGTAAATAATACTTTATATCTTTCTTCCATTGCTCTTTTTACAATATGATCAATTCGCTCATCTCTTAAATCAAATAGTATTTCATCCATTTCTCTTTTAATAAGGTATTCCATTTCTTTTACTTCTTTTTCATTAATCAGAAGTCCAAACATTGAATAACCTCCAGCAAATAATCTAGTTATAGTAGTCTTTTCCAATTTCTGTGATTTTATAAACTTATTTTTTAATCATATTTTCAAAAATACAAGCATAGGTTGAGACAAGGATGGTATTGGACGAGGTGGGAAGGATGAATTTCTTTTTTGTATTGAATGGGAAGTCTTTAAAAAATGTATCATTGGTATTAATTGCAGCTTTTTTTACTGCATGGTTTCTTTATATGGAAAACCATGCACAAATTCCAGTTTTTTCAACGAAAGATGGCCCAAAGGCGGTCTATCGAGGGGAAAGAGATTTAGCTTTAACCTTTAATATTGGCTGGGGTGATGAAAAGGCAGAACCAATTTTAGACACGTTAAAGAAAGAAAATGTGAAATCAGCCACCTTTTTCTTGGCAGGTTCTTGGGCAGAAAGACACCCCGATCTTGTTAGTCGGATTGTGAAAGAAGGATATGAAATTGGTATTCTTGGATACAATTATGTAGAGTATACCGATTTAGAGGATGTGAAGATTGCTAAGGATATATCTAAAGCACAAGAAGTCTTCACAAAATTAAATGTGAAAAGCATCAAACTGTTGCGTGCCCCGACTGGACACTTTGATGAACGCACTTTAAAAATCGCCAAGAGATATGGCTACACAGTAGTCCATTGGAGTGTTGATTCAAAGGATTGGCAAAATCCAGGTGTATCAACTATCGTCGAGAATACAAAAAAAGCGAAGAAGGGGGATATTATTCTTCTTCATGCATCAGATTCCGCCAAGCAAACGGCGAAAGCATTGCCGCTCATTTTAGCGGATATTCGCCAAAAGGGATTGAAATTTGTTTCCGTAACAGAAATGATTGCAAACGGTGAAGCCCACTCAAAAGAAATTAGGTAAAAAAATCCACAGAAAAAACCGCCCATTTAATTGGACGGTTTTATTTTTTTATTTTTATTTTTCGCATTAGGACTAGCTGTTTGTGCACGGTTTTGACGTTCTTGTGCAGATTGTGTATTTAATTTATGAAGAATTAATAGCTGATAGGCATTACAGGCCATTAAAGCAAACATCATGAGATATAGCCAGCTTCTCTCGTTTACACGAAGAACAGGTACCCACTCAACTAGGGTAACTACAATCATAAAGAAAAGAGCAGGAATAAATGCCTCTCGACTAGTCTGTTTCGTTTTATACCAGGCTACGATTAGACCAACCACTAAAAGAATGAGGGCAGGACCAAAATAAGGTAAGACAGAATCCCCATGTTTAGCAAAGTTATCGTAACGTAAATAGATCAAATCAAATAGAGCAAATAGAATAAGAACCATTTGAACCGCATTCCAGAGAGATGCCGATTTAAAAATCCCTAAACCAAACCGATGAACCGTTAAATAAGCAAAAAAGCCCATTTGACTAATGACACTAAAAAGAAAACCCATAACAATTAACCAAATTAACGTTGATAAAATATCAATGATTCTAAATTCGACAAAATAAGGCTGAAATTCGTTCCAGCGAACAATAAAACCCACAATAGCCGTCGTGATCCCGCCTATTAATAATGTGGTCATAAAAAGTCTTACCCAATTGCGGCTTGTCACACTATAAACCTCCATATTACATATAATGAATACCATACTGATTGTACCAAGCCAAATTTGAAAAATCCATAATTTCATTTACATACGAATAATCTCTTCCCTTTTAAATCATTCTAAAATTAAGGATTCTTATGTGAAAGGAGCTTGAATAATGAAAATTAAAAGTATGTTGCTCCTCCTACCCATCATGTTGTTCCTAACAAGCTGTTCTTCTGGTGAATCAAGTAGTGGAGGGCAAATTGATTACGAACAAACAAAGAAAATGGTAGTCGATATCTTAAAGACAGATGATGGTAAGAAAGCAATTCAAGATGTAATGGCTGATGATAAAATGAAAGAAAAGCTTGTGATGGACCAAAAGGTGGTCTCAGACACCATTGAACAAACTCTTACCTCAGATAAAGCGACAGATTTTTGGAAAAAAACCTTCAGCGATCCAAAGTTTGCTAAAGGTGTTGCCAAGAATATGAGAAGCGAAAATGAAAAACTGCTTAAGGAACTAATGAATGACCCTGAATATCGTGGCATGATGATTCAGGTTTTTAAGGAACCAGAAATTCAAAAAGAGATGGCAGACGCTCTGAAAAGCAAAGAATACCGTGCCCATCTTCAGTCCGTCATTTCTGAAACCATAGAAAGTCCGTTGTTTAAAGCTAAAATGCAGGAGTTGCTACTAAAAGCAGCAGAAGAAGCACAAGGAAAATCAAGCTCAAAAGATCAAGGTGGAAGCCAATCTGGTGGTCAGAGCTCTGGAGGTGGACAAAGCGGAGCTGGCGGTGGGCAATAAAGCGTAACAACCATAAAAATAGCCTCTTCGTCATCGAAGAGGCTATTTTTAATTTTTTGGATCTGTTAAAATTGTCCGTTGATTTCCGCTCCAGGCGCTTCGCTTTCCGTGGGTGTTTCGGCGAGCCTCCTCGGCGCTAGCGCCTGCGGGGTCTCCCCTGAACCATACTCCCACAGGAGTCTTCGCGCCTTCCGCTCCAATCAACAGGGTATAAATATCATCACTGTTCTTTAACACAGCCTATTTTTTAAGCAAACTGGTCACTTTTTCAGCAATTTCCAAATAAATCTTACCGATTTGATGATCTTCCTGATAAACAGATGGAGCAAAATCTTCATCATTCCAGTCAGGCTGATTTAGTGGTATCCGTCCAAGAACTTCCGTATGTAACTCCTCGGATAATTTATCACCGCCGCCTTGACCAAATACAAATTCTTTTTCACCTGTTAGCTTACTTTCGAAGTAGGCCATATTTTCAATTACACCTAGCACCTCGTGCTCAGTTCGGATAGCCATCGCTCCCGCACGTGCAGCTACAAATGCCGCTGTTGGATGTGGAGTAGTGACGATAATTTCTTTACAAGCAGGTAGCATTGTGTGTACATCTAATGCAACATCCCCTGTACCTGGTGGTAGATCTAACAGTAAATAATCAATTTCTCCCCATTCCACTTCATTAAAGAAACTATTCAGCATTTTTCCTAACATAGGACCACGCCAGATAATTGGGGCATTATCTTCTACAAAGAATCCCATTGAAATAACTTGAACACCAAAGCGTTCCACAGGGATAATTTTTTCTCCCCTTACAACCGGTCTTTTTGTAATTCCCATCATATCTGGTACACTGAACCCATATATATCAGCATCAATAAGACCCACTCTTTTACCTAAACGCGCTAAAGCTACAGCTAGGTTTACAGATACAGTTGATTTACCTACTCCACCCTTACCACTAGCAATAGCAATAAAAGTCGTATTGTTAGATTGAAGCAGATTTTTTTCCTTTTCTGGTTCCGCATGGCGATGCTGCGCTAATACTTCTTCAGGTAGTTGATTGAAACGGATTCCAACAGTCGCTGCACCTGCTTCTTTTAAAAGATTAACAATTTGTGTTTGCAACTGTAACTGTTCAGACGTCCCTGTTCTTGCAATGGCTATTTTCACGCTAACGTGATTTTTCTCTTCTTTTATTTTAATTTCTTCAATCGCATGTAATTCAGCTAATGTTTTATGTAAAAATGGCTCTTTAAGGCTGCCAAGAACCTCTTGGATCTTTACCTCTGTTAACATGAAAAGCACCTCACCTTATGAATTCGTTTCCATCTCTCAGTATACCATAATCATGCCGGGATACAGTTAAATGAATCACACGTACTACCTATTAAACCACAGAAAAGTATATAAACAAAAAAGGGATGGAAGAATTCCCCATCATCCTTCATCTATTTCTTTAATTTCTTTTTCATTAGTAAAATAACGCAAAATTCCTTTATAGATCGAAATAGCTACTTTCTCCTGATAGGAATCCTTTTTTAACATTGCTTTTTCACCAGGGTTTGAAAGAAAGCCAACCTCAACTAGCGCTCCTGGTTTTTTTGCATTTTTTAAAATATATATTTGGTTCAAAGGTTTTGCTTTCCGGTTTGTATTTTCTAAATTCTTGCGTAGCTCTTCTTGAATAAATTTAGCTGCCCTTGCATTCTCTTGATGATGCGGTGCATAGAAGGTTTGGGCTCCGCTCCATCTGGAGGAAGGTATAGCATTTAAATGAATGCTTACAAAGAGGTCATTATCGGTTTTATTAATCATCTTTAATCTTTTTCTCAAGTCTTCCACTTTTCTTCTACTATACCCTCTTGTATCAGAATCGGCTAAATCGGTATCCGTTTCGCGTGTCATAATCACGAGAGCTCCTTGCTGTTGGAGATAATCCCTTACTTTTAAGGTGATATCTAATGCTATGTCTTTTTCAAGGGTTTTCCCTGTTCCTGCTCCACCATCTGGACCTCCATGGCCTGCATCTAATAAAATGATTTTACCTGACAACGGTAGATTCCATGTATTCCAAGAATCGTCCTCTATAAAGTCATGTTGTAAAATGAGAAACAAAACAAGCAAACCTGCAATAAAACTTATGATTTTTATTCTTCGCTTCGACACCCAAATCATCCTTCCCGCTCGTCCGTGTTCAATAAACTATATGGGACAAGAGGGAAAAATAGAACAGAAGAAAGAGTAAAGCAGAAGTGCACTAGCCGCTATGCACCCCTGCCAATATAATCAAAAGTTCCAATTTTAATGTAGGCGGAGTTTATGACGCCTTTGGCCCTTTTCAAACCCTTCTCTCCACCAAACATGAATATACTGTTCACATAGGTAATAAAGCGATTCACTCATCGTGCCTTCTTCGCCATTTCCCCAGTATAGTAAAAAGTTGTATAAGGTATCTATTAGGTGTTTTTCTTCTTTGTAACACCGCAGCCGCACTGCTTCTAAATCCTCGCCGTAATAGCCAAATTTGCTGAATTTAGACCCTAATAAGAATGCCTCTAAAGCTACATCATAGCAAGCTTCTTCTATACCCGTATTCATGACAAAACTGGAGGCAATTTTTGTTGAACCAAAATATTGTTTTACTCTTTCTTTTAACGTATTGATGGATAAGTCCCGAAGTACGGAACGCTCATATTTAATCTGTTTTTCACGTCTTTTTTCTTTAAAGGTAGTAATAACAGTCACTTCAATTTCACCTCTTAGAACTATTCTTTATCCCTTGTTCATAAGAAATGCAAATACTCTATTACCAATTTTTTATGAAAGTGAACAGGCAATTATTAATCGACAGAATTCAATAAGTACAAATATACGATTACATAATCCTTCCACTAAAGGAAATACTATTCTAAATGTAAAAATACGGCGGTGAAATGTAATAATGAACTGGTTTATGAAAAAAAAAGCCCAAAATAGTGAAAAAGCAACGTTAGAACAATATCTCCAACGTTCGAATGATTATACAAAAGTTCATTATATAAACCAAGCAACCAATAGCCGGTTTTGTTTTTCCTTTATATCTACACTCATTGACGAGAGCATTTTGCAGGAAAATGTCCTTCCCTATTTACTAGAAAAGCCGTTAGAAAGTATCGAAGACGTCAAAAAAATCATTCCCATTGCTGATGTACAGGTAAGTAATGATGAAAGCCTCATCGAACAGAAATTGTTTAATGGATATGTCCTTTTAACCCTTGATTCAGATCCTACTCATTTTGCCTTTTTGGCCGCTCAAAAAGAGGTTGTCCGCAGCATTACACAGCCAGAGGTTGAGTTTAGTGTCATCGGACCAAAAGAAGCGTTTGTCGAATCTCTCGAGCAAAATGTCAACTTAATTCGTAAACGATTACCTGTTAAAGAACTAATTAGCGAACAGTGGACACTTGGCTCTCTTTCCAAAACGAAAATTTCAATGATGTATCTAGCTGAAATCGCTGATCCTGATAATGTCCAAGAAGTTAGAGAGAGGTTAAACAATGTTGATTTCGACGCCATAACCGATAGTTCTTATATTGTTCAATTAATCTCAGATAATAAAAATTCCCCCTTCCCACAGCTTCTCGATACCGAGCGACCAGACCGGGTAACTGCCATCTTGGCAGAGGGGAAAATCGCCATATTTGTTGATGGGTCTCCGCATGTGCTGATTACCCCAACAACGCTCGTTGAATTTTTCGGCTCGTTTGAAGATTACTTTTTGAATTGGATGATATCCTCATTCTTTCGATTAATCCGGCTTTTCGCCGTTGCCTTTTCCATTTTGATAACACCCATATATGTCGCGACTTTGTCTTATCATTATGAACTGATTCCAAAGGATTTAATGAATACGTTAGTTACGTCTCGCCGTGAAATACCGCTTCCTCCTATTTTGGAAGCCTTGTTTTTAGAGCTAACGATTGAGCTACTACGTGAGGCTGGGGCCCGACTTCCTACAAAGGTCGGTCAGACAATCGGTATCGTGGGTGGTATCGTTATCGGGACCGCTTCGGTTGAAGCAGGACTAACAAGTAATGTTCTATTAATTATCGTCGCTCTTGCTGCACTCGCTTCATTTACGACTCCTGTTTATAAAATGGGCAACGCCATTCGTTTACTGCGCTTTCCATTTTTATTTTTTGCTGAGCTTTGGGGCCTCTTAGGAATCGTTTTTTGTTTTTGTCTGTTACTGGCACATTTAATTAGACTAACATCCCTTAATAGACCATTTTTAGAACCGATCTATCCACCAAGAATGACGGACCTAAAGGATTCTATTATTAGGCTTCCATTCTCAAAGCAATCCTTAAGACCACAGACTTTAAGGACTCAAAACCCCGTTCGTTTTACTCCTAGTAAAAAAGTGAAAAAAGGAGATATTGACGAATAGAACGCGGAGGACGTGCTATGGAACAATTAGTGCCGGAAAAAGCAAAAGTATCGCCTTTTTTAGTTTTCTTTCTCGTCCATTCAATGCAGGTGGGTATAGGCGTTCTTGGCTTTCAACGCATTATCGCTTTAACAGCAGGATATGATGCATGGATGTCGGTGATTTTTGCAGGTTTAAGTATTCATATCATTATATGGATGATGTATAAAATACTTGAGACAGGCGATGGTGATATCGTCACTGCCCATTCGTTTGTTTTCGGGAAGAAAATAGGGAAACTTCTTTCACTTCCCTTTGTCCTTTATTTTTTAATGATTGCCTTGACCCTTCTAAGAACCTTTATTGAAGTCGTCCAAGTATGGATGTTCCAGGATATGAGCACCTTTTGGTATTCTTTCGCATTTTGTGGATTAGCCATATATATTATCTTTGGAGGCTTTAGAACAGTGACCGGAGTGGCATTCTTTGGAGTTGTGCTCCCTGCCTATTTAATCTTAACTTTTTTCTTTACGATTCCTTATGCAGATGTAAAAAATTTGCTTCCTATTTTTGATCATTCAATTAAGGATTTGGCCATGGCATCTTATCAAATGTCGCTAACCTACCTTGGGTACGAAGTATTGTTATTTTTTTATCCTTATATTAAAGATCCTCAAAAATCGAAAAAGTGGGCGCATTTAGGGGTCCTTTACACAACAGTACTCTATACTTTGCTAACGTTCGTAACCTTTACCTACTTTTCAGAGGGGCAGCTGCAAAAAAATATTTGGGCCACCCTGACGATGTGGAAAGTGGTTGAAATGCCCTTTGTTGAAAGATTCGAATACATTGGGATTGCTAATTGGAATATCATCATTCTTCCTAATTTTTGCATCGCCCTTTGGTGTGGTAGCCGAATTATTAAAAGAGTGACCAACATAAAACAAAAATATGGCGTTCTAGCATTAGCAATAAGTACTTTAATTTTTATTAATTTTTTTAAATCACGGGATCAAATAAATACTCTTATCGACTATACTGGAAAAATTGCCTTTTTCCTTAATTACGGCTATATTCCTTTGCTCTTTTTTCTTGTGTTAATTGTGAAGAAGGTGAAGAAAAAATGAGAAAACTCCTTACCTTTTTTATTGTTTCGACCATTCTTACTGGATGCGTTCGAAAAGAAATTTTAGACGATGTCAATCTTGAAACGGGAAGTGCCTATGATTATATTGATAATCAAATACGCGGCACGGCTCTCATTCCTGTATACTTACCAGATAAATCTGTTGAAAATAAAACTTTTACCGCTTCTTCAAGTCTAAGCAGAGACTTTTTAAGAGATGTTCAGCGTCAATCGTCGGACCCGCTCGTAACAGGGTCAGTTAAAGTGGTTCTATTTGGGGAAAAACTTGCCAAGGAGAAAGGCATTTTAGCCCTCATTGACTCCTTCCAACGAGACCCGAGCATCGGTGCTGGCCTTTACCTTACTGTCACTGAAGGAGAAGCCAAAAATGTTATTGAAGGGAAATATGGAAAAAGAGGAAATGCTGTCTACTTATCCAATCTTATTCGTCATAATATGAAGTCAAAGGATTTACCTAAAACAAATTTACAACGCTTTTTATTTGATTTCCATCAAAAGGGAAAATCCCCCTATCTCCCGCAAATTCGATCATTAGGTGATGAACAAATTGAAATAAGTGGAATTAGCTTTTTTAGGTATGGTCGTGTAGTTGAAACGATTCCTGCTTCAAAGATGTTTTATTTTAAGCTTCTTGTAGACAACTACAGTGAGGGAACCTTAAAGGTAAACATAGAAAAAGAAATTGCATCTATTGAAAGTATTCGTTCCAAATTCAAGATGAAACTCGTAGCTAGGAATCCCTTTACCGTAAATGTGCACATTAAAGTGAAAGCGATGTTGAATGAATACACCGGAGCTAGTTTGACACCAAAAGATCTAAAGAAAGTTGAAAAAAAAGTGGAAAAGGACATTGAATCAGTATGTCTTAAGTTAACAAAAGGTTTTCAAGAAAAAGAAATTGATCCAGTAGGATTTGGCCATTTTATAAAAAGTAGAACAAGGAATTTCAGTTTTAAAAAGTGGGATACCGACTATCAATATTTGAAAGTCCATGTTCATGCAGATGTGAGTATTATCGAATCAGGTGTTATTGAATAAATTAATTTAATTAAGACTCCTAGCCGTCAAAGTCTAGGAGTCTCTACTAGTTAGTTCATATTTTGTGACTGCTTCAATTTTCGACTATTGGAATAGATTTTAGCAGGCTTCGGAAGCGTAATACCTGTAAAACCATAAAAAACGGTGAGTAGCGGTGAAACTAAGCAAAACAATGCAAATGGAAAATATTCTGTAACGGGAACTCCCAGGACTGATGCTAAAAATACACCGCATACACTCCACGGTACAAGCGGATTAACAACTGTCCCTGCATCTTCAAGAACCCGTGAAAGATGCTTTGGTTCCATGCCTGCTTTTTTGAAATGCTCTTTAAATGCATTCCCAGGCAAAAGGATTGATAAATATTGCTCACCAAGTATAAAATTTACTGCTATCGCCATTCCGGCAGTTGCACTGATTAATATGGACACTCGTTTTAATTGGGAATTAATTATTGATAAAACCGCTGGTACTATTCCTAATCTGAACAGCAAGCCTCCCATGCTTAGTGCAAGCAGAATGACTGATATGCTAAACATCATGCTTTCCATTCCACCCCGTGTCAAGATTGAATCAACTTCCTTTATCCCACTTTCAGATTTGTAACCAGAATAGAGCAGGTCTAAAAATCCTTTACCGCCAATTCCACTATTGGTATAAAACGAGATAATAAGAGCAGATAAAATGCCTGCGGAAAGCGTTGCAATAGCAGGGACCTTTTTGGCAGCCAAAAGCGCAAGAATAATGAATGGTAATAGTGAATACCAGTGCACTAGGTTCAAGTTTAATAAAGTATCCTTAACAACTGCAATTTGTTGAATGCCTTTTGCAGTTTCCGCTGGGGATAGAAGCAGATAGACGACAAATGAAAGAATAAAAGCAGGGATGGTCGTCCATGCCATATTTTTTATATGGTCAAATAGATCGGCTCCCGCAACACTTGATGCAAGGTTTGTTGTATCCGATAAAGGCGACATTTTATCACCGAAGAAAGCACCTGATACTACCGCCCCTGCTGTGATCACAGGTGAAATACCCAGTGCAGTGCTTGCAGAAACAAATGCGACTCCCACTGTAGCAGCAGTGGTTAAAGAGCTCCCTATACTGAGGCCTATAATGGATGTTACGACAAAAACAATTGCATAGTAAAATTTCCCCGAAACTAAGTCAACCGCTAAATAAATAAATGTTGGAATGGTACCACTGGCCATCCAACTGCTTATCAGCATCCCGATAAAAAAGAAAATCATAACTGCAGCGATGCCGGATTTTGCTCCATTTGCCATGGCTTCTTCCAGATCTTTAAAGCTTACTTTTTTAATTACGCCATAACCCAGCAATAGAGCTATTCCAGAAATTATCGCTAGGTGCGGGACCACCTGAAGGCCAATGATCAAATAACCCACCAGACCCATTAAAACCGCTATAATCAACGTGGCTTCAGTTGGTTTAATGGATAATCCATTTTGTTCTTGTTCCATACAAAAATTCCCCCTAATAAAGATAGAAATAAACGCAAAAAAGCCCCTTCGTCTAGGGACGAAAGGACTCCGCGTTACCACCCTAATTGGCAAGGTAAAATCTATACCTGCCCTCTTAAATAAGTATGCCCGTTTAAAACAGCTGTACTTCAAAATGGTCATCGCCCAGATTTTCACCCTTCATCTGGTCTCTGTTTGCTGCTCATGACATTTCTACTAAAACTGTAGGCGCGTTATTTGCTTTTTTACTAAAACGCTTTTAAGTGTTAAAGTATGTGTGTAAGTAATATACAACGCCAAACCCTATTTGTCAAAAGATTTTTTAACATAATAAAAAATACTCCCAACCAAATTGGTTGAGAGTATTTGAACGTTCAGGGGAAAATCATTTATTTTTTAATCCACATGAATTGATAAGGAGCCAGTTCTACATTTCCTTCAACGAATTCCTTACTCCAAAGGTCGTAGCCTTCTAACGGAAGCTTGACCTCAATTTTTTCTTTTGCAGTGTTCACAATAAATAATACAGTCTCATCTGTTTCTTTATTTTGGCGAATTAAGGAAAATACCTGCTCACCCAGCTCTAATATATCCTGATCAGCAAAGGGAGAAAAGGCTGTCTCCTTCTGACGAGTACGTATGATTTTCTTTATTCCTGAGAATACTTTTTGCCTTCTTGTCGATACTTCCAATTGACTGATTAAATCTTCATACTCAAATTTTTCACGGTTAATCCGTCGGTTAATACCTGAAGCTTCAATTCCCTCATAATCGTTTCCAGATCCAAGGAGGGAATGATAATAAATAGCTGGGACACCCATTACAGAAAACAAAATAGAGTGCGCCGCAAGCATTTTCTCTACAATTATATCCTCGCTCACATCTTCTTCCTTATTAATTAAAGCATCCATATAATTTATATTCAGCTCATACGGAGACTCCGTGCCATCTGGATTACTTTTATAAGAAACCCTTCCACCATTCTCCAGAACCTTTTCCGCCAATGCTGACCGCTCTTCCTCTGTTAAAATTCCTTCTGTGGGTCGCATACCAATTCCATCATGGCTTGCTAAAAAGTTAAAATACGTTGCTTTGTCTGATACTTTTCCAATTGTTTTCGCCCATTTTGTCAGTTTGCTTGCATTATGGGTTGTCAGTGTATGAAGGACGAGAGGTGGCAGCGAAAACTGGTATACCATGTGTGCCTCATTCTGACCATCTCCAAAATAACTAATATTCTCATTATGCGGAACATTCGTCTCCGTAATCAGCAGCGTGTTCAACTCTAACTCCATTAATATCTCCCGCCACAATTGGATTATTGCATGTGTTTGCGGCAAGTGAATACAAGATGTGCCTGATTCCTTCCACATAAAACCGATTGCATCCAAGCGAATACTCGTCCCGCCACGGAACGCATACTCTAGTAGAATGTCTGTCATCTCGAGCAGTACAGGGAAATGCTTAAAGTTCACATCTACCTGATCTTCACTAAACGTTGTCCAGGCAGTCTTTCCACCATACTCATGATAAAGAGGAGATGTACGAGGCCGAACAACCTTTGACGCATCAAAGTCATCCTCTTTAGGAATAAAGAAGTTTTTATACTTAGGGTCATCCTTTAAATATCCTTGAAACCATTTGCTTGATTTAGACATATGATTAGCTACAAAATCAAACATTAACCGATAGTCTTCAGCCATCTGTTCAATGTCAGCCCAATCACCCAGTTTCGGATGAATTTGACGATAATCAACGACAGAGAATCCATCATCTGAAGTATATGGGAACATGGGAAGTAGGTGAATATCTGTAATCTCATTCTTAGCATATTCATTAATAAACCTGTTCAAAGTTCTTAATGCTGGCTGCCCTTCTTCTTTAATAATGTCACCATAAGTAATAAGATACACATTCTTTTCAGTTAAGTGGGACGTTTCTTTCCATTCTTTTTTCATCCATTTTTTTGCGAGCTTATTAATCTCACTCTTATAATCTTCTGTATACTCTACTCCATAGATCGTTTTTAACAATGTTTCAACTTTAGTTAAAAAACTCATGTATCCCACTCTCCTCCATGACAAGCTTCAATGTAACATATCCTTTTGGTAGGATTGTCACCCGTTCGTTCACACTCAATTGGGCCTTTTCATTCAAGCTCGTTTGCTCCATTGACTTTACATGTACACTTGTCAGATTTAATACTTGCGCTTCACTGCCCGGATTGAATAGCCGAATAATGATCGATGAATCATCATGTGCCTTTTTCATCGAACTAAAAAACACATCCTTGTTGGAAACTTCAAGTAAACTAAATCGCGAAGGAAGCTTGGAAACCGGATAAGGAATTTCAAATCGGTCCAAACGTTCTTCAAATGTATTTAAGGTCTGCTTCTGATAACACACATGGTGTCCACGATAACAATTTACCACACTGAACAAATGGGATTCATTCAACACTTTAGAGAAATAAATCGCATACTCAAAGTTCATTTCCCCCTGCATCTGTGCATCGGGAGTATAAACAATCTTGTTATTAATTCCAGACGCACGTCCTGGTCTCCATTCAAGGTTATCTCGTCCAAGCAAGCCCACACTTCGGAATAATGTTAGTGCCAGTTCCCCCGTATCTTTTACGACTTGATATTCTTTGATACCTTTTGTTATCACGGCAGAGGTAACCTGGCCATTTGTTGTACCTGCTATGTTTTCTAAGGGGTAAATCGGTACAGGAGCTTCTGCAAATTTTAACTCTTTCCAGTTTTCTATATATGGATTAACAGTTGGGCGCTGAATTAAGCTGAATCCCTGGTCTCCAAAGGAATTTTCAGGAGCTTCGATTCCCGTTTGTAAAAGGATTCTTAGTCTGCAGTCTTTTACATGATTATCAAGATCATGGTTAACTCTGATAAAATCTTCGCCTTTTCTAAGCTCAAAACGTGTAACAATTACTAGTTCTTTAGAGAATACACCAGCCTGCCGCTCTTCTAAATCGGCAGGAACCTCCAAAATATGCTCCACTTCCATAATTTCTAACCCAGCACTTGCATCAATAGAAAGAACTTTTGCTTTTTTAGAGTAGATTTCCTTGTCATCCCTCAGTGGGGAGAAGTCATAAGAATCACCAGCATCAGCCACATGCTCAAATCGAATAAAGTCAGTAATCAGTAAATCATTTTCTTTTATATATAAATTCAGTACACCGTGATCCTCTTGAATAAAATAGTGTTCGTTTTCAATAAGACCATTAGTTTTTGGCGAGAAGGTTAGATAGCCTGTTTCTTTACTATCAACCACTTCAAATGTCCCATAACCCATCGCAGGCAGCTTTATATCACGAAGAAGGACTACATTACGATAATAGCCAGGAGCTTCCATTTCTTTCTCTCCTTCTGCTGTGACGACAATGGTTTTCCCTCCACTTATATATTCCTGTTCTAAAACATCCATCATAACCTGGTTCGCTTCTCGATCACGGACAAAGAACTCTCTCGTTTTTGTAAATAAAACCATCTTTCGAGAGCCTTCAAATGCTACAGGCAACAAATGAAACATAACAAAAATAGAATCTTTGCCAAGTTCTTGGCTAATCGCTTCAGTGATTTGCTTTTTCAAAAGGTTTAAGCAGCCATCTGCCATACGGATTACCTTTTTCAACCTGCTAACGATTTCTTTATTCGTATCGTCGGAGTTACATCCGCCAATGCTGTCATGCGCATGGACGTCAAATAGCATCTTCCACATTTCATCTAGCCACGCTTGTGGATACCTAAAGCCAAGGGCAGTAGCCAAACTACCAAGTGGCTCAAGCTGATAAATGACTTTTTCTTCTGCTAAATCATTCAGTTTTTTAATGTCATAACGTTGTGAACGAATCGTGTTATGAATACGGGATTTTTGGGTGGCTATTAATTCACCCTGTATCACATTAGTAAATCGTCCCTCTTGATCCCATGTATCTCTCATAAATGTTTCATAATCTGATAGCACATATTCATACTGTTCATCTATTTCATTCAATGCTTTCACAGTCTCTGGAAAATGCTCACGTACCAATACCTGATCACCCCCAGCAGGAAGCAGTAAGTGATCTGTATTCTTATTTAAATTTGTCAATTTTTCTAAAATGGGCAGCAATCGCTCTTTCATGTACTCATTGTCTGCCGCTAAAAACTTTCCAGGTCCATATCCAAAATAAATGTTGTTTGCCTTTACGCTTTTCCCATCAGGAGATTGCCAAGTGAAGTTCAAATCACTATTCAATTGTTCTGTGTATATTCCACGCTGTAACACACTATATTCAATCTTAAATTCATTAAAAATTGAGGGCAAATAGGTGTTTTGCCCAAAAATATCAGGAAGATAGCCCACGTTCATGGAATGCCCCATCTTTTCAGCAATACGGGTGCCATATAGTAAGTTTCTAATCAATGATTCCTTATTTACAAGCAATGAATCTGCCTGCGTATACCAAGGACCGACGAGAATCTTCTTTTCACTAATCAAAGCTGCCAAGCGCTGTTTTTCCTCAGGACGGATTTTTAAATATTCATCGATAATCGAGCTTTGAGCGTCAAATACATATCCAGTATACTCGGGGTCGTTTTCCATAACGTTCATTAATCGATCCATATTTTCAACGAGTAAAAGATTGGAATCTTCTAAAGTAAAATACCACTCTCTATCCCAATGAGAATGTGGTACAACGTAAACTTTTTTCTTCTTCATCCTAGTTCCCTCCCACGATGTCTATTTTCAACTTAAAAGAAAGAGGGGTCACCTCTCTTAAGATGCGCCCCTTTTTTGTTTTATGCCTGAGTTTCTTTTTTCTTTAAAATTGAAAAGCGTACAAAAATATTAGTTAGTGCGATAAAGCCTACTCCCACTAAGAGTCCTACAAGGTATGCCCATAAGTTTTCAACCATTGGCCAGCCCCAAATAGCAGGTAGAGGCAGCCATTGAACAGCTCCTAACACAACGGCCGTTGCACTTCCTAGAATCGCACCGATAATATTGATTGGAATCGTAATCAGCGGATTGCGAAGCATGAACGGAATTGCCCCTTCGCTGATTGCAATAAAGCCTAATAACAATGAGGTATTCCCTGCAATTCGCAGATCCTCCGGAAACACTCTACGGCCAACGATATACTTATCAATCACTGTTGCAAGACCGATACCAATTGGCGGAATGACGATTGCTAATACGCGGGCAGTTAACGGATATACATGATCCGCAGCTAAACCAATAGCTATAGCTCCAGCCGCTTTATTAATTGGCCCCCCAAGGTCAAAGGCAGTAGCAGAAGCGATGATAGCTGCAAGAATTACATCACCTGTACCTGCTGCAGATTCAATCCAATTGCGAAGGATGACATTCAATCCTCCAAATACAGGATCTACAATATAAAAATTTAAGAAGAAAATAGCTAATACACTTATTGCAGGAATAATTAACATTGGTTTCATTGCCTGCAGGTTCTTGCTTAATTGAATTTTTTGATTTAGGAAACGACTAACGTAACCAGCAGTTAAACCCAGGATTAACGCACCAAGGAACCCCGATGGAATTCCTCCCTCAACAGCCCAAAACGTATAATGAAGACCACCAGCAAATGCCCCCCCAATGAATCCGGAAACTAGTCCTACTCGGTCTGCCAACGAATAAGCAACAAATGCTGCGAATATAGGATACATAAACTTGAAGATCAAACCGCCAAACATATCTAAATAATGTAAGATCACAAATAGTTCATTGGGATGTGTCGCATATTTAGGATCACCGAGTTCATTTACAAGTCCAAATGGCATCGCTCCTAGTTTGGCAATCCCCATCATAAGTCCCGCTGCAACAATAACTGGGATCATGTACGAAATACCGGTCATTACCGCCTGAACAGCTTCTCTAAAGAATCCACCACCAGAGGAAGTAGTTATTACATCAGCTGATTCAACACCCTCAACTACCCCATCAGGATTATTTAGTGCTTTTTGAATCATTTCTTTACCTTTTCTTAGAGGCTCTGCAACGCGGGTTTGCACAAATGGCATTCCAAAGAAACGTTCTTTTTGTTTCGGTGCTATATCTGTTGCAAAAATAACTGCATCTGCTTTTTTTATTACTTCTGGAGAAAGCTGATCCTCTATTCCGTTTGCGCCTTGTTTTTCGACTAGAACCAATACTCCAAGATCACGACCCGCTTGTTCAAGGGCTTCAGCAGCCATATACGTATGTGCAATGCCTGTTGCACAAGCTGTAACGGCAATCACTGTTTTGGTGAACTCTTGGTCCACTACCGGCTCTGTTACTTTTTCTATATCTAGAAGGTTTAGAAATTGTTCAGGCGTAGCTGCAGCCATTAGCCTATCCAAATAACCCTCACGCATTAGATTCGTACTTAATTCAGACAATATCTTTAAGTGGGTTGTGCCTGCTTCGTTTTCTGGGATAGCAATTAAGAACACTAGTTGCACCTTATTGCTTGGATCAATACTCGGCCAATCATTCAGTGGCGTTCTTAATCTAGCCACAGCAAAAACAGCCTTTTTAACAGTTGAAGATTTTCCATGTGGGATCGCCAATCCCTTTTCAAGTCCGGTTGGAGAAATCTCTTCCCTCTGTAAAACCTTCTCCAAAAATGCCTGTTCTGAAACTATATAACCTTCTTTATAAAGGTTAGAGATCAGTTGCTGGATGACTTGCTCTTTACTATTGGCCTGAACATCAAACACTACTAAATTCGGATGGGTCATGTTTCTAATTCCCATAACATTCACTCCTGTCTCACCTATTATGAAAACACTTTCAATTCCTTATACTATAGTTTTAACATAGAAAAAGCGGTTACAATTGTACATCCTCTGTACATTTGTACAGAATGAATACTATACTTGATTTACTAGATAAAAGATTTGGATGGAAATGAGGAACAACCAGATGGGGAAAATTCTCGACCAGTTCGGTAATCATATAGCAGAATTAACTTCGACAGAAAAACAGGTGCTTTATTACATTGATCAAAATTTAGATGAAGCAAAAAAACTTTCGCTGACCGAAATCGCGAAAGTGAATAATGTAAGTACCACAACAATTGTAAGGATGACACATAAACTTGGTTTAGAGGGGTTTTCAGAATTAAGGTATCTCCTAAAAACAATTGAAAATCAGCAGTCTCTGCTAAACGATAATCCGGTAGAACGATATCAAACAGAATTTCTATCTGCATTTGAAACCATTTCTATTGAAGAATTGGAAAAGCTCAGTGAGAGAATTAAGAACGCTAAACGAGTGATTGTAGTGGGCGTAGGGTTGTCCAAAATGCTCGCGGAGTATTTTAGTATGCTTCTTATGCAAACAAACAAGCAGACACATTATACATATGAATCACATATGATTGACCTTCTTCCTAACATGGTGGAACCCAAAGATTTAGTCTTTTTTATCTCTTCGAGTGGGGAAACACAAACGGTCATAAAAGCAGCGGAAAAACTATCCTACAAGGTCGTTGAAACGGCAGCAATTACGAATACCTCTGATTCAGCGTTAGGAAAACTAGTCAAAACAAACCTCAGTATGACAGTTGAACGAGTAAAGTATGCTGGATATGATATTACTGCTCGTTCCACTTTGATGCTGTTGATTGATTTATTGTTTGAATACTATTTAAAGAAAAGTATCGGTAAATAGGAATACCTTTTTTAAAAGAGTCTACTACATTAGGTTCTTTTTTTCTTTATTAGAATAGCTAATATAAGCTTCTAAAATTTGTCGATATCTACTCAGAATTTGTCGATATTTCCCGGGAATTTGTTGAAAATTAAAAAAATAGTGGATACGGTAGTTTAAATATCATCTCGCATATCGACTCTTTTTTTATTAAAGCAGAAGTCTCTGGGGATTTATTTGTATGTTATATCGCCCTGCGATACAAGAAAAAAAAGCCTAAAACAGGCACTTTATTTTCTGAATATGGAGAAAAGCCATGCCCATTTTTCTTTAGGCTGTTGTATCGCTTCTTCTAAACGTTTATTAAAATCATTTTGTGAAATCCACTCATTTTTCTGTTCGTCCCGCATATTTTGTATTTCTTTTTGTAAGAAATCGCTTATTTGTTGCTCCTGTTGCAATAACGTTTCATAATGGGTCATTTGTTGTTCAGTTAATTTTTCTATTTTAGCATGCGTTTTTTGTGCGGAATTTCCAATATTAGAACTTATAACATGATGATCTTGCTGGAGCCGGGAAACCGTTGTTTTAAGCTGAGACATATCGTTCGTCAATTGGACATTCATTTCACGTGTGGCTGCGAGTTCTTGAGCTAAAAACAATAAGATCTCTTCTAATTGTTTGGGGTCTTGGGGTAAATTACTATATGTATCGGGTATAGCAATCTCACTTTCATTAGGTCCTTCCAAACTTTCTTTTTGTTTATATACAATGTTTTTAGCTGTTTCGTCTAGGGGCTTGTCCGTATCGCGTAACGCTATAAGCGCTCCGATGTCAGATTGTACAAAAATACGCCGATCTCCATCTTTCAAAAATTCATATCCATTCCGCTCTAAGATTTGGCCATACTTTCGAACAGTGGGTGTTGCAATTCCTAATTCTTCTGCCACTTCTTTGGAAGAGAAAGCTTGTTCATTAGGTTGTATATCAAGTCGCATATCGGACCTCCTTTTAATTTAAATATGAACATTTTTAGATAAATTTGCAAGGGTCATATCACCTAGCGATACAAAATAAAAAAGACCCTCAACCAAATGGTCGAGAGTCTTGGAATGTCCGCAAAGATTAACGCTTTGAGAACTGAGGCGCACGACGAGCACCTTTAAGACCGTATTTCTTACGCTCTTTCATACGTGCATCACGAGTTAATAAACCTGCGCGCTTTAATGTTGGACGGAACTCAGGATCAGCTTGAAGTAATGCGCGAGCAATACCGTGGCGAATTGCGCCAGCTTGACCAGTGTATCCACCGCCGCTTACGTTTACAAGAACATCATAGCTTCCTACAGTTTCAGTAGCTACTAATGGTTGTCTTACAACAACACGTAAAGCTTCAAATGGGATATAATCTTCGATTTCACGACCGTTAACTACAATTTTACCTGTGCCTGGAACTAGACGCACACGTGCGACTGAGCTCTTACGGCGACCAGTACCGATATATTGAACTTGTGCCAAGTTAATTCCCTCCCTCTAAATTATCCGCGAAGTTCGTAAACTTCAGGTTTTTGTGCTTGGTGCGGATGTTCGCTACCAGCATATACGTGTAATTTTTTGATCATTTGACGGCCAAGAGAATTCTTTGGAAGCATACCTTTAATAGCAAGCTCGATCATTTTCTCAGCATAGTTTGTACGCATTTCAAGAGCAGTTCTTTGTTTTAAACCACCAGGATGCATGCTGTGACGGTAGTAGATCTTGTCAGTTAATTTCTTTCCTGTTAGTTCTACTTTAGATGCATTAAGAATAATTACATTATCACCAGTGTCAACATGTGGTGTAAAAGTTGGTTTGTTTTTACCACGTAGAATTGATGCTACTTCAGAAGCAAGACGTCCAAGAGTTTTGCCCTCAGCATCAATCACGTACCATTTACGCTCGATATTGTTGGCATTTGCCATAAACGTTGTACGCATGAGTTTCCCTCCTAATTAAATCCATTAAAGATTATTTTTTCGCACGTTCATAAAGCAGTTACTGTTTATTCTGTTCCGGGAATCCACAATAATGCCGTTGTGCGCTTAAGTTTTCTAATTCATATATTTTCAATCACGATGAAGACTTTCCGGGGCTTAATCGTGGGATTAAAAACACACACATATAATATAATAAATACTTTAGGTCTATATGTCAAGGGGATGTTACACCAGGTTGGGTTGTTTTATTCAAAAGTTATTTGTAAAAAACTTCCCAAAGGTATAGACCGTGGGCTGGAGCTGTTTTTCCTGCCAGGCGACGATCTTTTTTTTCTAGAATGGCAGGGATGTCCTCAGGGTTTCGATCACCAGACCCTACTTCTAGCAAAGTGCCTACCAAAATACGAACCATATTATACAAAAAACCGTTTCCGACAAAGCGAATCGTAAGCTGGTCATCTTCCAGCAAAAAGTCAATTTCTTTAACAGTTCGTATTTTATCTTCTACTTCTGTTCTTGCAGAACAAAAGCTAGTAAAGTCATGGGTGCCAAGGAAATATTTACTTGCTTCCCTCATAGCTTCTAAATTGAGACGATAGGGGTACCGATAGGCAAAGACCCTCTGAAAAGGATTCCTCTTAGACGATAAATGCAGCACATATCGATACTCTTTCCCTAACGCATCAAACCGAGAATGAAAGCTGTCGCTCACTTTTTTAACCGAAAGAATTGAAATATCCTCCGGCAGCATCGAATTTAGGGCGATTTCCCACCGGTCCTCAGAAATAGGCAGGGGCGAATCAAAATGAATCACCTGTCCTATTGCATGAACGCCTGCATCTGTTCGTCCAGAGCCTGTAACCTTCACAGAGGTGCCCTTATGCATTTTTGCTAAGACGCCTTCTATCTCTCGTTGTACAGTCCTCTTATTTGGTTGTACTTGATACCCCGAGAAACCCGAGCCATCATAGGATATTATGCATTTGTATCTTTGCATGGTTTCGCTCCATTATGAACGTAATAAGATTAAAAAGATGGTTAAAACACCTAGGAGTACTAATTGCAAGGAATCGCCTAATTGCCATTCGAGCTGCCTGTATTTTGTTCTTCCTTCTCCTCCGCGATAACCTCTTGCTTCCATCGCTATGGCCAGTTCTTCCGCCCGTTTAAAGGAGCTGACAAACAACGGAATAAGTAGTGGAATGACTGCCTTAATCCGCTCCCTAAAGGGACCACTTGAAAACTCAACACCACGGGCCATTTGAGCCTTCATGATTTTGTCTGTTTCCTGCATTAATGTTGGGATGAAACGTAAGGATATAGACATCATTAGAGCCATTTCATGGACAGGAAAATGTATCTTTTTTAATGGATGTAAAAGAGTTTCTAATCCATCTGTAATTTCAATTGGAGTGGTTGTTAAAGTTAACAATGAAGTCATTAAAATCAAGAAGAAGAATCGTAAAGAAATAAAGATTCCCTGTCTGACACCTTCTTCATATATTTTAATGGGTCCCCATTGATATAAAAGGTCTCCTTGTTTCGTAAAGAACAATTGCAAGGCTAAGGTAAAGAGCACAAGCCATAGAACCGGTTTCAGGCCACCGTATAAAAAACGAACAGGAATGCGGGACAAACCAAGCATGAAAAAGGTATAAATTCCTATTAGTGCATAGGTAACTGCATTATTCGCGAAGAAAATAACACATACAAATAAAAAGATAATCAGCAATTTAGAACGAGGGTCCATTTTGTGGATTAGAGAATCGGCAGGAACATAACGGCCAAAAATCATTTTCTCCATCATGAGTGAACACCTCTTTTTAATGTTTCAGTAACAGCTTCAGATAACTCTTCTATTGATAAATACATTTTATCGAGTTTTACACCTATTTTTTCTTCAAGCTTTAGCTGGAAACGAACCACTTCTGGAACATCCAATCCCATTTGTACCAACTGGGCAGGCGCAGAAAAGATTTCTTCTGGTGTTCCTTTGTTTACTACTTTTCCTTGTTGCATGATGACAATCTGGTCTGCGTATCTAGCTGCATCTTCCATACTATGTGTAACTAATATAGTGGATAGATTTCTATCCTTATGGAGTGTATAAAACATATCCATAATTTCTTTCCGGCCGCGTGGATCAAGTCCTGCGGTAGGTTCATCCAAGACGATAACATCTGGTTCCATGGCCAACACACCAGCAATCGCAACTCGACGCATTTGCCCGCCAGAAAGATCAAATGGGGATTTTTCTAAGACATCTTCCCCAAGTCCTACTTGTTTCAATGCAAGACGCGCCCGCTTTTTTGCCTCAGTTTCAGAAACACCGAAATTAAGTGGACCAAAAATAATATCCTTTTCTACTGTTTCTTCAAAAAGCTGATGTTCCGGAAATTGAAAAACAATGCCTACCTTTTGCCGTACTTGTTTTAAATTCTTATTTTTTTTCTGTGCTCTAATTTCATGTTCCCCAATCTTAACCGTTCCATTAGTTGGTTGTAAAAGGGCATTTAGATGCTGAAGAACCGTTGACTTGCCAGAACCTGTATGACCGATTATTGCCAAATATGTTCCAGATGGAATATCGATAGATACATCCTCAAGCGCTATGCGTTCAAAAGGAGTGTTTGCTTGATAACGGTATTCTATATGTTGAAGCGAGATGTCCATAGCTCTGTCACCAACTCTTCTTCCGATAAATAATGCTTGGATAGGTCAATCCCTTTTTGACGGAAAGCTTTGCTCATTTTAACCGAGAACGGAATATCCAATCCTAATTGAATCAACTGCTCGTCCATTGAAAAAATCTCTTCCGGTACGCCTTCACGGAAAACCTCACCTTTATTCATGACAATAATTCGATCTGCTTTTGCTGCCTCTTCCAGATCATGAGTAATAGAGATTACCGTTAAAGACTTTTCTTCTTTTAATAGTCTAACCGTCTCTAAAACCTCCTCACGACCTCTTGGATCAAGCATGGAGGTTGCCTCATCTAGAATAATAATAGAAGGCCTTAAGGCAAGTACGCCAGCAATTGCTACTCGCTGCTTCTGTCCACCTGATAGATGGTGGGGCTCTTGATATAGAAATTTATCCATTTTCACTTTCTTCAATGAATCTTCCACACGCTGGACCATTTCATCTCTAGGTATGCCATGATTTTCTAGACCAAAAGCCACATCATCCTGTACAGTTGTGCCGACAAATTGGTTATCGGGGTTTTGGAATACCATCCCTAATTTTTTTCGGACATCCCATACCGTTTCTTCATTCAAACCTATGCCGCATACCGTGATATCACCCTTTTGTGGGAATTGCAACCCATTTAGGAGCTTTGCCATAGTAGACTTACCTGAGCCATTATGACCAACAATGGCCAGCCATTCACCTTCATAGATATCGAATGTAACATTATTAAGTGCGTAGCGTTCTTGTCCTTCGTATTGAAAGGAAACTCCCTTAAGTGAAACAATTGATTCGTTCATTGTCATTCCTCCTCTCGACTAACATACTAAACTAAGCTCTACTAAGACAATATTTTTACATATAAAAAAAGCCCGCACCTCGTCCCTGGGCAGCAATTACTAAGGCTGCAAAAAGGAATTTCTATCAAGAAATGGGAGGAGGTGCATGAGCTAGACGAGACGTGAAAAAGAAAACAATTGATTATGAATCGTTTTCAATCCAAGGGGGTATTACTCCCTTCATGCTCCTACACGTAGAAGTCACGCTCATCATAACACTCGTTTGGCTTGGATCGAACAATATATTCTCTTACAGAAAAAGGGCAAAGAACAAGTTTGTTTGTAAACTGTCCAGCGCCCTTGTTGTCTGTTAAAAGGTATTAAACTAACTCGATAATAACCATTGGCGCACCGTCACCGCGGCGAGGTCCAAGTTTCATAATACGAGTATATCCACCTTGACGCTCTTGGTATCGTGGAGCGATATCAGCGAAAAGTTTTTGTACAGCATCTTGACCATTTTCAGCATTAGCAACTTCATTACGAACGTAAGAAGAAGCTTGACGACGAGCATGTAAATCGCCGCGTTTACCTAAAGTGATCATTTTTTCAACAGTCACACGAAGTTCTTTCGCGCGAGTTTCTGTTGTTTCGATGCGCTCGTTGATAATTAAGTCTGTAGTTAAATCACGTAGCATAGCTTTACGCTGTGCACTTGTGCGTCCTAACTTTCTGTATGCCATGAAGGGTTCCCTCCTTTGTTGAAGTCATTAAACGGATTATAAGCAGTGTTTGAACTAGTCGTCCTTACGCAAGCCTAATCCAAGCTCTTCTAGTTTCGCCTTCACTTCTTCGAGTGATTTGCGGCCTAAGTTTCGAACCTTCATCATATCTTCTTCAGTCTTATTAGCTAATTCCTGAACAGTGTTGATTCCAGCACGCTTTAAGCAGTTATAAGAACGAACAGAAAGGTCAAGTTCTTCAATAGTCATTTCAAGAACTTTTTCTTTTTGATCTTCTTCTTTTTCAATCATGATTTCAGCATTTTGAGCTTCATCGGTTAACCCAACGAAAATGTTCAAATGCTCGGTCAAAATTTTCGAACCAAGAGCAATCGCTTCCTTTGGCCCAGTGCTTCCATCTGTCCAAACATCTAGCGTTAGCTTGTCATAATTTGTCATTTGACCTACACGAGTATTTTCTACTTGATAGGACACACGAGAAACTGGCGTAAAGATTGAGTCAATTGGAATGACACCAATTGGTTGATCTTCTCTCTTGTTCAGATCAGCCGGTGTGTAACCACGACCGCGTCTTGCAGTTAAACGCATGCGAAGATGACCATTTGAAGCTAATGTAGCAATATGAAGGTCTGGATTTAAGATTTCAACATCACTATCATGAGTGATATTGCTTGCCTTAACAGGTCCTTCACCCTGAACATCAATCTCAAGAGTTTTTTCTTCGTCAGAGTAGATTTTTAAAGCTAATTTCTTAATGTTTAAAATGATGGATGTTACATCCTCTACGACGCCTTCAATTGTTGAGAACTCATGAAGTACCCCATCGACCTGAATCGATGTAACAGCGGCACCTGGGAGTGAAGATAGTAGGATACGACGTAAGGAGTTACCCAAAGTGGTACCATATCCACGCTCAAGTGGCTCTACGACGAACTTCCCGTACTTGGCATCATCGTTGATCTCAACCGTTTCGATTTTTGGTTTTTCTATTTCGATCATCAAATAACCCTCCTTCAAAACGTCGAAATCTCAACTAGTTTCATTCACTAATTGAAATTCCCCCATGTATACGTTCCCGTTTTGTGCACAACAACTGGAATAAATTCTCTGTATGAACTCTAAAAAATTAGTATCATATCCATTATAGACGCTTGATACAACTTCTATACAGAAAAATTAAACGCGACGGCGTTTTGGTGGACGGCATCCATTATGAGGAACAGGTGTAACGTCTTTGATTGCAGTTACTTCAAGACCAGCAGCTTGAAGTGCACGGATTGCAGCTTCACGGCCTGCGCCAGGTCCTTTAACTGTAACTTCTAAAGTTTTCATACCATGTTCGATAGATGTCTTTGCTGCAGTTTCAGCTGCCATTTGAGCTGCGAATGGAGTAGATTTACGAGAACCTTTAAATCCAAGCGCTCCAGCACTTGACCATGAAATTGCATTACCATGAACATCAGTGATTGTTACGATCGTATTGTTAAAAGTTGAACGGATATGAGCGATCCCAGATTCAATATTCTTTTTAACACGACGTTTACGAGTATTAGTTTTACGTGCCATTTAAATAACCTCCTTTGCCGATTACTTCTTCTTGTTCGCAACAGTCTTACGAGGACCTTTGCGTGTACGAGCGTTGTTTTTCGTATTTTGTCCACGAACCGGTAAACCACGACGATGACGTAATCCGCGGTAGCAGCCGATTTCCATTAAACGCTTAATGTTAAGAGAAATTTCACGGCGAAGATCACCTTCAACTTTTAATTTGTCGATGATGTCACGGATTTTGTTTAATTCGTCTTCTGTTAAATCACGTACACGAGTATTTTCAGAAACACCTGCTTCAGCTAATACTTTTTGTGCAGTATTTTTACCAATACCATAAATGTAAGTTAAAGAGATAACTACACGCTTTTCACGTGGAATATCTACACCAGCAATACGTGCCATATTTTAGCGCACCTCCTTCAGATTAACCTTGTTTTTGTTTATGTTTAGGGTTTTCACAGATAACCATAACTTTTCCGCGTCTACGGATAACTTTGCACTTTTCGCAGATCGGTTTAACAGATGGTCTTACTTTCATTATCCTAACCTCCTTAATGGTACGGAGTGCAAGCTGATTATTTAAAGCGGTAAGTAATTCTTCCGCGTGTTAAGTCATATGGAGAAAGCTCAACAGTCACCTTGTCACCCGGAAGGATTCGAATGAAGTGCATTCGAATTTTGCCAGAAACATGAGCTAGCACAGTATGACCATTTTCTAATTCTACCTTAAACATTGCATTTGGCAAAGTTTCAATTACTTTACCTTCAATTTCGATTACATCATCTTTGGCCATCGGTCTCGTCTCCCTTCTCTATTCAGAATAGCATTCGCCAATACATAGTAGGGCGCATTGGGTCAATTCTTCATACGTAATCCTGCAACCTTACAATTTTAACATAATGAGTAGCATTCTGTCCTCTAGTAACTATTACAAATTACAAATATTTCGGATTAGAATGGGTCTAGTAATAAAATACTAAATTTTAGTTAATATTTCAAAACCTGTTTCAGTGATCGCAATCGTGTGCTCAAAATGTGCACACCATTTTCCATCCACTGTAACAACCGTCCAATCGTCAGCCAATGTTTTTACATACCGGCTTCCGGCATTCACCATCGGTTCAATTGCAAGGACCATACCAGGCTTTAATACAGGACCTTTGTTTGGTAGACCAAAATGAGGAATATCTGGATCCTCATGTAAGTCTTGCCCTACTCCGTGCCCCACATACTCACGTACAATAGAAAAGCCATTTGCTTCCACATACTTTTGTATCGCATGGGAGATGTTCGAGAGTCGCTCGCCCGGTTTAGCTTCCTTTAAGCCTTGATAAAGTGACTCCTCTGTTACGTCGAGTAAACGCTGGGAATTTTCATCAATCGTTCCTACAGCATATGACCAAGCTGAATCACCATGATAACCATTATATTTAGCACCGATATCGATACTAATGATATCGCCCTCATGAAGGACGCGGTCCCCAGGAATTCCATGAACAAGTTCATTGTTCACACTTGTACAAATACTGCCGCGAAAACCATTATACCCTTTAAACGAAGGAATAGCATCCTTGCTGAGGATAAACTCTTCAGCAATTCTGTCCAATTCACGCGTTGTCATACCTGGAGCGATATGTTTCTTTAACTCTTGATGAGTCAAAGCAACTATCCGACCAGCTTCCCGCATGATGTCAATTTCCTTAGGGGTTTTACAAATGATCATTCAGCTAAGCCCCCAAGTAATTCCTCGATATCAATAAATACTTTATTAATATCTTGTTGTCCATCAATTGTGCGTAAATATCCCTTATCCTCATAAAAACCTAATAATGGTGCAGATTGCTTAATGTTAACGTCTAAGCGATTTTGGACTGTTTCTGCATTATCATCTGCTCTTTGGTATAGCTCCCCGCCACAGCGGTCGCAAACACCCTCTTTTGCAGGAGGATTAAAAACTAAATGATAAGTAGAGCCACAATCTTTGCAAATCCGTCTTCCAGTCAAACGATCCATTAAAATACTTTTATCCACGTCGATATTAATCACGTAGTCAATCTTTTTAGTTAGATCAGCTAATAGATTCTCTAACGCTTCTGCTTGAGGTACAGTCCTAGGAAAGCCGTCTAGTAAGAAGCCTTTTTGACAGTCTTCTTTACTTAAACGTTCACGTACAATGCCGATTGTTACTTCATCAGGAACAAGTTCGCCTTTGTCCATGTATGATTTTGCTTGTAACCCTAGTTCGGTTCCTTCTTTCATCGCTGCACGGAACATATCTCCAGTAGAGATATGAGGGATGCCGTATTTTTCGACGATTCGTTCAGCTTGAGTACCTTTACCTGCACCAGGTAGCCCCATTAAAACTAAATTCACACGTGTTCCCCCCTCGTGCTATAAATGGGTTTTAGGGAACAATAGTCCCCAAAACCATTACTTTATAAATCCTTTATAATGACGTTTAACCAGTTGAGCTTCAAGCTGTTTGTACGTGTCAAGCGCAACGCCGACAACGATCAAAAGACTTGTTCCTCCAATTTGAGCCGATTGCGGTAAATTCGCTATTTTAATAAAAATAGTTGGAAGTACTGCAATGATGGTTAGGAAGATTGCACCAACAAAGGTTAATCGATATAAAACGCGAGTTAAGTATTCCTGCGTGCTCTTACCAGGACGAATTCCTGGGATGTAGCCGCTTTGCTTCTGTAAGTTTTCCGCTGCTTGTTCAGGGTTAACTTGGATAAAAGCATAGAAATAAGTGAACGCGATAATTAATGCTGCATATAGCGTCATCCCAAGTGGATGAGAATAATCTAGATTTCTGTTAATCCAAAGCGTGACATCATTTGTTGGAAAAAATGATGCAATCGTTCTTGGTGTTACAATGAATGAAACCGCAAAGATGACAGGAATTACACCCGCAGCGTTAACTTTTAACGGCATGTGTGTAGACTGTCCTCCAACAGGATTCTTTCCTGCAACAACACGTTTTGCATATTGAATTGGAATTTTACGATTGGCTTGTTGGATGAAGATAACACCAACAACAATTGCAATAACAGCAAGTGCTATTATGACAACAGTTACAATACGTAAAAATAAAGCTTCTCCTGCGTTTTCAAACTGCTGAACATAAATTTGATTGATAGTTGAAGGCATACCAGCAACGATCCCTGCAAAGATGATAATGGAAATACCATTTCCAACACCCTTTTCAGTTATTTGCTCACCTAACCACATCAAGAAAGAAGTACCAGCAGTAAGTGTAACGGCAATCAGTAGATACGTACCAATTCCAGGGTTTTCAATCAAACGGCCACTTGCTAAGTTGTTGAAACCGTATGACATACCTAATGCTTGGATAAATCCAAGCACAACAGTGAAATAGCGAGTGAATTGAGCAATCTTACGACGGCCAGATTCACCTTGCTTGGACCATTCCGTAAATTTAGGAACAACGTCCATTTGTAACAACTGAATGATAATGGAAGCTGTGATATACGGCATAATACCCATTGCAAAGATGGAGAATTGTTTCAATGCCCCACCGCCAAAGGTATTTAAAATACCGAAAACACTAAGCTTATCCTGACTAGCAAGTACATCAGCATTAACATTCGGTACAGGAATAAATGTACCTAGTCGAAAGACGACTAGCATTAAGAGGGTGAATAAGATCTTACGTCGTATATCACCCACGCGCATAAAATTGGAGATTGTCTGGAACATTAGATCACCTCAGTAGTTCCACCAGCAGCTTCGATCGCTTCCTTAGCAGCAGAGGAGAATTTGTGAGCTTTTACAGTCAACTTTTTCTCTACGTTCCCTTTAGCAAGAATCTTGATTCCTGCTTTTTCGTTACTTACAACGCCTGTTTCGATAAGAAGTTCTGGAGTAACTTCTGTACCTTCTTCAAAGCGATTTAATGCATCAAGATTGACAACAGCATATTCTTTGCGGCTGACATTTGTAAATCCGCGTTTTGGTAAACGACGGTATAAAGGTGTTTGACCACCTTCAAAACCTAAGCGTACACCACCGCCTGAACGAGCATTTTGTCCTTTATGACCTTTACCCGCGGTCTTACCTTGACCAGAACCGATACCACGTCCTAAACGTTTACGCTCTTTACGAGAACCTTCGGCAGGTTTTAATTCATGAAGTTTCATATTGGCACCTCCTTATGAAAGAAAAGAATCAATTATTGTTCTTTAACTGTTACAAGGTGAGCAACTTTGTTAATCATACCGCGAATCGCAGCGTTATCTTGATGCTCAACTGTTTGATTTAATTTACGTAAACCTAATGCAGTAACTGTCGCGCGTTGGTCCTCAGGGCGACCAATTACACTACGGTTGAGGGTAATTAAAAGTTTATTCGCCATTTGATTTCCCTCCTTATCCTAACAGTTCTTCTACTGATTTACCACGTAATTTAGCTACGTCTTCAGCACGTTTTAATTGTTTTAATCCGTCAATAGTTGCACGAACCATGTTGATCGGAGTGTTAGTTCCTAATGATTTAGAAAGGATATCAGCAACTCCACCTAATTCAAGAACGGCACGAACTGGACCACCAGCGATAACTCCTGTACCTTCAGAAGCAGGCTTTAGAAGGATTTCGCCAGCACCAAAGCGTCCAATTACTTGGTGAGGAATTGTAGTTCCAACCATTGGCACTTCGACTAAGTTTTTCTTTGCATCTTCGATGGCTTTACGGATTGCATCTGGAACCTCTTGAGCTTTACCAGTACCAAATCCTACATGACCGTTTTTATCCCCAACTACTACAAGAGCAGAGAAACGGAAACGACGTCCACCTTTAACAACTTTCGCAACACGGTTAACCGTAACTACGCGTTCTTCAAGTTCAAGTTTGTTTGGATCAATACGACGCATCTTTTTGTGTCCCTCCTTTGTCTATTAAAATTGTAAGCCGTTTTCGCGAGCAGCATCAGCTAATGCTTGCACACGTCCGTGGTATAGGTATCCTCCACGATCAAAGACAATAGAAGTAATACCTTTTTCTACCGCACGTTTAGCGACTAATTCTCCGACCTTTTGTGCTGCTTCAACGTTACTAGTAGATTCAAGACCGAAATCTTTTTCTTTAGTAGAAGCACTTGCTAAAGTTACTCCAGCCATGTCATCGATTAATTGAGCATAAATATGCTTATTTGAACGAAACACGTTTAGACGTGGACGAGCAGAAGTACCGCTAAGTTTCGCACGAACACGAGCATGTCTTTTCTTGCGAGTAGCGTTTTTATCTTGCTTCGTAATCATTTACGTCACTCCTTTCGTTTACCTATGCGGCATTACTTACCTGTTTTACCTTCTTTACGACGAACGTTTTCGCCTTCGTAACGGATTCCTTTACCTTTATAAGGCTCTGGAGGACGTACTCCGCGGATATTGGCAGCTAATGCACCAACACGTTCTTTATCAGTACCTTTTACAATAACTTTTGTATTAGCAGGTACTTCGATTTCAAGGCCAGCTTCAGGTTCAATTTCAACTGGGTGAGAATAACCTACGTTTAATACAAGCTTGTTACCTTGCTTTTGAGCACGATATCCAACCCCGATTAACTCAAGGTTTCTTGTAAATCCGTTGGAAACACCTTCAACCATGTTCGCAATCACTGCACGAGTTGTACCGTGCAACGCGCGGTGTTCTTTCACGTCAGATGGACGAGCGATCGTTACAACGTTCTCTTCAACGTTGATTGTGATATCAGGATTAAAAGTACGAGTTAATTCGCCTTTAGGTCCTTTAACAGTTACTGTACTACCGTTTAAAGTAACAGTAACACCTGCTGGAATTTCAATTGGTTTTTTTCCTACGCGAGACATTTAGTGCACCTCCATTCATTCAAAAACTCGATTACCAAACGTAAGCTAATACTTCTCCGCCGACTTGTTTTGCACGAGCTTCTTTATCTGTAATAACACCTGTAGATGTTGATACTAAAGCGATACCAAGACCGTTAAGAACGCGTGGTACCTCATTTGATTTAGCGTAAACTCGAAGTCCAGGCTTGCTTATGCGCTTAAGACCAGTAATAACACGTTCGTTATTTGCACCGTATTTTAAGAAGATACGGATAATACCTTGTTTGTTGTCTTCGATAAATTCGACGTCACGTACGAAACCTTCGCGCTTTAAAATTTCAGCAATTTCTTTTTTTAGATTAGAAGCAGGCACTTCTAACTTTTCGTGACGTACCATGTTCGCATTACGAATGCGAGTAAGCATATCAGCAATTGGATCTGTCATGACCATTATTTTTACCTCCTTCCCAGACTTGGGTTTTACCAGCTAGCTTTTTTAACACCAGGAATTTGTCCTTTGTACGCTAATTCGCGGAAACAAATACGACAAAGCTTAAATTTACGGTATACAGAGTGTGGACGGCCACAACGTTCGCAGCGTGTATACTCTTGTACTGCATATTTAGGCGTGCGCTTTTGTTTCGCAATCATTGACTTTTTAGCCACGTTTTCGCCTCCATTATTTAACGATTACTTTTGGAATGGCATTCCAAATTGAGTTAAAAGTTCACGAGATTCTTCATCAGTGTTAGCAGTCGTTACGATAACGATATCCATACCACGAACTTTGGTTACTTTATCGTAATCAATTTCAGGGAAGATTAATTGTTCTTTAATTCCCAATGTATAGTTACCGCGACCATCGAAAGCTTTTTTAGAAACTCCACGGAAGTCACGTACACGAGGTAAAGAAACGGAAACTAATTTATCCAAGAATTCGTACATGCGCTCACCGCGAAGAGTAACTTTTGCACCGATTGGCATACCTTCACGAAGACGGAAGCCAGCGATAGACTTTTTCGCACGAGTTACTAATGGTTTTTGACCTGTGATTGTTGCAAGTTCCTCAACTGCATTATCAAGAGACTTAGCATTCGCTACTGCGTCACCAACACCCATGTTCACAACGATTTTTTCAAGTCTAGGAACTTCCATAACTGATTTATAGTTGAACTTGCTCATAAGAGCAGGAGTAACTTCTTTAACAAACTTTTCTTTTAGGCGGTTCACTTATTGTACCTCCCTTCTAAAATTTAAACTATTTATCTAAAACTTCACCGGATTTTGCTACGCGTACTTTTTTGCCATCAACCGCAGTGTAACCTACACGAGTTGGGTTACCTGATTTAGGATCGATAGGCATTACGTTTGATACATGAATAGGAGCCTCAAAACTGATAATTCCGCCTTGTGGATTCACTTGAGAAGGCTTAGCGTGTTTTTTAACAATGTTAACACCTTCAACTAGTACACGGCTTTCTTTAGGATAAGCAGCTAGGATTACACCTGTTTTGCCTTTATCCTTACCAGAGATGACTCTTACTTTATCACCTTTTTTTACATGCATCTGTGCGCACCTCCTTAAAGGCAATTAATTTTGAAATTATAATACTTCTGGAGCTAAAGAAACTATTTTCATAAAGTTATTATCGCGAAGTTCACGGGCAACTGGTCCGAAGATACGAGTTCCACGTGGGCTTTTGTCGTCTTTGATAATTACACATGCGTTTTCATCGAAACGAATGTAAGAACCATCATTACGGCGAGCACCGCTCTTTGTACGTACAATAACAGCTTTAACAACATCACCTTTTTTAACAACGCCACCAGGTGTTGCTTGTTTTACTGTACATACGATCACATCACCAATACCAGCAGTTTTGCGACCAGAACCCCCAAGAACTTTAATCGTAAGTACTTCACGAGCACCAGAGTTGTCAGCAACTTTTAAACGTGATTCTTGTTGAATCATGTGTGTAACCTCCCTTCGGAATGAAGCTTATCCGAACAATTAAATAATTACTGCTTTTTCTATTACTTCTACTAAACGGAAGCGTTTTGTAGCTGAAAGTGGGCGAGTTTCCATAATACGAACTACATCGCCAGTCTTAGCTTGGTTTTGCTCATCATGAGCCTTTAACTTTTTAGAGTACTTAACGCGTTTACCGTATAATGGATGCTTTTTATAAGTCTCGACAAGAACGGTAACAGTCTTATCCATTTTGTCAGAAACTACGCGTCCTGTGTAAACCTTGCGTTGGTTACGTTCACTCATTGTGTGAACCTCCTCTCAATCATTACTTGTTAACGCTGATTTCTCTTTCACGAACAACTGTTTTCATGCGAGCAATCGATTTGCGTACTTCACGAATACGAGCTGTGTTTTCAAGTTGTCCTGTCGCCAATTGAAAGCGAAGGTTGAAAAGCTCTTCTTTTAAAGATTTTACTTTTTGTTCAATTTCAGCAGTGGTAAGGTCACGTAGTTCATTAGCTTTCACTTGATTCACCACCAATTTCTTCTCGTTTTACAAACTTACATTTTACAGGAAGTTTGTGCATTGCTAGTCGAAGTGCTTCACGTGCGATTTCTTCAGAAACGCCAGCAATTTCGAACATAATCTTTCCAGGCTTAACAACAGCTACCCAGCCTTCTGGAGCACCTTTACCGGAACCCATACGCACTTCTAATGGCTTAGCAGTGTAAGGCTTGTGTGGGAAAATTTTAATCCAAACTTTACCGCCACGTTTCATGTAACGTGTCATCGCAATACGAGCAGCTTCGATTTGACGGTTTGTGATCCAAGAAGCTTCAAGTGCTTGTAGGCCGTATTCACCGAAAGTTACTTCAGTACCGCCTTTAGCGTTACCACGCATGTTACCACGGTGTTGACGGCGATATTTTACGCGTTTTGGCAATAACATGATTATTTGCCTCCTTCCGCATTTTTCTTCTTAGTAGGAAGGACTTCTCCCTTATAGATCCATACCTTTACGCCAAGCTTACCATATGTTGTATCAGCTTCAGCTGTAGCATAGTCGATATCAGCGCGAAGAGTATGAAGTGGAACAGTTCCCTCGCTGTAATGTTCAGAACGAGCGATATCAGCGCCGCCAAGACGACCAGATACCATTGTTTTGATACCTTTCGCACCAGCACGCATAGCACGTTGAATAACTTGCTTTTGTGCACGACGGAAAGATACACGGTTTTCTAATTGACGAGCAATATTTTCAGCAACTAGTTTCGCATCAAGATCAGCTCTCTTGATTTCAAGAATGTTGATATGAACACGTTTGCCAGTTAGTTGATTTAAAGCTTTACGAAGTGCTTCAACTTCAGTACCGCCTTTACCGATAACCATACCAGGCTTAGCTGTATGGATTGTAACATTCACACGGTTAGCAGCACGTTCGATTTCTACTTTAGAAACAGAAGCATCTTTTAAACGCTTCGTGATGTACTCACGAATTTTAAGGTCTTCGTGTAAAAGAGTAGCGAAGTCTTTACCTGCGTACCATTTAGATTCCCAATCACGGATGATTCCGATACGCAAACCGACTGGATTTACTTTTTGACCCACAGCTTATCCCTCCTTCTTTTCTGATAAAACGATTGTAATGTGGCTTGTGCGTTTGTTAATTTGGCTTGCACGGCCCATAGCGCGAGGACGGAAACGTTTTAGTGTCGGTCCTTCATCAACGAATGCTTGAGAAACAACTAAGTTATTAACGTCCATTTCATAGTTGTGCTCAGCATTTGCCATAGCTGATTTTAATACTTTTTCTACGATTGGAGAAGCAGCCTTAGGAGTGAGATTTAAAATCGCCACCGCTTCACCAATTTGCTTTCCTCGGATTAAATCAACGACTAAACGTGCTTTACGAGGAGCAATACGAACTGTTCTTGCAACAGCTTTAGCTTGCATTTGGATGCCCTCCTCTCTTAACGTCTTGTTTTCTTATCATCGTTACCATGGCCTTTGTAAGCACGTGTTGGAGCGAATTCTCCAAGCTTGTGTCCTACCATGTCTTCAGTAACATATACAGGCACATGTTTGCGACCATCATAAACTGCGATTGTGTGGCCGATAAATTGTGGGAAGATCGTAGAACGACGAGACCAAGTTTTAACAACTTGTTTACTCTCAGTTTCATTTAACTTTTCGACCTTAACCATTAAATGATCATCAACAAATGGTCCTTTTTTCAAGCTGCGACCCATGAAGGAACCTCCCTTCGTGACTGTTCTACGGTTCTTTCTTTGAACCGTAGTATAGTCCCGTTATTTTTTACCACGACGTACAATAAACTTATCTGATTTGTTTTTCTTCTTACGAGTTTTGTAACCAAGAGTTGGTTTACCCCAAGGAGTCATTGGTGACTTACGTCCGATTGGTGAACGTCCTTCACCACCACCGTGTGGGTGATCGTTAGGGTTCATTACTGATCCACGTACAGTTGGGCGCTTACCTAACCAACGAGAACGACCAGCTTTACCAATGTTAATAAGTTCGTGTTGTTCGTTTCCTACTTGACCGATAGAAGCACGGCACTCAGCAAGAATCATACGAACCTCACCAGAATTTAAACGTACAAGTACGTATTTACCTTCTTTACCAAGAACTTGTGCAGATGTACCAGCAGAACGAACTAGCTGACCACCCTTACCTGGTTTTAACTCAATGTTGTGTACTACTGTACCAACAGGAATGTTTGCTAATGGAAGAGCGTTACCCACTTTAATATCAGCCTCAGGGCCTGACATTACTTCCATGCCAACTTGTAGATTTTTAGGAGCTAAGATATAACGCTTTTCTCCATCCACATAGTTGATTAATGCAATATTTGCAGAACGGTTTGGATCGTACTCGATAGTGGCAACGCGTCCTGGAATGCCATCTTTGTTACGTTTGAAATCGATGATACGATATTGACGCTTATGGCCGCCACCTTGATGACGAACAGTTAACTTACCTTGGTTATTACGGCCGCCTTTTCTCTTTAATGGTGCTAATAGAGATTTCTCAGGAGTGCTAGTTGTGATTTCTGCGAAATCAGAAGTAGTCATTCCGCGACGACCATTAGAGGTAGGTTTGTACTTTTTAATCGCCATTTTTTTTCCCTCCTCTTCTTGTTAGGTTCTTATGCTTCAAAGAATTCGATTTCTTTGCTGTCAGCAGTTAATTTTACAATTGCTTTACGACGTTTGTTTGTGTATCCGCCGAATTTGCCCATACGCTTGAACTTACCTTTATAGTTCATAATGTTAACTTTCTCAACTTCAACGCCGAAGATTTCTTTGATCGCATCTTTGACTTGAGTTTTGTTAGCTCTAACATCAACTTCGAACGTATATTTCTTTTCAGCCATTAGGTCAGTAGAACGCTCAGTGATAACGGGGCGCTTAATGATATCGCGTGCATCCATTATGCAAGCACCTCCTCTACTTTTTCAACCGCTGCTTTAGTCATGATTAATTGATCATGATTAACAACATCTAATACGTTAATGCCATTAGCTGTTACTACTGTTACACCAGGAATGTTACGTGCAGAAAGTGCTACGTTCTCATCTAGGTCAGCTGTAACAATCAATGCCTTCTTCTCAACAGAAAGACCAGCTAATACAGCTTTAAAGTCCTTTGTCTTCGGAGCTTCGAATGCTAAGTTTTCTAATACTACAATGTTTTCTTCTAGAACTTTAGAAGATAATGCAGATTTAATCGCTAAGCGACGAACCTTTTTAGGTAATGTATAGCTGTAGCTGCGTGGTGTTGGACCGAATACAATACCACCTCCGCGCCATTGTGGAGAACGAATTGACCCTTGACGTGCACGGCCAGTTCCTTTTTGACGCCATGGTTTACGACCACCGCCGCGTACTTCAGAACGAATTTTTGTTTTATGAGTACCTTGACGTAAAGAAGCTCTTTGCATAACAATTGCTTCAAATAATACGTGTTGGTTAGGCTCAATACCAAAAACTGCTTCATTAAGTTCGATTTCACCAACTTGTGAACCGTTTTGGTTTAATAATGCTACTTTAGGCATTCCTTTGTTCCTCCTTTCTTAAATACTATTTATGCTTTTACCGCACCTTTGATTTTAAGTAATGCTTTTTTAGCTCCTGGTACGTTACCTTTGATTAGAAGTAAGTTGCGTTCAACATCAACTTTAACTACTTCAAGGTTTTGAACTGTAATTTGGTCTCCACCCATGCGTCCTGGTAATAATTTACCTTTGAATACGCGGTTTGGAGCAACAGGTCCCATTGAACCAGGGCGACGGTGATAACGAGAACCGTGAGCCATTGGGCCGCGTGATTGTCCGTGGCGTTTAATAACACCTTGGAAACCTTTACCCTTTGAGATTCCTGTTACATCTACGATATCTCCTGCAGCGAAAATATCAACTTTGACTTCTTGACCAACTTCATATCCTGCTAAGTCGTCTCCGCGGAATTCGCGAATGAAGCGCTTAGGAGCAGTGTTTGCTTTAGCAACATGTCCTTTTTCAGGTTTGTTAGCTAACTTTTCACGCTTGTCTTCAAAACCAACTTGAACAGCAACATATCCATCGCTATCAACTGATTTCTTTTGAAGAACTACGTTTGGAGCTACCTCAACCACAGTTACAGGGATTAAGTTGCCGTTTTCTGCAAATACTTGAGTCATACCAATCTTTCTTCCTAAGATTCCTTTGGTCATTTAAGTCACACCTCCTATAAAATGTTTGTTTATTTAGATTAAAGTTTAATTTCAATATCAACGCCAGATGGTAAGTCTAAACGCATTAACGCATCAACTGTTTGTGGAGTTGGGTTAACGATGTCGATTAGACGCTTATGAGTTCTCATTTCGAACTGCTCACGAGAATCTTTGTACTTATGAACCGCACGAAGAATCGTGTATACAGATTTTTCAGTTGGTAACGGAATTGGACCAGAAACTGCCGCACCTGAACGTTTTGCTGTTTCAACGATTTTTTCTGCTGATTGATCAAGAATTCTGTGATCATAAGCTTTTAAACGAATACGAATCTTTTGTTTTGCCATTATTTTCCCTCCTTTATTCGCCTATTTTAAAAATAGACATTCTCAGTGAAAATTTCCCACACACTCGCCATGGCAAAGCGGCCGGGTGTGTCAGCAACCTTTCACATCATCGCAGTCAAAGACCAACATTGTCTATTATACATAAAACATAAAAGAAACGCAACACCTATTAAAATTTTTTTCTTTATGTTTCTGTCCTGAACACTTTTCTTATTATAGCGGCTGTAAAATACTTTTTCAACTGAAATTATCAATCTCCAATAATAACCTAATTAGAGATTAGGATGTTACGTTATAATGATGATTACCAGATACTCATAAGAGCGTAAACATTTTATGTATTGTCTTTGGTTGGGAAGATTGGATTAGCTAATAAGTCTATGGGTATGGCGCAGCAGAATTTACAAAACATAAATCATTTGTTGTATTTATATAGAAGAAACTCGGTTATATAGGTACATTGCTGAAGTTTAAATATGATTTTTTTGTGGTTTAGGGGGTTAGTAAGCTTATAGGAGACTGGTTTCCGGGTTTTTTATCAGTTCGGGTCGCTGAGGGGCCTTATTGACGACCGGTTCTCCGATTTTTCATCGGTTTAGGTCGCTTAGGAGCCTTATTGGCTACTGGTTCTCCGATTTTTCACCGGTTCAGGTCGCTTAGGAGTCTTATAGGCGACCAATTCTCCGGTTTTTCAACAGTTCGGGTCGCTTAGGAGCCTTATTGACGACCGGTTCTCCGATTTTTCACCGGTTTGGGTCGCTTAGGAGCTTTATTGACGACCGGTTCTCCGGTTTTTCATCGGTTTGCGTCGATTAACAGCCTTATTGGCGACTGGTTCTCCGATTTTTCAACAGTTTGGGTCGCTTAGGAGACTTATTGGCGACTGGTTTTTCATTTTTTCACCGGTCTCAGTCGCTTATATTCCCTATTAGTGACCGTGCTTTGATTTTCACAATAGGGTCGATCACATTCTTTAAGACAAAAAAAAGCAGATGGATCGTCACCCATCTGCTTTCATTTATTGAATTACTCAGTGATTGTAGTGATTGAACCTGAACCTACTGTACGTCCACCTTCACGAATAGAGAACTTAGTTCCTTCTTCGATAGCGATTGGAGCGATAAGTTCAACAGTCATTTCGATGTGGTCGCCAGGCATAACCATTTCAGTACCTTCTGGAAGGTTACAGATACCAGTGATATCAGAAGTACGGAAATAGAATTGTGGACGGTAGTTTGTGAAGAATGGAGTATGACGTCCACCTTCTTCTTTTGATAATACGTATACTTGTGCTTTGAACTTTGTGTGTGGAGTGATTGATTTTGGCTTAGCCAAAACTTGACCACGCTCGATATCTTCACGCGCTACACCACGAAGTAGGGCACCAATGTTGTCACCTGCTTCAGCAAAGTCAAGAAGCTTACGGAACATTTCTACACCTGTTACAGTAGTAGATTTTGGCTCTTCAGTGAAACCTACGATTTCAACTACGTCACCAACTTTAACTACACCACGCTCAACACGTCCAGTAGCAACAGTTCCACGACCAGTGATTGAGAATACGTCCTCAACTGGCATCATGAAAGGCTTGTCAGTGTCACGAGTTGGAGTTGGGATGAATTCGTCAACAGCAGTCATAAGTTCAAGAACTTTTTCTTCCCAAGCCGCTTCACCTTCTAATGCTTTAAGAGCAGAACCTTTGATAACTGGAGTGTCATCGCCAGGGAAATCGTATTCAGATAATAGGTCACGAATTTCCATTTCTACTAATTCAAGAAGTTCTTCGTCATCAACCATATCACACTTGTTCATGAATACAACAAGGTAAGGTACGCCTACCTGACGAGAAAGAAGGATGTGCTCACGAGTTTGTGGCATTGGACCATCAGTAGCAGATACTACTAAGATACCGCCGTCCATTTGTGCAGCACCAGTGATCATGTTTTTAACATAGTCAGCGTGTCCTGGGCAGTCTACGTGTGCGTAGTGACGTGCGTCAGTTTCATATTCAACGTGTGCAGTAGAGATTGTGATACCACGCTCTTTTTCTTCTGGAGCACCATCGATTTGATCGTATGCACGAGCTTCTGCTTTACCTGATTTAGCAAGTACAGAAGTGATTGCAGCAGTTAAAGTAGTTTTACCATGGTCAACGTGTCCGATTGTACCAATGTTAACGTGTGGCTTTGAACGGTCGAATTTAGCTTTTGCCATTTGGAAAATCCTCCTTTGGATTATAAAAGTTTTAAGTATATTAGGTAGAGACTGCGAATATGTTTGTCCATATTTCACAGTTTCTATTCTTACATAAGTAGTTATACTTTAAACAAAGGTGAAAATCAATTATTCACCTTTATTTTTTTTGATAATTTCTTCAGAAACTGATTTTGGTACTTCTTCGTAGTGATCGAAGTGCATAGAGAATACTCCACGACCTTGAGTACTAGAACGAAGTGCTGTTGCATAACCAAACATTTCTGAAAGTGGAACCATTGCACGAACTACTTGTGCGTTACCGCGTGCTTCCATACCTTCAACACGGCCACGACGTGCAGTGATTTGTCCCATGATATCCCCTAGATATTCTTCAGGGATTACAACTTCAACCCTCATCATAGGTTCAAGGATAACAGGGCTACACTTAGAAGCAGCATTTTTAAGAGCCATTGAAGCGGCAATCTTAAACGCCATTTCAGATGAGTCAACATCATGGTATGAACCGTCAAATAGTCGAGCTTTAATATCCACTAATGGGTATCCAGCAAGAACTCCACGGTCAAGTGAATCTTCAAGACCAGCTTGAACAGCAGGGATGTATTCACGAGGAACAACACCACCGACGATACCGTTTACGAATTCGAATCCTTTACCCTCTTCATTAGGTGAGAATTCGATCCAAACGTGACCGTACTGTCCACGACCACCAGATTGACGTGCGAATTTACCTTCAACTTGTGCAGAAGAACGGAAAGTTTCGCGGTATGCAACCTGAGGAGCACCTACGTTAGCTTCAACCTTAAATTCACGACGCATACGGTCAACAATGATATCTAAGTGAAGTTCGCCCATACCAGCAATGATTACTTGTCCAGTTTCCTGGTCAGTATGTGCACGGAATGTTGGATCTTCTTCTTGAAGTTTTTGTAGAGCTGTTGTCATTTTGTCTTGGTCAGCTTTTGACTTAGGTTCAACTGAAAGTTGAATTACAGGCTCTGGGAATTGCATTGACTCAAGGATAACTGGGTTCTTGTCATCACATAGAGTATCACCAGTAGTTGTATCTTTCAGACCTACTGCAGCAGCGATGTCACCAGCAAAAACCTTAGAGATTTCTTGACGGCTGTTCGCATGCATTTGTAGGATACGTCCGATACGCTCACGCTTGCCTTTAGTTGAGTTCTGAACATATGATCCAGATTCTAAAGTACCAGAGTAAACACGGAAGAACGTTAATTTACCAACATAAGGGTCAGTCATAACTTTAAACGCAAGAGCAGAGAATGGCTCTTCGTCGCTTGAATGACGTTCAATTAATTCTTCTTCATCATCAATAGCGTGTCCTTTGATTGCAGGAACATCTAGTGGAGATGGAAGGTAATCAATAACGGCATCTAGCATTAGCTGAACACCTTTGTTTTTGAAAGCTGATCCACAGATTACTGGAAAGAATTCAACGTTAACTGTACCTTTACGAATCCCTGCTTTTAGTTCTTCTTTAGTGAGTTCTTCCCCACCAAGGTACTTTTCCATTAACTCTTCATCTAATTCAGCTACTGCTTCAACTAGCTTTTCGCGATATTCTTCAGCTTGCGCCATATATTCTTCTGGGATTTCACGAACTTCAATGTCAGTTCCTAAATCGTTCCCGTAAAATACAGCGTTCATTTCCACAAGGTCAATGATTGCTTCGAATTCATCTTCAGCACCGATTGGTAACTGAATTGGATGTGCATTCGCTTGTAAACGGTCATGAATTGTACCTACTGAGTATAAGAAATCAGCACCAATTTTGTCCATTTTATTAACGAATACAACACGTGGTACACCGTAAGTTGTTGCTTGGCGCCAAACTGTTTCTGTTTGAGGCTCAACACCAGACTGTGCATCTAGTACAGCTACCGCACCGTCGAGCACACGTAGGGAACGTTCAACTTCAACCGTGAAGTCTACGTGTCCTGGTGTGTCGATGATGTTTACGCGGTGGCCTTTCCATTGTGCAGTTGTTGCTGCGGAAGTGATTGTAATTCCGCGTTCTTGCTCCTGCTCCATCCAGTCCATCTGAGAAGCGCCTTCATGTGTTTCACCGATTTTATGAATCTTACCAGTGTAATAAAGTACACGCTCAGTGGTAGTCGTTTTACCGGCATCGATGTGAGCCATGATACCGATATTACGTGTGTTTGCTAAGGAGAACTCTCTTGCCATTTGGTCTTTCTCCTTCCTAGTTTGGAATGAAATTATTTATATTGAAGGTTAGATTACCAACGATAGTGAGCAAACGCTTTGTTTGCTTCAGCCATTTTGTGTGTATCTTCACGCTTCTTAACAGATGCACCAGTGTTGTTAGCTGCATCCATGATTTCATTAGCTAAACGCTCTTCCATGGTTTTTTCACCGCGAAGACGAGCGTAGTTTACTAACCAACGAAGTCCAAGAGTTGTACGGCGGTCAGGACGCACCTCAACTGGTACTTGGTAGTTTGCACCACCTACACGGCGAGCTTTAACTTCTAATACAGGCATGATATTTTTCATAGCTGCTTCAAAAGTTTCCATTGGCTCTTTGCCAGTACGTTCGCGAATAGTATCAAACGCAGAATAAAGAATTTCTTGAGATTTACCTCTTTTACCGTCAACCATCATTTTGTTGATTAAACGAGTAACTAATTTTGAATTGTAAAGCGGATCTGGTAACACGTCTCTTTTTGCTACAGGACCTTTACGTGGCATATTTTTTCCTCCTTTCAATGAAGCTATTATTAAAGTAGTTATTATTTCTTAGCTGCTTTTGGTCTCTTAGTACCATATTTTGAGCGACCTTGCATACGGTTGTTTACACCAGCAGTATCAAGTGCTCCACGTACGATGTGGTAACGTACCCCTGGTAAGTCTTTTACACGTCCTCCGCGAATAAGAACAACACTGTGTTCTTGAAGGTTGTGTCCGATACCAGGAATGTATGCAGTCACCTCGATACCATTTGTCAAACGTACACGTGCATATTTACGTAACGCTGAGTTTGGTTTCTTTGGAGTCATTGTACCAACACGAGTACATACTCCACGTTTTTGTGGTGAAGATACATTTGTTTGTGATTTCTTGAAGCTGTTATAACCTTTGTTTAGCGCAGGTGATTTTGACTTTTCCTCTTTTGATTGACGAGGCTTGCGCACAAGTTGGTTAATAGTAGGCATGTATTTTTCCTCCCTTCATTTTTTGTAAGCCCACACATCCAGGTGGTTCATTTTTTTGCAAAAACAAAGTTTTTGCAGACTACTCTATCTACAAAAACAGTTTTTAACGGATAATAGCAACAGCTGCCGCGCCAACTTCAATCCCACATGCTTTTCCGAGTTTTTTCATCGAATCCACATATCGGACCGGAACTTCTATACCAAGAGCTACTTCCACGACTTTTGCTGTCACCTTTGGTTCAGCATCGCTTGCAACGACTAACTCTTGTGCATTACCTTCCTTAAGCGCTTTAACTGCTTGTTTTGTTCCTATAACAATCTTTTGTGCCTGTAATACTTTTTCATAAGACATAAATCATATCCTCCAAAGTATCGGATGAATAGGAGCACCTTTGATATAGTATCATCTTACCAAATAGTTGTCAACAAATGTTTCGATTTTTTATTCAAGACAGCAATTGGTAAATTTTATTCTTAAAATAGGGTACCTGCAATTGTGCAGGTACCACTATGTTAATTAATCAATTGCAACGGTCTCTTCAGAAGTGGTATCACGAAGAACTGGCTCCGCTTTACGGTAACGCTGCATACCTGTACCAGCAGGAACAAGCTTACCGATGATAACATTCTCCTTCAAGCCGAGTAATTCATCACGCTTGCCTTTGATTGCTGCATCTGTAAGAACTCTTGTCGTTTCTTGGAAGGATGCTGCAGACAAGAATGAATCTGTTTCAAGAGATGCTTTTGTAATACCAAGTAGTACTGGACGGCCTGTTGCAGGTAGTTTACCTTCAAGTAATGCCTTTTCGTTCGCATCAGTAAATTGGTGAATATCAAGTAGTGTACCTGGAAGTACCTCTGTTTCACCCGCATCACTAACACGGATTTTACGGAGCATCTGACGAACCATTACTTCTACGTGCTTATCGCCGATTTCAACCCCTTGCATGCGGTAAACTTTTTGTACTTCACGCAATAGGTATTCTTGAACAGATGTAACGTCTTTGACTTTGATTAACTCTTTAGGGTCGATTGAACCTTCAGTTAGTTCTTGACCACGAGCAACCTTGTCATTGATCGCCACTTTTAAGCGTGCTGTGTATGGAGCATTGTAAGTACGTGATTCAACTTCGCCTTGAACGACGATTTCATGCTGACGATCACGTCCTTCGTTAATTCCAACAACCACACCTTCAATTTCAGAAATAACAGCCTGACCTTTAGGGTTACGCGCTTCGAAAATCTCTTGGATACGCGGTAAACCTTGGGTAATATCGTCTCCAGCAACACCGCCGGTATGGAAGGTACGCATGGTTAACTGTGTTCCTGGCTCACCGATGGATTGTGCAGCAATAATACCAACTGCTTCACCTACTTCAACTTCTTGACCAGTTGCCAAGTTACGGCCATAACATTTCTTACATACACCATGACGTGTATTACATGTAAATGCAGAACGAATTTTCACTGTATCAATTCCTGCACCGACAATGATTTCTGCTAAATCTTCAGTAATCAGACCATTTTCAGGAACAAGTACTTCATTTGTTTCTGGATGCTTGATTGGATTTCGTGCATAACGACCAATTAGGCGTTCATCTAAGCCTTCGATGATTTCTGTACCGTCTTTTAAGGCACTGATTATAAATCCGCGGTCGGTGCCACAATCATCTTCACGAACAATGACATCTTGAGCAACGTCAACAAGACGGCGTGTTAGGTAACCTGAGTCAGCTGTTTTAAGGGCTGTATCTGCAAGACCTTTACGCGCACCGTGCGTAGAGATAAAGTACTCTAATACGGTTAAGCCTTCACGGAAACTTGATTTAATTGGTAATTCAATGATACGACCAGCCGGGTTGGCCATCAGACCACGCATACCAGCAAGCTGTGTAAAGTTAGATGCGTTACCACGGGCACCAGAATCACTCATCATGAAGATTGGATTTGTCTTGTTTAAGGATTTCATCAACTTACCTTGAATAACATCCTTCGCTTGAGACCAAATTGCAATCACACGATCATAACGCTCTTCCTCGGTAATAAGACCACGTCTGAACTGCTTTGTCACGTTATCTACTTTACCTTGAGCTTCTTGGAGGATTTGCTGTTTCTCACCAAGTACAACGATATCAGCTACACCAACTGTTATTCCCGCTTTTGTTGAATGTTTAAATCCAAGGTCCTTCATACGGTCAAGCATTTTAGACGTTTCTGTGATTTTGAATCGCTTGAATACTTCAGCAATAATATTACCAAGGATTTTCTTTTTGAACGGATCCACCAATGGCATTGACTTTATTTTAGCTAGAACGTCCTCACCTTTTTCAACGAAATACTTCGCAGGTGTTTCAACTTCTAGATTATGTCGAGTCGGTTCATTGATATATGGGAATGACTTCGGAAGAATCTCGTTAAAAATAAGCTTACCAACTGTAGTAATTAATAGCTTATTGTTTTGTTCTTCAGTGAAAGTCTCATTCCCTAACGAACCAGCATGAACAGCTACACGTGTATGGAAATGAGCAAAACCATTCTGATAAGCAAGAACTGCTTCGTTTGTATCTTTGAAAATCATACCCTCGCCGACAGCGCCTTCACGCTCTAGAGTTAAGTAATAGTTACCTAACACCATATCCTGGGAAGGAGTAACAACCGGTTTACCATCTTTAGGGTTAAGGATGTTTTGCGCTGCAAGCATTAATAATCTTGCTTCAGCTTGCGCTTCAGAAGATAGTGGTACGTGAACAGCCATTTGGTCACCATCGAAGTCCGCATTGTATGCAGTACATACAAGAGGGTGAAGGCGAATTGCCCGTCCTTCAACAAGCGTTGGTTCAAATGCCTGAATACCTAATCTGTGCAATGTAGGGGCACGGTTTAAGAGAACTGGATGCTCTCTAATTACATCTTCGAGTACATCCCATACATCTGGGGATACTCGTTCAATTTTACGTTTAGCTGATTTGATATTATGAGCTAAACCTTTTTCAACAAGCTCCTTCATAACAAATGGCTTGAAGAGTTCAAGTGCCATTTCTTTAGGAAGACCACATTGATACATTTTTAAGTTTGGACCTACAACGATTACGGAACGACCAGAATAGTCAACACGCTTACCAAGCAAGTTTTGACGGAAACGTCCTTGTTTACCTTTTAACATATGTGAAAGAGATTTTAGCGGACGGTTACCAGGTCCTGTAACTGGACGGCCACGACGACCGTTATCAATCAAGGCATCAACTGCTTCTTGAAGCATACGCTTTTCGTTTTGGACGATGATGCTTGGTGCACCAAGGTCTAATAGACGCTTTAAACGGTTGTTACGGTTAATTACTCTACGGTAAAGATCGTTTAAGTCAGAAGTAGCAAATCTTCCTCCATCCAATTGAACCATTGGACGAAGTTCAGGAGGAATTACAGGTAGTACGTCAAGAATCATCCAATCAGGTTCATTTCCAGAACCACGGAATGCTTCTAACACTTCAAGGCGCTTAATCGCACGTGTACGACGTTGACCTTGTGCTGTTTTTAGTTCTTCCTTTAAAATATCTACTTCTTTATTTAAATCGATATCGGATAGAAGCTTTTTAATCGCTTCAGCACCCATGGCAGCTTGGAATTTGTTTCCGTACTTTTCACGATAGGCACGATATTCTTTTTCAGAAAGAAGCTGCTTTTTATCAAGAGCAGTATCACCTGATTCTGTCACTACATAAGAAGCAAAGTAAATTATTTCTTCTAATGCACGAGGGGACATATCAAGAACAAGTCCCATTCGGCTTGGGATTCCTTTGAAATACCAAATATGTGATACAGGTGCTGCAAGTTCGATGTGACCCATACGCTCACGACGTACTTTTGCACGAGTGACTTCAACCCCACATCGGTCACAAACGACGCCTTTATAACGGACACGCTTATATTTACCGCAATGACATTCCCAATCCTTTGTTGGACCAAAAATACGTTCGCAGAATAAACCATCCTTTTCAGGCTTTAACGTACGATAGTTAATGGTTTCTGGCTTTTTCACTTCTCCGAATGACCATGAACGGATTTTATCCGGTGAAGCAAGACCAATTTTCATATACTCAAAATTATTAACGTCAAGCAAGGGGCCTACCTCCCTTTCGATATCCAGGTTTTACCCTTAGTGCGTTCAAAAAATACAACAGCGCACACACAAATGGATGTGCGCTGTAGATCAGATATTTAATTAATTACTCTTTTGAACCTACTTTTTCAGATTCAAGGCTTGGCGCATCTGGAACAATGTTTAACGTATCGACTTGTTGTAAGTCATCCTCGTCTTCCGTGTCGCGCATTTCTATTTCTTTTTCATCACCAGATAGGATTTTAACATCCATACCTAGACTCTGAAGTTCTTTAATTAATACTTTAAATGACTCAGGAACACCTGGTTCTGGAACATTTTCACCTTTAACAATGGCTTCATATGTTTTCACACGACCAACGACGTCATCTGATTTAACAGTAAGGATTTCTTGAAGAGTATATGCAGCACCGTAAGCTTCAAGTGCCCATACCTCCATCTCTCCGAAACGCTGTCCACCAAATTGTGCTTTACCACCAAGTGGCTGCTGTGTAACAAGTGAGTAAGGTCCAGTTGAACGAGCATGAAGTTTATCATCAACCATGTGTGCTAGTTTGATCATATACATGACACCAACTGATACACGGTTATCAAATGGCTCACCTGAGCGACCATCATAAAGAACGGTTTTCGCATCACGAGACATTCCAGCTTCTTCAATTGTTCCCCACACATCTTCCTCACGCGCACCATCAAATACTGGAGTTGCCACGTGAATATTAAGTGCTCTCGCTGCCATACCGAGGTGAAGTTCAAGCACCTGTCCGATATTCATACGAGAAGGTACCCCTAACGGGTTTAACATGATATCAACTGGTGTACCATCTGGTAAATAAGGCATATCCTCTTCAGGTAAGATCCTTGAGATAACCCCTTTGTTACCATGTCGTCCCGCCATTTTATCTCCTTCATGAATCTTACGTTTCTGAACGATATAAACGCGGACAAGCTGGTTAACACCCGGTGGTAGTTCATCACCATCTTCACGATTGAAGACTTTAACGTCATGAACGATACCTCCGCCACCATGTGGAACCCGTAATGAAGTATCACGAACTTCACGAGCCTTTTCTCCAAAAATGGCATGTAAGAGACGCTCTTCAGCAGTTAATTCAGTCACACCTTTTGGCGTAACTTTACCTACAAGAAGATCTCCGTCTTTTACTTCTGCACCTGTGCGAATAATACCTCGCTCATCTAAGTTACGAAGAGCATCTTCACCAACATTTGGAATATCACGGGTAATTTCTTCAGGTCCTAGTTTAGTATCACGAGATTCTGACTCGTATTCTTCAATATGAATGGATGTATACACATCATCTTTTACAAGACGTTCACTCATAATGATCGCATCTTCGTAGTTATAACCATCCCAAGTCATGAAGGCAACAAGAACATTACGTCCTAGTGCTAACTCACCTAATTCCATTGAAGGACCATCAGCAAGAATTTCGCCTTTTTTCACTCGGTCACCAACAGCAACGATTGGGCGTTGGTTGTAGCAAGTACCCTGGTTAGAACGGATGAACTTTAATAAACGATATTTCTTAAGATCGCCTTTCACTTCTTGGCCATCTACTTCTTTCATTTCGCGAACCCAAACTTCACGGGCTTCAACATGCTCAACGATTCCATCAGTCTTACAAATGACCGCTGCACCAGAGTCTTTTCCTGATACATATTCCATACCTGTACCAACTCTTGGAGCCTCAGGCTGCATAAGAGGTACTGCTTGACGCTGCATGTTCGCACCCATCAAGGCACGGTTGGAGTCATCGTTTTCAAGGAACGGAATACAAGCTGTTGCCGCAGAAACTACTTGTTTTGGTGATACATCCATATAGTCGATACGGTCACGGTTTACTACAGTGTTTTCACCACGGAAACGCGCTACGATATCTGCATCAATGAATGAACCATCATCAGAAAGACGGGAATTCGCCTGTGCTACTACATAGTTATCTTCTTCATCCGCTGTTAAGTAATCGATACGGCTTGTTACCTTGCCAGTGTCTGGATCAACACGACGGTAAGGAGTTTCAATGAAACCGAAACGGTTTACTTTTGCATAGGAAGATAGTGAGTTGATCAAACCAATGTTTGGACCTTCCGGCGTCTCAATCGGACACATACGGCCATAGTGAGAGTAGTGAACGTCACGAACTTCAAAGCCTGCTCGCTCACGAGTTAAACCACCAGGTCCGAGTGCAGATAGACGACGCTTATGTGTTAACTCAGCAAGTGGATTTGTTTGATCCATAAACTGAGATAACTGGGAGCTTCCGAAGAACTCCTTAATTGATGCGATAACTGGACGAATATTAATTAACTGCTGTGGTGTAATCGTTGCTGTATCTTGAATAGACATTCTTTCACGAACGACACGTTCCATACGGGATAAACCAATACGGAATTGATTTTGCAACAATTCACCAACAGAACGAAGACGTCTGTTACCTAAGTGGTCGATATCATCTGTATCGCCTACTCCATGCAATAAATTGAAGAAGTAGCTGATTGAAGCAATAATATCGGCAGGTGTAATATTTTTAATTGGTTCCGCCACATAGGCATTACCTAATACATTAATTACTTTTTCATTTTCATCACCAGGTGCATAAATTTTAATGCCCTGTAAAGTGATTTCATCCTCAACCACACCGCCAACAGGATTAAAGCCTTTGAAATTAATGTTCTTTTCAAGTGCAGGGATAATTCTATCTAGGTTTCTTCTATCTAGAACGGTTCCCTTTTCAGCGATAATTTCACCTGTTTCAGGATCGGCAAGCGATTCTGCTAAACGTTGGTTAAATAAGCGGTTTTTAATATGAAGCTTCTTATTAATTTTATAGCGTCCTACATTTGCAAGATCGTAGCGCTTTGGATCAAAGAAGCGAGAAACTAATAAGCTTTTTGCGTTATCAACTGTAGGTGGTTCACCTGGACGTAGACGCTCATAGATTTCAAGAAGCGCTTTATCCACACCTTCTGTGTTGTCCTTCTCTAGAGTATTACGAATATACTCATTGTCGCCAATCAATTCAATGATTTCTTGATCAGAGCCGAAGCCTAGTGCACGCAAAAGAACCGTAACGGGCAGTTTCCGAGTACGATCTATTCTCACATATACGACATCTTTGGCATCTGTTTCATATTCCAGCCAAGCGCCGCGGTTCGGAATTACAGTAGCTGTAAACCCTTTTTTCCCATTTTTATCAAGTTTTCCACTAAAGTAAACGCTCGGTGAACGCACTAATTGTGAAACAATAACGCGTTCTGCTCCATTAATGACGAACGTACCTGTTTCAGTCATAAGTGGAAAATCACCCATGAATACATCTTGATCTTTTACTTCGCCTGTTTCTTTGTTTACAAGACGTACTTTTACACGTAATGGAGCAGAATATGTAACGTCCCGTTCTTTTGATTCTTCTACAGAATACTTTGGATCGCCAAGGCTGTAATCAATAAATTCCAGTGATAGGTTACCAGTAAAGTCTTCGATCGGTGAAATATCCTGGAACATTTCACGCAATCCCTCATCCAGAAACCATTGATATGAAGAGGTTTGGATTTCAATAAGATTTGGTAATTCTAAAACTTCACTGATTCGTGCGTAACTTCTTCGTTGGCGGTGTCGTCCATACTGAACTAGTTGACCTGTCAACTGATTCACCCCTCAAATCAAGCGTTTTTTAATAAATCTATTAACGTCTACCGGAAGGAAAAATTAACCCTTCTCATTAGACAAAAAGAAAAAGGGTTTTTTACTCAAAAACCACATTTTCACATTTTGACTATTATTTTGTCATCATTTCCTTCTTATCCATTTTTTATACTAAAAACTTCAGTATTTTAAGGAATAATTCGGAAATTATTATGATGGCATTTTATAATGCTACCACAACGCAAATTCCAAGTCAACTACTTTATCGCTTTAATAATAAAATAGCCCTTGGATTTGTCAATAGTCTCTACTTCGGAAAATAGTGTCTTTAATTTTTCAATGGCAGATGGTGCACCTTGCTTCTTTTGAATAACTACCCACAGCCCACCATTCGAAACAAGATGATTATAGCTTTGTTCAAAAATATCATGCACTGTTTGTTTTCCCGCTCTTATAGGCGGATTGGTTAGGATTGCAGCAAAATTCGTTTCTTTTACACTTAGCAGCCTGTCACTTTCATACACTTTAACATTTTCGATCTTGTTTAATGCTGCATTTTCCTTTGACAGTTGAATCGCACGTTCATTTACATCTACCATATGAACCACACGATCATGATATTGTTTCGCAATAGACAAACCGATAGGACCGTAGCCACAGCCTACATCCAGAACGAATCCTTCTGTCTGAGGCATTTCAAAAGACTCAATCAATAAACGTGAGCCAAAATCTACCTCTCTTTTTGAAAAAACACCGTTATCCGTTTTAAAACGGAAGAGGTTATTTTTTAACATAAAGTCCCAAAACTTTGGATCACTTTCAACCTTCTGGGTACGAGAATAGTAGTGTTCAGACATAAAGCTCACCTCCCGAGGAGTATATAATGAAGAAAAACGGGGAATTCCTTTTAACTATTCAAAGCACTTCCGCTTTTAAAATAGCCAAAAAAAGCCCGCTTATACAGCGAGCTTTTCTATATGGTTATTACTTAACTTCAACGTTAGCTCCAACTTCATCAAGCTTAGCTTTGATTGCTTCAGCATCTTCTTTAGAAACGCCTTCTTTGATTGCCTTTGGAGTGTTGTCAACAAGGTCTTTTGCTTCTTTAAGACCAAGGCCTGTGATTTCACGAACAACCTTGATAACTTTGATTTTTTGATCTCCAGCGCTAGCAAGGATTACATCAAATTCAGTTTGCTCTTCAACAGCAGCAGCACCAGCGCCGCCAACCATTGCTACAGGAGCAGCAGCAGTTACGCCGAATTCTTCTTCGATTGCTTTTACAAGATCGTTAAGTTCTAAAACAGTCATAGATTTAACTGCTTCAATGATTTGTTCTTTAGTCATGATTAAATTTCCTCCTTAGTTTTGGTTACATTTTATTTTTGTTAGGCTGTCAGTGTTAGCTTACGCGCCTTGTTCTTCTTTTTGTTCTGCAACTGCTTTTGTAACAAGAGCAAGATTGCGAATTGGAGCTTGTAGTACGCTGAGTAGCATAGAAAGCAAGCCTTCGCGTGATGGTAGGTCAGCAAGAGCTTTAATTTCTTCAGCTGATGCGACATTCCCTTCAATTACACCTGCTTTAAGTTCAAGTGCTTCATGCTTTTTAGCAAAGTCATTCAAGATCTTAGCTGGCGCTACTACATCTTCAGAACTGAACGCGATTGCGTTAGGACCTGTTAATGCTTCGTTTAAGCTAGAAAGCTCAGCAGCATCAGCAGCACGGCGTACCATTGAATTCTTGTAAACCTTAAATTCTACGCCTGCTTCGCGAAGTTGTTTACGAAGTTCAGTTACTTCAGAAACTGAAAGACCACGATAATCAACAACGACAGTTGATACACTTGCTTTTAACTTATCAGTAATTTCGTCAACTAATTGTTTTTTTACTTCGATTGCACTGCTCATCTTTACACCTCCTGTAGATTGTCTACATTTATACCAGGCAAGTAAAAGCCTCCATATCGATCATCAGACATGGAGGCAGCATACAACAGCCGAAAATTTTCAGCCAATTCTATCGCATTACCTCGGCAGGTTATTAAGCAAAACGCCCCTGCTGTCTACAGTACAAATGTTTATTATATTAAACAACAAAATACATTATATAAAATGCATTTCAGAATGTCAATTGGTAAAAATTACTTAACTGTAACTGAAGAAGGATCTACTTTTACGCCAGGTCCCATTGTTGAAGCAACAGTAACGTTCTTCATATAAGTACCTTTTGCAGCTGAAGGCTTAACTTTAAGCAATGTTTCAAACACAGTTTTGAAGTTTTCAACAAGCTTTTCGTTTTCGAAAGATGCTTTACCGATTGGTACATGAATGTTACCAGACTTGTCAACACGGTATTCAACTTTACCTGCCTTGATTTCGTTGATCGCTCTTGTTACATCAAATGTAACTGTACCTGTTTTAGGGTTTGGCATTAAGCCTTTAGGTCCTAATACACGTCCAAGTTTACCAACTTCACCCATCATGTCAGGAGTTGCTACGATTACATCAAATTCAAACCAACCTTGTTGGATTTTGTTGATGTATTCAGAATCACCTACATAATCAGCACCAGCTGCTTCTGCTTCTTTCACTTTCTCACCCTTAGCGAATACTAAAACGCGTTGAGTTTTACCAGTTCCGTTTGGAAGCACAACTGCACCACGGATTTGTTGGTCAGCTTTCTTAGGATCAACACCTAAGCGGAAAGCCACTTCAAGAGTAGCGTCAAATTTTGTGTAGTTAGTTTTCTTTGCAAGATCAATTGCTTCTGCAACTGGGTATGCTGTTAAACGATCTACAAGCTTTGCAGCTTCTACATACTTTTTACCTTTTTTAGCCATTTTTATTTCCTCCTAGAATGTGGTTTTAGCGGAATAACCTCCCACGAATAAAGGTTGCGCAATAACGCAACCCCACTCCTTACAACAATAAAACTTACATGGATTAATCTTCGATTACAATACCCATGCTGCGTGCAGTACCTTCAACCATGCGCATTGCTGCTTCAACGCTTGCTGCGTTTAGGTCAGGCATTTTTTGTTCCGCAATCTCGCGTACTTTATCACGCTTTACTGTTGCTACTTTATTACGGTTAGGTTCACCTGAACCAGACTGGATTCCAGCTGCTACTTTCAAAAGAACGGCAGCAGGAGGAGTTTTCGTAATAAATGTAAATGAACGGTCTTCAAATACCGTGATTTCAACAGGGATAATCAAACCAGCTTGATCTGCTGTACGGGCGTTAAATTCTTTACAGAATCCCATGATATTAACACCTGCTTGACCTAATGCAGGACCAACCGGTGGCGCTGGGTTAGCTTTACCAGCAGGGATTTGCAATTTAACCATTTTAATTACTTTTTTAGCCACGAGACACACCTCCTTAAAGTCCGTGATGTGGTTAATGGGGTATTTACCCCTCCCACTCAACAATAGTCTTTATATTATAATCATAAAGAACTTTACAAAAGTCTTGTCTCCATTGGAGACATACTGACCTATGAAATATTACCACTTTTTAAAAATGATTTCAAGTTTTTTTACAATATCAGATTATTTTTCTTTAAAAACCGCCTTAACAAGGGATTTTTTATAGTTTCTCAATCTGTGTAAAATCAAGTTCAACTGGCGTATCACGGCCAAACATATTTACAAGAACTTTAAGCTTCGCTTTGTCTTTGTCCATTTCTTCAACAGATCCAGTAAAGTTTGCAAAAGGACCTTCTTTTACGCGGACTGTTTCACCAATTTCATAATCAACATCCACACGTTTTTCTTCAACGCCCATGCGCTTCAGTAAAACTACTACTTCTTCTGGTAATAGTGGTGTTGGTTTTGAACCTGATCCAGCAGAGCCAACAAAACCAGTGACACCTGGTGTATTACGTACAACATACCAAGAATCATCTGTCATGACGATCTCAACGAGAACATATCCAGGGAATACCTTACGCTTTACTACTTTTTTCTTACCGTTTTTGATTTCTGTTTCTTCTTCTTCCGGAACAACTACGCGGAAGATTTTATCCGACATGCCCATTGATTCGACACGCTTTTCTAAGTTGGCCTTTACTTTATTTTCATAACCTGAGTAAGTATGGACTACATACCAATTCTTTTCCATTTAAGAGGACTAGACGTCCGTCCCTCCCTATTTCTAAAAGATAAAAACTATTTTTTAAGCAAATAAAAAACCCGTCAAAACGGGCTTTTAGCTAAAATTTCCTTTGATGTTTACCATTATACCATGAAAGTTGGTTTATTATTCAAGAATTAAGCGAATCAATTTTGAAATTCCTAAATCAAGAACAGCAAAGAAGGCTGCGAAAAAAACAACAGTTGATAAAACAGTAACAGTAGAACGAGTTAGCTCACTGCGCTTTGGCCAGCTAACTTTTCTCATTTCGCGTAAAACATCACTGAAGAACTTCGTTATGCGTTGCATATCTGTAACCCCCAAAATCTAAAAATAACTGCAAAGATCTATCTAAATTATTTTGTTTCCCTGTGGATTGTATGGGTGGCGCAGGTTTTACAGAACTTTTTCAATTCTAATCTTTCTGTTTGCTCCTGCTTGCTGATGGTCGAATAATTCCTATAGCCACAATCAGCACATGCAAGAATTACTTTTTTACTCATATTCGACACCTTCAAACAAATTTCTTTTTTATCCTCAAAAATGTAACATGACCCCTCATTAAAGTCAATATCATTGGGAGCGGATTCACAAGAACGCCATTTCCTCTTTTTGTTAATTTAAAGGGAGAATTCACGAATTTCTAAATAACGTTCCAGTTTTCTTTTCACACGTTGTAGAGCGTTATCAATGGATTTTACGTGACGATTTAGCTCTTCAGAAATCTCCTGATAGGATTGGCCGTCTAAATAAAGGGCCAGTACCTTTCTTTCTAAATCGCTTAATAATTCAGTCATTTTAATCTCTATGTGATCAAATTCTTCTTGATTAATAATCAATTCTTCCGGGTCCAATACCTTTGCACCAGATAAGACATCCATCAGCGTGCGATCAGATTCTTCATCATAGATAGGCTTGTCCAGAGATACATAGGAGTTTAACGGAATGTGTTTCTGCCGGGTTGCGGTCTTAATGGCTGTAATAATCTGACGTGTGATACACAGCTCGGCAAATGCTTTAAAGGAGGTAAGCTTGTCCTCACGGAAGTCACGAATGGCCTTATAAAGCCCGATCATGCCTTCTTGGACAATATCTTCCTTATCTGCTCCAATTAAAAAATAGGATCTTGCTTTTGCACGTACAAAATTACGATACTTATGGATTAAATAATCCAACGCTTCACTATCACCTTGGTGCACTAAATCGACTATTTCCTCATCTTCCATTACGAAAAAATGTTCGTTGACCTTTGTCCCGAAGTCCGTACTCAAGTAGATCCCCTCCACCGAACAAGCATAGATACTAATATTATACATTAGAAAATTTTTGAAGTCTATCGCTCATTTCTGTCCTCTGCGCCATTTTTCAAAAATTTCTGCCAGTTCATCACTAATCTGTATTTTGGATACGGGCTTTTTTTCTTGAATCTTCTTTACTCTCTTCTCGATTCCCTTTTCTATCGATGACATTTCTATCAGCAGTTCACGAGCGGATTTTCTTAAGGCTCCTTGTCCAAAAATGGCCCATTGCTCTGTAAAATCGGATGTCGCCACATGGATTTGTGTCCTTCTATTGCTCAGACTAATAGCCATTTTTTCAATCCGCTCATCTGCCGTCTCATTTTCTTTTGTAAAAATCACTTCTACCTTATGATTGTTATACTTTTTTTCTGTTCCTTGAACATAATGGGCATCAAATACAACAATGACACGGAAACCAGAGAACGCTTGATATTCGGCCATTCTTTCCACCAAGCGATCCCGTGCAGCCGGTAAATCCCGATCCTTCAATTCCCTAAGCTCTGGCCATGCTCCAATAATGTTATATCCATCAACAAGCAGGATATCCATATACTACCTCTCTAGAGGATTTCGTTTTCGATATACCTCATACATAAGCAAAGAGGCAGCTACAGAAGCATTTAAAGACGTAACTTTTCCTACCATTGGCAAATGAATGAGGAAATCGCATTTATCCCTAATCAGTCGACCCATACCTTTTCCTTCGCTTCCGATGACTAAGCCAAGAGGGAGTGTGCCATCCAGCTGCCGATAATCCGACTCTCCCAACGCATCTGTTCCAGCAATCCACAATCCTCGTTCCTTTAATTCATCAATCGTACGTGCCATGTTCGTTACACGTGCCACTGGTATATATTCAATCGCTCCTGTGGAAGCTTTGGCCACGGTAGCTGTTAAGCCTACAGCCCTGCGCTTTGGAATAATAATCCCGTGGGCACCTACTGCATCTGCTGTCCGCATAATAGATCCAAGATTATGAGGATCCTCAATTTCATCCAACAATAAAAAGAAAGGAGTTTCATTCTTCTTTTCAGCTGCCGCAAATAAATCATCAATTTCAGCATATTGATAGGCTGCTACATAGGCTAAGACTCCCTGATGATTTTCATCCGCAATTTGGTCGATTTTTTTCTTTGGTACAAACTGAACAAGCACATTGGCTTCTTTTGCTAATTGGGTAATTTGCTGCATTTGACCGCGCTGTGACCCTTCAGCAATTAATATTTTATTAATATCCCTTTCCGACTTAAGGGCTTCTATTACTGGATTTTTTCCAACGATGTATTCCTGGCTCATTCAACAGTACCTCCTTTCTGTTCTTCTACATAGGAAAAAGCTCTTTTAATTAGCTCTTCTAACCGCTCGTTATAACCTTGTAAAAATAAATACCCCATCAATGCTTCGAAGGCAGTGCTGTAACGATACGTTTGAACATCTGTATTTTTTGGAACAGTGCCTGATTTCGCATTTCTGCCGCGCATGACTACGGCCAATTCCTCTTCAGTAAGGAGCTGGTCATCCATCATTTGAAAGAGAATGTGACACTGAGCCTTCGCCGATACGTATTTGGTTCCAGCTCGGTGTAAATGATTAGGTCTTACCTTCCCGCTGTAGAGAAGGTGACGTCTAACATACGATTCAAAGACCGCATCCCCCATATAGGCAAGTGCAAGGCTATTTAATTGTTTGGCGTCAACTGTTGTCTCTTCGTAGTCAAGCATGAATTAGCCCCTTTTCCATCTGGTTCCTTGTGCTGTGTCCTCTAGAATAATATTCATTTCCTTCAACTGGTCCCGAATTTGGTCAGACAATTGGAAATTGCGATCCTTCCTTGCCTGGTTTCTCTTTTCAATCAGCGCATCGATTTCTTCGTCCAGCAATTCTTCACTTTCTAGCGTTAACCCTAATACTTGGAATAATTCTTGGAATTGATCTGTAAATGCATTAATCACTGAAACCGATGTATTTTTCTCTAAAAGATAATAATTCGCAAGTTTGGAGAGATCAAACAATACAGAAATGGCTTTTGCTGTGTTAAAGTCATCATCCATTGCCTCAATAAACTGCTCTTTTGCTGCTGCAATTTTATCGAGCCACTCTTGATTGTTATCAGTTAAGTCCGCGCTTGCTTCTTTACGGTGCTGCAAGTTTTGATAAGAAGTCGTTAATCTATCAAATGCCGCTTTCGTGCTTTCCAATAATTCTTCACTGTAGTTGATTGGGTTGCGGTAGTGAACCGATAACATAAAAAATCTTAACACTTGTGGATTATGCTTCTTAATAATGTCATGTACTAGTACGAAGTTACCAAGTGATTTTGACATTTTTTCATTATCGATATTAATATAGCCGTTGTGCATCCAATAACGTGAGAATAGCTTTCCAGAAAGTGCTTCGGATTGAGCAATTTCATTTTCATGATGTGGGAAGGTTAAGTCCTGTCCGCCAGCATGAATGTCAATCGTTTCCCCGAGATACTTTTTGGCCATTGCTGAGCATTCAATATGCCAGCCTGGTCTGCCAAGTCCCCATGGGCTCTCCCAGAAGATTTCCCCTTCCTTCGCCGCTTTCCACAATGCAAAGTCTAAATTGTCCTGTTTTTTATCCCCGACTTCAATCCTAGCTCCTACTCGTAATTCATCAATGGATTGATGAGAGAGCTTGCCATAATCATCAAAGTGTCTCGTCCGGAAATAAACATCCCCTTCGGATTCATAAGCATACCCTTTTTCAATTAATTGGCTAATAAATTCAATAATAATGTCCATATTTTCCATAACACGTGGATGAACATCTGCCTTTTGGCATCCTAATGCTGTTACATCTTCAAAATAAGCATTAATAAACCGGTCCGCAATCGTCGGTACATCTTCCCCTAATTGATTAGCCGCACGAATCAGTTTGTCATCTACATCTGTAAAATTTGAAACGTATTGAACATCGTAACTGCGATATTCTAGATAGCGTCTTACCGTATCAAAAACAATTGCGGGGCGTGCATTTCCTATATGGATATAATTATAAACAGTCGGACCGCATACATACATTTTCACTTTTCCTTCTTCTAGCGGTACAAATGTTTCTTTTTTCCGAGACAAGGTATTATAAATTTGAATGGCCATTTACTTCGATCCCTTCTTTTCTTAATCCGTCTAGTTCCTGTTTCAATTGTGTTAGTTCGCTTTCCATTTCCTTTAGACGATCAGCAATTGGATCCGGCAAGTCACAGTGGTTTAAGTCTTTATTCTTACTGATCCTCTTACCATCCTGAATAACCACTCTTCCTGGCACTCCAACGACTGTGGAATTCGGGGGTACTTCTTTTAATACAACAGATCCTGCACCAATCTTTGAATTTTCTCCGATTGTTATGGAACCAAGCACTTTTGCACCTGTTGCAATGAGCGCATTATCTTTAATCGTAGGATGCCGCTTCCCTTTCTCTTTACCCGTTCCACCTAGGGTAACACCTTGAAACACTGTTACGTTATCGCCAATTTCACATGTTTCCCCAATGACGATTCCCATACCGTGGTCAATAAAAAATCTTCTCCCTATTTTTGCTCCAGGGTGAATTTCAATTCCGGTAAAAAATCGGCTCACTTGGGATATAACTCTGGCAATGAAAAATAACTTTCGCTTAAAAAAAGCGTGTGCAAGCCGATGAGCCCATATGGCATGTAAGCCTGAGTAGGTTAAAATCACTTCTAAATAACTTCTTGCTGCAGGATCTTGTTCAAACACAACCTCAATGTCTTCTTTCATCATTTTGAACATTGCCATTCCTCCCCCTTAGTTTAGCTCTATCCTTAGAAAAATAAAAAAGCGCCCCTGTCATTTCGACAGAGACGCTTGTGCGTGGTTCCACTCTGATTAGGCAGTCAGCTTTACATGCTCTATCTTTTTTCTGTACGAGAAAATAGTAGAGCTAACATCTGCCTCACTCTTACTTGTTAACGGATGGTTCCGCCCATATCTACTAGAGTTAACTCTTTCGAAACGGGGCTCCGAGGGGCACTTCAAAAAATGAGGGGCCTAAACCACTTTCAGCCGGTGATGGTTTTCTCTTTAAAGCATCATTTTTTTACTTTTCCTCTTCTACGCTTTTAAAATTATTAAATTAGTTATACTTACTATATTACATTTTTATCTCAATGTTAACCAATAATTTGATTAATTCTCATTTGGACTTTTTGTTTTCCTAAAAGCTCAATGGCTTGAGGAAGATCTGGTCCATGTGTCTGGCCTGTTACAGCTGCACGGATTGGCATAAATAGATTTTTTCCTTTTTGACCTGTAGACTTTTGAACAGCTTTCATCGCTGCCTTTATGCCGTCGGCTTTAAAGCTTTCTAATTGATCCAGCTCAGCGGAAAATGCCTTTAATACTTCAGGAACTGTTTCTCCTGTTAGAATTTCCTTCGCATCTTCTTCGTATTCAGCCTCGTCTTTAAAGAACATGTCCGAAAGTTCAACAATCTCAGCACCAAAGCTCATTTTTTCCTGTAAAAGTGCGACTAGTCCCCTTATCCATTCATGCTGTTCATCAGTCATACTTTCACTTATCCGACCTGCTTTGATTAAGTGCGGCAAGGATAGTTCGACTACTCTGTCTAACTCCACTTTTTTCATGTATTGATTGTTCATCCAAGTAAGTTTTTGCTTATCAAATAATGCTGGTGACTTAGAAAGTCGATCCGCATCAAATATTTCAATAAACTCTTCTTTAGAATATAACTCTTCTTCCCCAGCCGGAGACCAGCCAAGTAAAGTGATAAAGTTAAATAGTGCTTCTGGAAGATACCCTAATTCCTCATATTGCTCAATGAACTGAATGATGGATTCATCACGTTTGCTTAGCTTTTTACGGCTTTCATTCACAATTAATGTCATGTGTCCAAAGACCGGTGGCTCCCAGCCTAGTGCCTCATATACCATTAACTGTTTTGGCGTATTAGAAATATGATCGTCCCCACGTAGTACGTGTGAAATCTTCATGAGGTAATCGTCGATAGTCACCGCAAAGTTATAGGTTGGAGTGCCATCCTTTTTAATGATAACCCAATCACCCATTCCCTCTGATTCAAAGGAAACAGGACCTTTTACCATATCGTCAAAGGTGTAGGTTTTTCCTTCAGGAACAGCAATACGTATGCTAGGCTTGCGACCTTCACTTTCTAAACGTTCACGGTCCTCTGGAGTCAAATGGCGGCACTTACCGGAATAATGAGGCGTTTCTCCCTTTTCTGTTTGGGCCTCACGCTCTGCCTCCAGCTCTTCTTCTGTACAATAACATTTATACGCATGACCATTCTCTAGTAATTGCTTGTAATAGGTTTCATAAATATCATTTCTTTCGGATTGACGATAAGGGCCGTATTCTCCACCTACATCGACACTTTCATCCCAATCCATGCCAAGCCATTTTAAATATTTAAGCTGACTTTCTTCTCCACCCTCTATATTCCGCTTTTTATCCGTATCTTCAATTCGGATAATAAATTTCCCTTGCTTGCTACGTGCAAACAAATAATTGAATAATGCGGTACGGGCATTTCCAATATGTAAATGTCCAGTAGGACTTGGAGCATATCTTACACGAACTTCGTTTGACATTTGTACATGGCCTCCGTGCTCAAATAATATAGTTTCAATTGACTATTTTATCACTGTATAGGATTTCAATAAAGACTATTCATTTACCTTCTTTAATAATACTACCGCTTGTGAGGCGATTCCCTCTCCTCTGCCGGTGAAGCCTAGTTTTTCTGTTGTCGTTGCCTTTACATTAATTTGTTCTGGTGTGGCTTCTAACAATTCGGCAATCCGTTCACGCATTTGCTCAATATAAGGAGCCATTTTTGGTTTCTGTGCGATAATTGTGCAATCTGCATTCACAAGCTCGTACCCTTTGTCTTTTACTAGCTTCCAAACATGTGCCATCAGCTTGGCAGAGTCAGCATCCTTGAAATTGGGATCCGTATCAGGAAAGTGCTTACCAATATCCCCTTCCCCAATTGCACCAAGGCAGGCATCGGAAACAGTATGTAATAATACATCTGCATCTGAATGACCTAAAAGGCCTTTTTCATATGGAATGGTAATTCCCCCTATGATTAGCGGGCGTCCTTCTGTTAATTGGTGGACATCAAATCCCTGGCCAATTCGAAACATTTAACAAAACTCCTTTTCTCTCTTTTTCATTATCGCCTCAGCGAAGTATAAATCCTCTGGTGTAGTTAGTTTAATATTGTCGTAATCACCTTCTACCATGGCAACCGGTTGATGTAATCGTTCAACTAAACTCGCATCATCTGTTCCAACAAAGGCATCTATTTTTGCTTTTTCGTATGCCTCCTGCAATAACGAAATACGAAAAGCTTGTGGGGTTTGTACAGCCCACAAGCTTGAACGTTCGACGGTTTCCACTACGACGCCATCTTGTACCTTTTTCATGGTGTCTTTAGCTGGTACTCCAATAATCGCAGCACCTGTTTCGTGCGCCTTTTCAGTTAAACGGTGGATTTGTCCTTTTTGAATAAAGGGACGTGCAGCATCATGAACAAGAATAGTTCCATCGTTTTTGACCGTTTGGAGGGCATTATAAATGCTATGCTGACGTTCCTCTCCACCTGGCACCAAGTTGATTACCTTCGTTACGTTATACTTATTTAGTAATTCTTTAAATTCCATTTCATCATGGGGGTGAATAGCTAAAATCATCCCCGTACAAGCTTCATCCTCTTCAAATACCTTTAAGGTATGGATGAGTACTGGTACTCCATTAAGCTCTAATAAAAGCTTATTTTTCCCCGCTCCCATTCTTTTTCCCTGACCTGCAGCCGGGATAATGACTTGGTAAGTCATAAAAAAACCCCACTCTATTTATGCTTTTTCTTTTAGGCTTTGTTAAACTTGTCTGTTGATTTCCGCTCCAGGCACTTCGCTTTCCGTGGGTGTTTCGGCGAGCCTCCTCGGCGCTTGCGCCTGCGGGGTCTCCCCTGAACCATACTCCCACAGGAGTCTTCGTGCCTTCCACTCCAATCAACAGTGTAAGAAATAAACTTTGTTCTTTAACACAGCCGTCTTTTAAAGTGCCTTTTCTAACAATTTCGGTTTGGCGAAGATCATACGGCCGGCAGAGGTTTGAAGCACACTTGTTACGAGAACTTCGATTCTCTTACCGATATATTCTCTTCCTTCTTCGACTACAATCATCGTTCCATCATCTAAATAAGCAACGCCCTGGTGATATTCCTTACCGTCCTTGATCACCTGAACTGTCAACTCTTCACCTGGAAGAACAACCGGCTTCACCGCGTTTGCTAAATCGTTGATATTTAGAACAGTAACGTTCTGTAATTCACACACTTTATTAAGATTAAAATCATTTGTAACGAGAATACCATTTGTTAATTTAGCTAGTTTCACTAGTTTTGAGTCTACTTCACTTATTTCTTCAAAATCTCCCTCGTATATTTCAACTTTAATGGCGAGTTCTTTTTGAATCCGGTTTAAAATATCCAAGCCTCTTCTACCACGGTTTCGTTTAAGAACATCGGAAGAATCAGCAATATGCTGTAATTCCTCGAGAACGAACTGAGGTATGACAATGGTCCCTTCTAAAAATCCAGTCTGGCAAATATCAGCTACCCGGCCATCAATAATGACACTTGTATCTAAGATTTTTAATGCCTTGCCAGCTGCCTTTTCTGCTTCTTCATCGCTCGCTTTTTTCTTTTGACCGCGGTTTCCAAACAGTCCTAATAACTCATCCCGTTTCTTAAAGCCTACTTGGAATCCAAGATAGCCAAACAATAAGGTTAAAAAAATAGGAGCAACTGCATTTAAGATTGGCACTTGAACAGCATTTAGAGCAAAGCCAACTAAAAAAGCAACAAATAACCCAAAAATAAGGCCCAAACTACCAAAAAGGACATCCGTTACAGGAATTTTCACTAACGAATCTTCCGCCCATTTAATAAAATTAAAGACGTAATCTACTGCCCAAAAGGTAATAAGATAAAAAATAATAGCCCCTAAAATAGCAGTAACATAAGAGTTATTAATCACTGGAATGTCATTTAAATGAAGTAGTCTGAACAATTCCGGTAATAATAAAATTCCGAGCGTACCTCCCATAATGAGGAAGCATGCCTGCACAATACGTTTTAACATTCCTTCACCTCCTCTAATTCATTATAAACATATTCTTAAAATTGAAACGTTAATTTGATGATTATTTTTCCAAAATGTAAATCGTTTGAAATATATTTGTTATGAGCAAAGGAATAATAATTACTCCCATAGGTTAGCACTGGGAAAATCCATTGTCAAACAATTGGAAATTACTTATCATTATCTATTTATCCTTATAGATGGCGATCGGTATATAAGCGATCTTTGACTAATTTAAACCCTTCTTTGATCTTTTTGGCCCGCACTTCCCCAATCCCTTCCACTTCATCTAGCTCTTCTACTGTTGCGAACATAATTTTTGATAGCTCCCCAAAGCTGCTGATCAAGTTTTCAATGATGATGGAAGGCAGTCTCGGAATTTTATGTAGGATGCGATAGCCACGTGGTTTCTTATTTTCATCCAGGTGAACATAACCAAGGTAGCCCATTAATTTTAATAAAACCGTATCCTCGATATTCCCACTGGCAGTCATTGCCTGCATTCGCTGCAAAACCTCACGTGCCTTAACATCCCGTTCAAATGCATAATCTTTAATAATCAAGAGTGTTTCTTCTTCTAATTCCATTAAAATTTCATTCATTTGCAAACGAATGAGCCGTCCTTCTGTTCCTAATTCATGCAGAAAGGATAATAGTTCATTTTTTATCTTTAATACCATTTCAAACCGGTGAAGGACAAGCAAGAAATCGTTATATGTAACCGACTCCTCAAATTCAAGAATACTTAAGTTTGTTATACTCTGCTCCAGCACTACTTTGTACTTTTCTAGTGTCTGAATCGCTTGATTCGCTTTTGTTAAGATGACGGAGATGTCTTTTAACGAATAGCGGAAATTTCCTTGGTATAGAGTAATCACATTTCTTCTTTGTGAAATGGCAATGACAAGTGATTTCGTTTGTCTAGCTACCCGTTCAGCCGTACGGTGCCGCATGCCTGTTTCGGTAGAGGATATTTCCGAATTAGGAGCAAGTTGGGCATTAGCAAAAAGAATTCTATTTCCTAATTCATTTAAAATAATAGCACCATCCATTTTTGCTAATTCATATAAAAAGCTTGGTGAAAAGGGACAATTAATCTCAAATCCGCCATCGACAATACTTTTCACCTTCTCATTGTATCCTATGACAATCAGCCCACCCGTATTTGCTCTTAGAACATTATCAATTCCCTCGCGAATAGGTGTCCCTGGTGCTATAAACTGTAACACCTCATTTATTGATTGTTCACCAAGCTTTTTATTTTCCATCTACTACCCTCCCAACGCTGCTTTGAGTGCCTCACTAACGGAAGATACCCCTATTAGTTGGACTCCCTCTGGTGCCTTCCAGCCTCCTAAATTGTTTGCAGGTAAAATTACCCGCTCAAAACCTAATTTTGCGGCTTCTTGAACCCGTTGCTCAATTCTTGAAACCCTTCTTACTTCACCCGTTAGCCCGACCTCGCCAATAATACAGTCAGTCGGTCTTGTCGGCTTATCTCTAAAACTGGAAGCAATACTAACCGCAACGGCTAAATCGATCGCAGGTTCATCTAATTTGACGCCCCCCGCAACTTTTAAATAGGCATCCTGGTTCTGCAATAGCATCCCCACTCTCTTTTCTAATACCGCCATTAACAGTGGTACCCGGTTATGGTCAATTCCCGTTGCCATTCTTCGCGGGTTTCCAAAGCTTGTTGGTGAAATTAACGCTTGTATTTCAACTAGCACCGGCCGTGTTCCTTCCATCGAGGCTACTACGGTCGAACCTGCTGCTCCACGGGAACGTTCTTCTAAGAAAATTTCCGATGGATTTTCTACTTCATCGAGGCCAAATTCCTTCATTTCAAAGATACCCATTTCATTGGTTGAGCCAAATCGATTCTTCACAGCCCTTAAAATCCGATAGGTGTGATGTCTTTCCCCTTCAAAATAAAGAACAGTATCCACCATGTGCTCTAACAGTCTAGGCCCCGCAATGGAACCTTCCTTTGTGACATGTCCCACGATAAAAATAGCAATCCCTTTGGTTTTGCCAATTCTCATTAATTCAGACGTACATTCACGAACCTGTGATACACTACCTGGTGCTGAAGTCACATCTGGATGGAAAATGGTTTGGATGGAGTCAATAATAACAAAGCTAGGATTTGTACTTTCAATGGTGCGGTTAATTTCATCAAGATTAGTCTCTGAGTATACAAGTAAGTTTCCCGATGCAATGCCTAATCGTTCCGCACGGAGCTTTGTCTGCCGTAATGACTCCTCACCAGATATGTATAATACCTGATTCCCTTTATTAGCTAACTGTGAAGATACTTGTAGCAAGAGAGTCGATTTCCCGATTCCCGGGTCTCCTCCTATTAAAACCAATGACCCCTTAACCACTCCACCGCCAAGTACACGATTCAGTTCATTTAAGTCGGTTAATATTCTCGGTTCATTTTCCATCTCTATAGATGTAATTGGCATTGGTTTGGTTAAGATATTCGAACCGCTTGACGAATGGGCAAACGCTCCTCTTCTTGTTGTACCCGTTACTTCAACCTCTTCAACCATCGAATTCCATTGTCCGCAGCCTGGACATTTTCCCATCCATTTGGGAGATTCATATCCGCACTCCTGACACATAAACTTTGTTTTTCGTTTTGCCATCGTTTTTCTTCTACCTTTCCATAAATCCCAAAAATGAAAAAAGAGGTACACGGTTTGACTTTATTCACGTGTACCTCTGCTTGATCATATCAAACTAAATTATTCAGTGATGGAGATGATCTATTTTACTAAACTAGTTTTTTCAGCCATTCTTACAACGAACTCACCATCAACTACATCAATTATAGCATGCTGACCTGTTAATAAGGTGCCTTTTAACAGCTCCTCAGAAAGGCGGTCTTCAATATGCTTTTGAATCGCTCTCCGTAACGGTCTCGCTCCATATTCAGGGTCATACCCTTCTTGAGAAATTTTCCCTCTAGCGGCAGCTGTTAATTCTAACGAAATATTTTGTTCATTTAGACGCTTAATTAATTGATCAGATAGCAATGTAACGATTTCATCTAAATGCTTCTTCTCTAACGCATGGAATACAATGATTTCATCAATCCGGTTCAAGAACTCAGGACGGAAGGCCTTCTTTAGTTCTTCCATTACTTTACCCTTCATGTCTTTGTAATCCTGCTGGCCATCCTGAATATTAAAGCCGACATATTTATTCCGCTTCAGGGCTTCCGCACCAACGTTAGATGTCATAATGAGGACTGTATTTCTGAAATCCACTGTTCTTCCTTTTGAATCTGTTAAACGGCCATCTTCAAGGACTTGAAGGAGAATATTAAACACATCTGGATGTGCCTTTTCGATCTCATCAAGTAGGATAACAGAGTATGGTTTCCGGCGGACCTTTTCAGTTAATTGACCGCCTTCCTCATAGCCGACATATCCTGGAGGTGAACCTACCAGTCTAGAGGTAGAGTGCTTCTCCATATATTCGGACATATCAATCCGGATCATCGCATCCTCGTCACCAAACATCGCCTCAGCAAGGGCACGTGCCAATTCTGTTTTACCCACTCCAGTAGGTCCAAGGAAAACAAAGGAACCAATAGGGCGTTTTGGATCTTTTAATCCGGCTCTTGCACGACGTACCGCTTTTGAAACAGCAATAACTGCTTCTTCCTGGCCAATGACTCGGGAATGCAGTAATTCCTCTAAATTAAGTAACTTAGCCGTTTCTGTTTCTGCAAGCTTAGAGACAGGTACTCCCGTCCAGCTTGAAACCACCGTTGCAATATCCTCTACTGTTACTTCATTGTTTTCTTTTCCTTGCTTTTCCTTCCAGGTCTTCTTCGTTTCTTCTAACTGTTCGCGAAGACGCTGCTCTGTATCTCTTAGTGACGCAGCCTTTTCAAACTCCTGGCTTTGTACTGCCGCATCTTTTTCCTTGCGAACTTCCTCGAGCTTGACCTCTAATTCTTTTAAATTTGGAGGTGTCGTATAGGAGCGAAGTCGTACCTTCGAACCAGCTTCATCGATTAAGTCAATTGCCTTATCAGGCAGGAATCGGTCGGAAATATAACGGTCAGAAAGCTTAACCGCTGCTTCAATCGCTTCATCCGTAATCGATACACGGTGGTGAGCCTCATATCGGTCACGCAAGCCTTGTAAAATTTGAACAGACTCTTCAGCTGTTGGCTCATCCACACGAATCGGCTGGAATCGGCGTTCTAGTGCAGCATCTTTTTCAATGTACTTTCGATATTCATCGAGCGTGGTAGCTCCGATACACTGAAGTTCACCACGTGCAAGCGATGGCTTTAAGATATTGGATGCATCAATCGCACCTTCTGCGCCTCCTGCCCCAATTAATGTGTGGAGTTCATCAATAAACAAGATGATATTTCCCGCTTGGCGGATTTCATCCATGACTTTTTTCAAACGATCTTCAAATTCTCCACGGTATTTGGTTCCAGCAACAACTGTTCCCATGTCTAGTGTCATTACACGCTTATCTCGGAGAATTTCAGGTACCTCATTGTTTACAATTTGCTGGGCAAGACCTTCAGCAATCGCTGTTTTACCCACACCTGGTTCACCAATTAATACTGGATTGTTCTTGGTCCGGCGGCTTAGAACTTCAATGACACGCTGAATTTCTTTACTGCGGCCTATAACAGGATCCAGGCTGCCTTCACGGGCAATGGAGGTTAGATCTCGAGCAAGACTATCGAGTGTTGGTGTATTAGCACTAGCAGATGCACCACCCTGATGTCCTCCAGATTCATTACTTCCTAATAATTGAAGAACCTGCTGACGTGCTTTATTTAAGCTTACACCCAAGTTATTAAGTACTCGAGCAGCTACTCCTTCTCCTTCACGAATTAACCCTAGAAGGATATGCTCTGTTCCTACATAGGAATGTCCTAGCTTACGTGCCTCATCCATCGATAATTCGATAACCTTTTTAGCTCTTGGCGTATAGTGAATCGTTTGAGAAGCTTCTTGTCCTTTGCCAATTAAATTTTCTACTTCTTTCTGAATTTTATCAGAACCTAATCCAAGACCATAAAGTGCTTTTGCAGCAATTCCTTCACCTTCTCGAACTAAACCTAACAAAATATGCTCTGTTCCAATATTGTTGTGTCCAAGGCGAATTGCTTCCTCTTGTGCTAATGCAAGAACCTTTTGTGCTCTTTCAGTAAAACGGCCGAACATCATATTCTCTTCCTCCTCACCTATTTGTGCTGTTCCATTTTAAGTCGTTCTCTAATTAAAGCTGCTCTTCTAATATCTCTTTCATGAGGTCTTAAAGGACCTCCGGCATATTGCTGGAGAAAACCTGGCTGTGTTAAAATCATTAATTCATTTAATATGGTTTTAGGCATGTTATCAATAAGGCCCATATCTATCCCAAGCCGTACATCAGATAAACACCTTGCTGCTTCCTTCGTTTCAATAATACGGCTATTCGTTAGAACTCCCAACGAGCGGAAGACTCTGTCTTCTAATTGTATGTTCGAAGTTTTCCGTAATGCTTCCCTCGCTGACCTTTCTTGTGTAATGAGTTGGCTTACAACCCCTTTTAGGTCACGGCAGATATCTACTTCTGATTTTCCAAGAGTAATTTGATTAGAGATTTGAAAAATATTTCCTAGAGCTTCACTTCCCTCACCATAAATTCCTCGTACAACCAACCCTAATTGGTTGATTGCTGGGATAATTCGATTCATTTGCTGTGTAAGGATTAACCCCGGTAAATGCATCATCACCGATGCCCGGAGGCCTGTTCCGACATTGGTAGGACAGCTTGTTAAATAACCATACTGTTCATCAAACGCATATTGAATACTACTTTCTAGCCAATCGTCTATTTCATTTGCAGCATCTAATGCTTCTGATAATTGCAAACCTGGAAACAAGCATTGAATTCGGATATGATCCTCTTCATTTATCATTATACTAACTTCTTCATTTTCGGTTAAAAGAACGGCACCATATGGTGAGTCCTCAGCAAGATGCGGACTAATTAAGTGCTTTTCTACTAGTACTCTTTTTTGTAGAGGCTGCATGCTGTCAATTTTCAATAGTTCCATCTGGCCGAACCTTTGCAAATCAGACCTTTGAAAAATTTGTCCCATATTTTCTATAATCTTTTTTGCCTCTTCATGTGAAAAAAGTGTTGGAAATTTATAGGCGTCAAAGTTTCGGGCTAAGCGAATCCGTGAACTAAGGACTATATCCGAATCAGGTCCCTCTTCACTCATCCAGGAACTAACTGCCTGATTAAGAAAACGTTCAAGCGACACGTTATTCCCCTCCCTCTTCGCTTTCAGTTAATTGTTTCTCTAATGTGCGAATTTCATCACGAATATCCGCCGCTTTCTCAAATTCTTCGTGGGAGATAGCATTCCGTAAATCATGTTTTAGTTCATCAATTTGCTTACGGAGAAAGATACTGCCGCCTATTCGTTTAGGAATTTTCCCATTATGTGTCCAGTTGCCACTATGCAACCGTCGTAATACAGGTTTTAGTTGTTCTTTAAATGTTTCATAGCAGTGCGTACATCCAAAGCGTCCAACTTTTAAAAACTGAGGAAATGTCATGGAGCAGTGTTCACATTGAAGGATTTCTTCTTGATGGAAAGGGCTTTGATTGGGTTTTTGATAAGAATCAATATTGAGCAGGCCGGCTAATAAGTTATTAAATGCAAATCCTGTTTCTCCACCAATCATAAACATTTCGCCCTTTTCCTGAGCACATTTTTCACAAAGATGCACTTCTGTTTTTTCACCATTTATGATTTTTGTAAAATGAAGTGCTGCAGGCCTTTGATTACATTCTTGGCAAATCATCTTTTCACCTCTCCAGCAGCAATAATTATTTATATTTTAATGATGTTAACATAGCTTTTAGCATTCTCGCACGCAATTCATCTCGGTATGGAAGATCAATATATAATACTGAACGATCGATTACACTTAACATTATTTTAGCTTCCCTATTCGTAATAATCTCTTCCTGAACCAGTCGTAAAATGACATCCTCTGCACTTGTTTGGCTAATGTGCATTTGAATAAGTGAGAGCAGTTGTTCAATTAAATGAGCCAAATCATGGGATTGAACCTTCACAATTCTGATGTATCCGCCCCCACCTCGCTTGCTTTCAACAATATAGCCTCTTTCTATGGTAAAACGGGTGTTTATAACGTAATTAATTTGTGATGGAACACATTGAAATTTATCAGCGATTTCACTGCGTTTAATTTCTACAAGATCTTCCTCACTCATTTCAAGGACTTGCTTTAAGTATTTTTCAATGATATCGGAGATGTTTCTCATCTTCCCACCCCCTATCTTTCTGACTTTGACTATCTTTGACTTTGATTATACTGAAAATTTTATGTAGATGCAACGATTCCCTACTAATGATTTTCCCCAAATCTCGCGGTTGCGAAACCTTGAATTGTTTAAAAAATTTCATGATTGGAGGTTTAGAACTTAGATAGTTTGGGTGGGGAGGGTGATGTTTTTGGTTGGTGTTATTATTTGAGTTTTGTGTAGTTGAGGTGAATTGAGGACGTTTTTAGTTTTTTGGTGACAACACTATCCTCGAATTTTGACTGGTTTCTTCCTTTCAAAAGACTATCTTGTCAGAATCACTGCCTTTTTTACTAAACAAAAAACCAAGCGTTTAGCCTGGCTCAAGTATCTTCCTTTCAAGTTATGTGTAGACCACCTCTCGAAGTACCTTTAAAATTGCCTTTTTTATATGATTTCCTTTCTTACTCGTCACTTTCGATGATTTACTCGTCAAATATATGATTTACTCGTCTATTATCAATTTTACTCGTCAAACTCCACACTTTACTCGTCAATAACCCCATTTTACTCGCCAGCTACTAAACTACACCCACCCCTCCATAAAATACACTCAATTATTAAGGACTGTGGCGGGACAGAATTATATACTTTCTTATCTATAAAAAAAAGACAACCCATTAAAGGTTGTCTTTTCATTTGCC
>NZ_JBCNAC010000054.1:0-17157 GCF_050477885.1 Neobacillus rhizosphaerae
GAAACTTCTTCTATTTACCGGTAATGAGCTTTTCCCCTTACCACGGGCATTAGAAACTTCTTCTATTTACCGGTCGTGAGCTTTTTCCCTTACCACGGGCATTAGAAACTTCTTCTATTTACCGGTGGGCTTATTTTCATTGAATCCGGGACATAAATTACCACACTACAAGGACTTTGGCTGTAAGAAATTTTATATATTCTTATCTTTTGAAAAAATAAAGGCTGACTCAAAATAAATGAGTCAGCCTGTTTATATTTGGTAGAAATATTTATACTTCTTCTTCGATATGGTGGTTATCACAGCAATTGCATTTAGAGTATAGTACCGTTACTTTTTCATCTTCAAAATGATCAATAGTAGAGTTACAAGTTTGGCATACAAGTGTACCCATTTGTCCTATCCCCTTTTCATTATTATGTCATGCTATGAAAGCGTTTAAATATCCTTAATTAGATAATAATATATCACATTAATAATTTCAAGCCTAATTTGTATGTCACATTTAAAAAATATCATAAAAAAAAGGCCACTTAAGGCCTATTTTTCATTTCACTATTCATATTGGGTGACAAATGGAATGGAAGGTAGTGTTTCTCTAAAAAATTCAGCTAGATCTGCGGCTTGCTCTTTATCAGGGATACGGAATACAGTTTGAAGGTAATCAATATCTTCAATTTCTTTGGGGTCGAGGAGTGTGGAGCGTCCAGTTTGCATGCAAATCACAAGAGGCTTTCCAAAAAACAAATTGGTATAAATAATTCCAAAGTCATAACGAGTATCTTCAGTAGTGAAGCCGATGAACCTCACTTTTGCATTTTCATGCTCATCATAGAGCTTATCAAATAATTCCATAAGACTCCTCCTTTTAATTAAATATTTAGAATATTATTATAATTCATTTTTAAAAAAATAACAAGAAATGATAACAATTTAATTCTTCTAATTGTTGTCATCACTTTTTATTCAATGCTAGAATAGAAGGGCATATACTACGGACTAATAGGGGGGAATGATGATGGCTGTAAATGCATTTATTAAGCTGGTGCCTTCATCTGCAAAACAAACGATAACCATTGATGAGGTTAAGGAATTATTTTATTATTATAAAAATATTACATCCAAGACAGGTGATCAGGTAAGCTGGCAATTTGGAGAATCTGCCTTTCCTTATGACATCAAAGAAACGGAAGACGGTAAAGGGAAATGGTTCTACCTACAAGCCAATTTAGAACGTTACTATGCCATTCTAATAGGTGTTGATACGGAATCGGTTCAGAATGATGACGGTGTTATTAGAGAACAAACATACATCCAAGTCACTCTTCCTGAACAATCCACTTATGGAGATAAAGGAAAAGCCAATGAATTCTGTAAATTTCTTGCTAAAAAGCTGCAAGGCGAGCTTCATCTTTTTAATGAAAGAATCATGTATTATTACCCAAGAAAATAAAAAGCAACGAAAGGCTCCTATAGGAGCTTTTTTAATGCATAATTTGTGCCATTGTAAAATGAAATGAAGTATATATAACTAAGCTTAATGCGGTAATAAAGAGGGTTTTGCGGACAGATTTTGTGACATAATTTCCTATTAAAAAGGCTAAGTAAAAAAACACAAAAAACATAATGACTTTATAGATGAGTTGATCATGCTTTGAAAGCCATTCAATAAACGTAAATCCGCTCCAAATAATAAACTGTAAAAGCATGACAATATATACCTTCATTTTTATCACCACTCAAATTACAATCTTTCAAACCTCTGGTGTTTTAAGTATATGAATAAAATCGTATCGTACGCTTTTTTTCTCACCTCCAGCTCTTAATTCTTTATATAAATTAAAATTCGCTGCAAAAAATAAAAGTCCTCTCCGTTTTCCGGAAAGGACTTTTATTTTTATTACTTAATGATATGGATTGGGCTGCCAAGGGCAACTTCTGCAGCTTCCATTGTAATTTCTCCAAGTGTTGGGTGAGCATGAATTGTCATCGCTAAGTCTTCAGCTGTCATTCCAGCTTCAATGGCAAGACCAAGTTCAGCAATCATATCAGACGCACTTGCACCAGCAATTTGAGCACCAATTACAAGGCCATCTTCTTTTCGTGTGATTAGTTTTAAGAAACCATCAGCACTGTCAAGAGAAAGCGCACGGCCGTTTGCAGCGAATGGGAATTTAGCAGCAACCACTTCGATGCCTTCTTCTTTTGCTTGACTTTCAGTATATCCTACCTGTGCTAACTCAGGATCAGAGAAGACAACTGCTGGAATACCTAAATAATCAATTTCAGACGGATGACCAGAAATAGCCTCAGCAGCAATTTTAGCTTCATATGATGCCTTATGTGCTAATTGAGGACCAGCAACAACATCACCAATCGCATAAATATTGCTTACGTTTGTTCGACATTGCTTGTCAATTTCAATTAGGCCACGGTCGCTTAACTTCACTCCAGCTCCCTCTAAGCCCATTTCATCAGTGTTTGGACGACGGCCAACCATGACAAAAACATAATCAGCTTCGATTTTCTTTTCTTCGCCTTTTGTTTCAAATGTCACAACAACGCCGTTTTCAGTTTCTTCGACACCTTTGGCAAATGCTTTTGTATAGAATTCCGCACCTTTTTTCTTCATCGTTTTCTTAACAAGAGCAGCCATTTGCTTATCAAATACTCCCATGCCTAAAATTTCATCGGCACCCTCTAAAACAGTTACTTGCGTGCCAAAGTTTGCATAGGCGCCACCAAGTTCGATTCCAATAACACCGCCGCCAATAACAACGATCTTTTCAGGAATTTCATTTAGATTAAGTGCTCCTGTAGAATTTAGAACACGTTTTGAATATTTAAATGCTGGTAATTCAATTGGGCGTGATCCAGTTGCAACGATAGCATTTTTAAACGTATATGTTTGTGCAGATGTTTCATCCATAACACGTAGTGTATTAGCATCAACAAAGTACGCTTCACCACGGACAACGTTCACTTTGTTACCTTTTAGTAATCCTTCAACGCCACCAGTTAATTTCTTAACAACACCAGCTTTGAATTCTTGAACCTTAGAAAAATCAACCTTAACATTTTCAGCTGTAATACCGAAAGAAGCAGAATGTACAGCTGTTTCATAACGGTGACCCGCAGAAATTAAGGCTTTTGAAGGAATACAACCAACATTTAGACATACTCCACCAATATATTCTTTTTCAACGATGGTCACTTTTTGTCCAAGCTGAGCAGCACGGATTGCTGCAACATATCCTCCAGGACCGGAACCGATGACTATAGTATCTGTTTCAATTGGGAAATCTCCAACTACCATTTTTCTTACGCCTCCATTAACAATAGTTCTGGATCGTTCAATAGACGTTTAATATGATTCATTGCGTTTTGTGCTGTCGCACCATCAATCATTCGGTGGTCGAAGCTTAATGATAATGCTAATACAGGAGCCGCAACAATTTCACCATTTCGAACGATTGGTTTTTCTGCAATACGACCTACACCAAGAATAGCCACTTCTGGGTGGTTGATAACTGGTGTAAACCATTGACCGCCGGCAGAACCGATGTTAGAAATTGTGCAAGATGCACCCTTCATTTCATTTGGAGCAAGTTTTCCATCACGAGCTTTTCCAGCCAATTCATTAATTTCATTTGAAATTGTGAAAACTGACTTACGATCAGCATCTTTTACAACTGGAACTAATAGACCTTTTTCAGTATCTGCTGCAATTCCGATGTTGTAGTAATGCTTGTGGATTATTTCATTTGTTGCATCATCAAGAGATGTATTTAAAGCAGGGAACTCTCTTAATGCACTTGTTAATGCTTTTACGATATATGGTAAGAAAGTAAGCTTGATGCCTTTTGCCGCAGCTACTTCTTTGAATTTCTTACGATGTGCAACAAGTTTCGTTACATCGATTTCATCCATAAGAGTTACGTGTGGAGCAGTGTGCTTAGAGTTAACCATTGCTTTTGCAATTGCCTTACGGATACCGCTCATCTTTTCACGTGTTTCTGGATATTCACCTTGTGGAATTGGAGTTGGTGCCGCTGCTGCTGCCTTAGGAGCTTCCGCCACTGCTTCAGCTGCTTGTGGTGCCGCCTGTGGTGCTGCTGCTCCTCCACTTAAGAATGCATCAATATCATTCTTCAAAATACGTCCATTGCTACCTGTTCCTTCTACTAAGGCAATCTGAACACCTTTTTCTCGTGCATATTTACGAACAGATGGCATAGCGATAATACGACGATTTGGGTCTACTTCTACAGCAGGTTGGGCTGCAACTGGCGCTGGTGCTGCCGCTGGTGCAGGTGCTGCTGTTTCTTGCTTCGCTTCTGGTGCAGGCGCTGCTGGTGCTTCTTGTTTCGGTTCGTCATCACCATGGTCGCCTTTGAATTGTAGATTTTCATATCCTGGAGCATCAAATGTTACGAGTACCTGTCCAACTGTCGCTACAGTTCCTTCGCCAACTAATACTTCCAAAACTGTTCCTTCTACTGGAGAAGGGATTTCAACTACTGCTTTATCATTTTGTATTTCGCAAAGTACGTCGTCTTCTTGGACTTTATCGCCTGGTTTGATGAACCATTTTACGATTTCCCCTTCATGAATACCTTCACCGATGTCAGGCATTTTAAATTGGAATGTGGTTGCGGTTGCGCTCACTGGGATTCATCTCCTATAATATATAGATTTCAGTAGATCCTCTTTTTTAGAAAGTTAAAACTTTTTTAGCTGTTTCGATTACGTCTTTATAATTTGGAAGCCATACGGATTCAGCTTGTGAGAATGGATAAATGGTATCTGCAGCAGTAACACGTAATACTGGTGCTTCTAAGCTAAGGATGGCACGATCATTAATCTCAGCTACCACGTTAGCTGCGACCCCAGCTTGTTTTTGTGCTTCTTGAACAACAATGGCACGGCCTGTTTTTTCAACAGAAGCAATAATTGTATCGATATCAAGCGGGCTAATTGTACGTAAATCAACAACTTCTACAGAGTGTCCTTCTTTAGCTAATTCTTCTGCAGCTTTTAATGATTCATGTACCATTGCACCATAAGTAATAATAGATAAATCTGTACCTTCACGTTTTACATCCGCTTTTCCAAGTGGAATTGTATACTCTTCTTCAGGAACTTCCTGACGGAATGCACGATATAATTTTAAATGCTCTAAGAATACAACTGGGTCATTGTCACGAATCGCTGACAATAATAATCCTTTTGCGTCATATGGTGTTGAAGGAACAACAACCTTTAAACCAGGTGTTTGAGCCATTAATCCCTCTAAGCTGTCCGAGTGAAGTTCAGGTGTATGTACCCCTCCACCAAACGGAGAACGAACAGTTATCGGCATATTGTAACGGCCACCAGAACGGTAACGCATACGAGACATTTGTCCAGCAATAGAATCCATTACTTCAAAAACAAATCCGAAGAATTGAATTTCAGGGATTGGACGGAACCCAGTTAAAGCAAGACCAATTGATAACCCACCAATACCAGATTCAGCAAGAGGTGTATCAAACACACGATCTTCGCCAAACTCTTTATGAAGTCCTTCAGTTGCACGAAATACTCCGCCATTAACACCAACGTCTTCTCCAAAAATGAGTGTTTTAGGATCGTTGCGCAACTCAGTTCTTAATGCATCAGTGATTGCTTGAATCATTGTCATTTGAGCCATGACTTACTTCGACTCCTTTGCTTGATAAATTTCATATTGTTCTTTTAGGTTATGAGGCATTTCTTCGTACATAATGGACATTAGGTCGGTTACTTTTTGCTTAGGAGCCGCGTCCGCTTGTTTAATTGCCTCTTTAATATCTTCTTTTGCTTTTTCGATGACTTCGTTTTCTCTTTCTTCGTTCCAAATACCTTTCTTTTCAAGGAACTTACGGAAACGTACTAATGGATCCTTCTTTTCCCACTCATTATCTAGGTCAGAAGTACGGTAGCGAGTAGGGTCATCTCCTGCCATTGTGTGTGGTCCATAACGGTATGTTAAAGTCTCAATTAAAGTAGGTCCTTCACCATTAATTGCACGTTCACGAGCATCACGAGTAGCAGCATAAACAGCAAGTGGGTCCATACCATCAACTTGAATTCCAGGAATACCTGCAGCAACAGCTTTTTGAGCAACAGTTCTAGCTGCTGATTGTTTTTCAACCGGAGTAGAAATTGCAAAACGGTTATTTTGAACAACGAAAATAGCTGGAGCCTTAAATGCACCCGCAAAGTTTAGACCTTCATAGAAATCACCTTGAGAAGCTCCGCCATCACCTGTATACGTAATCGCTACAGATTTTGCACCATTCTTTTTCATACCAAGGGCAACACCTGCAGCTTGGATGATTTGAGCACCAATAATGATTTGTGGAGAAATTACGTTAACACCTTCTGGAATTTGATTTCCTTGGAAGTGTCCACGAGAGAATAAAAATGCTTGGTATAATGGAAGACCATGCCAAATCATTTGAGGAACATCACGATAACCTGGTAGTATAAAGTCTTCTTTTTCTAATGCAAACTGTGTTGCTAATTGAGATGCTTCCTGGCCAGCTGTTGGCACATAGAAACCTAGTCTCCCTTGACGATTTAAAGAAATAGATCTTTGGTCAAGAATTCGTGTATATACCATACGACGCATTAATTCCTGAAGCTGTTCATCTGATAGGTCAGGCATTGCTGCTTCGTTTACAACTTCACCTTCTTCATTAAGAATTTGAAGTGTTTGGAATTGATCTTCTACAGCTTCGAGTGCTTTTTTCGCATTCAGCTGGGCATTCTGAGTTTTAGAAGCCATTTGGGTCACCTCTTCCTTTCTATTCAAAGAAAAAATTTTTAAATAAATCCACTAAGTTAGATTACCCAAAAAACGCACGGGTCATGTTGGCCAAGTTCTTGAAATTGCTAATTGATAGTTTTCACAGAAATGATAAGAAAAAACGAAAAATCTTCCTTATGCCAACAATATATTCTGTATCACTATTTTATGGACCTTTATTGATACAATTATTTAACTCATATATGAGTTTACCTCATTCATTTTCCTTCGTCAAATACTATGTTTTATAATTTTTCACCATCTAGATATTATTAATTTTTTAGGTTGAACAATTATCTGTACCATTAAACAATGCCTTCTGTTATATAAAATTAACACAGAATCACATTTGTTATAATATAGAAAAAATCGGCTTTTACCAGCCGATTTCTTTGATGTATATTATTTATCTGGATTTAGACCCGCTTTTTTATAAAAAGCCAGCTTCTTATCATTGTATTGTTCTGTTAACTTGTTAAAGTTTTCATTTGCTTCAAAGACTTTTTTGTAATTATCATTAAGCTGAACAACCTTTGCTTCTAAATCTTCTAAGGGAATGTCTTTATTCTTAAACATCTCATATAGTTCTTTATCATTTTTTAAAGCCTCAGTATATTCTTTATACAATACCTCATGTGCTTCATATCGTTGAATCATGATATCGTATAGGTCATTGGCTAATTTTGATAACTCTTGATTATCCAAATCGGCTTTAATAACTGCCACTTTCTTAAATTCCTTTTCAGAATCCTTTATGCTGCTTGTTTCTTTTTCCATAAGTGTTTTTCTTTTCTCAGTCAAAATCAGTGCTTTGTCTGAGAGCTTGACAATTTGGTCATATTCTTTCATACCTAGTTTGATTATCTGATCATAAAGAACCTTCTCTTCTTCCTCTAATTTAACCAGGGGATCCTGCTGTTCCTCAAAAACCTTTTCTTTGTTTACAACCTTCTCCAACACATCATACATTTTTTCTTCAGGTGTTTCTTTAGCCAGGCATCCAGATATAATAAAAATGACAGCTATTATAGAAATAAGAAAACGCCATTTGCTTTTAAATAACACTTTACACCCTCCTAATCTCACTCAACTCCTACTATATCGATACTTGGAATATTTGACAATATTGAGCACCATTTAGAGTTGGATATGTATATCTTGAATCAATGATTAACATTTTATCTATTGTTTGATAGACTATGGATACCAATTACTTTTTTGAACACAGGAGTGAAAGTTATGTTAACGATGGAGGATATTATTCGAGATGGCCATCCAACGCTTAGAAAAGTGGCTGCGGAAGTTGTTATGCCGCCATCAGAAGAAGATAAACAAATATTATCCAGTTTACTGGAATACGTTATAAACAGCCAGAATAACGAAATTGCTTCCGAATATGGTTTGCGTCCTGGCATAGGTTTAGCCGCACCACAAATTAATGTTTCCAAACGAATGATTGCGGTGCATGTAACAGATGAAAAAGGTGTGCTCTATAGCTACGCTCTTTTTAATCCAAAGATCGTTAGTCATTCCGTTGAAAAGGCATATCTACAAACAGGTGAAGGTTGTCTCTCAGTGGACGAAGCCAAACCAGGGTTTGTTCCTAGATATGCAAGAATTACAGTGAAAGGCACGAATCTAAATGGCGAAGAAGTTAAAATTCGTCTAAAGGGTTTACCTTCTATTTGTTTTCAACATGAAATCGACCACTTAAACGGAGTTATGTTTTACGACCTTATTGATAAACAAGAGCCATTAAAACCAATTGATGGTGCAACAGCAATTGAACGTTAAAAGATGGCTGACTCAGGTAGAGTCAGCCATCTTTTATTTTATATTAACTGAAGTTCCTTTAATCCGTTCCATATACCATTCTCAGATACATCAGTCGTAATAAGGTCTGCATGGGCCTTAGCCTCTGCTACCCCATTCCCCATTGCCACACCTGTTCCAACAGTTTTTAACATTTCTAAATCATTCATTCCGTCTCCAAATGCATATACATCCTTTAATTCAAAACCTAACCGTTCAATCATTTTTTTAATACCTTCTGCCTTTGATCCTCCCTTTGGTAATACATCAACCGAATAAGGGTGCCATCGGATAAAATTAAAATTCGGATAGTCCACCGCGTATTTCTGTTCCTCTTGTTCCTTACAAAAAAGGAGTGATTGATACATTTTACGATTAACATAAAAATAAGCATCTTCGTCTGGATGTGTAAAATTCAAACTTCCCAAACTTTCTTCAATATAAGGATGATGCTGCACACTTGATTTCATAGTCTTATCGTTCATAAAAACTAATGGATGTTCGTTTGTTTTAGCTTGCTGGTATAGTCTTTCTAATTCTTTTTCATGTAAGGTGTTCTCATATATAATCTCATTCTCAAAGACAACAAATTGCCCATTAAAACTTACGAAAGAGTCAATCTCTAACTCCTCCCGTAAACTCGTGAACATAAACGGGGCTCTGCCTGTAGCAATGGCAACAAAAACTCCGTTAACCTTTAACAGTTGGAGAGCCTTTTTTGTACTGGCAGGAAGATTTTTTTCATGATCAAGCATTGTTCCATCTATATCAAAAAATACAATTTTTTTCATGTAAAAATAACTCCTTTTGATCGAACTATGCTGTGAAGGTTGCGTTTGATTTTTCCTTTGGTTTAATGGTTGAAATATAGACTCCAGCAAAAATGATAAGTAATCCTACCATCATTGAAAGATGAATTTCTTCTTGTAATAAAAAAGTACCCCAAATTATTGCTGAAACTGGTACAAGATAGGTTACAAGCGAGGCAAATTCTGCGCTACCTTCTTTCACTAAATAGTAGTAAAGCAGATAGGCGATTCCCGACCCTAAAACTCCTAGACCAACAAAAGGTCCTAAGGTATTCATATTGACAAAAGTTGAGAGTGAATGCGGCGTCTTAAATAACACTATGATTAAGCTAATCCCAGTAGAGAAAAGTAAAGTAAAGAACGAGGTTTCAAGCACAGATAAATGAGCTAAATATTTTTTAGACAGATGAGAACCAATTCCATAGCATAGAGTTGCACCTGTCATTAAAAGAATTCCGATTACATTTCCTGAATAAATATCCCCAAATTTAAAATCGGATAAAATAAAAATGCCGAGGAAACCAATCATTATTCCAATCCATTGATTTTTTCTCAATGATGAAGAAAAAAAGAAAGCTCCAATGATTAATGTCCATATCGGTGTTGATGCATTAATAATAGATGCCATACCAGAAGTAAGTTTTGTTTCACTTGAACTAATGAGTAGCCATGGTAAGGCATTATTAGCTAATGCTACAAGCAATAATTGAAACCACGGAAGTGTACTTAGTTTCAATTTATTCTTTTTCAATACCACAATTAGTAGCAGAATCATTGACCCAAATAGACATCTGCCAAAAACCACCACCACTGGATCCATAGAAGTTAAAAGCAATTTAATAAATAAAAATGAAGTTCCCCAAATAAGGCTCAATACAGCCAAAGCACTAAATAATTTTCCCATCTCACCATTCTTCCTTCTATTTAATTTATCCCTTTAAAACACTAAACCTTCTATTAATAATTGTCAATTTGTAATTAGTCATGAATCTTCCATGTTTATCCATGAAAAAATATGCGTTTTTAACATATCATAATAGTAAAAAAACCCTTTCTTTTTAAAAACCTTCAATATTCTACCATTGATTGCTTTACATTGGACAAGGATTGTATAAAATAAGAAGTAAGGAGATGATCCACTATGTTAAAGAAGCTCCGGAAAAAGCTCTTAAAACAGTGGAATGATTTGCTTAGAAAGAAATCCATTGCCTAAATTTTTCGAGCCCTTCAAACTTGCGGAGGGCTCCTTCATTATTGTAAATTGTAAAAACAGCGATTCTTTTACTTACTTTTCATATTTAGTCCAAAGGACTGCCAAAGAAAATAAATGAAAAAGATGAAAATGTTTTATATAATAGAAAAAGTTATGACCTAAGTTAGGAGCGATACTGTAATGATATTTAAAGTATATTACCAAAAAAGTATTAATGAAGTACCTGTTAGAGAAAACACAAAAACAATCTTTGTTGAAGGCGAATCGGTTAGAGATGTCCGTACAAAAATTGCTGATCGTGGGTTTAATGTAGAATTTGTACAGGAAGTAAAAGGCGCATTTTTAGAATATGAAAAACAAAATGAAGACTTTAAAGTATTGGAGATTGGATAATTTATGAAATTTGTAAAAAATGATCAAACTGCTGTTTTTGCCTTAGGTGGTTTAGGTGAAATAGGCAAAAATACGTATGCAGTTCAGTTCCAGGATGAAATCATTTTAATTGATGCTGGAATTAAGTTTCCTGAAGATGAGTTATTAGGTATCGATTATGTTATTCCTGATTACACTTACCTTGTTAAAAATGAAGATAAAATAAAAGGCTTATTTGTCACACACGGACATGAGGATCACATTGGTGGGATTCCTTACTTACTTCGTGAGATTAATATTCCTATTTACGGTGGAAAATTGGCATTGGGTTTAATTAAAAATAAATTAGAAGAGCATGGCTTATTAAGAAATGCTAAACTGATTGAAATTAAAGAAGACGATATCATTAAATTCCGCAAAACATCGGTTACTTTTTTCCGTACTACCCACAGTATTCCTGACTCCTATGGTATTGTTGTAAAAACACCTCCTGGTCAAGTCGTTCATACTGGTGATTTTAAATTTGATTTTACCCCTGTTGGAGAACCAGCAAACTTGACTAAAATGGCTGAAATCGGAAAAGAAGGCGTATTATGCTTACTTTCAGATAGTACTAACAGCGAAATACCTGATTTCACGATGTCAGAACGTCGTGTCGGTGAAAGTATTCATGATATTTTCAGAAAAGTAGATGGCCGAATCATTTTCGCTACATTTGCATCTAATATTCACAGACTGCAGCAAGTAGTGGAAGCAGCTGTTGTAAATGGGAGAAAAGTGGCTGTTTTTGGACGGAGTATGGAAGCAGCTATTAACATTGGACTTGAATTAGGGTATATTACTGCGCCTAAGGAAACGTTTATTGAGTCCAATCAAATTAATCGACTTCCTGCAGATAAAGTGACGATCCTTTGTACAGGTAGTCAGGGTGAACCGATGGCAGCACTTTCAAGAATTGCTAATGGTACACACCGCCAAATTCAAATTATTCCTGGGGATACTGTTGTATTTTCTTCATCACCAATTCCAGGGAATACAATCAGTGTAAGCAGAACGATTAATATGCTTTACAGAGCTGGGGCAGAGGTTATCCATGGTAAACTAAGTAATATCCATACTTCTGGTCACGGTGGTCAAGAAGAGCAAAAACTTATGCTTCGTTTAATAAAACCAAAATTCTTCATGCCTATTCACGGTGAATACCGGATGCAAAAAATGCATGCGAAGCTAGCAGTTGATTGTGGCGTTGAAGAAGAGAATTGCTTTATCATGGACAATGGTGAAGTATTAGCCCTTTCTGAAAATACGGCACAGGTTGCTGGGAAAATCCCTTCTGGCTCTGTCTATATTGATGGCAGCGGCGTAGGTGATATAGGAAATATCGTTCTCCGCGATAGAAGAATTCTTTCAGAAGAAGGTTTAGTCGTTGTCGTAGTGAGCATTAATATGAAAGAATTTAAAATTGCCTCAGGACCAGACCTTATTTCTCGTGGATTTGTTTATATGAGAGAATCTGGTGATTTAATTAATGATGCACAGAACTTAATTACTAAACATTTAAATAAGGTTATGGAACGAAAAACAAGCCAATGGTCTGAAATTAAAAATGAAATTACAGACACGTTAGCACCATTCCTTTATGAAAAAACAAAACGTAGACCAATGATTCTTCCAATCATTATGGAAGTATAAGTAATAAAAAAGCTCCAGCCTCTAGGCTGGAGCTTTTTACATTATTCTAGGACCTTCTTTTCAAATCGGTCAATGTCGTTATCGTTTCCTATTACGATTAATACATCATTTAGGTAAATCGTTTCCTTGGCCTGCGGAGAAACAATAATTTCTTCTCCTCTTTTAATGGCAACGATATTTAGTCCATATTTCTTACGAATATCCAAATCAATAATGGTGTGACCACTAAGCTTACCATTAGCAACGATCTCGACTATGCTATGCTCATCAGAAAGTTGTAGATAATCAACCACATTGCTCGAGGCCATATTAGTTGCAATTCGTTTGCCCATATCCCTTTCCGGGTGTACAACATGGTCTGCTCCAATTTTCCTAAGAACTTTTTCATGATAATCATTTTGTGCCTTTGCTGTAACTCTTGATACACCTAACTCCTTTAAAATAAGGGTAGTTAATATACTGGATTGAATATCATCCCCAATTGCTACAATTACATGATCGAAATTACGAATTCCGAGACTTTTTAAGACATTTTCGTCTGTTGTATCTCCAACAACCGCATGGGAAGCAATCATAGCATATTCATTCACTCGCTCTTCATTTGCATCAATAGCCAATACTTCCATTCCTTCATCAGTTAGCGTCCGGCATATACTACCTCCGAACCGTCCTAAGCCTATTACCGCATAACTCTTCTTCATAATATGACTCCCCCGATAACTCATTAATCATGATGGTACTATCATAGCATTCTGGTGCTTGAGAGCGCCACTAATCTTGTCTATCTCGTTTTTTTCTCTGTTTAAAAAATAGTAAACCTAGGAACCCTATTGCTCCCAATACTAAAAGAATAGGTAGGTTTCCAATAATGAAAACAATAACTCCTGACAAGAAAGCTAAAAGCATGTTCGTACTCTTCATAAATTGTTTTTTTGTTTTTTCCCATGTATTTAACTGGTCTTTATTAAGGTCTGGAACGCTCACCTTATTCTCGTAAAAGGTAATTGCGACTGTAGAAAGGGAAGTTTGATTTTCTAGATATTTCATTCTCCCTTCAATAGTTTCAATTTCCTCCTGAACAACGCCTAAATCAGAGGAAATTTTTAATAGATCCTCTGTTTTGGTTGCATTCTTCATAAAAGCTAGGAGTCGTTCTTCAACCACTCTTTTTGATTTTAATCTTGATTCAAGGTCAACATATTCTTCTGTTACATCTTGCCCAGAAATGTTTCTCTGGAGTACTTCTACTGCTTCCCCCTCCGCATCATGTAGAAAGGTCTGAAAATATTTTTGCGGTATTCGGATAACAATCCTTCCGCTTAATTGTTCATTCCCCTCTTTTGCCACGTTGGATTCTGAAATATAGCCTCCATATTTTACTGCTTTTTCTTCCAAACTTTGGACTGTCTTCTCAAATTTCTTTACTCGTAGCTGTAAATCCGCCTGATAAATAACCATTTGACGGGTTACCTCTAGTTTACCAGACTCGTTTGTTTGTTCCCCCTTAGCTTTTTCACCTGATGCATTCATCGTTTCCTCTTGGCTGCCAGATTGAGCAGAGTCCATTACGGCTTTATCTTCATTCATCTTAGCCGATTCACTTTTATCGCTAGAACTACATCCCGCTAGACCAATGCACATAATCAGTAAATAAAAAGGAACCCATTTTATTAACCTTTTCATAACCTTGACACCCCTTTTATATATCGTCTTTGCCAGGCAGATAAATACTGCAGGATCCAGTATTATTAATACGGACGATAAAATGGACACAAGGTTACAACACATCTTACTTATTACTAAAAATATACAAAAAACTGTCCGTTTGAAGAAGCGAACAGTTTTCCATATCTTTTATTCTGTTTTTTCCAGCTCATCTAATACTCGATTTACTCGCTTTTCGAGCATTTTCATTCCACTTCCACCTGCTTGGAAATGTCGAAGTTTACCTTCACGATCGAATACATAGTAGGCAGGAACATATTGATTTTCCAGTGCTTCAGTAAGCTTATGCTCACTATCAACAAAAATCGGTTGAGTGATACCATGTTCAGCCGCTACTTGCTTTATTTCTTCCAGGTTCAAGTCATTTTCAGAACGTGGCATATGAACGGCCACAACATTTAGCTTGTCCTTAAAATCATCACGGAATTGATTTACCTGTGGCATCGCTTCCTTACATAGATGACAACTTATAGACCAGAAATGGATTAATGTTGGTTTCTCGCCAATCAAATCCTCTCTAGTCACTTGTCCGTTTAACCATTCTGTTGCACCTTTTAACTCAGGCATTGGTTCACGTAATTTCATTTGAAAATCCTCCTATTAAAAAGACCTAACACTTTAAAAAGGTTAGGTCTATCTTTTGTTTTGTTAAAAATTAAACATTAAGTGTAGCTTGTCCAGGCTTCCAGTTAGCAGGGCAAAGACCGCCAGTTTGTAATGCTTGAAGAACACGTAGTGTCTCATCCACGTCACGGCCAATGTTGTTGTGGTTAACAACAGAGTACATTAATTCGCCTTCAGGGCTGATGATGAATAATCCACGTAATGCAATACCTTCTTCTTCAATTAGCACTCCATAGTCACGTGCTACAACATGGTTAGTGTCAGCAGCTAGAGGATATTTCAAGTCGCCAAGACCATTTTCTTTGCGATCTGTTTTAATCCATGCAAGGTGAGTATGAATAGTATCAGTTGAAGCACCGATAACTTCCGCATCAAGATCTTCGAACTCATCATAACGATCAGACAATGCTGTGATTTCAGTTGGACATACAAATGTGAAGTCCATTGGATAGAAGAACAATACTGTCCATTTATCATTTTTCATATTTTCTTCAAGACTTACTTTTTTAAATTCTTTGTTTGGCATAACCGCATCCATTTCAAATCGTGGAGCTTGTTTACCTACCATACGTTCTGGCATATCGAATCCCTCCAATAATTAAATTAATTGAAATTGAGTTTATAGCAAGTCTTATTTGCTATCTCTTTGACATTTTCATTATAGGATAAAGACTATTTTGAGTCAATATTAAATTATAATTAATTTAAATAAATATTAATTATTAACTATAACCTAAATCTCCCTTATTAAGTTTTGCCCTATTCGCAATAGAATAAACGACGATATGTAACAATATTCCTTTTATTCTATTTGATTTTATCATGTCTAAACGATAAGTTGAAATAATAAGGCTTGTACTACAGACAACTTTCGTTTCCTTTAAACTCGATATATGTCGTCATAGCTTTTACTGCTACATCGATTGCACTTTCATTCGGATTTAATTTGGAATGATGTAAACCGAATGGTGAGTCTACACCAAGCCAAAACATCAGCCCAGGAATTTCCTTGAGCATATAACCAAAGTCTTCACCCGTCATCGCTTCCTTACATTCAACCACACGGATTTCAGTCTCTTTTTTGATGATTTCAATGAATTCATCTGTAATTGACTCATTATTATTTACTTGATAATACATGGCACCATAATCAATTACGGCTTTACAGTCAAAGCCTGTTTCGATTCCTTTTACCAACGCTTCTATACGTTGTTTCACCTTTCGCATCGATTCTGGTGACAATGTCCGAATAGTCCCTTCAAGCCTAGCTTTCTCTGCAATAATATTTTGAACCGTTCCCCCTGTAATCTTTCCTACTGTTACCACAGCACTATCTAATGGGTCCACATTTCTTGAGATAATCGTTTGCAGCTGATTAACCAGCATGCACGCAGCAACAACCATATCATTTGTTTGGTGTGGATAAGCAGCATGACCTCCCTTTCCAATTAGGTCAATGAACAATTCTGAGGTATTTGCAAATAATAACCCAGACTTTAATGCAATCGTTCCTACAGGATACTCTGGAGCTATATGAAGAGCAAAAATCATATCCGGTTTCCATTCCTGCATAATGTCCGAATTCAACATTGGTTCTGCCCCTCCAGGACCTTCCTCGGCAGGTTGAAAAACAAACAAAAGATTATCATTAATTGGCTTCCGGATAAAATGAGTCAACACTCCGATAGCAATGCTCATGTGGAAATCATGACCGCAGGCATGCATATTTGAATCGTGTTTAGAGGAAAAAGATAATCCTGTTTCCTCACTTATTGGAAGACCATCAATGTCCGTCCGGTATCCAATCGTTTTTTGAGGATTTAACCCATGGATCATGACAAATAACCCTGTCTTCCACTCCTTAATAGTTAGCCGTTCCTGTGGCAAAGACTTTAGATAAGACAACAAATAAGCCTGTGTCTTAAACTCCTGAAAACCAAGTTCAGGAATTTGATGTAAATCACGTCGGATTTTAATTAATTCATTCACTACCTTCACCCTCTTCTCTCCTATAAAACAAGCGTGGAGAAGCTCCACGCTTTGTTTTGTTCGTAAATAATAAGAAAGTATAAAATTCG
>NZ_JBCNAC010000055.1:0-4492 GCF_050477885.1 Neobacillus rhizosphaerae
TAAAAGTCAAAGAGCGACTTATTTTGCAGAAGAACATTTGCCTGTCGGGGCTGATCAAGGCGCTTACGCTTTTCTTATAACTGTCGAAGTTCTTGCATAATTTCGGTTTTTGATTTTGTTTTTTCGTCAATATCTTTGATTTTCTTTGCAGGTGTGCCTGCAACTACTGTATACGGTGCAACGTCTTTTGTCACAACTGCTCCTGCAGCAACTACAGAGCCTGTACCAACTGTAACACCTTCAAGTACTACAGCATTCGCACCGATCAATACATCATCCTCAATGACAACAGGCTTTGCTGATGGCGGCTCAATTACTCCTGCTAATACAGTGCCAGCACCGATGTGGCAATTTTTACCGACAGTTGCTCGGCCACCTAGGACAACACCCATATCGATCATTGTCTTCTCACCAATAACTGCACCAATATTAATTACTGCACCCATCATAATAACTGCGTTATCACCAATTTCTACCTGATCACGGATGATTACACCTGGTTCGATACGAGCATTGATGTTTTTAGTATCAAGAAGTGGAATAGCAGAATTTCTGCGGTCATTTTCTAGTACATAATCTTCTATTTTTGCTTTATTGGCATCTAATACTGCATTAATTTCTGACCATTCACCAAAAACTACACCAGTACTTCCGTTAATAAACACTTTTGAATCACTGCCAAAATCTAAACCTTCTAAATCACCCTTCAAATACACTTTAACTGGAGTCGATTTTTTACTATTTTGGATAAAAGAGATAATTTCATTTGCATCCATCATTTTCATATTGTTGCCCCCTATGTAGTTGTTCTAAAAAAGCAGAAGCGACGAGTCGCTTCAGTTATTATAGAAAATACTTTAACAAACAAAAGAGTTGAAAACAAGAAAAACAACATCAATCTTCTGAAGATTCGGCGATATGCTCTTTAATAAGTTCAACAAATGCTTGAACCTGTTTTAACTGGAACGAAGATTCATAACCAAGCAACCAGGTATCACGTTTTAATGCCTCATTATTCTCATTTACAAGAGGAATCTTGAAAATATCCCTTTCTGCCTTAGTTAAGGTAATACCGGGCAAAATTGCATAACCAATACCATTGAAAGCCATCTGTTTACATGTTTCAATTTGGTCAACCACAACCGTTCTCTTTGGGGACATTTTAAAATTACGCATCCACCAATCCTGAATCTCCTGATAGTAATTGGAATCACTTTTAAATTGAATAAAAGGGCGATCGGTTGCCAAGACTTGCTCTGGTCGAGTAATTTCTCTGTCAACTAAATACAGAGGATCATTAAATAGGTGTACCTTTACCCCTTTCCAGTCCGGTGTTCCACGTATAATCCCGATATGAACCTGATCATCATATAGGCATTTTAAAATCTCACTGCTCCACCCAGTTACTAATGAAATTTTCGCTTGTGGATATTTATCAATAAACTTTTTTAAAACCTGTGGCAGCCAATTTTGTCCTACAATTGATGCAACAGCAATTTTTAATGTCCCTGAAACTCCTGATTGAAGGGAGTGAATTGTTTCACGAACCTTCTCCTGTTTTTTTAGTACATCATTAACAAAATCAATCACATGTTCACCAGATGGAGTTAAAGCTACTCCTTTTTGCGATCGAATAAATAATTTCGTACCCCATTCTTTTTCAATTGTTTGTAAGCGTTGTGATAGAGCGGGCTGCGAAACAAACAGCCGTTCAGAAGCTTTTCGCATATTCATTTCTTGTGCAAGTACAGATAATAAGTGAAATTCAGATAATGAGGACAACGTTATCCCTCCTAAAAAAGCCCTGTGAGCTTTACACAGAGCCTTCATCCTTTTTTTTCGGAATAAAAAATATTAAAACTAGACTAATTATAGCAAATGTAAGGACCACATAATAAACTGTATGTAAGGATAAGGTTAGTCCATCCTGTAAGATCCTTCGCACCCCTCCCGCGAGGTTCTCACGCTCACTTGCCTTTAAGAGAATGTTTGTATCGTCTACTGATAAAGATGGATCCTTTTGACTAAAATAAGCATTCAATCTGTTATTCAGAATTCCTCCAAGTAATGCTGCTCCTATTGTATTGCCCAGATTTCTCATGAACATGTTTGCCGCTGTGGCTATTCCTCTTTGCTGCCAGCTAACAGTACTTTGAATGGAAACAATAAATGCCGTTGATGTTAAACCCATACCTAGCCCAACAAAAAAGGACCCCACAGCTGCCCAAATTGGACCAGAAGAAGCTGACATCGTGACAAAAGCAAAACTCCCTAGGATCAAGAACACTCCACCAATTATAGAAGTTTTACGATAGCCCATTGTGATAAGCATTCTCCCTGCTAGTGTAGAGGCAATTGGCCAACCAATAGACATCGTAGTTAAGGTAAAACCGGCTACAATAGGTGTTTGTTCCATAACACCTTGAACAAAAGTAGGTAGAAAGCTTGATATTCCAATTAACATAATACCTGTAGTCAGTGAAGTTATATTAGCTATAAAAATGGAACGCTCTCTCCAAATTGAAAATGGCATAACTGGCTCAATCGCACGGTTTTCCTGAAAAACGAATGCAATCAAGGCGAGTACTGATAAAACTAAAAGACTAACAATTTGCCATGATCCCCACGCCCAATGGCTTCCTGCTTCAACGAGGACGAACATGAGTGAGGATATTGTAACAGTTAATAAAACCGCCCCAAGATAATCAATGTCATGTTTTTTCTTTTCCACATTTTCATGAAGATACATCCATAGCCCTACTAGGGAGAGTATACCCAGAGGAATGTTTATCCAGAATACATAATGCCAACTGACATATTGAACAAGTAATCCACCGACAGCAGGACCTGTAATGGCGGATATCCCCCACACACTTGATAGATACCCCTGAATCTTAGCTCTTTCTTCAGCTGTGTAAATATCTCCGACAATAGTTGTCGCTATCGGCATGACAGCACCAGCACCAAATCCTTGAATCAATCGAAAGATGATGAGTGTTTTCATTGATGTCGCAAAACCACAAAGAATAGAACCTATTAAGAAAATAATAATCCCAAACGTGAGAATCGGCTTTCGACCGAACAAATCTGAGAGTTTACCATAGATGAGTACCGTTATTGAATTCATTAAAAGATAGGCAGAAAAAACCCAACTATAAAGTGTGAATCCACCCAAATCTGCTACTATTGCTGGCATGGCAGTTGAAACAATCGTTGCCTCAATCGCACCCATAAACATGGCTAGCATAACAGACGCTAAAACAAGTGGCTTTTTCGTTTGCTTTTTTCGAGCACTGCCTGCTGCAGCATTACTCATCCTAACACCTCATATCTCTAAATAAATACAGCTCCCTAATTGGGAGCTCTTACCATCCTATTTTTTAAACCTTTTTACTACCTTGTTTAGTTGGTTTAATACCGTGCTTCTTGGGAGTATCCCCTCAAAAAAACCTTCCTCTGTCTCCACACAAAGGAATGGATGGTTAACCAATAAATCCAAGCACGTATAGATTGAATCAGTCACTTTTACTCGGGGTATAGTTCTCTTCATGACTTCTTCTACCCGTTTATTTTCAAGCGTTTCAAATTCAATTCGTTCAAGTCCCAGAATAGAATCCATTATGATGGGTGTACTGATTAACCCATGTAGCTTATAGTGCGGGTCTAATACAGGTATAGCTGTATAACCACTTTTTGTTAAGACCAACAATGCATGTTCGAGATTGTTTCCGATTTGCACATGTGCAACGCGCTCTGATGGTATCATTAATTCTTCTATCGTATACTCTAAAAATTCCCCGCTTGGAAGACTGATCATCGCCGAAAACTCCTCAATATTTGTTTTTCTACAGACTTATTTTATCATAGTTTTCGGGGGTCTGTGAAAAATTTAAATCATATTCGAAAAAGAAGGAACCCAAGGGTTCCTATTGAATCAAATCAAAAATTTCAATTGTAATCATATCAATATTATCAAATTGATATCTTTTTGGCTTTTCTTTCTCGTTATATATTTCTAATTCAAATGTTTCTGTTTTCGGATGAAATGTTACTTGACACTTTCTTTCACCATTTACCTCAAAATAGCGTTGTGCAGGTTCACCACTATTTGATTGTTCCTGAAGGTTTTTTAATCTTGTTAATATACCTTGAAGCTGTGACATTTGCTTCTTCTCCTTTCAAACACAAACAAACTGTATACAGTTATGTTTCTCATTTGGCCTAATTCTATCCTGAATGAAAATTTTTCAAAATTTTACAAACGAGTGATTTTATATGCCAATATTAAAAGAATAAAATAACAAACTCCATTTGTCCAAGTAAAAATAAAGAAATTGGTAATTTTTTTTATGTCTTTGTTAAAATTGCCTGTTGATTTCCGCTCCAGGCACTTCGCTTTCCGTGGGTGTTTCGGCGAGCCTCCTCGGCGCTTGCGCCTGCGGGGTCTCCCCTGAACCATACTCCCACAGGAGTCTTCGTGCCTTCCGCTCCA
>NZ_JBCNAC010000056.1:0-8375 GCF_050477885.1 Neobacillus rhizosphaerae
AAAAAAATTGCTGCTGGTGCGGATGCGATTGTACTTGATGTTAAAACAGGTGCCGGTGCGTTTATGAAAACACTGGATGATTCAAGAGAGTTAGCTAAAGCAATGGTCCGCATTGGAAACAATGTTGGAAGAAGAACAATGGCAGTAATTTCTGACATGAGCCAGCCGCTTGGGTATGCAATCGGGAATGCTCTTGAAGTAAAAGAAGCGATTGATACCTTAAAAGGGGAAGGTCCAGAAGACTTAACAGAGCTTTGCTTAACACTTGGTAGCCATATGGTTTATTTAGCCGAAAAAGCAAGTTCATTAGAAGAGGCACGTACCCTTCTAGTGAACGTCATTAAGGATGGTTCTGCTCTTGATAAATTAAAAGTGTTCTTAAGTTCACAGGGTGGAGATGCTTCCATTGTTGATGATCCATCTAAGATGCCACAGGCTAAATATGTTATTGAATTAGAAGCAAAAGAAGATGGATATGTATCAGAAATTGTTGCCGATGAGGTTGGAACGGCTGCGATGTTGCTTGGAGCAGGAAGAGCAACGAAGGAATCGGTTATCGACCTTGCTGTTGGACTTGTTTTACGAAAGAAAATTGGGGATCAAGTGAAAAAAGGTGAATCGTTAGTAACTATCTATAGTAATTTTGAAGATGTAAACGAAGTAAAAGAAAAACTTTATGAGAACATCACTATTTCATCTTCAAAGGTAGAAGCACCAATTCTAGTACATGAAGAAATCACTCAATAATCAATTTATACGAATAGAGGCTGACTCCAAAGGAGCAGCCTCTATTTTTTTATTCAATCGAAGGAAAAAATTGTATAAAGTAATTTATTTTGGAAAAAATGGAGGCTATAAAGAATGGAGGGTTATGCGAATGAAACGATTTGTCTCTTTATTAGTGACATCTTTATTACTTACAAGTTTGTGGGGTCCATCTGCTTTTGCTGCTGAAGAAAAGAAAAGTGCTGATATTGTCAGTAATGTTAAATCTGCTATATTAATTGAACGAGATACAGGTGCGGTCCTATTTGAGAAAAATAGTAAGGATGAACTGCCACCTGCAAGTATGACTAAAGTTATGACTATGCTCTTAATTATGGAGGCAATTGATAAAGGCAAGCTGACATGGAATGAGAAAGTTCGTGCAAGCGAATACGCCGCTTCTATGGGAGGTTCGCAGATTTTCCTTGAACCTGGTGAAGAAATGACCACTAAGGAAATGTTAAGAGGTATAGCAATCGGATCAGGAAATGATGCATCGGTTGCTATGGCTGAGAGGATCGCAGGTTCTGAAGAAGCATTTGTCGACATGATGAATGATAAGGCGAAAGAACTTGGATTAAAGCATACTTTCTTTAAAAATACAACGGGGCTTCCAGTGAGTGGACATTACAGCACAGCTGCTGACATGGCAATCATGGCAAAGGAATTGCTCAAATATGAAGATATAACCAAGTTTACAGGAATGTATGAAGCGTATTTACGTGAGAATACGGATAAGAAATTTTGGCTTGTTAATACTAATAAATTAGTTCGTTTTTATCCAGGTGTAGATGGCTTAAAGACAGGATTTACGGCTGAAGCAAAGTATTGTTTAACCGCAACCGCACAGAAGGATGGAATGCGTGTAATTGCAGTCGTTTTTGGTGCTCCTACATCAAAGGAAAGAAATGCACAGGTAACTAAAATGCTAGATTATGCCTTTAGTCAATATAAAACACATCCAATGTTTAAACGTAATCAAATCATTGGTGAAGCAAAAATAAGTAAAGGAAAAGACAAGACAGTTGAAGCGGTTACAAGTGAACCACTTTCCTTACTGACAAAAAAAGGCGAAAAGACTGAAAATGTAAAACAAAAAGTTGTGATGACAAAAAATCTTAAGGCTCCAATTGCCAAAGGGGATCAAGTAGGTACAATCCAATTGATTCAAGATGGAAAGGTAATTCTTGAAAGTCCTATAGTGGCAAAAAAGGCTGTTAAAGAAGCCGGTTGGTGGACACTTTATAAACGTTCCTTTGGTATGTTTACGAAAGCGGGCAAATAAAACCTGTTGTCGAAACAACCTATTATGTAACTACTTTTAGCGAAATACGACTAGTTTTGTAATTGAAGAAGGATATTACCTTCAAAAAAGCGAATTGACTCACTATACCAGATTAAGGAGGACGGAGATAGTGAGTCTTAACATTAATATGGAAACAAAACATGACGTATTATGCATTCGCTTAAGTGGTGAACTGGATCACCATACAGCAGATGACTTACGCGAACAAGCGACAGTGGTTATTGAAAAGAATGAAATTCGTCATATTGTCTTAAATTTAGAACACCTCTCTTTTATGGATAGCTCTGGATTAGGCGTTATTCTAGGAAGATACAAACAAATTAAACAGGTGCACGGTGAAATGGTCGTTTGTGCAATTTCCCCTGCAATACAAAGATTATTCGATATGTCTGGTTTATTTAAAATTATCAAAATGGAACCGACTGAGGAATTTGCATTGCAAAGATTGGGGGTGGCCTGAGTGAAGAATGAGATGAATCTTCAATTCAGTGCTTTAAGTCAAAATGAATCGTTTGCCCGTGTAACTGTTGCCGCGTTTATTGCCCAGCTAGATCCGACCATGGATGAATTAACTGAAATAAAAACAGTTGTTTCTGAAGCCGTGACAAATGCGATTATCCATGGATATGAAAACGATCCGAATGGAACCGTAATGATTCAAGTAATTATCGAAGATAGCTTGATTGATATGACCATAAAAGATAGTGGATTAGGTATTGTTGATGTGGAGGAAGCTCGTCAGCCATTATTTACAACAAAGCCGGATTTAGAACGCTCCGGTATGGGTTTTACCATCATGGAGAATTTCATGGATGAGGTAGAGGTTCATTCACAGCCAGGTCGAGGAACCGAGGTTAGATTACGAAAGCATTTAGAATCCCGCAAAATGCTTTGCAATTAAGGAGACTTGCCGATGGATGTGGAGGTCAAGAACGATAAAAGTCAAACGTATTTAAAGGATCACGAAGTGAAAGAGCTCATTAAAAAGAGCCAGGATGGGGACCAAGAGGCAAGAGATTTAATTGTTGAAAAAAACATGCGTCTTGTCTGGTCAGTAGTCCAGAGGTTTCTTAATAGGGGATACGACCCTGATGACCTGTTTCAGATTGGGTGTATCGGACTATTAAAATCAGTTGATAAGTTTGACCTTTCCTACGATGTTAAGTTTTCCACATATGCTGTACCAATGATAATTGGTGAAATCCAACGATTTATCCGCGATGATGGAACAGTTAAGGTCAGCCGGTCGCTGAAGGAAATGGGAAACAAAATCCGTAAAGCCAAGGATGAATTATCTAAAATACTGGGAAGGATTCCAACGGTTAACGAAATTTCAGCCCATTTGGAGCTTTCGCCAGAGGATGTCATCCTTGCTCAAGAAGCAAGCAGGACACCTTCGTCCATTCATGAAACAGTGTATGAAAATGATGGGGATCCAATTACATTACTTGATCAAATTGATGACGGTAATGAAGGGAAATGGTTTGATAAAATAGCCTTAAAAGAAGCCATTCGCGAATTGGATGAACGTGAAAGACTTATTGTTTATTTAAGATACTATAAAGATCAAACACAGTCAGAAGTAGCACTGAGACTCGGGATTTCACAGGTTCAGGTATCAAGACTTGAGAAAAAGATATTACAACAAATGAAAGACCGTATGGATCTATGATCCTACGGTCTTTTTATTTTTCCTACATGAAATGCTTGCTTCTTAACCATACTACACATACGAGGAAATAAATGTGTGGGAAGTGAATGTTTTGGATAAAACAATCTACATCCGCATGCGGAATCGTGTACAATCTCAGCCTGATGAAAAAATACTTTTAAATGATATAGCCCAAATTATCGCCCCAGAAGCTGTTCTCCCGGGTTTAAAATCTATGATGATTCATCAACTGACTGAAATGGACCGTAATATTGTGGTGATTGATGTAATGAAAGTCATCGGATTAATAACAAATAAGTTTGGAGCCCTGGAGGTCCAAACGATTGGACCAGCTCAAACCATCGTAGAAGTAATGGTGAAGAAAAAGGGATTAAACATTCCATATTTTCTTTTAATCTGGTTTCTCTTATTTTTTGGTTCAGCAATGGCAATCATGAATTTTCATGATGATGTAAGTATGAGAAGTGTGCAGGAAAAGCTATATACCATTATTACAGGTCGAAAGGAAGCAAAACCATTATTATTTCAAATTCCTTATTCCATTGGCTTAGGTCTTGGAATGATTCTTTTTTTTAATCATGTATTTAAAAAACGAATCAATGAGGAGCCTAGTCCTCTTGAAGTAGAAATGTTTAATTATCAAATGGATTTAGATAACTACGTGATTATTCATGAAAATAAAGAAAGTATGAAGCATCTCCATGATAACGATTAAAATTCTTGCAGTATGTTTTTTAGGAATAGCAAGTGGATTAGCGGTAGGGTCAGGATTTGTTGCTTTCCTTACCGTATTAGGAGTTATTCCAAGGCTAACGCAGCTTACCAAAACGATGAAAATGATCCAACACTATGAATGGGCGGTAGTTATCGGTGCACTTACTGGAGTAATAGCCAGTCTCAGAGACCCAGTATTACATATTTGGCCTTATACACTAATCCTCTTAGGAGTAAACGGTGGAGTCTTTGTTGGCATGTTAGCTGCTGCACTCACAGAAGTGTTAAATGTCTTTCCAATCCTTGTAAAAAGAATTCGAATGGATGGGGAATTAATCATTTTAATTATGGCGATTGTATTGGGAAAAATTTTTGGGTCACTCTTTCAATGGCTTTATTTTGTACATCATTAATGATAATAAACTGTCAAGCATGAAGCCTAGCAGGTTGTTTAAATGACTAGCTAGTTCCACGCTTTTCTAATGAAAGGACATCAAAGAATGAGTAATCGGAGACGAGTCATTCTAGTAACGGACGGTGATGAATATGCAAAAAGAACTATCGAGCACGTTGCTCGAGAGATTGGTGGTCGATGTATTTCCCGTTCTCAAGGAAATCCATCTAAATTGTCAGGTCCTGAAATTATCCGTTTAATAAAAGAAGCACCACATGATCCAGTATTAGTCATGTTTGATGATAGTGGCATAGTAGGGGAAGGGGCGGGTGAGAAAGCATTAAAATATGTAGCTACCCATAAAGATATTGAAGTTCTAGGCATTATTGCGGTGGCCGCAAAATCGAGACACGAAGAATGGGCTAGGGTGGATGTAAGTATTGATCGTGATGGAGTGTTAACTCCCTATGGGGTAGATAAATTTGGTATACCTGAACTTGAAATCGGCAGAATAAATGGAGATACAGTTTACTGTCTTGATGAGTTAGATGTGCCTATTATCGTTGGAGTGGGTGATGTGGGGAAAATGGCAAGGCATGACTCCTATAAACAAGGTTCCCCAATAACAAAGAAAGCAGTAGAACTTATACTAGAAAGGAGCGGCTTCCATGGCAAGAAGTAATGAGCAAAAATGGCCGATCCCAGAATCGGTTCATGAGACTGAAAATTATATGAAACAACGGGTTGGGCTTGGAATAAGTTTTGACCTAGGAGTTAGGAAACTCAAAGTCCTTAAAACAGATGTCCAAATTTATTTTTGTAATGGATTGTGTGATACCCGTTTCGTTATTGAGTTAATTGAAGAGCTAGTGCAACTCAATGACCATGAAAAACTTTCAACCGACATTTATAAACTCATTTATAATCGTCTCCTAAACCAATCTGTTCAACCGATTAAAACACTAAACGAATTGGTGGATTTTGTATTATCAGGGTTAATTGTTGTAGTAATTGATGGGGTAGATACAGCACTTGCGGTGGATGTTAGAAGTTATCCAGGAAGGTCACCTCAAGAACCTGACACAGAAAAAGTAGTTCGTGGTTCGCGTGATGGATTTGTAGAAAATATTATATTAAATACAGCATTAACAAGAAGAAGAATTCGTGATGAACGACTGCGCTTTGAAATGTTAAAGGTTGGAGAACGGTCGAAAACGGATGTGGCCTTAGGATACTTAGAGGATGTGGCCGATGCAGAGCTACTAAATATTCTCAGAAAAGAAATCAATGCTATCCAAATAGATGGAATTCCCTTGGCAGATAAAACGCTGGAAGAATTTATTGTCAAACAAGGGTGGAATCCCTTCCCAATGGTTAGATATACGGAGAGAGCGGATGTAGCTTCTGCTCATATTTTAGAAGGTCATATTGTCATTTATTGTGATACTTCCCCAAGTGTCATCATTACACCAGCAACCTATTTTCATCATGTGCAACATGCAGAAGAATTCCGGGAATCACCAGCATCAGGGACATTTGTACGGTGGACTCGTTTTTTAGGCGTATTAACATCGATTTTATTGCTTCCATTATGGCTTTTATTTGTATTAGAACCTTCTTTATTACCTGAAAAAATATCGTTTATTGGACCTAACGAACAAACCAATATTCCGGTTGTCGTTCAATTAATATTAGCCGATTTTGGGATTGAGTTTTTACGAATGGCAGCAATACATACACCAACACCTTTATCAACAGCTATGGGTTTAATTGCAGCAGTATTAATTGGTCAAATTGCCATTGATGTTGGTTTGTTTGTTCCTGAAGTCATTCTTTATGTTGCTGTCGCAGGCATTGGTTCATTTACCACACCAAGTTATGAATTAGGTGTTGCTAATAAGATGCTCCGAATAACATTGACCATTTTAGTTGCCATCTTCCATACACCAGGTTTTATTATTGGTGCAAGTTTAATGTTTATTTTTCTTGCTAAGATGCGTGTCCTTAACACACCATATCTATGGCCTTTTCTTCCGTTCGAGCCTAAAGGATTTTTGCAGATCGTCGTGCGAAGAGCTATACCTGGGTCACTTCTTAGACCAAGCATCGTACATCCGCGAAACCGTTTCAGACAGCCACCTAAAGCAAACGAGAAATAATTGCGGTTTTATTTCAGTTATGCTAAAGTAATTTTAATTAAATAGAGTGATAAAGGATTATGAATAGGCAGTATCTTATGTAGATTCTGTCTATTTATTTATATCTTTTAACATTGTCTACATAAACTATAGTGAGCTGCAATGGAGAGTGGGGAAGGAAATGCACTTTTATGGATCAACAGGAATTAATAAAAGCGGAAATTTAGAAATAGGTGGAGTCGATGCTATTCAATTGGCGCAAGAATTTGGAACACCACTATATGTATATGATGTTGCGTTAATGCGAGAAAGAGCTCGGGGCTTTAAACGAACCTTTGAAGAGCAAAATATGAAAGCTCAAGTGGCATATGCAAGTAAAGCATTTTCGACAGTTGCTATGATTCAGCTGGCAGAAGAGGAAGGTTTATCTCTTGATGTTGTTTCGGGCGGGGAGTTATTTACCGCAATAGTTGCAGGATTTCCAGTCGAAAGAATTCATTTTCATGGGAATAATAAAAGCAGGGAAGAACTGGAGATGGCGTTGGATCACCAAATTGGCTGTATTGTAGTAGATAATTTCCATGAAATCGAACTTTTAAAATCCATTTGCCAGGAGAAAAATACGAAAGTTAATATTTTATTAAGAATAACACCTGGGATTGAAGCGCATACCCATGATTACATTTTGACAGGGCAGGAAGATTCAAAATTCGGATTTGATCTTCAAAATGGACAGGCGAAAAAGGCATTAGAGATAGCACTTCATATTGATTATTTTGATGTTCTCGGGCTACACTGCCACATCGGTTCGCAAATCTTTGAAACAACAGGATTTTTACTTGCTGCAAAGAAAATCGTTGAAAAGATGGCAGAGTGGGAAAATGAACTTTCATTTAAAGCGAAAGTGTTAAACTTAGGGGGCGGTTTTGGAATCCGTTATACGAAAGAGGATGAGCCAATTCCACCTGCACAATATGTCAGTGAAATTATTAAAGAAGTAAAAAAATTGACACAGCAATACTCTATGCAAATGCCTGAAATTTGGATTGAACCAGGGCGTTCACTAGTAGGAGATGCAGGAATCACCCTTTATAAAGTAGGTTCTTCAAAAGAGGTTCCAGGTGTGAGGAAATATTTAGCTGTTGATGGAGGCATGAGTGATAACATTCGACCTGCTCTTTATAGCGCTAAATACGAGGCAGTTCTTGCGAATAGACCCTTAGCAAAAACAAAGGAAACCGTCTCCATTGCAGGGAAATGCTGTGAGTCGGGTGATATGTTAATTTGGGACTTACCTCTACCTGAAGCAGGGGAAGAAGATATTCTAGCTGTGTTTTGTACGGGTGCATATGGCTATTCCATGTCGAATAATTATAACCGTATTCC
>NZ_JBCNAC010000057.1:0-2431 GCF_050477885.1 Neobacillus rhizosphaerae
TTAAAATAATTAAAAAGCTGCCAAAAGTGGCAGCTTTATTATTTTTAAGAGAAGATTGACTTAATAGCATCGATCAACCAAATGAAGAATTGCTTGACCTTTTCTAAGAATCCTTGACCTTCTTCAGATTCAAGAAATTTAGAAATCCTATCCTTTGCCTTATTCAGTTGGTCACTCACTTGATTCCAGTCGATATCTAAGTTCTTCAACTTATTAAACAAATCAATTAGACGTTGCATTTCTTCATCAGTAAGACTAACGTTTAAGTCTTTTGCAGCCTGTTCAATGATTTTTCGTAATTCATCATCATTTTGCGGCTTATTTTTGGCTATTTCTTCTTTCACTTTCGCGATTAAAGCCGCAGCATTTTTCTCTCCAATCGAATCGCCAAGTTTGGCCGTTTCGACCATTTCCTGATTGGCTGCCTGCTTGACATCTTCTGGTATAGCTTTATCCGCTGAAATTTCATATGCTTTTATGATTCCAGTTAAAGCAGCTGTTCCGGAAACAGAAATAGGAGCTGTGATATAGATGTTTGCATCCTTTACACCGGCGGTAATTAATGCATTCACATACATTTCATCTGTAACCCAATTGATATTATTGGTTTTTACTGTGATGCCAGACCCTTTAGGAGCAATGGTGATGGCAGAAGAAGATATGGCCTTTGTTCCGATAAGAGACTTTGCAACATATTTCCCTAAGTATTGGTGTTCCTCCTGATTGGACACGGTAACTATTTGTACATCCTGAGGGGCATCCATTTCTTTAAGAAGTTTATCCTTTTGATCTTCGGTAAGATTTTCGCCTAAAGTGACAATCATATCCCCTTCAGCTAGATCTGCAAAGCTTCTAATCGGTTGTATGAAAATTAAAGTCGCTAATAATAGGGTGAAAAATTTTTTCATTATTTGCCTCCTTGAAGTTTACATTAGTTTTAAAAAATATATGCTCTTTTATAATATAACCGAAACCTTTAATATAAACGAATAAATGCATTAAGAAGTTTCATAGTTTTAAAACTTTAGTGATAATATGTAATATTTGTAAGAGGAAATAGATTATTTCTGTCATATGGTGTAGAATGAGTGTCATGAATGAACTGTTTCGGAGGAAGCCTTTATGAAAAGAAATTGGGTGTTATTTAGTATACTAATTGGAATTTCTGCCATTTGGGGAATAATCTACTGGCTATTTATTGGACCAAAGCAATAGGATTTAGTAATTTTTATCATTGATGATTGCCCATTAATTATGTATGATGGTCATTAGTGAAACACTATAAATTTAATTACATATAATAAAATTAGGTTTATTAATGAGTTGTTTGGTAAAAATATACTATTGCTAAACCAAATTACCAATGGTTTATTTAATATAATGAGGGATCAAAATGTTAATTCGGTATAAGAAAACATTCGAAAAAATTGCTATGGGCTTACTGTCTTTTATGCCAAATGAAAAGGACTTAAAAAAGCTGCAGTTGACCATGAAGGAATATGAGACGGTAGAAAACTGGCAGCTTTTCTTATGGAAAGAAGAAGATATTATTGGACTGATTGGAGTTCTTTATCATGATGAAGAAAATACTCTCGAGATCCAGCATATTTCTGTTAACCCTTCCCATCGCTACCAAGGCGTGGGAAAAAGAATGGTAAAAGCATTAAGAGAGATGTTTTCAGATAAAGTAATTATTCCTAATGAAAACACTGCTCCATTTATCGAAAAATGTGATGTTTGCTGAAATAACAAGAGGTTGACCCTACAAGTCAGCCTCTTTTCTCATTTTTAGAGATTGATTTCTTTCTTGAATCACATTTGTTCGATCCCGTAATTTATGGCGTTGAACTAGGTTAATATTGGTCATATCACTATCTTTACCCCATTGGAATGTTAATTGCTCACAAGTAGTAATACATAGCTCCAATAAATGAGGGTCACTAATTGGGATATTAAAACTTTTATATAATTGTTCTGACGTGATGAGGTTTAAACGTTCTTGTACAATTTGAAGCAGTTGCACATAGTCCAACCCAAGTTTTTTTACACTATCTTTTTGTTTTTTTAGAATGGTTAAGGCCTTCTGTAATGTTCTTATTGCTCCCTTAAAGTTTTTTCTCCGGTGATGATAAGTGGAAACCGCCAATAATATCAGACCTACCCAAATGGAATCTTTGTTTCTAGAGTCTGTCTTCTTCCAATATTCTTCAAGGATTTCGTGACACTCGAAATAATCACGATCCCCATGAAAATGGCTTAAAAATTGAATATACTCTCTAGGATACAAGATATCCCCCCTCAACAACATACTATAGTAAGTTTATCACATTCAAAGATAGACCTTCTTAAAAATGAATTTGAAGCTAGAAAAAAGAAAAAACCCGTCAAAAATGACGGGCCAGTACTTCGGCTTATTTTTTAGCTGTGTTAA
>NZ_JBCNAC010000058.1:0-17757 GCF_050477885.1 Neobacillus rhizosphaerae
CGCCGAGGAGGCTCGCCGAAACGCCCACGGAAAGCGAAGCGCCTGGAGCGGAAATCAACAGACAAGTTTAACATAGCCTATTTTTTAATAAACCCAGGAAGCACCAACAATAATTAACAAAATGAATAGAACAACGATTAATGCAAAACCAGTACCAAAGCCGCCATCAGACATATTCAAATACCTCCTAAAATGTTTTTGTTCTTTTCCTTGTCATCATATGTAGGATATTTGTCCATTGTTATGGGCAAACATCTATTTTAGATATAAAGCGCTTGAGGTTGATTTTTCTATTGGATAACACAAATGAATACTCTATACTATTATTAGTCGCAATGACGGTTACGAATTTATCTTTATAGAATTTTGGTGAAATTTAAATGCCATACCAGGTGAAAATTGATGCGTTTGAAGGGCCGTTGGATTTACTTCTCCATTTAATTAACCGGCTCGAGATTGATATATACGATATTCCGGTTGCTCAAATCACTGAGCAATACCTTATGTATATTAAAACGATGACTGAACTTAAATTGGATGTAGCTAGTGAGTTTTTAGTAATGGCTGCTACCTTACTTGCCATCAAGAGTAAGATGCTTTTGCCTAAACATGAAGAGGCCTACGTGGATGAGGATCCAGATATGTCTTACGAAGAGGATCCGAGAGACGAGTTAGTTGAAAGATTAATTGAATATCGGAAGTATAAAGAGGCAGCACAGGACCTTAAATCGATGGAAGAAGAACGAGGGCTTATGTTTACAAAGCCTCCTAGTGACCTTTCTGACTTTGCTAAGGAAAAAAAACCTGAAAAAACAGATTTAAATGTATCTTTGTATGATATGTTAGCTGCATTCCAAAAATTATTACGTAGAAAAAAGCTACAGCGTCCAATGGCAACTAAAATTGCCAGACAAGAAATTTCTATTGAGACCAGAATGATAGAAATTATGGATGAATTAAAACAGCTAAAAGGAAGGAAAAACTTTAATGACTTGTTTCCCTATCCGGCTAAAGAGCATATTGTGGTGACCTTTTTAGCAGTTTTGGAGCTAATTAAAAGAAAAGAGATCGATGTGGAACAGCAAGAAAATTTTGGTGAAATCTTTGTTGAAGCGCTGAAGGAAGGGGCAAATTGAAGTGGATATTATTAATTGGACAAGCATTGTTGAAAGCCTTTTGTTTGCAGCGGGAGATGAGGGGCTTTCGTTAAAGCAATTAGCTGAAGTACTAGATGTGGATGAACTGAAAGCAAGTGAGGTCATTGAGGACTTAAGGAAAGACTACGATCAAAACAAGAATAGGGGAGTCATGATTGTCCAGTTGGCAGGGACCTTTCAACTAGTTACAAAAAAAGAAAACGCAAATTACTTAAAAAAATTGGTTGATTCTCCACATACCTCCACTTTATCACAGGCTGCGTTAGAAACATTGGCGATTGTTGCCTATAAACAACCAATTACTAGGACAGAAATAGAAGAAATTCGAGGGGTGAAAACAGAAAGGCCCCTGCATACATTAATGGCAAAAGTTTTAATTAAAGAGGTTGGTCGAGCAGAAGGAGCAGGAAGAGCTTATTTATATGGAACGACGAAGGAATTTCTTGATTATTTTGGACTTAAAAGTCTTAAGGAACTTCCACAACTTCCGGAAAAAGTAGAGGATGAATATATCCAAGAAGAGGCAGATTTATTTTTTGAGAAATTTCAAGAAACGATTAACTCTTAAAATGGCTATCAAAATGACCAATTTATGCTAAAATAAATATACGTTTTCAAAATGATTTATCAGTTATACTTGGTATTAACTGAGCATTTCAATAAGGGGCGGGATCATCTTGCAGATTAAAGAGTGTAAAGGTATTGAATTAGAAAAAGAAAAGTCAAATACTTCAGAGGATTTTTTTAACAGAAGTGAAGTAACGTTTATCGACAACGGAGAAGAAAAAACACTTCATGTTTTATACGTTAGGTATTTTGATGAGTTTCTCCAGGAATTGACACCATTTAAACAGGACCCCATTTTGGTTCAAAATGAAAATGAGATATTTTTTAGAGATATCGTAGCGCTGTGTTGCCTCATTAAGAATCCAGGACTGCGAAGCAGAAAACGTCTATATATTAATTCAAAGAATGAATTTTCTTCTTATTTTCAGGATATTAATTTTGAAAAATTACCTGAAGTTTTTCGTGCTCTTAAAGAAAAAAAGGGTTTCGAACTCCATTCACCACTTGAATTCATTTTGCAACCGCAATAAAGAAGGCTCGATGTTAAATTAGGGAGGTAACTATGGGAAACTCGTTGGTAAAATCACAATTAAATGATGTGAAAGAATTTTTAAATAAGTCAATTGCAACTTTAGAAAACTTTCTAAATGAAACAACCCTCTCACAAATGAATGTAGAGAATGAAGAAGACCGTCAGTATAATAAATTAATTTTTTCTAGTTTAAGAAAGTTAAATGTCTATAGCGAGGAAAGTTTAGAAGCCTGCTCGATTATTTTACAAAGCGAACCGTTTCAAAAAGCGGCTGCGGAAAAAATACTCTATAAAATCTACCACCAATGCATTGAAGAGTTTTTCTCACCGAAAAATGATGCGTGGTACGAAGATAGTCGCTCTGCCTATACGGGCAGAAATTCAATTAAATTTTACCGTAGTGTGTCTGAGAGCATCGTACAGCTAGTCAAAAGTTTAGAAGGTGACTTCCAGCGGGTAAGGGAAGAACTTGAGTACTATGAAACGGACTACAGAACAAAGATGATTCAATCAAAATAATAAGTAAATTCGGGCTGGCCACTGTAAAGAGGCCAGCCTTTTCCTATCATTTTTTTATCAACCCCCTCATACCATTTAGGTAACTACATGACACCGCACGCAATTGTGGTAGTTAGAAATGAGGGATATAGTGGATCGGTTTAGCAGATATGTCAGCGAATTGTTTAAATGGAATGAGCAAATGAAACATTTTCTCCAGTCAGAAAAGGTGGGGCAGGATTCTGAATTGTGGAATCAGCTAGATGCTTTTACTGAACTGATTGAAAGTACAAATCGCGAGTTGTCGAACGAAGAACTACTTGCACTTCAAACGAAAGCAGAGAATATCCATATCCAATTAGAGGATTACTTCAAAAGAAAACAGGAGATAGGAAATATTTGGATTACCGAAAAAAAACTATCACCAGGTGAACATTCTCTCCCTGAGTTACCCTACCCCTATAATGCATTAGAACCCTATATTTCAGAAGAGATTATGAAACTGCACCATGATAAGCACCATCGCTCATATGTAGATGGGTTAAATCGAGCAGAACTCAATCTGAAAAAAGCCAGAGAGACTAACGATTATTCTTTGATAAAGCATTGGTCAAGAGAGCTAGCATTTCATGGATCCGGACATTATTTGCACATGATTTTTTGGAAAAATATGAGTCCGAATGGCGGTGGCAGTCCTCAAGGTCCACTAAAGGAGGAGATTGATAGTTATTTTGGTAGCTTCTCCGCATTTAAAAAACAGTTCACCGAGGCTGCTAAGCAAGTTGAGGGAGTGGGCTGGGCCGTTTTGGTTTGGGCGCCGCGAGCGAGACATTTGGAAGTACTTCAAACAGAGCGACATATGCTGTTAACACAGTGGGATACCATTCCCTTACTAGTATTGGATGTATGGGAGCATGCCTATTACCTTCAATATAAAAACAATAGGGCGGAATACGTGGATAATTGGTGGAATATAGTAAATTGGCATGATGTGGAGATGAGGTTTGAAAAAGCAGCCGATATTAAATGGCCTGCGTTTTAATTTAAAAAGCATCCGGCAATGGTTGGGTGCTTTTGCTTTGTATAAAAATAATCATATTCATCCTTGTCCTGCATAAACTTGTACAAAGCTAAATAAGTAGAAGTATAGAAGGAGACGAGGTTGATCTAATGAGAATGATTTTAAAACTAATTATCTTTTCCCTCTTGGTCTCACTGTTCGTTACAAACATTCCTCAGAAGGTGGACGCATCCGTTTCCGTTAGTGCCCAAAGTGCTGTCCTGATTGAACAGAAAACTGGTCGAGTCCTTTTTGAAAAAGATGCACACACAAAAAGAAGAATTGCAAGTATAACCAAAATTATGACGGCAATTCTTGCAATTGAATCGGGGAAAATGAATCAATACGTAACAGTTAGTGAAAAAGCGACTCGTGCGGAGGGATCATCCGTTTATTTAAAAGCAGGAGAGAAAATCAAACTAAATGATTTAGTTTATGGATTGATGCTGCGTTCAGGAAATGATACGGCTGTGGCTATCGCTGAATCTGTTGGGGGCAGTGTAGAGGGTTTTGCTTATTTGATGAATCAAAAGGCAAGGGAAATTGGAATGTATAATTCTCATTTCTCCAATCCACACGGTCTTGATGATCACGAAGATCATTATTCAACTGCCTATGATATGGCTATTCTGATGCGGTATGCTATGCAAAATAAAACCTTTAAAAAAATCTCAGGTACAAAGGTGCATCGTGCCCCGAATCCAACTGAGAATTGGGATCGAGTTTGGAAGAACAAGAATCGTTTGCTCACAAAATATAAATTTTGCACCGGTGGGAAAACCGGTTATACAAAAAGAGCGAAAAGGACGCTGGTAACTACTGCGACTAAAGGGGACATGCAACTTATCGCTGTAACCTTAAATGGGCCGGATGATTGGAATGATCATATTTCCATGTATGAAGATGGATTTAAAGGGTTTGATATGGCAGAAGTGTTACCCAAGGGTAAAGTAGAGATTGAAAATAATAAAGATTACAAGGACAAATTGTATGTGAAAAAGTCAATTGTCTACCCGGCAACAAGCGAAGAAATGAACTTATTTTCAGTTAAATATAAGTTAAATAAGTCCAAAAGTGCCGGAAGTACAAAGAGTAAGGAATTGGTTGTTGGGAAGGCTGCCGTCTACTTAGATGGAAAAGTGGTACAAGAAACGCCGATTTATTATCAAAACACCGTCAAGAAAAAGAAAGATTTGTTTGATTTTATAAAAGAAATATTTCTCACTGCTATTGGTGTGAATGCTCATGGTTAATTATGTTTGGGTGTTTATGACCATTATTGGGGTTGTCTTTGCATTATTCAATGGAACAATGGAGGCTGTCAATAAAGCTGTATTTGATGGAGCAAAAGAGGCTGTTACATTATGTATAGGACTCATCAGTGTCCTTGTTTTCTGGCTTGGAATGATGCGGATTGCTGAAGAGTCGGGGCTTCTAGAACACCTCTCAAGGCTATTTCGTCCGCTTGTGAAAATTTTGTTTCCTGAGGTTCCTCCAAATCACCCAGCAATGGGATATATTTTGTCAAATATGATTTCTAATATGTTTGGATTAGGAAATGCTGCTACTCCACTTGGCATTAAAGCAATGGAAGAATTAAAAAAATTAAATGGCGGAAAAATTTCAGCGAGTCGGTCGATGGTTACTTTTTTAGCAATAAATACAGCTAGTATTACAATCATTCCAACAACTGTAATTGCGATTCGAATAAACTATCATTCTGTATCCCCTACAGAAATTGTAGTCCCAACTATCATTGCAACTATTATATCGGCAATCGGTGCAATCCTCATTGATCGGTACTTTTATTACCGTAGAAGCCGAAAAGGATGAACATGTATGCAGTTAATCTCAGTTATTTCGTTAACATTTATTCCTTTACTAATTGGATTCATTCTACTATACGGCACATTTAAACGAGTGCCCACCTATGAAAGTTTTGTTGAAGGTGGAAAAGAAGGCATCAAGATTGCTGTTTCTATCATTCCCTTTTTAGTGGGTATGCTTGTTGCAATCTCGATATTTCGTGCTTCTGGTGCATTAGATGCATTAATGAATTGGATCCGTCCATTTATGCATTCAATGGGTGTACCAGCTGAAATTGTTCCATTATTAATAATAAGACCCATATCTGGAACTGCGGCACTGGGTATGACTAGTGACTTAATCGCCGTTTATGGACCTGATTCCTTTATAGGGAGGCTTGCTTCTATTTTGCAAGGCAGTACAGATACCACCTTTTACGTGTTAACAGTGTATTTTGGTGCCGTTGGGATAAAAAAAATGGGGGATGCTTTAAAAGTAGGGCTTATTGCTGATGTGTTTGGAATCATTGTATCCATAGTTGTAGTAGTATTGATATTCGGAACTAAATAGCTTTAAGAAGAAGGTGTGTTCTAATTGGAACATGCTTTTTTATTTTTGACTGTGTTAAAGAACATTGTTGATTTTTACACCCTGTTGATTGGAGTGGAAGGCGCGAAGATCCTCGAAAATGCTATCGCATTTCCTTCGTGCGGTGTAGTTTCAATGAAGCTTATTCAATGTCCTGTGGGAGTACGGTTCAGGGGAGACCCCGCAGGCGCAAGCGCCGAGGAGGCTCGCCGAAACGCCCACGGAAAGCGAAGTGCCTGGAGCGGAAATCAACAGGCAAGATTAACATAGCCTTATTTTTTATTACACTTTAAAAATCCGTTACTTTGAAAAGTGGAGAAATTGTGTCATAATTCATTAAGATGGATTAGGATTGAGAAATTTGAGGTGGAAAAATGGAAAGATTACAAAAAGTTATTGCCCGAGCAGGCATAGCTTCAAGAAGGAAATCTGAAGAATTAATTAAAGAAGGCAGAGTTAAGGTGAATGGAAAGGTTGTTACTGAGCTTGGTCTAAAAGTCACTCCTTCTGATCGAGTGGAAGTAAATGAAATACAAATTGAGAAAGAAGAACCTGTTTATTTCCTTTTATATAAACCAAGGGGAGTAATATCTAGTGTAAGTGATGATAAAGGCAGAAGAGTGGTTACCGATTTCTTCCCTATGTTAAAAGAACGGATTTTTCCAGTAGGGCGGCTGGATTATGATACATCTGGACTACTATTAATTACAAATGATGGAGAATTTTCCAATCTGCTGACGCATCCGAAGAATGAAATTGATAAGGTTTATGTAGCAAAAATAAAGGGAATTCCTCTAAAGGAAAACCTTAGGAAATTAGAAAAAGGGATCCAACTGGAAGATGGAAAAACTGCGCCAGCTAAAGTGAATTTCCTATCTGGGGACAAGAAGAAACAAACGGCTATTGTTGAGATTACGATTCATGAAGGACGAAATAGGCAAGTTAGACGTATGTTTGAAGCAATTGGCCATGAAGTATTAAAGCTTAAGCGCGAGAGATATGCATTTTTGACACTACATGGTTTAAAGGCTGGAGATGCAAGAGAATTAACTCCGCATGAGGTAAAGCAGTTAAGAGCATTTGCTATGGATTCATCTAAGAAAAATTCATAAATTCGTCACAATTACTCTCTAGTGTTAGCACTATGCGGGTGTTGGTAAATGCTATAATTTAGACAAACTGTGTCAAGGAGTTACTGGAGGTTTTTTTATGAAGAGACGGCGATTAGTGATGAGGTCCCTTATATTACTTGTACTGGGTGCTGCCGTTGCTTATTCACTGTATGCAAACTTAACCAAGGATAACAAACAAAAAGTGGCAGTAGGGGATATGGCTCCCGATTTTGCTTTGGTCGACATGCAAGGAAATAAACACCGCTTATCTGATTATAGAGGACAAGGAGTGTTTTTAAATTTCTGGGGAACTTGGTGTCCACCATGTAAAAAGGAAATGCCATACATTAATAATCAATACCATCAATATAAGGACCAGGGTGTTCAGGTTTTGACTGTTGACATTCAAGAACCCAAGCTCGCCGTTCAACAATTTGCAGAGCGCCTTAAGCTTGATTTTCCAATCATGATTGATACAGATAAAGAAGTCATGACTACATATGGTATTGATCCACTGCCGGCAACGTTCTTGATTGATAAAAATGGCAAGGTGGTTCAATACCATACAGGGGAACTGACTGAATATAAAGTTAGAGAATTTATGGAGAAAATAAAACCTTAAGGTTGTAGGGAGTTTTTACAATGAAAGATGTTAAATGTGATTGCGGCCATGTGAATCCACATGGCACGGTGCTATGTGAGGCTTGTGGAAAAGTACTGGATGAGAAAGAAACTGATAACCAGTTACTTGACATGCGTTATGAAGGAAGTGCACGCCGCTCACAAACATATAACAAAACCTTTATTGATAAAATTTGGAATTTCTTCTCTTCTGTAAAGGTTGGCGTTTGGCTAATTATCATTACCTTGATTGCTTCCACACTTGGAACCATTCTGCCGCAGAAAATGTATATTAATCTGCCGCCTGAAGTCTATTATGAACAGGAGTATGGCTGGTTTGGTAAATTATATTACCAGTTAGGCTTCCATGACTTGTATGGTTCATGGTGGTATCTACTATTAATTGCTATGATTGGGATTTCTCTTGTTATTTGTAGTCTAGATAGGGTTGTGCCCTTATATAAGGCTTTAAAAGCCCAACGAGTTACACGACATGAGGGATTTTTAAAGCGCCAGAGAGTTTTTGGTGTAAACGAACATATTGATTCCAATGATCTATCTACCATTAAAAAGCATCTAAAAGATAGACGCTACCATGTTCGTGAAGAAGATGGGGACTTATTAGCTGAAAAAAATCGCTTTTCACGTTGGGGTCCCTATATTAACCACGTAGGCTTAATAATCTTTTTATTTGGTGGAATGCTGCGGTTTATTCCTGGATTTTATGTAAATGAAGATCTTTGGGTTCGTGAAGGAGAAACTGCTGTAGTGCCAGAAACAAATGGACAATTTTTTATCAAAAACAATCAATTCATTCTACAGCATTATGATAAAGATAAAGACAAAACTTTTGAGAAAGCAATCAATCGTGCGGGTGAAGTGGTAAAGAATTATCAATCCAACGTTGTGTTATTTAAACGGGTCGGAAAAAATCTTCCTGGTGAGAAACCAGAGCTTAAAAAAGTAAAAGAATATAAAATACAAGTAAACAAACCGTTATCCTATGAAGGATATTCAATTTTTCAGGCATCATTTAGGTCTGAGATGAGTTCGATGTCATTTTCATTAATTGATAAAAGCACAAACCAATCATTTGGTGACCTCAAAGTGAATCTTTTAGATCCAAAAGATAAATATGATTTAGGTAATGGTTATTCCGTAGAGATTCTTAACTTTTTTCCGGATTTTGAATTTGATAAAAACGGAGAACCTACAACAAAATCCAGAGTACCCAATAATCCTGCTTTCGTTTTTCGTATGATTACACCTGATAAACCAAACGGAGAAACGGCCTTTATTGCGATTAGACAAAATATTGAACCATTTGGTGATAATAAGTATAAGATTGCATTTAAAGGAATAGAAACCAAGAATGTCTCTGGATTTATTGTCCGAAAAGATTCGTCATTGTGGGCCATTATTTTAGGTGGAATTGTATTTATGATTGGTGTCATTCAGGGGGCGTACTGGAACCATCGCCGGATCTGGGTACAAAAGAAAAACGGACAAGTTTGGATAGCTGCTCATACAAATAAAAATTGGTATGGCTTAAAACGGGAAATTGAAACAATTTTAGCAGATACCAAGCTTGGCATTCCAGAAGACCAACTTCAAAAAGAAAATATAGATAAGGAGGGAGTCTAGTTGGCAACACTAAGTAGTAATTTATTATTTGTTTCATTTATTCTTTATTTAATAGCAACGTTGTTTTTCGGCGGCTCTATTAAATCAAAGAAAGAGGTTAATGAGAAGAGGGGAACCAACAGGTGGGGGCACATTGCTGTATTTTTAACAATTGTTGGTTTTATTTCTCAGCTAGGTTATTTTATCACTAGATGGATTGCAGCTGGACACGCTCCAGTGAGTAATATGTTCGAGTTTACTACATTTTTTGGAATGGCACTTGTTGGTGCATTTATTGTTATTTATTATATTTATCGAACTACACTACTTGGACTGTTTACCATGCCTGTAGCCATATTGGTTATTGCGTACGCTAGTATGTTTCCAAGAGACATTACTCCACTAATTCCAGCCCTTCAAAGCTATTGGCTGCATATTCATGTGACAACAGCAGCAATCGGGGAAGCCATCCTGGCAATTAGCTTTGCAGCGGGATTAATTTATTTAGTGAAGGCAATTGACCAAACAAAATCTAATAAACAAACTTTTTGGCTAGAAATGGTCATGTTTGCATTAATTACAGTACTTGGTTTTGTTGCCGTATCATCTGTATTTGCAGGAACAGGATATCATGAGAAATTTAATTGGATTGATAAACACGATACCGAGCAAGTCCTTGAATATACGATGCCTGCTCTGGTTGGTCCACATAAAGGAGAATTAGTATCAGAGAGTGGATTTAAGCCTCTTATTGAACTACCGGCTTTCATCAATGCGAAAAAATTTAATACGGTTATCTGGTCGTTAATGGGTGGTCTGGTGCTTTATAGCTTAATAAGACTAATCATTAGAAAGCGAATTGCAGCCTCACTTAAGCCTCTTGTCAAGAATATCAAACTTGACTTTGTTGATGAGATTAGCTACCGCTCAGTATTAATTGGTTTTCCTGTATTTACATTAGGCGCGCTCATTTTTGCGATGATATGGGCACAAATGGCATGGTCTCGTTTCTGGGGATGGGATCCAAAAGAGGTCTGGGCTTTAATTACATGGCTTTTTTATGCGGCATTTTTACACCTTCGCCTTTCTAAAGGTTGGCATGGAGAGAAATCAGCATGGCTGGCGGTCATCGGATTTGTCATCATCATGTTTAACCTAGTTGCCGTTAACTTGGTAATAGCAGGACTCCATTCATATGCTGGTTAAAATAGAAAGACTAGACTTATAATAAATTTTATAGCCTTCACTACAAAGTGAGGGCTTTTTTTTTAAAATTGCTGTGTTAAAGAACAGTGTTGATTTTTACACCCTGTTGATTGGAGTGGAAGGCGCGAAGACTCCTGTGGGAGTACGGTTCAGGGGAGACCCCGCAGGCGCAAGCGCCGAGGAGGCTCGCCGAAACGCCCACGGAAAGCGAAGCACCTGGAGCGGAAATCAACAGGCAAGTTTAACATAGCCTTAAAAATAAAAATTGTGTAAATACTAAAAAAAGAGGGATTGTCAAATAATTGACACTTTTAGAGGAGTATTTACTACGAAAAGATAGCAAAATACGATACCATTTTGTAAAATAAACCTCATGGGGGGATTAATAATGGATAAAGACGTAAAAATTTTAGTCGTAGATGATGAAGAAAGAATTCGCCGATTATTAAAAATGTATTTAGAGCGTGAAGAATATAGTATTGATGAAGCAGAGGATGGTAACGAGGCATTGACAAAAGCCCTTGCAAATGATTATGACGTCATTCTTCTCGATCTTATGATGCCTGGAAAAGATGGAATTGAAGTCTGCCGCGAACTAAGAGAGAAGAAGGCTACGCCTGTTATTATGCTAACGGCAAAAGGTGAAGAAATCAATCGTGTTCAAGGCTTTGAGGTCGGCACAGATGATTATATTGTTAAACCCTTCAGCCCTAGGGAAGTCGTCTTACGTGTGAAAGCACTGCTTAGAAGGTCATCACAAACTAGTTATCTGCAAACTGAAACCACAACCAAAGATGTCATTGTATTTCCACACCTAACGATTGATAATGACGCTCACAGGGTAACTGCTGATGGTAAGGAAGTAAGTTTAACACCAAAAGAATATGAATTATTATATTTTCTATCAAAAGCACCAGATAAAGTCTTTGACCGCGAACAGTTGTTAAAAGAAGTTTGGCACTACGAATTTTTTGGTGATTTACGGACAGTTGATACACATGTGAAACGTCTCCGTGAAAAGTTAAACAAGGTTTCTGAGCAAGCAGCAAGAATGATTGTAACCGTTTGGGGAGTGGGCTACAAATTTGAGGTAATTAATGAATGACCTTTTTACGAAGTGTTGTAGGTAAACTTTGGTTTACCATTCTTTTATTAGTTTCCTTTATTTTGTTTATCTTAACTGTCATGCTCCTAGAGTTTTTTCAAAACTACAACATTCATGAGACAAAAGATAACCTTACGAATACAGCTGAGAAAATCGCAAATGTTTTGGAAGAACATCCAAATGAGAAATTCCCACTGGGTTTGGAAATTTCATGGGAAATTATCGATGATGTTACCAAGGTGGTCATTGTTAAAAATGAGAATGAAATCTACTACTCTCCGAATACGGAAAAAGAGAAAAAATTAACACTTGCATACATTAAAAATGACAAAGAGTTAGCGAAAGTTTTTCAAGAAAAGACAGTAGAAAAAATCTCTGATCTTTCGGAAAATATGGGAAGAAACGAATCGGATTATTCGATTATTGGTGTTCCGTTGCATTTACCTGGAGATGAACATGGAGCTGTATTTATTTATCAATCTCTAAGGGTGATGCAGGAAACTACCCATTCCACAACGAAATTTATCCTGCTAGTTGCAGGTGTCGCAATTATTTTAACAACCATTTTTGCTTTTTTTCTATCAACGAGGATTACCGCTCCTTTAAGAAAAATGAGAGAAGCTGCTTTTGAAGTGGCGAGAGGAAAATTTGATACTAAGGTTCCCATTCTTACTCATGATGAAATCGGAGAACTGGCTACTGCGTTTAACCAAATGGGACGGCAATTAAAGTTTAATATGAATGCTCTTAGTCAGGAAAAAGAACAGCTAGCCAGTATATTAAGCAGTATGGCTGATGGGGTTATTACATTTAATCGTGATGGTACCATCTTAATTACTAATCCTCCTGCAGATCGATTCCTCCAATATTGGTATTATGAAAAAGGAGGAAATACTTCAGATGTAGAGGCCATTCCATCACAGGTAATGAATCTCTTTCAAAAAGCGGTAGATACTGAAAAGGAACAGGTGGGTGAAATCTCACTTCAAGGTCGGCACTGGGTTATATTAGTGAGCCCGCTTTACAGTAATCAGTTTATTCGTGGAGCAGTTGCGGTATTAAGGGATATGACTGAAGAAAGACAGTTAGATAAGATGAGAAAAGACTTTATTGCTAATGTCTCACATGAACTTAGGACACCTATTTCCATGTTACAAGGTTATAGTGAGGCCATCGTAGATGACATTGCTGAATCCCAGGAAGAGAAAAAGGAAATGGCCAAGGTCATTTATGATGAATCATTAAGAATGGGACGCCTTGTTAATGAATTACTTGACCTTGCACGAATGGAAGCGGGGCACCTTCAGTTAACCATTGAAGAAATAGATTTGTCTTCGTTTATCAATCGTATTATTCACAAATTTCAGGGATTGGCTAAGGATAATGAAATCCAATTGACAGTAGAAATAGGTAGTGGAATTTCAACCGTGTCCTTTGATCCTGATAGAATTGAACAAGTCTTAACCAATTTAATTGATAACGCGATCAGACATACTCCAAAAGGTGGATTAGTTAAGTTAAGTGTTTCAAATGAAGAACAGGCAATAAAAATAGAAGTCAAAGACTCAGGCTCTGGAATTCCTGAAGAAGATTTACCGTTTGTTTTTGAACGCTTTTATAAAGCCGATAAAGCGAGAACAAGAGGAAGGGCGGGCACTGGACTTGGCTTAGCCATTGCTAAAAATATTATCGATGCCCATCGCGGTCATATTTCTGTTCAAAGTAAGATGGGACTAGGAACGACATTTTCCTTCCTTCTCCCTCGAAAAAAGTAATATTTACAACTATCTTGCCGATTCATCTTGATTCACGGGAAACAATTAAAGCGAGAGTAAATAAAAACGAAGATGCTCATCTAATTGATGGGCATCTTTTAATTTTTTCACTATTAAATTAACTTCCAACAAATTCCTTTCTTTTTACCCCAAAAAAGACTATATTTATAAGGTGTAACCTTTTATACATATCTATCGACTAATATTATTGAACGGGGAGGGGAATTGATGGACTCCGTTTTCGATGAACTTTATCAAAAATATCATCATGACGTTTTTCAATTTCTATTTTATATGGTCAGAAATAAAGAACACGCTGAAGATCTTGTCCAAGAGGTCTATATAAGGGTATTTAAGTCCTATAATCGTTTTGAAGGGAAAAGTAGCGAAAAGACCTGGCTATACTCAATTGCGAGAAATGTTGCCATTGACTTTTTTCGAAAGCAAAAGGGCTGGAAGGAAAGATTACTTGAAAAATTTGATTGGTCAACCAATCAAGTTAAAGATGAATTTCCAATACCAGAAGAAATAACGGTACAACGAGAAGAAATCAAATGGGTATACAAATGTCTTGAATATTGCACGATTGACCAAAGGGCAGTTATTATTTTGCGTTACCTACAGGATTTATCCATTTCAGAAACCGCCCAAGCACTAGGATGGACGGAAAGTAAGGTTAAAACCACACAACACCGCTCCTTAAAGGTTTTAAAAAGGCATATGGAAATGTTTTATGAAAAGGAGGGATTAAGTAGTGAAAAAGTCGGAGTGGAGCGATAGAGAGCTCGAAGAATTATTAATGCAAATGCCAAAAATAAAGGATCATCGCAATCCTCGTGACATATACCAAAATCTTTCTCTAAAAAGGCGAAAAACTAAAACATGGCTGTTACCGAGTTTGGCGACTGCAGCTGCATTGCTTCTATTTTTCATTTTGGTCCCTAAACTAATGGATGGTGCCAATACTTCTGATAAACAAGCAGAAACGACCTCGTTCAACACAGAAATAAAAGATGCCGATCAAAAGAAAAATTCTACTATTGCCTTGGATAAGAGTGAACCTTCTTCAAAAGAAAAGGCACTATCAGGAACTCCTAAAAATGAGGTTATGAAAACGGGTACTGTAAAAACAGCCATCTATTCAGATGATGTTGGTAATGGTAAGGTGTTAACGTACTGGATTCCAGACCCACAAGGACAGATACTAATACCCGTTTCTACAGTTGTAGCAAAAACTGATAATGAATCATGGCTGACGCTATTTAATGAGAATATGGCAAACTTAAAAGAGGAAGAATGGGGACTTACCGATTTTTATCCACTAAATGTTACGATGAGTGTAAATTCAGATAACACTACCATTCAAGTCGATGTTCCTTTAAATCATCAGTACGGACAAGGTTCAACTAATGAAACTAATTTTATCAATGTGATAAATAAAGATATTTCTTCGAATAGTGATATTAAAAAGGTGAAATTTTCAACAAACGGTGAACCGGGAATAGAGTTGGGTAATTTCGGTAATAAACAGGAAATAGATATAAATGTGGTAAAGAATCATGGCTTTTTCTTTTATTATCCTACAGGAAGTGATGTTCCATTCCTAACACCGTCAACAACTACCTATTCCGATATTAACAAAGCTTTAGATGCAATGAAAACGGATCAAATAGAATTAGGTCTAACAGGTTCTCTTTCACCATTATTGCCGATTAATAACGTTTCAATTACGGATAAGACGTTAGTTCTATCATTTGAGGGGAATTCCACTTTACAAGATAACCAAATGACAGTTTCTGCCTTTGAAGCTTTGTTACTAACTGCTAAAGATTTTGGGTTAGAAAAAGTAGTAGTTAAGGATTCTCCGATTTTGCAATTGGGTCCTTTCGATTTAACAAAGGAAAACCAAGTACCAGTAGCTCCGAATCTGCGTTTAATCCAATAAACGAAAAAAATCAACCGTTTTAGGTTGATTTTTTTTGTATAAAATAACAGAGGTCTCCAAATTATAACAAGTATGTGCAATTCCCTCTTCAAAAACGAATATGTTCTAAGTGGAAGGGTTTTAACATAGTGTGGAGGAGAGGACAAGTTTAAGGAGGAAAAGAAAGGAATGCGTGACTACATAAAGAGGTTTCTTATTGCCATAATTATGGCGCTTTGTGTCAGTTTATTATTTTTAGGTGGACGACATACTGAGGCAGCAAGTGAACCTGAAACAGCTGAAGTAAAGGAGCGCTGGATTTGGCCGTCAGATGGGATTATATCTGATACTTATGGAACAAGAAAGGGAAAACATAAAGGAATTGATATTGCTGGGAACTTGGATACCCCTATTCTTGCTGTTGAAGATGGTGTGGTTTTAAAATCCTATTTTTCTACTACATATGGTAATGTGGTATTTATAAAACACCCAAGTAATTTTGTAACAGTGTATGCTCATTTAAACAAGAGAAATGTTATGGTGGGACAAAGTGTTAAACAAGGTGATATGATCGGCAAAATGGGGAAAACTGGACAAGCTACAGGTACACATCTTCATTTTGAAACACATCAATTAGAGTGGAGATACGATAAAAAATTTGCGTTGGACCCGGAGGTTCTATTAGGAAAGGCAGATGTGGGTGAAACAGTTCAAGGGGGTGTGGCTAGTATAGGTGATCATGTACTAGAAGCTAGTTCACATTTTCACACGAGTGATGATAATAGCAGGCTTCAAACAACTGAACCGTCAATAAAGGACACTTATATCGTTAAACAAGGTGATACCTTGTACTCTATTTCAAAGAAAAGAAATACATCTGTAAATAAAATTAAAGAATTAAACCGGCTAACCTCTGATTTAATTAGGCCAAAACAAATATTAATTATCCAAAAATAGACAGACCTGCAGACGTTACTTCTGCAGGTTTTTTCTATAAATGTTACAAAAAAGAAAAATAGCAATCCTTTTACTTAACAAAATCTTTGTCCTCCATTATAATTATATTTGTAATTTAATATCGATCTATCTTCGGGGCAGGGTGAAATTCCCGATCGGCGGTATTGAGCATTGCTCTAAGCCCGCGAGCCTTTAAGGCAGGATTTGGTGTGATTCCAAAGCCGACAGTATAGTCTGGATGGGAGAAGATGGAGGTTCTGCAGACGTTCAAAAAATGATATCTCAATGGACGTTTATTAAGCGTGCCTTTGTAAACTCCCTCAAGTAAATTGCTTGAGGGTATTTTTATTCTTGGGATCGTCTTTTTGCTGAACCTCTCTTCCTAACGTGATGGATCAAAAAAGGAGAGAGGAAAATGGAAAAAATGAAGAAAACAAAGAAAATTAATGTTAAGGCTTATGTTTCAATTGGCATGCTAAGTAGTATTGCATATCTGTTAATGCTACTAAACTTTCCGCTGCCGGTGTTTCCGAACTTTTTATTTGTTGATTTCAGTGATATTCCCGCTTTAATTGCTGCATTAATTTTTGGCCCAATTGCGGGTATATTGGTTGAGTTTTTCAAAAATGTTCTTAATTATCTTGCGACTGGAAGCCAAACAGGAATTCCTGTAGGTCATATTGCTAATTTCCTAGCTGGTATTGTGTTTGTTCTTCCGACATATTATGTATACAACAAACTAAAAACAAAAAAAGGGATGACACTAGCTTTAGTTGTTGGAACCGTAACCATGGCGGTGGTTATGAGCATTCTAAATTACATCATCATTTTACCGGCCTATACTGTATTAATGGGATTTCCAGATATGAGAAACTTAGTTGTTCCAGCTATATTGCCGTTTAATATATTGAAGGGTGCCATGATGTCATTCATCTTCATGCTGTTATTTATTCGGATGCAGTCATGGATTAATAAATTATCAATCATTAAAGGTGCGTAAAAAAAACAAAGGTTCATTAAAGTGGACCTTTGTTTTTTTTATTTTTGGCTCTGTTTAACTTGCCTGTTAATTTCCGCTCCAGGCACTTCGCTTTCCGTGGGTGTTTCGGCGAGCCTCCTCGGCGCTTGCGCCTGCGGGGTCTCCCCTGAACCATACTCCCACAGGAGTCTTCGTGCCTTCCGCTCCAATCAACAGGGTGTAAAAATCAACACTGTTCTTTAACACA
>NZ_JBCNAC010000059.1:0-9315 GCF_050477885.1 Neobacillus rhizosphaerae
TCCACTCCAATCAACAGGGTGTAAAAATCAACAATGTTCTTTAACACAGCAAAAAAAATAAACTCGGCTCTTGTATGAGCCGAGTTTATCTTAAATTTATTTCATTCTTCCTTTTAAAACCTCAATAGCCTTTTGCATTTGTGTATCACTTGTTTTAATTTTTTCTCTTAATAGCTCCATCAATTTCAAGGTCGATTCACCTTTTAACACACCATTTGTAGGGAGCTTTTGTGCCGTTTGGAAAGCAATGACAGCCTGTTTTGTTTTTTCATCAAAGAATCCATCTTCACGACCCGGATCATAGCCAATAGCCTTTAACATCTTCTGAGCTGTTTGAATTTCTGTTGAAGCGTTAGAAAAGGCCAGCTCTTTCTCTGGATCAATAATCGGTAATGTAGCAAATTCAGGAAGGGCTACTGCAACATCTGGCTCAATTCCCTTTTTGTGAATCCAGTTGCCATTTGGTGTTAACCATTTGGCGATTGTATATTTTAAATTAGAACCATCTTTAAAATCTTCTGCCGTTTGTACGGTACCTTTACCAAAGGATTTCTCACCTACAAGCGGGATGCCTGCTGATTCCTTTACAGCAGCAGCAAAAATTTCAGATGCGCTGGCACTGCCCTTATCAATCAATACAACTAACGGTAAGTCAGGATTACCTTGATTCTGAGAAGCAATTTCCTTTATCTTTCCGTTTCTATCTTCTTCTTTAACGATAATTTTCCCTTTAGGAACAAACATACTCGTAATACTAATTGCCTGATCTAATAATCCACCAGGGTTTTGTCGAAGGTCTAATACTAAACCTTTCATCCCCTTCTTTTGTAAATCATTTAAAGTGGTAACCAATTCTTTTGAGGTGTTACTTGAAAAACTTGTGATTTGTACCTTTGCAATAGAGTCATCAACCATTTCTCCGTATACAGTCTCTATTGGTATCGTATCACGAATAATAGGAACGGTCATTGGAGCTTCTGTTCCTGGTCGTTGAATAGTTAATTCTACCTTCGATCCCTTTTTACCCCTGATTAAAGTAACTGCTTCAGTAGAGTTCATTCCCTGAAGGCTTTTGCCATCTACTGATATAATCATGTCATTTGGCTTTAACCCTGCTTTTTCAGCCGGAGATCCTTTGATAGGAGAAACAATAACAATATGTCCATCCTTTTCTTGGATTTCAGCACCAATTCCTTCAAACGATGAAGAAATACTACTATGAAAGCTTTTTGCTTCCTCATTACTCATATAATCAGAATATGGATCGTCAAGCGATTCCACCATTCCATTAATTGCACCATTAATAAGCTTTTTCTGATCTACTTCTTTAAAATAACCATCTTTCAAGGTATCAAATGCTTCATAAAGTTTATTGAATTCTGATCTTTCTGCTCCAACTGTTACCACTTTTTCTTTACCAAATGCAAAGGCAATTGTTGTAATTCCAGCTGATAAGAAAACCATTAAAAATAACAGCATAATAAAATGGAACTTCTTTAATCGGATATATCCGGATCTGTTCTCAGTAACTTGCTCCTGTTCAACTTTCTCTCCTTCAAGTTTTTCTTGCTCAACGTTCTTTCCTTCCAAAGCTTTCACCACTTTCATTTACCAAAAAATAAGATATGTACTAGCTAGTCTTAACAAATGTCTGAAGCAAAAAGCAAACCCTTAGTGATTAGAATAACATCTTTTTATTAAAATTAACAAAGAAAAGTTAATGAAATTAATAAGAAATAAAATAATAGAGAAATCTCTCTACGATAGAAGAGGCTGATTGGTCAGCCTCTTCATTAAATCATAGATTATTTTATATCTTGACTCGTTTCAAACGAAGGGAGTTTGTCACAACAGATACAGAACTAAATGCCATTGCCGCTCCAGCTACCCATGGAGCTAATAATCCTAAAGCAGCGATTGGTATGCCTGCAGAATTATAGATCAAAGCCCAAAATAGGTTTTGACGAATGTTTTGCATTGTTTTTTTACTTAAAGATATGGCTTTTGGAATCAACGACAGTTCTCCACCTAGAATAGTGATATCCGCAGCTTCAATAGCGACATCAGTACCCGAACCAATGGCAATACCGATATCAGCAACCGCAAGAGCAGGTGCATCATTTATTCCATCCCCGACCATCGCAACTTTCATTCCTTTATGCTGCAGTTCTTTTACATGATTTGCCTTTTCTTCTGGGAGAACCTCAGCAATAACATTCGATATTCCCACCTGAGAAGCAATGGCTTTTGCTGTCCGTTCATTATCACCAGTTAACATATAAACTTCGATGCCTAAATCTCTTAGTTGAGTAACTGCCAGCTTAGCTGTCTCTTTTACTGTATCAGCAACTGCCACAAGTCCCATGATAGTTGAATTAATTGCAATGTACATGGCTGTCTTACCTTCGTTTTCAAAATGAAGTAATTCTTTTTCTTTTTCGGTATAAGAAATACCTTTTAAATCCATTAGCTTCCGAGTTCCCACATATATTTCTTCGTCGCCAATTTTCGCCTCGATCCCATAACCTGGAATAGCCTTAAAACGTTTGACTGGGAGAGTTGAAGATCGTCTTTCCATACCATATCTAACAATAGCTTCGGCGAGCGGATGTTCTGATGATTTCTCAGCAGAGACTAAATATTGAAGGACTTTTTTCTCCTCTTTATATGCTATGAAATCAGTAACAACTGGTTGACCTTTTGTTATAGTTCCCGTTTTATCAAGGACTATGGCGTTTATCCTATGTGCAATTTCTAAATGCTCTCCACCCTTGAAAAGGATTCCCATCTCTGCACCTTTTCCTGTCCCCACCATAATAGATGTGGGTGTTGCTAGCCCTAGAGCACAAGGACAGGCAATCACAAGAACAGCAATAGCAGTTTCCAAAGAGGTTGGAAAATCACTAGGAATCACTAGGAAATACCAAATTAAGAAAGTTACGAATGAGATACAAACAACAACCGGTACAAAGTAGCCAGAAATAATATCCGCAATACGTTGAATGGGTGCCTTTGATCCTTGAGCTTCTTCTACAATCTTAATAATTCCCGCTAGAGCTGTGTCTTTTCCCACCTTTGTGGCTTTCATTGTTATCGTTCCATTTTTATTAATAGTCGAACCTATTAAATGATTCCCCACAGATTTCTCCACTGGAATTGATTCACCTGTTATCATTGATTCATCGACTGAGGATTGTCCTAATAAAACCTGTCCATCTACTGGAATTTTTTCTCCTGGCTTCACTAGTAATCGGTCTGAAACCTGCACTTCTTCAATTGGAATTTGAAATTCCTTTCCATCTCTAATGACTGTAGCTTCTTTTGCTTGAAGACTTAGTAATTTAGAAATGGCGATGGTCGTTCTACCTTTTGCTACGGTTTCAAATAACTTTCCTAGCAAAATTAGAGTAATAAGAACAGCGCTTGTTTCAAAATATAGATGCGGCATATAAAAAGGGTTGCTGATTGTTTTAAAGCCCTCTGCAAGACTGTAGAAATAGGCTGCCGATGTACCTAAAGCCACAAGGACATCCATATTAGCACTCTTATTTTTAAGTGCTTTATAAGCACCCATATAAAAAGGGCCTCCAATATAAAATTGCACAGGTGTGGCTAGCAACAATTGAAACCACGGATTCATCATCACTCCAGGCATAGGGAAGCGAATATCCATTGGCATATGGGCAAACATAGTGTATAAAAGTGGCAAAGACAAGATAACAGAAAGGGAAAACATGCGTTTCTTATGTTTTATCTCCTCTTCTTTATATTGCTGCTTTGTTTCTCTTTGATCCTCTTCTAAACGCGCACCATATCCGAGGTTTTCAATTTTTGTAATTATTTCATTACTTGAAACTAAATCTTTATCATATGAAATGGATGCGTTTTCCATAGCCAAGTTGACATTTGCTTCAACACCATTTACCTTATTTAAAACCTTTTCAATCCTGGCTGAACAAGCTGCACATGTCATTCCAGTAATATCAACTTTGATTTGCTCTTTCATATCGTTCACCTCATTTGCACTATACCCTGCACCCTATTCATATCAATATTATTATTTAATTAGTCATATATTTGCCTTTTTTATTTTACATTTAAATTCTCCATCATGGTCCTAAGTCCTTTCCATAAAAGAAAAAACCTCTTCCTAATTGGAAGAGGCAGTATATTCATTATTACTTAGTGGCAGCCACTAAAGCTACCTCAATCATATCATTAAAAGTTAATTGTCTTTCTTCTGAGGTAGTCTCTTCACCTGTTAAAATATGATCACTAACAGTTAGAACAGAAAGAGCTTTACGGTTAAATTTGGCTGCTAACGTATATAATGCTGTCGTTTCCATTTCAATAGCCAAAATCTGATACTTGGCCCATTTTTCAAGTTCTGCATTATCATTATAGAAAGAATCTGCAGTGAAAATATTTCCCACTTTTAAATTAAGTCCCTTTTCAACACCAGCATCATACGCCTTTTTAAGTAAGTCAAAATCAGCACAAGGTGCAAAATCAACATGACCAAACGTTAGACGATTCATGTTAGAGTCTGTAGAACTTGTCATAGCAAGGATAACATCTCGTACTTTTACATCTTTTTGGATTGCCCCGCACGTACCTACTCTTATTAAGTTCTGCACATTATAGCTTTGCATGAGCTCATTTACATAAATTGAAATTGACGGAACACCCATTCCAGTTCCTTGAACTGAAATCCTTTTCCCTTTGTAGGTTCCTGTGTAACCAAACATATTTCTAACTTCGTTATAACATTTAGCATCCTCTAAAAAGGTTTCTGCAATATATTTCGCTCTCAGCGGGTCCCCTGGCAGCAAGACCGTTTCTGCAATTTCATTTTCTTTTGCACCAATATGTACACTCATAAATTAAAACCTCCAATCAAGATAAGTACGTTCCACTCCGTACCATAGACAATATATCATAAACAGTTTTTATTGAAAAACATCTTCAGAGAAATAGTTATGTTTTTTCTGATTTGTGGGAAGCTATCTTTATACGGAAAGGAGGAATAGATAATGGGAAAAAAACATAGAAGCCGCATAAATGGTCAAAAGAAAAATAACCACATTCCTGCCGAGGCAATTGTGGCAGAGCACGAAGCACATGCAAAAGAAAACCGCGCAGATGGTGGTAGAAAGCATTAAGTAAAAATAAACCTAAGGATGTTCCCTTAGGTTTTTTATCGTATCATTATTCTATTAATCGGGGTCCATCCGCCAGTCTGTAACTGATAATAGTGCTGACCGCCGCGTCCCTCATCAATTAATATAATGTCACCTGTTGAGAGAAATCTCCCCTTATAATTTGAAGGTATTCTGTCAGTCACATTAAATCGGCTAAAGGTTTCTTCCAAGCATTGTACGCGGCCAGCAGCAGGAATGGATGTTCTATAGACCTGTTTATAGCCTTTATTTTCACGGTACTTTGGAGTTTGAAAGATTGTCACATCATATTGGATACAGGGCCTTTTCGTTAATACTCTGATCATCTTGTACCTCCAATTATTAGAATTTATTTTCTATTCTAATAATTAGATATTGGCCTTGTCGAATCCTCTGTAGAATACTAACTTTTTTTGTCGAGAAGCCTTTTTTTTACTTATTATGAGTATCTTTGTATTACACTCTGAATTTTTTGTTGTAAATTAGGAAGATCTGCGTTAGAAACAGATAATCTTACGTTCGTTTCATCCATTCCCATCGCTTCTGAGAATAATCCTGAAAGTCCTTTCGCACGTCGATCCACTTGGAACATCAAATCTAGTGTGCCATTACCTGAAGATAAGAACACCACTTCTAACTCATCTAATTTACCACGAAATAGACCTGACGTTGGGACAAATTCAAATTCTTGAACGAAGGGTAACCGGCCTCGTAAACGTCGTGGTGCTTCTTCACAGTCCGCTTCTCTAATTCTAAAGCCCAAATTATCTACCGCGTTAAAAACAGCAGTCATTAATTGATTAGGAATAACCTTTAAATAATCCTTATCACTTGGGTCCACCCCGCCTTTTATATCCAGTCCTGTTGTTACCCACACTTTGGACCTGCCAATAGATAAGGGTGTATCATACGGCAACTGGAAGGTAAACGGAATTTCTTTTCTTTCGTTGGACCTGATTGTAAAAGGTGTAGTTAGACGAAAACGATCGATGGTAGCAGTTACGTTATATTTTCGATCATCTGACTCTTTTAAATAAGTTGTATTGAGTGAAAGATAAATCTCATCTATTTGCTGTTCAACCTTTCCACCCTTAATTTCAACAACCCCTTGTACAGTTTCCCCAGGCATATAAGTGTCTTTTTCTAGCTTTGTGTCTACTGATGCAGCACCAATACCTACGCTAGCGAATACTTTGTCAAAGAAAGACATAAAATTCTCCTCCTAATTTAAGTGAAATTTTTTATATCAGCTCTTATTTGTGCGCATTGATCATACGCGGATTCTATCTGCAAGAGCCTTCTAATAATTTGTTTGGCTTCTACTGTAATATCTAGTTCTTCTTCCCAGCTTTTTTCTTTCCTGTTATCATCGAAAGTAAAGTTCGAATATAGGAGAAACAAAAGAAAATGGCCAAGCCCGTAAAAATCAGCTTGGTAGTTAATTTGCTTCCTTACATCTTCTATATTTTGTGGATCTCCATCTTTCGGTTTAAGATACCTTCCTAGCCCTAAATCTATCAGGCGAATTCTCGATCCATCGAAAATTACATTAGGAATGCGAATGTCTCTATGAATGATGTGATGGCTATGCAAGAATTCAATGTACTGTAGTAATTCATCTGCAAACTTAAAAACTTCTGTTTCAGTGAATTTCTTACCTTCGTGAAAAATAAGCTGTTCAAAATTCTTACCATTAATATATTCCATTGTATAATAGGGAATATTTTTAAAGGTGCCGTCCTCAAAATATTTAGGAAATCCAGGATGATTAATCGACCGTAATAATTCTTTTTCTAATTCAAATCCCTTTCTTCCAGTTTGGATAATTCTCTTATGATACCGAAGGGATTTTAATACTTTATTCTGTTTGCTTAAGAAATCAAAAACTAAATAACTATGTCCGTAGCTTCCACTTCCGAGATACTCCACTACCTTATAACGATCAGCAATAACCTCATCAATAGGTAGTGGTTTCTCCATAATATTGGAAATAAATAATGTGAATTTCCTTAGCATATACCCGCACCTTACTAGCTGCTAAAAAAACTAGAAATAGAACTTCTGCTTTTATATTTCTTTTTATAGTGATGATGTCCTAAATGGCTGTGCTTATGATGTTTATGTTTCTTCCATGCATCGCTTGAGGAACCGTACTTGTGAGTCATCTTACTTTTTAAAATTGATTTAAGGATTTTTTTTAACATTAAATCCTCCTCCTTTTCTTCATACTCCTAATACGATGAAACTCCAACAAGGTTTCACGATGGTAAAAATATTTCAATTAGTCTGTAAAAAACAAAAAGCGAGCACACTATGCTCGTCTTTCGTCTTCTTTTATCTTAATGGAAGAAAACTTTTCATTTCTCCCTAAATTATTCGTTTACTAATCATCCTGTACTTCCTCATCGATAATACTCTTTTCAATTAAATATTCAAAAGTAATATCGGCTAATTCCTCTAATTCCTCTTCACTAGGAACGTATCCCCTTTTTACAAGCTCATGAAAGAAAAATTCGGCAATTTCTTCCGTATCAATAAATACTTCAATTTCTCTCATAGCATCGCCCCCTTTTTACAGAATGTATGATGTACATGGCTTTTTCATGCTATTTACTTTGGAAAGCAGTTGCCTATAAACCAGTGATCTTCACTGAAATTGAATAAAGAGATTTCAATGAAAAAAACATGTCTTTTATCCCTTGGACAAGCATAGGATTAGTAAAAAGAAAGCGATGGGGTGAAAACAATGTCTAAATTCCAATTGTTGTTTGAGGCATGGGTTGAAGATGTTAACCAGGAGGATAGTCTTACCCTCCAACTATTTGAAAAAATTTTGGAAACGATGTTTTTCCTAATTAAATGGAGTGGAATTCCTTTTGTTTTGTATTTATTATTCGAAATAGCCAGGTGGTAGGATTATACAGGACTTTTGCCATCATTATTTACAAGACTTTCTAATTTTCTAAGAATGACCCGCATAACTTGGTAGTATTCTTGGTCATGAAACAATTCATAAAGTATCCGATAATCATTAAATATATCTAAAAGATTATCAATAAGTTCTTTCTTTTCTTTTTTTCTTTCTATTTCTTCAAACTCTGCTTTTCTAATCAAATTTTTTAAGTTTGTATTTTTTACTGTTTGATCCTGTTTATTTACTAAGTATAAAAGACCCAATTTTTGTATAAATGTATCTGCACTTTCAGCATCCGCTACTAGTGTAAGTTCCTCTTCGCCTGCCTCCAGCCATTCTCCGTCACTTACCCTTGAAAGCTCATAAATCACATCTTCCCAGGCGTCTTCTTTATAGCGCCAAATTTCGGTCCGAAAGCCGACAACTTTAAATAAATCAGCACCATAACCGCTTACCTGAACTAAATCACCGAAAAAAAACTTATATTCAATATCAATTTGCTCCTGTTCCATAACAGTACCGTCATATTCCGATAGCATTTGTAAGGCCGATTCAAGGAACAAACCATCACTCTTATTCACTTCATATACATACTTGCCATCGAGCCATTTTACATCTGTTACCCTGCCAACAGTACCATAAATAGTAATCACGACCGTATCACCGATCTTATACTTCGGTTTTCTCCGTTTTGCCATGTCCTCCCATCCCCTCAAATGCTAAGTCGTGAATTTTGATTACAATAGTATATGCATCAGAATCAATATCGCGCATACCATTTGTAAAATGAAAAAATCGCCTCCATATCAAGAAGCGATTTTTTCCATCTATTTAATTTTTGCTTTCAGCATTAATATATAGCTGCCATGCCTCATCAAAAATAGACATTGACTCTAAATATTGACCATTTAGTTCTAAGTAGGAACTGAGTTCGTGGTAATCTTTTGAAGATTTAGGAAAGCTATGGTCCATATAGGCATGGTTTGCAAATAAACTAATACGATCTTTTGGTGCCGGATGTCTATATTTCATTAAAAAATGATAAAAGGATTTACTCATCACACAAACGCCTTTCCATCGAAATTCACTTATGTGATATATAATAACGAATACTCACAGTATCGTCCAGCGGCAAAATAGGCTGTAATAAAGAACATTATTGATTATTGTTCCTGTTGATTGGAGCGGAAGGCACGAAGACTCCTGTGGGAGTATGGTTCA
>NZ_JBCNAC010000060.1:0-107407 GCF_050477885.1 Neobacillus rhizosphaerae
CCCACGGAAAGCGAAGTGCCTGGAGCGGAAATCAACAGCCTAGTTAAACAAAGCCATTTATTAAGAGGAAAAATCAAAATAATTCCTTTTCAATAACCTTGGTATTTTCATTAAATCCTCAAAGGTAATTACTTTAGAAACCTGTTTACAATCAATTAAGAATAAGTGATTTTCTATTTCCTTTACTATTACCTCACTTTGGTAAGTCATAGAACAATCTCGACAGAAATAGGTAGGAGTATCTGAGATCTCGATTGCTCTCGTCCCATCAGGTAATTCCCAGTATACCGAGTCTACAATTCTATCTACGTTTGGACTAGCACACCATTCACATTCAATTTTCATACTCCCACCTCTTATTCTTTCATAACATCTACACTAGGTTGTGTTTCTGTGCTCCCCTTTTCCTTTTGGGTAACCGCTTTGAATTTTTTTTCTTTTAATTCATCTCGTTTACTCCGTTTATCCTTTAATGAAGTATGTGTAGGATCTTGATTGTAATCTTTACGGCGGTTTAGCCTTGTTATTCCTTCTGGAACAAGATTAAAATGCTGATCATTCATAATACCCGCAATTCCCGCAACAGATCTTTTTTCTTCCATCTCAGGATAAATTTCTTTAAAATAACCTTCCGCTCTTCCAGGGATGTAGTTTTCCGGCTCAGGATAAGAAGTAATCACACCCTCAAAATTACGAAGTACGACCTTTTCAGGACTTTGAGAAATTAAATAATTGGGCTGTAAAGCAATTTTTCCGCCTCCACCAGGTGCGTCAACCACGAATGTTGGTACTGCGTATCCAGACGTATGACCGCGGAGGCCCTCGATAATTTCAAGTCCTTTAGAGACAGGTGCCCGGAAGTGTCCAATGCCCTCTGAAAGATCACATTGATAAATATAGTATGGCCGTACTCGAATCTTTACAAGATCATGCATGAGTCTCTTCATGATTGGAACACTGTCATTAATACCTGCTAGAATGACAGATTGATTCCCTACAGGTACACCTGCATTGGCAAGCATTTCACAAGCTAGCTTAGAATCCTCTGTAATCTCAATAGATGTATTAAAATGGGTATTCAACCAAATTGGATGATACTTCTTTAGAATGTTGCAAAGGTTCTCTGTAATTCGTTGCGGGAAGACAACAGGTGCACGAGTCCCTATTCTAATTATTTCTACATGGTCAATTTCTCGTAAATTTTTAAGGATATATTCTAAAATATTATCATTTATTAATAACCCATCACCACCAGATATTAATACATCACGAACCTCTGGTGTTTGCCTAATATAGTTAATGGCTGCATCCAGTTGTTTTTTGGGGACACCCATTCCAATTTGACCTGAAAAGCGCCTCCTTGTACAATAGCGGCAATACATTGAACATTGATTGGTGACAAGAAAGAGAACACGATCGGGATAGCGGTGAGTTAATCCAGGGACAGGTGAATCTTCATCTTCATACAAAGGATCTTCAAGGTCATATTTTGTCTTATATATCTCTTTTGATATAGGCACTGATTGCATTCTGATTGGACAACGTGGGTCATCTGGATTCATTAATGATGCATAGTAAGGTGTAATATTTAAGGGGATTGTTTTAGTTGAGATTCTTACCCCCTCTTCTTCTTCTGGAGTTAAATTAATTACTTTCTTAAGATCATCTAAAGTACGAATCGTATTTGTTAATTGCCAGAGCCAATCATTCCATTGCTCTTCTGTTACATCTTTCCAAAGTTCTATATCCTTCCAGTACCTGCTTGGTTTATATAGGAATTGCTTCATATTCATTTCCCCCTATCTGGCTTTACTAAATAATATGCAAGTTTCATGCCAACGTTATAAAACCGCAAGGGAAGTGTTTTTTTCTAAAATTTCATAAATTTCAGTTTTTATAACATGAAAAAATGCCGAAAAATCGGCACTTATTATTCCATCCACTTCTTGATTTTGTATTGTAGTGTTTGTCTAGGAATCTCCAAAAGTTTCGCCGCTTGATTCACATTACCTTCACTCAATTCAAGAGCATTCATAATAAGTTCTCTTTCTAATTTCTCCATATTTTTTCTTAATGATAAACTTTCTAACTGGTGATTAGTCTTACCTTTTGAAGGGGCAGCATGATGTTTCAGCATCATAGGCAATTCTTCAACGCTTAACTGTGTCCCTTCACAAACATTCATCATATATTCAAGCGTATGTTTTAGTTCTCTTACATTTCCAGGCCATTGATATTCAATAAAAAACAACTCAAGTTTCTTTTCCAAACCATAAATATTTTTCTCGAGTTTACGGTTAAATTCCTTCATAAAAAAGTTTGTTAAAAATAAGATATCATCTTTTCTCTCTCTCAATGGGAGAAGAGAAAAAGTGAACACATTTAACCGGTAATAGAGATCAGATCGAAGTTTTTGGTCTTGAAGTGCTATACTCGGATGCACATTCATTGCTGCAATTACACGTACATCTACAGAAATGTTTTGCGAACTTCCGACCCTTCTAACAATTCCGTCCTCTAACACCCTTAACAGCTTTGCTTGTAGTTCAATGGGCATCGTATGTAATTCATCAAGAAATAAAGTTCCCCCATCAGCAAGTTCAAATAAGCCTTTACGGTCCACAGCACCAGTATAGCTTCCTTTAGCTGTACCAAAAAGAATACTTTCTAATAAAGTTTCCGGAATAGCTGCACAATTTTGAGCTATAAATGCACCTCCAGAACGGATGGATTCGTGATGAATCCCCTGTACGAATAACTCCTTACCCGTCCCGGATTCCCCATAAACAAGGATAGGAGAATCTGATTTTGCGAGTTTCTTCCCTTCCTCTTTCGTACTGATAAAAACGGGGTTTACCGTTTTTAAATCCGCAAATGTATAATTTACTTGCTTTATTACCTTTTTCTTGGTGCTCCTCTTTACACCTTTTTGTAAATCTAATAGCCTTTCGGCAAGGAGCTTCATCCGTGAATAGTCTTTTGCAATTTCAACTGCACCGATAATTTCTTTTCCTAAAAAAATTGGTAAAGTGGTATTAATGGTATCAATTCTAGTACCATGGACATTTAGATAAACCTGTGTTTGGTTGTAGATAGGCTTACCCGTTTTAATCACTTTTAATAGAGTACTAGATTCCTCTGTCAGGGAGGGAAATGCATCAATTAAATGCTTCCCTTGTACTTCCTTTACTCCCATGCCATCATGCTTAGCTGCTACTTCATTGTAAAAGATTGTTTTTCCTTCTGTGTTAACAACATGAATACCTTCATCTATACTTTTTAGAATTGCTGATAAAACTTCTTCTGTTAAAGCTGTTAATTGAACCATTAAATCACCTGCCCTTCTTGCCATTTTTCAAGGTGCCAAAAATTCGGCATATGCAGCCGAATTTTTAGCAGGTTGCCAGATTTTTCACCCACATATTCATATTTTCTAACTTATCATAAATATAACAATTATTCATTAATCTTCCACGATAGGAATATCCAAGCTGAAATAAAACAGCATTCATACCGAATGATAACGACCTCGCAATTGAATAAGAACAAAAGATTCCCCTTTTTTTCAATTCACCCTCAAGCTCTTGAAGGAGCATCTTCATTAATCCATACTTCCTGTGTTCGGTTAAGGTGGCACAATCTGTTAATTCTGCATTCTTATAAAAAGAATTTATTTCAGCAGAGGCTGCACTGACAATTTTGCCTTGATGGAAATAAACGTAATAAATCGTCCCATCTTCCATCGTCTTTTTTATATATTCCGGATCATGCAACGGTGTTGGGTAAACCTGAAAAACTTGGCGATACAACGTGGATAACTCATCGACACAATTATCATCTGCCTTCTTCAACTCATATTCCTTAGGTGGAAAAATTTTTTCCATGGTGGGGTCTAATTGATAAATACTATGAATCATTCCATCCTCGGTTATCCAATGATCGTTTTTTTTACGGTCCTGTGAATAAAACTTTGAAAAGAAAAAAGCATCAGAACCCAAAAAATAACGATCTACCATCGCTTCAGGCTGAAGACCATTTTCCATTAATGCCAAAAAATCATTAGTCCTCCCTTTCATGATAAGCTTTTCTGCTTGATGCTGCTGAACTAGCTTCTCTACTTCTTTAAGAATTAATTTTACATTTCCACGATAATCATCAACCCGGATCCTTTTATTAAAAGGGTCTAGACAGACTTCGATAAAATACTTGTTTTCCTTAAGATAAATTGTGGATGCAGTCTGTTTCATTAATCTCTCTCCTTCACCACATAATACCTTCATTATTCCGTTTGTAGACCTATTTGAAAAAATGCCTGGCTTTGGAAGTAGCCAGACATTTTATATTTACTCCATCTTAAAGCTAATTAACTTTAATTCTGTCATTTCTTCAACAGCATACTTAATTCCTTCCCTCCCCATTCCACTAAGCTTTACTCCCCCATATGGCATTTGATCCACACGGAAGGTCGGGATTTCGTTAATCATAACCCCGCCTACTTCGAGTTTTTTAGCTGCTTTCAGCCCATAATGTATATCATTTGTAAAGATTCCTGCCTGTAGACCGTATTTTGAGTCATTTACAAGGTTAATGGCTTCCTCCATTGAGGTGAAGCGGTTAATATGAACAACAGGAGCAAAGACTTCTTCGCAAGAAATCTTCTCGCTAACTGGAACATCTACTAGAACAGTAGGCTGAAAGATTCCATCCTTAAAATTACCACCTGATTTAAGATCTGCCCCATTGGCAATTGCCTCATCAACCCATTCTTTTGTACGTTGAACATCCGCTCTAGTTATAAGTGCGGATACATCAGTTTGTTCGTCAAGTGGATCTCCCGCTTTTAACTTTTTCGTTTCTTCAATAAACTGTTCGACAAACTGATCTATCATTTTTTCATGTACAAAAACACGTTGAATGCTTATACATACTTGACCTTGATAGGAAAATGCCCCCGTAACGATTCTTGGAATGATTTTTTCCAAGCTAACTCCATCATCGACAATAACAGCGGAGTTGGAACCTAATTCAAGGGTTACTTTCTTTAGCCCTGAATTTTCACGAATATATTTCCCCACCTGGGGACTGCCGGTAAAAGTAATCATCTTAATTCTTTCGTCTTTCATCAATAAATCTCCCACCACACGGCCGCTTCCTGTGACCACATTTAAAGCACCCGATGGCAGTCCAGCACGTTTAAAATATTCAGCAATTTTATAAGCGGATAATGGTGTCTGACTCGCTGGTTTTAAGACAACTGTATTTCCTGCAGCAATGGCCGGACCAACTTTATGTGCTACAAGATTCATAGGAAAATTAAATGGAGTAATGGCTGCAATTACTCCAAGGGGTTCCCTAATTGTAAAAGCAAGTCTGCCTTCCCCACCAGGTGCTGCATCCATCGGAACCGTTTCTCCATGGATTCTTCTAGCCTCATGGGCAGCGAACGTGTAGGTCATAATGGTCCGGTCGACTTCAGCTCTCGCAGCTTTAAGAGGTTTTGCTGCTTCCTGAGAAATCAGCCTTGCACACTCTTCTCTTTCGCTTTTTAGAAGACTAGCTACTTTTTCTAATATTTCGGCACGTTTATAGGCAGGGATTTCTTGCATATCTACAGTAGCCTCATGCGCTGCAGTGATGGCTGCCACAACATCTTCCTGTTCAGCAACAGCAATATCAGCTATATGCTCCAGGTTATATGGGTTTTTTAATTTTACATAAGAAAGGGTTGGTCGATATTCACCGCCAATCCACAGTGACTGTTTCAAAAGACATCCTCCAATCTTTTTGTATCTAAATAAAATATTACAGTCTATTCATGCCAAATTAAGGATAGTCTACTAGCTAATCTTGACAACATTCTCCGATGGCATCTTCCAATACATCTAAACCTTCCTTTAATTGGTCATCTGTGATGACAAGCGGCGTTAGTAGTCGAATGATGTTCCCGAACAATCCAGCTGTCATAATAATAAGGCCATTTTGATGTGCTTTATGAATAATTTGTTGAACTAGTTCTTTATTTGGTGTTTTTGAATTTGAATCTGTAACAAACTCGATGGCACACATAGCACCAATATGCCGAACATCACCGACCTGAGGATATTGTTTCTTAAGAGCAGAAAATCGTTCTTGAAAAACCTTCCCTATCATTTCGGCCCGACTTAATAAATTTCCTTCTTCAATCGCTTTTATCACCTCAAGTGCTGCCACACAACCGAGCGGACTACCCCCATATGTTCCTCCAATTTCTCCAACATTTGGTGAGTCCATAATTTCCGCTCTACCTGTTACTGCACTAATTGGTAGACCTGCCCCCAATGACTTTGACATAGTCATTAAGTCAGGAACCACATCAAAATGCTCTATAGCAAACATTTTACCCGTTCTACCAAAGCCAGTTTGAACTTCATCAGCGATAAATAAGATTCCATGTTTTTCACATAGCTCCTTAACCCCTTTTACAAACTGCTTCGACGGGATGACAAAACCGCCTTCCCCTTGTATCGGTTCCATGATTACTGCTGCAATTTCTTCAGGCGGAACCTCACTTTGGAAGAAGGTTTCAAAGCGCTGTAATAAGATTGTATCTAATTGTTCAGGCTTATCGAATTCAGAGCGATAATAATAAGGATAAGCCCATTTATACGTTTCCGGAACGAACGGTCCAAATTCATATTTGTAGGGTTTCACCTTACTCGTTAAGGACATCGCCATGTAGGTACGTCCGTGAAAGCCTCTTTCAAATGATATGATTGCTTTCCTCCCAGTATACTTTCTTGCAATTTTCACAGCATTCTCGACAGCTTCTGCACCGCTATTTAAGAAGAATGTTTTCTTTTGATGGTTACCCGGAGAAATCCGATTAAGTGTTTCCGCTAATTTAACATATGGTTCATACATCATGACATGGAAGCAGGGATGAAGGTAGGCATCAATTTGCTGATGTAGTGCTGCGACCACACCCGGGGGACAGTGACCCACATTTAAGGAACCAATTGCACCTGCAAAATCAATAAAGGTATTGCCATCAACATCCGTAATGAGTGCCCCTTCTCCCTTACTTGCAAATGTATGGATTGTATTAAACGGACCTTTCGGTACATTCTGCGCTTTTCTGGTGAGTAATTCTACCGCTTTTGGACCAGGAATCTTTGTTTTAAGTTGGATTGATCCCATTGGCTTCCCCCTCTTTTATTCACTAACTTCACACCACTTCATCAAGGTTAGAGCAATAATCTCGCTCGCCGCAAACAAATCCTCCAAATCAATGTGCTCATTCGCATCATGAGCTGTTTCGGTAATTCCCGGTCCGAATACGACAACTGGTGTATTACCAACAGTCGAAAGAATACCACCATCTGTTCCCCATGGACTCGCCTCAACGAGCGGTGGGTTCCCTTTCACCTCTATAAAACTCGTAGATAGTTCATTCATTAACGGATGATCACTTTCTAAACTTCCCGGCAGCCACCTGCCTCCAAACCACTCAATTTGAAGAGGATTTACCTGTAACCATTCATCCGATTCATTCAATTCCTGTAGGCATGCCTCCATTTCTAACTTGGCGGCTTGAATCGTTTCTTCTGGTGCCACACCCATTCTGCCCTCAATAATGGCGGTGTCAGGCACCGAAGAAGGCCATTCTCCGCTGTTAATCTTTCCAATATTAATAGGAATGGGAATAGGTGTTTTTTCAAAGAGAGGGTCATTAATCTTAGCATTCCTATCTATCTCTAAATGTTGTAATCTTTGAATGACAAGCATTGATTTTTCAATCGCACTTACCCCTTCATATCTAGTGCCACCATGTGCCGCCCTTCCCTTAATCGTGATTCTGAACCACATTGAACCCTGTTGTTTTGGGAAAAATTTCATATTGGTTGGTTCTGTTATAATTGCTCCGTCCGCCCTGTATCCTCTCAAGACGGCAGCTAGCGTTCCTGCTCCACCACTCTCTTCTTCTATGACACTTTGAAAAATCACATCCCCTTTTAATTTAATTCCGTTTGCAATTAAGGATTCAATTGCCATTAAAAGAGCCACATTCCCCCCTTTCATATCTGTAGCTCCTCTTCCATAAAGCTTACCGCACTCAATCACTCCACTAAATGGGTCATGTCTCCAATTTGATTCATCCCCAACAGGCACAACATCAATATGACCGTTTAAAATAATTGATTTCCCACCGCCTGATCCTTTTAGAACGGCAACTAGATTAGGATTTCCTTCAAAGCTCTGACGGTCACAACAATAGGCTGGATGGTTTTTTAGTTCTTCACCTCCAATTTCCCATATATCGAGGATCAAACCCATTTGACGGCATTTTTCAATAACAATGGCCTGAGTACTACTTTCATTTCCCCTAGTGCTATTCTCCTGTACAAGGATTTGTAACAGTCTTGCCCCTCTCGCTCGATTCTCCTTTAACCAATGCTTGATACGGCTTTCATAGTTTTGCATACTCACTCACTCCTTCGACCTGCGTCCGGTTTAGTACGGAATTTTGCGGATTTGTTCTTCTATTTTGAAATGACATCCAGTTTTGCTTTTCACATCAGCTAAACTGTACGGCGCAAACAGCTCTGTCAAAAGTAACCCCTCTTCATTAACCTTGAATACAGCTAATTCTGTGATGATCAGATTCACACAGCCTGCCGATGTTAATGGTAATGAGCAAGTTTCAACAATTTTTGGTTTTCCATTTTTATCACAATGATTCATAACGACAATGACTTTTCTTGCCTTCTGAGCAAGTTCCATCGCACCTCCCATGCCTGGAACCTTTTTTCCGGGGACAATCCAGTTTGCCAAATCTCCTTTTTGACTTACCTGAAGTGAACCAAGAATGGTAATATCCACTCTCCCTCTTCGGATCATTCCAAAAGCAATAGAACTATCACAATAGGAGCCGCCCTTGTTCAATGTAACGGGAAATCCCCCTGCATTACATAGGTTCTCATCCTCTTCTCCTTTTACCGGGCTTGGTCCCATTCCGGTAATCCCGTTTTCGGCATGGAACATAACTATTGTTTCCTTTGTTAGGTGGTTTGGTACTAATGAGGGAATACCAATACCAAGGTTAACGACCATCCCATTTTGAATTTCCTCGGCAGCTCTTTTTGCAAGTTTATCCCTAAGATCTATTCCCATGCCCATTTCCAATTCACCCCCTTAGTTGGAATGACATAATCAACGAATACTCCTGGGGTAATAATTTCGTCAGGGTTAAGACTTCCCATTGGAACAATTTCTTCTACTTCGGCAATTGTTAAATCCCCTGCCATTGCGACCAGTGGATTCGTATTTCGTGCGCTTTTGTCATAAATTAAATTTCCGTACTCATCAGCTTTCTTGGCATAAACAATAGAAACCTCTGCCGTTAAAGCATTCTCTATCAGATAGTCACTGCCATTTAGATGAATACGAGGTTTATTTTTAGAGACCATTTCATTGTCCATCCCAATATCAGATAAAATGGCTGCTAATCCAACACCTCCAGCTCGAATTCTTTCTATCAAAATACCCTGAGGGGAAAACTCCACTTCAAGCTTCCCTGCATGCATAAGGTCTCCTGCTATGGGGTTAGAACCAATATGGGATGCAATGACTTTTTTAGCTCTTCCACGACTAACTATTTTTCCTATTCCTATATGTGGGAAACCTGTATCATTTCCTATTAAGGTGAGCTCCCGGATTTCCTTATCCAGAATACCGTCAATTAATGTCGGGGGTGTTCCGACCCCGCCAAATCCCCCAAACATGATGGTCATTTCATCATGAAAAAATCTTAGAACAGCCTCTAATGTTGTAATTTTTCCGAACGAATTCTCCATTTAAGCATCACCAACCATTTCAGCATTTCTTACATTTAAAAAGGTTGTAAAAGTATCCTTGAGTAAACCCACAAGCTCTTCAATTTCTCTTTTTGTAATGATTAATGGCGGCGAAATAATGATAGAGTCACCATTCATCCCATCAATTCCTGCACCTGCCGGGTAAATGATTAATCCTTTTTCCTTAGCCAATGCCACCATTTTTTGTGTGACTAAAGCATTTCTTGGGAATGGTGTTTTATCAGTTTGATTTTCGACAAATTCTATACCTAGAAGCAGCCCTTTGCCGCGTACATCCCCAATAAATGAAAATTGACCTTTTAGTTTTTCAATCTGATTTTTCAAATAAATCCCCTTATTTTCTACTTCATTAATAATCTTGTATTTTTCTAAGTATTCAAGAACGGCTAACGCAACTGCACATGATTGGGGGTTTGCGCTTAACGTATGTCCGCTCATTACTGATTTAGAACCAGCCAAAATGGGTTCCATCACCTTCTCACTCGCTACAGCGGCTGCAATTGGTGCATATCCTGCGCCCATTCCTTTTCCAAAAGCTACAATATCAGGGGTTACCTCCCATTGCTCACATGCAAGCATAGTTCCTGTTCGCCCGAAACCTGTCATTACTTCATCCGCAATAAAAAGAATGTCATGTTTTTCACATATTTTTTTAATACTTTTAAAGTAATTTTTTGGTGGTGCAATCGCTCCCCCCGCAGCACCAATAACCGGTTCGGCTATAAAAGCAGCAATTTGTTCAGCACCTATCCTCATGATGGCTGTTTCTAGCTCTTGAGCACATAGATAATTACATGCTGGTGCCTCCAGATTATAGGGACAGCGATAACAATAAGGGGGATTAATTACTGGAAACTCTTCTAATAGTGGAACAAATCTAGCTCTTCTCCCTGTATGTCCGGACATAGAAAGTGCACCTAGAGTAATCCCATGGTAGCTGACCCACCTTGATAACACTTTTAATTTTGTTTTGACTCCTTTTTCCTGCCAGTATTGAATGGCCATTTTCATTGCCGTCTCAGTCGCCTCAGACCCGCTATTAACAAAGAAACTCCAGTTGAGGTCACCTGGTATTAATTCGGCTATTTTTTTGGCAAGTTTTTCTGCAGGTTTACTGGTAAATTGCGAACGATAAACAAACGACACTTTTTTAGCTTGGTCCTGCATGGCATCTATAATTTCCTCCGTACCATGACCAATATTGGCAGTTACTGCACCTGAGGCAGCATCCAAATATTTTTTTCCGTCCATATCAAATAGATAGACGCCCTTACCATAATCAATAACAGGGTATATTTCATCCAACATGGGTTTGATTAGAAATGAATTTTCCACTTTGACACCACTTTCTTTTAGGAAATAAGTAAGCCACTTATATAATTGTATGAAGTGGTTTTTCATTCTATCTCCATGTGTTCAGATGACAGAAAAAAAACAGGCTTTTGAGCCTGCCTTTTACTTTTTATGGGTAATATTATAGAATTACACTTAGACTGCTGAAGGAAATGATTATATGAACACAATAAAAAAGTTACAAACAAAATCCAAAGAGATTTCTACTATTCAATTAATTGTTATCTTTTATTTCTCTGCATTACTTATTTCTACGTTATTATTAAAAATCCCATTTGCACATCGTGAAAATGTGTCATTAAGTTTTATTGATGCCATGTTCACTTCTGCAAGTGCTATAAGTGTGACTGGACTAAGTGTGATTTCTATAAAAGATACATTTAATAACTTTGGCATAGTTCTCTTGTGCATCATTCTACAACTTGGTGGGTTAGGGGTTATGTCTTTAAGTACGTTCTTATGGATTATGCTGGGAAAAAAAGTGGGCCTTAAAGAAAGGCAGCTAATCATGATTGATCAAAACCAATCTAACCTATCTGGATTGGTTCAGCTGGCAAAAAGAATATTTATTATCATTATTTCTTTTGAATTTATTGGCGGTATTATTTTGGGTATACGATTTTTGAAATATTTCGACAGCCCCACATCTGCGTTTAAACATGGTTTCTTTTCATCCATTAGTGCAACCACTAACGCAGGATTTGATATAACTGGAGAGTCCCTTAATCCTTTTAACAATGACTACTTTATTCAAACAACTATTATTATTTTAATGATTGTGGGGGCAATTGGATTTCCAGTAATCGTTGAAGTTTTAGAATTCTTTTTAAGTCGTAAGCAAAAGAAAAAGTTTCATTTTACTCTTTTCACTAAGTTAACAACAGCTACATTTATCATCCTCACAGTAGTTGGAGCGTTGTTCATTTACATATTTGATAGTCGAAACTATTTTGTCAATAAAGAGTGGCATGAAGCCTTTTTTTATTCACTATTCCATTCAGCAACAACAAAAAGTGCAGGTTTAGCTACTATGGATATCAATGAATTCACTCCTAGTAATCAACTTTTCCTTTCTATTTTAATGTTTATCGGCGGCTCACCTAGCAGTGCAAGCGGAGGAATACGAACCACGACATTTGCTATAGCCATATTAGCCATCGTTTTTTACGCACAAGGAAAAAGTACGGTTAAAATATTCAGACGGGAATTACTTGGCGAAGATATTCTCAAATCATTTATCGTAATTACAACCGGTGCGTTCCTTTGTTTCTTTTCTATATTAGTTTTAACGATCACAGAGAAAGGGACTGTAATGGAAGTCATTTTTGAGGTTTCCTCTGCTTTTGGTACAAACGGACTGTCAATGGGGCTAACACCCAGATTAACTACATTTGGTGAGATTTTAATTATTATTTTAATGTTTATTGGAAGAGTTGGAATTATTACTTGTTTGCTTATTTTACGAGGAAAAGCCAGCAAGGAAAAGTTCAATTATCCGAAGGAAAAGGTAACCATTGGTTAAGCTTAATACAAAACGAGGAGGTGTACAATCACCTCCTCGTTTTATATTAACACTCGCAGAAAGCTACGGGTTAAGCCATTATTGTTACTTGTTTTTGTTCCGTTGGTGTTTTTTCAATAATATCTCTAGCGATCCAAACCCCACAAGCACTAGCCTGCGCCAGACCTCGAGTGATTCCTGCTCCATCCCCACCAACATAAAGGCCGCTAATTTCAGACTCGAATCGGTCGTTTAACTTTGGTCTTGCAGAGTAAAATTTTGCTTCCACACCGTAGAATAAAGTATGCTCAGACGCGAGACCAGGAGTAACCTGATTTAGAGCCTCAGTCATCTCAATCAAACTTTTTAATGTATTATATGGAAGGACTAAACCAAGATCTCCAGGGACCGCTTCCTTCAAAGTAGGCTCAAGGAAACCTTCCTTAATCCTCTTTTCAGTCGATCTTCTGCCTTTTAAAATATCCCCGTACTTTTGAACAATTAAGCCACCGTTCGAAAGGGTGTTGGCAAGTCGAGAAATTTCATGCGCATATTCATTCGGCTGATCAAATGGTTCAGAGAAAGTATGGGATACGAGTAAGGCAAAATTCGTATTCGAGCTTCCTAGCTTTGGATCTTTATAGGCATGGCCGTTAGCTAGCATGATACCCGAATGATTTTCCACCACCACATGTCCAGAAGGATTACTACAAAAAGTTCGCACTCTAGTCCCCACTGATGTGTTAAACACAAATTTCCCCTCATATAAATGCTCGTTTATTTCCTGCATAACAATATTGGAGGTTTCCACTCGAACACCTATATCCACTTGGTTACTACTCATTCGTAATCTTCGTGATTTTAATAGATCAGAAAGCCATTTAGACCCATCTCGTCCCGGGGTAATTACCACCTTATCTGCATAAATATTTTGGTCAGCCTTCAGTTTAATTCCTTTAACCACATGTCCATTTGCTGTTTTTTCGGTAATTAAATCCTCTACTTCCGTTTTGAAGGACATCTCGATTTTTGTTGCTAAATATTCAAAAATACTTTTTAAGATTTCTAGATTTTGCTCCGTTCCGAGGTGACGTACTTGGGCACGCAATAATTTAAGCCCCGCAGCATAGCCACGGCGTTCAATATCCCTTACTTCATCCGTTAATGGATCCGTAATACTTTCAGTTGCACCATGCTTTAAATTAATCTCATCAACGTAACGAATTAACTCAACTACTTGGGAATCCGAAAGATAATCAGTCATCCAGCCACCAAATTCACTGGTAATATTAAACTTCCCATCAGAGTACGCGCCAGCACCACCAAAACCATTGGTAATCGAGCAGGCTGGTAAACAGCCCGCAAATTCTTTTCTTCCGGCAGCAGGAGGGCATTTTTCTATTTTTTTCTGTAAGATTGGGCAATTTCTTCGATAAATATCATGTCCTTTATCCACTAATAGCACCTTTGCGTTCGGCATTTTTAGCGTAAGTTCATAGCAGGTAAAAATCCCTGCAGGGCCAGCACCCACTACAATCACATCATATTTCGTATTCATTGTCCAATACCTCCAAAGTCATTTTACTCATCCATTGGTAAATATATCAGACGGTAGGGGTATCGTCAACATTAAAAACGAACTATTTTTTATTAAAATAGTTTAATGTTCGCCTTTTGGTTTATTATCAGAAAAATACCCATAAAAAATGACTCATGGAGAACATCCATGAGTCAGCCCTATTTTATTTAGCAAAAGTTCCAGCTTGCTCCGATGATGATTAATAAGATAAACAATACAACGATTAACGCAAATCCTCCAAAACCAAAGCCAACTCCACATCCAGTTGCAGGGTATGCAGGGTAACCACAGCACCCATCAAAACCACCATATCCGTATCCATGATACATAACATTCACTCCTCGATAATTTGTTTCTTTTCCCTGTTACTTTATGAACTAGATACTTGACCTGTATGTGCATTCGCCTATATTATGAAAGACAATGATAAAAATTGCAGGTGAAACCATGAAGTCAATGATTAAAAGTTTTATTAATGGGATCTTAACGATTGTTCCAATTATTCTTGTTTTCTATGTTATTTATAAGACATTTCTCTTTTTAGACGGCTTGCTTGGCAATAGCTTGAAACCCTTTTTAAAGGAAGATTATATTCCAGGTTTCGGATTACTAACCACCATCATCTTAATTACCCTTTTAGGCTGGCTGTCAACAAAATTTATAACGAGCAAGATAATCAAACTAATTGATCATCTACTGGAAAGAATCCCAATTGTTAAAACCATTTATTCAGTCATAAAAGATACCGTCCAATCCTTTCTTGGTGAAAAGAAAGCCTTCTCCAAGGTTGCACTTGTAGTCATTCCTGGAACTGACATGCGGAGTATGGGTTTTATAACTTCCGAACAGGTAGAGGATTTTTATAGTCCACTAAAGGATCATGTGGCAGTCTATATCCCACAAACCTTTCAGGTAGCTGGATTTACATTTCTTATCCCAAAGGACCAGGTGGAGATTATCGATGTTAAGCCTGAGGACGCAATGAAGTTTATCCTCTCAGGAGGAATGACCTCAACATCGAAACAAAAGGGAAAAGGATTAAAATAAAAAGCCGCTAACGCAGCGGCTTTTTATTTTTATAGGAAAGCTTAGTATTCGACTTCGAGAATTGTCCAGCTCCAGCGCTTTTCTTACTTTGCTTTAAATAATTTTACGAACTCCCCGTACCCCTCCTCTTCCAGTTTTTCCTTGGGAATAAACCTTAAAGCGGCCGAGTTAATACAGTATCGTAAGCCTGTTGGATGGGGTCCGTCATCAAACACATGGCCTAAATGGGAGTCAGCTGTTTTGCTTCTGACTTCCGTCCGAACCATAAAATGGCTGAAATCAGATTTTTCTATGACTTCTTCCTCTTTGATCGGCTTCGTAAAACTTGGCCAGCCACATCCGGCATCAAATTTATCTAACGAGCTAAATAAAGGCTTACCTGAGACAAGGTCAACATAAATTCCGTCTCTAGTTTCATTCCAATACTCATTTCTGAAAGGAGGCTCTGTCCCATTATTTTGTGTTACTTCATATTGAATCGGAGTTAATTCCTGTTTTAACTTATCCTTATTTATCACTTTCATCTCCCCAATGCTTTTGGATAAAACCTGCCCTACCCGAGCCTATATGATATGACTCATAATGAGCGCGATTTTTCTTATAATACTGCTGATGGTATTCTTCAGCCGGATAAAAGGTCTTAGCAGGCAATATTGGAGTAACAATTGGTTTACTAAACCTGCCACTTTCCTGCAACGCTTTCTTGGATTCTTCAGCCAAATTTTTTTGCATTTCGTTATGGTAAAAAATCACCGTTTGATATGATTGTCCGCGGTCATAAAATTGACCACCAGGATCTGTTGGATCAATTTGCTGCCAAAATAATTCAAGCAATTGTTCGAAAGGAAATATTCCAGGATCATAAGTAATTTGAACAGCCTCAAAATGCCCTGTCGTCTCCGAACATACCTGCTGATAGGTAGGATTTTCAACTGTTCCTCCTGTATATCCGGAAACAACGCTTATTATTCCTGGTTGTTCATCAAATGGTTTGACCATACACCAAAAACAACCGCCGGCAAAAGTAGCGACTTCGTAGTTTTTCTCCAAAAACCCCACCCTTTCTGTTGGTTATTGTCTGTAATAAAAGTATACAGAATGTTGATATAAAAATAAAATCTACTGTTTTATACAAAAAAGTCGAAGCAGTTTACACTGTTTCGACTTCATTTTTTCTAATGACTCTTCCGTTGTTTCATCTGTTTATTAATACTTTTCCATTGTTTTCGAACTTCTGCTTGGGCACGTTTATCAGACTTTCTCTCAATAAAAGCCAATTCTTTTTGCAGCTTCTTATAGCTCGTTAGCCTTTCAACTGTAACGAATCCCTCTCCTATCGCATTAACAATTGCACAACCTGGCTCATTCCTATGTTGACAATCACGGAAGCGGCATTGTCCAGCCAATTCCTCAATTTCCGAAAAGGTATCAGTTAAGCCTTCTGAACTTTCCCATAGCTGTAATTCTCTCATTCCAGGAGTATCAATGAGTACACAGCCATTCGGTAAAAGAATCATCTCTCTATGGGTTGTCGTATGTCTTCCTTTATCATCACCCATCCTTATTTCCTGAACAAGTTGCTTTTCTTTCCCTAGTAACCTGTTAGTTAACGTCGATTTCCCCACCCCTGATGACCCAAGCAGGGCAATTGTTTTTCCCGGTTTTAGGTAGGGCTCTAAGCTCGCAACACCAAGACTCGTTTCACAGCTGATTGGAATAACAGGTACAGTGCCCAAGGCAATAGCTTCCACTTCTTTCAGTTTCCCATGGATGTCTGAACAAAGATCAGCTTTACTTAAAACAATTACCGGTGATGCCCCACTTTCCCACGATAACAATAAATACCTTTCAATTCTCCTTAGATTTAGATCCTCATTTAGTGAATTAACTAAAAATACTGTATCCACATTTGTAGCTACAATCTGCTCTTCTGCTGTGTCACCTGCAGCTTTTCTTGAGAATTTACTTTTTCGTTGTAATACGGCCATAATTGTGCCCTTTTCTTCTGAAAATCTAGGTTTCAAACAAACCCAATCTCCTACAGCAGGGAAATCCTCACGGTTCTGAGCTTGAAAGCTAAATTTCCCTGATACTTCACATAGTAGCTCACCTTGCTCCGTCCATACTCGATACAAGTGCTTATGCTCAAGTGCTACACGCCCAAGAATTAATTCTTCACTTGTTTTAACATGATCAAAATCATTTTTTACTTTATCGGTTAATCCCATTGTTACTAAATTCATCCTTAAATTCCTCCAGCGAGAATGTATTTTTTGCATAATAAAAAACCATAGGCACACACAGCCCATGGTTTTACTCACGTAGTGGAATAAAGGGTAGAAATTTCCCTAAATAGAACCTTTTTGGGCTGTGCAAACAATATTCTGATAATGAGTTACACGAATATTTACAATTAACATTGCACTTCACCCGCTTTCAATAGTAATTATTTTAAGTATATGTTTAATTTATCCAATTGTAAACAAAAAATGAAAAATTTCCAACATTCAACAAGAGATGGTAGACACCTACCTAAATAAGCATGAATAAATTATCATGTAAACCAAAAGATAGGAGTTGAAACGAATGTCTGATAAAAGAACCTATACCGATTATCTACAAAGAGCGGCAATGTATGATTTGTTGGCACAATACTATAAATATTCACTCCCAAATCTGCACATGCACTATTATGGCAAACATCTAAAATACATGAATAAAGCCCTGCAGTTTATGCGAACCCCTCCCCCACTATCTCAGAATGAAGCGAAAATACGCATCCTTCATACTTCTCCAGACGCACCCAATTTAGATATCTATATTAATGGGAAGCGAGTAATCAGAGACTTAACATTTAAACAGGTAAGTGATGAACTTTCTTTAAAGGCGGGGAAATATCATATTGATATTTATCCAGCAGGGAACATGGTAGACAGTGTTTTAAATAAAAAAATAACAGTAGAGCCTGGAAAGTCCTATACCCTAACCGCTATAGACTCTGTAAAAAAATTACGCCTGCTGGTGTTTCAAAATGAGCCTTCAACACCATTGAATGAAGCAAAAGTGCGCTTTATCCATTTATCACCTGATGCTCCTCCACTAGATATTGCCGTAAAGGACCGAGATGTGATCTTCCCTAAAGTATCCTATAAACAAGCAACTGAATATTTAGGTTTAACTCCCATGACTGTTGACCTTGAAGCAAGAGAAGCGGGCAGTAAAGAAGTGGTTCTTCCTATTCCAAGTGTCTCTTTTAAACCAAATGAAAGCTACACCATTATATTTCTAGGGTTAGTAAAAGAGAAACCTGAAATCCATTTTATTAGCGTGAAGGAATAAAAAAATAGAGAGGCTGACTATGAGTCAGCCCCCTATTTGACCGGAACTAATATGGTAAATGCGATATCATCTTTCTTTAAGTCAAATTTATTTGCTTTAATTTTCAAATCACTTTTCAACTTTAATTGCTGCATATGAACGTAAACAAGGTGATCATCCGGACGAATATCCACTCCCCTAGGGAGCTTGTAATTGTCACTTATGAATGATAAAACGTAAGCAATGGGGAGATGTAATCGGCCAATTGCCATTGATTTTTGTTTAAGAACCAAATCGCCATTTTTTAACGCTTCAGGTACAAAAGTAAGTTTCATATTAAGTTCTTCACTAAAGAACGGTATTGTTCCATATAGTTCCACTTCATCTCCGAGTACGACCTGGTACTCTATTGGTGAATCTGCAGCTTCTTCCTTCAAGTAATGATTGATTAACCGATTAAGATCATTCTTATTTGATTTTACATGGAAGGATACATGATCCTCCTTTAAATCTTTTTGTTTGCTACTTTCCTTATTACTCGATGGCATCATTATTAGAGTTAACATGATAAATGCGACTAATAGGTTGATTCCTAACAAGAGAAGGAACCCTATCTTCCACTTGTTTTTCATAAATTTCTAATTCTCCTCTGTACTGACTGTATAGGATTTTCTCTCCAGATCAGGTAATACACTTTCTCCTAGTGTCTCATTCAACCTTTGTGCAATCAGTTCATATCCTTTGTTATTTGGATGGAAATTATCTGTGTAAAAAAGGTCTTCAGCTGCATTTAAGAATACATCCTCAATTGGGACAAAAAATGCATGAGGATAATTGGCAATAACCATTTGACCAGTTTGGTTCCAATCGGCAACAATTTGATCCATCTCTTTAATATCTGAAAACCATTTGGAGAAGGGATTATATAGGCCAACTAAAACAATGGATGCATCGGGATTTTCTTGATCAATAGCCTCCATTATTTGAGTTAAATGTTTTTTGTAATTTTCTCTTTCCTTCGTAAAATCAGACACCTGAAGATTAGAGAAATGATCCTTAACAACTTTCATGATGTCATTGCCGCCAATTGTCAGAATTACTAAATCAGCCTTCTTTATTGCTAATTTCATTTCTGGCGATTGAAGTCGTTTTAAAAGTTGAGTGGTTCGATTACCCTTCACACCAAAATTAAAAAAATCAACTTCTTGAATCCCTTTTTCTTTTTCTAACATAGACTCTAAATATGGTAAGTATCCACCTTTACCAGTACTATCCCCAATACCTTTGGTTAAGGAATCACCTGCTGAAACAACCGTTAGTGTACGTGGATAAAAATCCGCTGGAATTTGCTTAAAAACCTGTGCCACTACCTTCTTTTCCTGATGGAATTCTAGAGGGTTAGATTGAGTACATGAACTTAAAAATAATATCGAGAGAATTAGAGCGGTGAAAAACGTTTTCATCTTTATTCACCTGCTTTCTAAACTAATTTTATTATACCACGACCCAAATCATTCAAAACAAATATACACTATATCCTATTCTTGGCAAAAAAAATAGACCATTTCATTGGTCTATTGTAACGATTTTATATCAGAAATTATTTCTTCAAATGGGACATCCTTATAGCCATTATAGGACTTTTTAATATTCCCTTTCTGGTCAACTAAATAGAAAGAGGTTCCATGAACCACTTGATTTCCTTCTTCCGGTTTTTTTACAAGTGCCTTATAGTTCTTCAAAGCAAATTCCTCAATAAACTCTTGAGAATATCCCGTTAGTAACGTCCAGTTTTTAAGATTGGCCCCAAACTGCGTAGCATAGTTTTTTAATGCTTCAGGAGTATCCACTGCAGGATCCACACTAAAAGAAACAAATTCTACGTTATTTAATCCTTCGTCTTTCACCTTTTTTTGTAATTTAGCCATATTAGCAGTCATTGGCGGGCAGACATCTGCACAGCTTGTAAAAATAAAATCTGAGATCCAAACCTTACCTTTTAAATCTTTTAATCCAACCGTCTTTTGCTCCTGACTAGTTGCAGAAAAATCTTTAATAGGCCAATTTACCTCATTTTCTATTACTTTTTTTCCACATCCAGCTATAAGTAGCATACTTACAAAGATTCCAAACAACATCATTCGAGTTTTCATTTAATCACCTGCAACCTTTTCTATTCATTTCGTGAATAGTTTAACAAAGAAAGACAAAAGTGAAAAGAGAAACGGTATTGTTCAATCAATAACGCCTGTTTTCTCAATCCTATTCTTTACTTGCACATCAAATTCAGCCTTTTTGTATAGTTCTCTCCATTTCTCTTTGGATATTTGCTTGCCTCTGTAATGCACTTCATACTCGTTTCCAAAGCCAATAGGATCAATATCTAGTTCCCTTAGATGATAGAGTAGATCCTCTACCTGCTTTTCCATTGCTTTATTTATTTTTTTCTCTAGTAGCTTTACCGTAGCCGGTTTCGCCAAATCTAATGGCTCTGTCATTTCTAATAATCTTGAATCTAATTTTATTTCCACTTTGAATTTAAGGTTCTGCTTGTCAATCAATTTTATTTTAGACTTGCTCCTTATATTATCAATGGTGAGGTAGACTTTATTATACAAAGGGGTTGGTACTAAACCTTCTAACATTATATCTTGAAGTTTCTCTTTTTTGAAACCCATTTCGAGTGTTCCGGCTTTATATTTATCAACTAAAATCTTCAAAAAAAATAGCTGCGATTGCTTCAGCTCATCAACCAATCGATCCTCTCTGAATAGTCCGACGCTTGAGATAACCACGTCCCCACCTTGTATTTTTAAAATGGGAAGAACAGGGTCTTTTCCAATATCGTAGTAATTATGATTAAATTCTTGTAAGGTGGGTGAGATAATCTGCTCTCCTTCGACATTCTGTTTGATTAAATTATAGATATATGTTCCAAGGTTAATATTTGTTTTACTTTGGTCAATTTTCATAATCTCCTCAGCTGTTTGGTCTGCAATTGTTAAATAAACCATGTTCCCAATTGCAGCATCACGGTTTAAAGTATCAACTAGTTGAATAATACCTCTTTCAGCTAGTTCTCTACTATAAACAACCGACCGAAGCTGTCCCGAGACCAGTTTTTGGTTTGATTTAAGATTTTCTGCTTGCCTTAATCCTTTGCTTGTTTTTGAAATGGCACTTATAACCTTTGTTGCTGATTGTGCCATAGGATCAAACTTTTGCACGACTACAATTCCTTTAATTTGTTCCTTCCCTACTAAATCGTATCCAGCAGTAGTAATAAGACCTAACTTTTCAAGCGGCTTTTGTTCCACACATCCAGCCATGATAGCCATGCAACAAAAAAGTAATAAACATAATTTACTTCTGCTACACTTCTGCATTCGATTTCTTCCTCCTCTGAAGCCACTTTTTCACAGAAACAATCACGGAAAGGAGTATTGGATAACAGAACGCTGCAACGAATCCAAGCTTAGCTACGTAATCTGTTACTACATTCATTTGGTATCGTGCTTTAATAAAAAAAGTTCCTATCCAAACTAAAAGTCCAAGAATCCAAATGCCCCTTTTCTGCTTCATTTGAAAGATTCGGTTTATGCCTTTGGAGGCAGCCCATAAATAACCGCACATGTTTGGTAAAATAATTAACATCCAAAAGGAAACTGCAATAAATTCAAAGCGTTCTAAGTTTGGCAGTTTCACAATCTTAAACATCGATAATACCGGCCAAATGGTTCGTGCTAAACCATTTTCTGAGAAAAACGCAATACAAACTAGAGTAATCAAAGTAAATATGGCAGTTGTATAAAGATTTCCTAACTGTGTGTACAGCATAATTTTCTTTTTGTTTTTCACATATGGATAAATAAACATAATTAATTCAAACCCCATGAGCGAGAGAGTGGTTTTGTACATTCCCTTCACTAGCTGCATCATATTAATGTTCATAATAGGCAGTAGATGTTTGAAATCGGAATACCTAATAGGTACAGTGATGAAAAAATTGAGCCAAAAGGTCCCCAATACTGATAGGAAGGCAACGCCTACTATTACACGAATACCTCCATTTACAGCATAAATAGTTAATAGGATTAAAACTAAAGAAATTTGCCAGGTGGGGAGATCAGGGAAGATCCACACTTGGATAATTTCAATATAATTCATAAGGATAATAAAAAAGCTAAAGCTCAAATACAGCATATAAAAAATACTTAATGTATGACCAATCCATTTACCAAAAACATCAAAATGAATTCCATACAAATCAGCACTATCATACTTTCCAAGCATACGCACCATCATGACTAATACAAATGCAGTAAATATCCCCCCAAGAAGGACTGCAAGCCATGCGTCATGCTTGGCTTCCATATAGACAACTCTCGGCAGTCCTACTATACCTACTCCCGTTTGGATGGAATGGACAAAAAACAAGACAAGAAATGCTTCAAATAACAAACTCTCTTTCGGATGTAAATTCACTTTCATCTTGACCGCTCCTATTCATCTACATCCTTCTTTTTCATCGCTTTTTCCTCTTTAAATCGACTACTATCTACTGGATGATTGGTAACTGGTCTAAAAGGCAAGTATTGAACGGGAAATTTAATGATACTGTATCCTAAGTCCCTCCAACGAAAAGGGTAGACAGGCATAAAATACGGGCTCCCTAAGGAGGTTAGTTTTAACAAATGAATTAGAAAAAAGCAAAAAGACAGCATGATCCCAATTCCACCCCAGATGCCCGCTAACAGAATAATGGGGAACCTAATCATTCGAATGGCAGTACCCATGATATAACTTGGAGAGGTAAAAGACCCAAGTGCACTCAGCGCAATAATAATAATTAATATATTACTGGTAAACCCTGCCTGAACAGCAGCTTGTCCGATGACTATACCACCAACGATACCCATGGTTTGACCCACTTTTGTCGGTAATCTAGCTCCCGCCTCTCTTAAGAGTTCAATGACAAATTCTAATAACAATGCTTCAAATACCGGTGGAAACGGAACATTTGCCCTAGATTGCCCTAATGAAACTAGCAAGGGAGATGGGATAACCTCATAATGATAGGTCAAAACCGCCACATACGCTGGCGTTAATAAAACAGATAAAAAAATAGCTACAATTCGCAGCATTCTTAAAAACAGCCCCATATTCCAGCGCATATAAATATCTTCAGTTGATTCAAAAAAGCTAAAAAATGGGGTTGGACCATAAATGGCTGCAGGTGAACGATCCATTAAGATCGCAACTTTACCTCTCATTAAAGAAAGGGATATGCGGTCTGGAAGCTCTGAGGACATGATTTGAGGAAAAACAGTCCAACTATTATCCTCAATCAACTGCCCTAGTACGGTTGTATCTGGAATATAATCAAACTCTAACTCATTTATTCTTTGTTTAAAGGTATTTACATTTTCTTCATCTGCAATATCTCTTATATAAACAATCTTTCCGGGTGTTTTCACTCTGCTTCCTATACTTATATCTTCCATGCACAGCTCTTTATCCTTTAGATTACTTCTAAGAATATTTAAGTTCCCTATAAGCGACTCAGTAAAAGAAATCTTCGGGCCATAGACTAACGATTCTGTTTCCGCTTTTTCTAAAGATCTCTCTACTGTTGTACCAATATTCGCGAGGATTCCATATGACTCACCATCAATATAAATATAGGCATAGCCTTCAATTAAAGAGGAAACGACCTCCTTTAATTGATTGGCAGCTTGCAGTTCACCAATAGGTAAAATCTGCGCTAGATTTTCTGTTGTCCAATCCATCGAATTATTTTGCTGTTGAACAGGTAATAAAATAAACTCGTCAAGACTGGTTTTATCGATCAAGCTACTTAGGAAACAAACCAGAATTTTTTTACCCTCTTTTTTTAAGGTTCGAAAGTTTATATCTGAACATGTTCCCAGTTCATTGTTTAACTGCTCTTTAAGTTCATCTACATTAAAACTATGCTTTTTAAATTCATCTGACTGATTATTTTTGGGTTTTCGCTTAAACATTGTCAGCACCTTTTTAAATACTATTTTTTTTATGTTTACCAAAAATCCTATTTTTACCCATTTTAAAAGGATACCTTTATTTGCATAGTGGTTTCATTACAAAAAACAATATGGTACAATGAATGAGTATTCATTCATTGTACCTGTTTGAACAATCATACAGATTTCTACTTTAAGAGGTGATTTTAATGGATCGAATTGGTCCGATTATGATACTAGAAGGTCCAAATTATAGCAAGGTCCCTTTTTCAAGAAGTCTTTTTATAGATTGTCCTGAAAAAATATTAATAGATAGTGGGGCAGATGCAGATCGACTGTTAGAACTTGATAGGGAATATGGTGTGGAGCTAATCATTAACACCCATTACCACCCTGACCATACTCTCCATAATCATTTGTTTAGGGATGCGACAAAACTAATTAATCCAATTGAGTACGAGACCTCATTAACGATTGAGGGGGTAGCAAGTGTCAATGGAGTCTATCAAGAATGGGGAGCTGAAGGCGTCGAGCAGTGGAAAAAGACACTTCCACAGGAATGGGTTAAAAACCTTGGCGAGATTTCAGGAACCTATGAATATGAGACGAACTATATTTTTGGAGATGTAATAGTACAATTTCTACATACCCCTGGGCATACGATGGGTTTATCTTGCCCTTACTTTCCTGAATTGGGTGTGGTTTTTGCTGGAGACTATGACATGACATCTTTTGGGCCGTGGTATAACGGTAGTGATGGAAATATTGAGGATTTCATTGCCTCTGGTAAACGATTACTTTCCCTTGATGCTGATACGTACATAACTGGACATCAAAAAGGGATTTTCAACAAAAGGGAATTTAAAGAAGCAATGGATAAATTCCTTGCCATCATCGACCGAAGAGACCAGGTAATTGAACAATATATTAAACAAGGCATGAACTTTGAGGAACTTACAAATATCGGGATCTTTTATCCGAATAAATTGTTACAAAACTCTATTCTCAAAACGTGGGAACGCGGAGGAATTCGGAAGCATTTACACCGCCTAGGCTATACAGTTGAAGAATCTTCTCTAGAGCTAGTCAGTAAAAAATAACAGGAGGGTGTCCGGCACCATCCTGTTATTCAATCCTCTATTCATAATAATACATCAGTGCTATTGTACCAGGTCCGGTGTGCGTACTAATGGTTGGACCCGTATAATCAATTGGAATATCCTGGAATCCAGTCAAATCGAAGATGCTCTCTTTTACTTTTACTGCAAGTTCCTGGGCACCAGAATGGACTAGACCAACACCACGAATCGTTTTCCCCTTCACATCTTCCGCAAACTGCTTGGCCAAAAATTTAACGACCTGAGAATGGCTGCGAACCTTTGTAACCGGAGTATATTCTGCCCCTTCAAGTGACGCAATCGGTTTGATATTTAATAGAGAGCCAATGAATGCCTTTCCTTTTCCGATTCTACCACCCTTAACGAGGTTTTCTAACGTATCAACCATGATATATAGTTTGGTATGTTCCTGGATTGTTTCTAATCGGGATAAAATTTCTTTCATTTCCTTCCCTTGCTCTGCCATAATAGCAGCTTCCTTCACTTGAAAAGCCAGAGCGGTAGAAATAAACTTTGAATCGACTACTGTTACCTTGGTATCTGTCATTTGTGCTGCACTTTCAGCTGACCGCACTGTACCGCTCATTTTTCCTGTCATATGTATGGATAATACTTCATACCCGTCCTTCCCAAGCTCGTCGTAAACCTCTAGAAAAACACCAGCGGCAGGTTGGGAACTCTTTGGTAATTCTTTTTCATTGCTCATTTTATCAATAAATTCAGCCGGATCTATATCCACCCGGTCTAAGAAGGTTTCACCTTTTATCGTAACGGATAAAGGTACAACAATAATACCTAGTTGCTTAGCCATTTCTTGTGAAATATCTAAGGTTGAATCGGTTACAATTTTAATTTTACTCATTCAGTCACATCCCTACACTTACTGTTTAGTATTATACAGGTTTCAACTATTGAAAGAAACTATAACTGGACCTTTTCTACTTTTGATCACTGATTTGATACATTTCTGCAAAAATAAAAGAGCACCGTTGTCGATGCTCGAATGGAACTATGCATTATTCTTTAATTCTCCAACTTTGAATAGTTGTTCATAATCTGGCCACTTCATGACCTTTTTCAAGTAATCTTTAAAGGAGTAGCATCTCTTAGGTTTGCTTTCCTGATTAATGGACGTTAAAAACGTCTGTAAACGGACTTGGATCATAAATTTATAAGTACTATCTTCCTCCAATACAGGAATTTCCATGACTTTAACCTTCTGTCCAACAACATTTTTGAACTCTAGGCTTTTGAATAACAAAATATCAATCCTCTTTTTCACCCGTTTGACTATATTATACACCTTTTCGACCTCGAAAAGTGTCTAATTATGCTTACTAGAAAAAAATTTTGTGAATGAATTGCAACAAAAAACAGGATCATTTTATGTCCTGTTTTTAGTCGAATGATTTGAAGGTGTAAGATTTAATTTGGGCATTTAATTGTGGGTTTTCTTGTAGAATACTGTTTTTAATAAGAAATAATCGTGGTCTGCTTTCTTTGCTAGTCTCTGCATCTTGAATATTGAAAAATGTAAGATCATTATTGCACGTTGGACAGATCCATGTACCGGAATCACAACTACTGAAAGATGGTTTGTGGCATTTGGGACAGGTTTTTTTGTACATAATAGAGGCTCCTATCAGCTTTTTGTTCATTATAAAGAATTTATAATTAAATTATATAACTTAATTAAGAACAAATAAAGGTATTAATTTATTATTTTTGTATATATTAAATATGAACTTTTTCTTTAAACTTATTTTTAAATAGTTATATAAAAAAGCCCCCATACAATAGTGTATGGGGGCATCATCTAACATATTCTCGGAAACATTGTTCCTGATAATCTAGTTAATAATCGTTTGGAGCCTAAAGGGGTTTCTAATAGTAACTGACCCTTTTCTTTTCCCATAATAGAACCAATGACTACCGCATCTCTTCCCTCAGGGAATTCTCGTAATATTTCTAACACTTTTTCCTTTTCCTTATCCGCAACGAAAAGAATGGCTTTTCCTTCATTGGCCAAATACAGCGGGTCGAAGCCTACTAAATCACAAACCCCGTGTACTTCTTCTTTTACGGGGAGGTCAAGTTCATTAATTTTAATCGTTAAATGAAAGTCTTCTGCAATCTCAACGAGTGTGGTGGCTAGACCACCTCTAGTTGGATCCCGCATGATTCGTACACCTGAAGTAGAGTTAAGAACTTCCGCTAACATTGTGTTTAAGCTAGCACAGTCACTAATTACGGGCGATGATATACCTAACTCTCCCCTTGCGGCCAAAACAGCGATGCCATGATCGCCAATGGTACCTGACACAATAATAGTGTCTCCATCTTCAAATTCAAGGCTGCATCCTATATTAGGCTCATAGATTCCAATCCCTGTCGTATTAATGTACACTCCATCCGCACTACCGCGTTCCACTACTTTTGTATCACCTGCTACAATTGTAACGCCTGACTTTAGAGCTTCATTAGCCATGTCACTCACTATTTTTTTTAAATCAGTAATAGAGAACCCTTCCTCAATTACAAATCCGCAGGTTAGGTATACAGGTTTCGCTCCACTAACAGCTAAATCATTAACCGTACCTGCTACCGCTAATTTACCGATAGAGCCACCAGGGAAGAAAATAGGCTTAATAACAAACGAGTCTGTAGTCACGGCAATTTTGCCGACTGGTATGTCCACGGAGGCTGCATCAAATAATGCCGAATTTCCATCACCAAAGGCTTCGATGAATACATCTTTGATTAAACGGTGGCTTAACTCACCGCCGTCACCATGTGCTAGACTGATAAATTGATTCATTAAAAGCTCTCCCTCATGTATTGATAATAAGCAGCACAACTACCTTCCGCAGAAACCATACACGGACCGATTGGTTTTTGCGGATTACAGGCTTTACCAAAAAGTGGACATTCATTTGGTGTGATTAAGCCACGAATGACTTCGCCGCAGCGACATTTCGTTTTTCTTGGTTCACCTACTTCTACCGTAAACCTCTTTTTCGCGTTAAATTTATCGTATTCAGGTTTCAAGTCTAGCCCGCTATTAGGAATAACTCCTATTCCCCTCCAGGCTTCGTCACACTTGATTAAGTACTGATCCATCCACTGTTGAATCACTTGATTTCCCGTTTTACTGACAACAGAAGGGTGGTTATTGATTATAGCCGTTTCTCCTTTTATAGCCAAATCAATGCTTTTGTAAATTCCAGACAGCAATTCTGCCGTTTCAAAACCAGTAATCACACCTGAAATATGATATTCATCAACTAAATACTGGTATGAAGCTTCACCTATTACAATCGAAACATGGCCCGGTAGCAAAAATCCATCCAAATGAACCTCTCCAGCATTAAGCAAGTATCGGAGAACAGGTTCAACTAGTTTAGTAGTCATCCAAATCGAAAAATTCTCGATTCCACGTTTTTCCGCTTCTCCCACCATTAGTGTGAGGATAGGAATTGTCGTCTCAAAACCCACTCCAAGAAAGATCACTTCTTTCTTTGGATTTTCTTCAGCAACCTTTACAGCATCCACTGGTGAATAGAGAACACGAATATCCTTACCGGCAATCTTCGAATTCAGCAATGTTTTATTAGAGCCAGGAACTCTCATCATGTCACCGAATGTACAAATGATTCGGTTTTCGCCTTCTGCCAGAGCGATCATGGCATCAATCGAACGTTGGTCCGTGACACACACAGGACATCCTGGTCCGGAAATAAGGTTGACCTCATCCTTTAGACAAGACTTCACTCCTGTTCTAGCTAGAGACATGGTGTGCGAACCGCACACCTCCATAAAAGCAGGCTTGCGTCCAAACTTTTGCTGAAATTCCTTTGCTTTTTCGATAACGGCCTCCACAAGAGGCTTACAGACTTCCGGATTATTGGACTGTTTCAGAATTTCGAGCATCGACAAGCTTCCTCCACTCCTCCACACTCTGTCTTGCATACGTTTCATCGACTATACTCATTGCCTGACCAGCATGTACGATAACAAAATCTCCAAGCTCCAATTCGGGAACAAATATCGTTCCAACGGTTGTTTGCGAACCCATAACATCCACAACTGCACTGTATTCCATTTTTTTCACTACTCTAGCAGGTACGCCTACACACATTGCAAAGCACTCCTTTTTGCCGCGGCAATTGCTAATTGCCCAAATGATAAACCACCGTCATTGCACGGAACCTTCTCTGGTACGAAGACAACAAACCCTCTTTCTATCAATTCTGCTGTCAACCTCTTCCTTAAGAACCGATTATGGAAGCTGCCACCTGAAAGGACAACCTGTTTATTAGCATTGGAGCTTCTAACAAGTAGCTTCTCCATCACTTCTACTGTCGCCTGTACAACTGTTTCATGAAATCTTCCACTAATGAGGGAAACTTCTTTTTCTTCTAAAATTCCCCAAGCAATCTCTTTAAGCATTTTTGAAAAATCAATGGTTAGTACATCCTGTTCATCTAAATCAAATAAATAAGGCTCAAAAATGTGATCTTCATCAGCTAATTCTGCTAATTGAATAGCTGCTTCCCCGTCATAACTAGATATTTTGGTCATACCACAAAGTGCACTTACCGCATCAAAAAGTCTGCCGCACGTGCCAGCGTAAACCGTATTTATATTTTTATCAATCATCTTTTTTAAGGTATCAATCTCTGCTTTATTATCTTCGAAGATAGTTTTCGCCAAAAATTCCCCCTCCGCACCAAGAAGGTAAATAAGCATTGCCGCTGCATTTCTCCACGGCTCATGAATACACTTTTCACCTCCAGGAAGGGGAGTATAGTGTAAATGAGCCATACGTTGAAACTGGCCTGCATCCCCATAGAGAACCTCAAAGCCCCAGATGTTTCCGTCGAGACCATAACCGGTCCCATCTAAAATAATTCCATACGCTTCACCCTTCATTTGGTGCTCTTCCATACATGCAGCCATATGGGCGTGATGATGTTGAACCTCGATTACTTCTTCAAATGGAAATTCTTTTACTAGCTTTTGAATGTGATAGCCGGGATGGGCATCGATTACAGCCAGTTTTTTTGGAATATCAATCCACTTTAACAGATGATTTAATTCTTGTTTGTAATGATTGATTGTTTCGATATTTTCTAAGTCACCGATATGCGGTCCGACAAAAATTTGCTCATTTCGACCAATCGTAAAAGTGGTCTTTTGTTGACCACCAAAAGTGACGATTCCTGTCATATCTCGAGATGTCAAAAACGGATCTGGAACATATCCTCTTGACCTTCGTAGGAAATCGAGCTTTCCATCATTGAATTGGACGACAGAATCATCCACTGGGTGCAGTATTTCCCGATTATGGACAAGATAATAATCAGCAATTCCCTCCAAATATCGACTGGCGTCCTCATCCTTATATAGGATAGGCATTCCTGATGGATTGGCACTAGTCATCACTAGACAAGATAGTTCGGAATCAGTAAATAACAAATGATGCAATGGTGTATACGGAAGCATGACCCCAATCGTGTTCATACGTGGTGCAACGCTTTCAGCCAATTGATAATGTACGATTTTCTTTAACACGACAATGGGAGATTCCGGACTTTGCAAAAGCTTATGTTCTGCCTCATTCAGCTTTGCTATTTGTTCTACGGCTGTCAAAGAAGAAGCCATGACTGCCAATGGCCGTAAAGGCCTTTTTTTTCGTCTTCGCAATTCGGCTACCGCTTTCTCATTACTTGCATCACAACAAAGATGGTAGCCTCCTATCCCTTTAATGGCTACAATCCTTCCTTCTTTTAATAGCTTCACTGTTTCAACCATCGGATTCTCTAGATCTACTTGCTTTCCACTTTGGTTAAGTAACCAGACTCTAGGACCACATGTTGGACAAGCAATCGGCTGAGCATGATGCCGCCGGTTCGTTGGGTCTTCATATTCCCTCCGACAATCCTCACACATAGGAAAGTCCTTCATAGAAGTATAGGGGCGGTCATATGGTAACTCATTAATGATCGTGTAACGAGGACCGCATTGAGTACAGTTAATGAACGGGTATTGGTAGCGAAAATCATTCGGATCTTTCATTTCATTGAGACAATCCTCACAAACTGCTGAATCAATTGGAATGACCAGCATGGAGGTCCCACTGCGTTCACTTGGGATAATTGTAAAGTCTGCGATGTTTTGTGCTACTGTTTCTTCTACTAAAATCTCATTTATTTTTGATAGTCGTGGCGCGTTATTTTTTAATGCAAATAGAAATGCCTTAATTTGACCGGTTTCTCCTTCAAGATAAATTTTTACACCATCCATATTATTTTGGACGGTCCCACTCAACTGATATTTCTCGGCTAGCTGAAAAACGAACGGTCTGAATCCAACTCCTTGGACTCTACCACGGACAACAATTTTCACAGCTGTAGGCATCGCTCATATGCTCCTTCAATCCAAGAAAACCAATCATGCAGTCCTTCTTTTGTCCGGGCTGAGAGAGATATTAATATTGATTCCGGGTTTATTTCCGATAAATCCTTTCTTGCTTCCTCCACACTGAAGTCCAAATATGGTAGCAAATCCATTTTATTTAAAAGCACAAGTTCTGTTCTCATAAACATTTGTGGGTATTTCGGTATTTTGTCGTTACCTTCTGGTATACTTAACACCGCCACTTTATGATGCTGTCCTAAGTCGTAGCCTGAAGGACAAACGAGATTACCGACATTTTCAATAAAGAGAATATCAATTTCATCTAAATCAAATTCACCTAGTGTTGCCGCAATCATACGTGCGTCTAGGTGACAGCCACCATGGGTGTTGATTTGAACAGCTTTTGCACCCATTGCACGAATTCGGTCCGCATCTCTTTCCGTTGCCAAATCCCCTTCGATCACTGCAATCCGATATTTTTTAGATAATGCTCTGACTGTTTCCTCTAATAATGTGGTCTTCCCTGCTCCAGGTGAACTCATTAAATTAATGACCAAGGTTTTTGTATTGTGATATAGCTCTCGATTGAATTCAGCAGCCTTGTTGTTATTTGTTAATACGTCCGTCCTTAAAGTAACCTTCATTGTGTATTACTCCCTTCGTATGATAATACCTGAAACGTTTCCCCACTTAATACCTTTCCAGAAGGAACGAGGCAATTTGGACAAAGAGCAATCTTATGTTCCGGTCTATATTCCATGCCACAAAGAACACAGGAAGCTTTTGCCTTTTCAAGGTGAATGACAAGTTCAGCCGTCTCTTGGAATAAATGAAGATTTTGATCTCGAAATATATCAAATGCCATTTGTAAGGCATCAGGCATAGCGTTAGATATCTCACCGACGATCAATTCTACCTTCTCAATTTTGTAAATTCCCTTTTCTAACGCATCCTCCTGCACCAGCTGAAGAATATCTCCCATCAATGACATTTCATGCATGGCTACCACCCGATTTCTTCTCATACTTCTGAAACCCAATATAATATATATCTTCCTTACGTTTTATTGGAAAGGAAGCAAGTTGTAACTCACCCGAGTGTGACTTAAAATTGAATTCTTTTTGACAATTCAAACATTTTCCACTTGAATATAGTGTTGTTAGAATAATAATATTCGAACATACAGGACAGACTCCATCCATTGCCTGCATGTTCGTTCCATTACGTGTTACTATGACTGGTTTCCCTCTAATAAACTTCATTTCTAGCTCTGAATCGAGTTCAATTTCCTTTATGAAGGGAATCCACGTAATTCCGAGAGCTCGGTCAGCGGCTGATTCCACTTTTTCCAAATCCTCACTAATAAAAGGCTCATAAACAGATTTCACCGTTTGGAAAAGACTGCTGCCCATCTCTTTTATGAAATCCCCCCGTCTCATGAGACCTTTCTCCAGTTAAACACTTGCTCAATCACGGCATTTGCTAGTTCACCCAGTTTCTGTCGGTTGGTTTCCGTTAACTCTACTCCTAATTCAAGTGACGTTGGCTGCATGCCGACCATGACGATTTGCTTGGGATATCGTTCCCTCATCTTGGCCGCTAACAATACCTCTTGGAAGCCTAATTGGTGAATGGACATCTTGATACCGAAATAAGCCGGAATTTCCTCCCCAACAAGTGAGATAATCGTGCCACCCTCTTTCCCGGCATTGATGGCATCAATAATGATTAGATTTTCGGCTTCCTCCACTGGCCCCAGAAGTCTCATACCATCAGTTAAACCCTCAATAATTTCGATATTCTCAACTTCCTTTAGTGCTTCCTCTAATAAAGGTAAAAGGTGGATGCCAACACCCTCGTCTGAGAAGAGGGTGTTGCCAATTCCTAGAATTGTAATCTTTGATTCTACCTTTCTATTTGTCATCCTTTTCACCTACTGATTTCTTCGTAGTTGTTTTGTAGCCTGTAATCATGGATGAGATGGATCCATTTCTCTCAAGATAATCATCACGGAAAGCCATATATACATGTATAAGGGTAAATAACATGAAGCCCCATGCTGCTAGATGATGCCACGAGCGAAGCGTATAACTTTCGCCACCAAATAAATAGGGCACCCAAACAAATAATTTTGCCCAGAAAGACTCTTGCTGCGGTTCAAAATACATATAGAATCCAGTTAACATCACAATCCAGGAACCAAGACCAATAAATATCCAATAGCTCAATTGTGCCAGAGGGTTATGCCCAACATAATGAGGCTTTTTATTTTTCAAAAATAAATAGTACTTAATTGTCTCGAAAACTTCCTTCCAAAATATCCATCTAAGTGGATTAGAGGTGGCAAATTTATTACCTACAGCAACCCAATACAGACGGAATAGGAGGTTCACGACAAATAGGAAGGCCGCAAAAAAGTGAATATAGCGCATCCAGCCCATCAGGTTGGAATAGTAGGCCTCTTCTGGTATGCCTGCCGAAGCAAACGGTTTTCCAATGTAAATTCCCGTTCCCATTAATACAAAGATGGCGAACATATTTAACCAGTGGAAAATCCTAACAGGTAATTCCCAAACATAGGCTCTGACTTCATTTTTTATTCCTTTATAGACAATATGCCTTTCTGTGTGAAACGAATTCTCGCTGTTGATCACCGGTTTATCAGGGAACGGCCCCGGCGTTTGAGTCGGTAATTTTGGCGCAGCCATTTGTTTCACTCCTAACCTAAACGAATTTCGGTCGTATTATTAGTTTCCAAATCGGTTAAGTGGACAGCACATGCAAGACAAGGGTCAAAGGAATGGATAATCCTCATAATTTCTAATGGCTGTTCCTTATTCAACATTGGTGTTCCTTTCAGTGCTGCCTCATATGCACCGATATTGTTTTTATGGTCACGAGGTGAGGCATTCCATGTGGAAGGTACAACGGCCTGGTAGTTATGTGTTTTCCCATCCTTGATATCAATCCAATGGCCTAGTGCACCGCGTGGTGCTTCCATCCAGCCAACACCTTTGGCACGCTCCGGCCACGTACTTGGTTCCCATTTTGTCCGATCAAAAGTGGTTTGGTTTCCACTCTTCACATTTTTTAATAATTCATCCATATCATTACGCAGCCATCCGGAAATTAATACCGTTTCAAGTCCCCTGGCAACGGTCCGTCCTAAAGCTGATTGTAAGGCTTTGATTGGTAAATCCAGCTTTTTCAATGTTTCATCTACGATATTTACAATCTCTTCTTTTCCTGCCGCATAACCTACAATCATCCTTGCAAGTGGTCCTGTTTCCATTGGATGCTCTTTCCAGCGCGGTGCCTTTAGCCAGCTATACTGTTTATTGGTATCCAATGTTTTAAACGGCGCTTTCGGTCCTGTGTAATTAAAGGTTGTTTCTCCTTCGAATGGATGCTTACCTTTTCCGCCCTCATTTCCATCGTAGGTATACCAGGAATGATCAATAAACTCCTGAACATGTTTAGGATCTTTTAAATCAACATCCAACACTTCATTCAAATTGCCATTTAAAACGATTCCTCTTGGCATACGATATAGCTTTGTATCATAGATGTCTCCTGTAGAGAAATCTCCATAGCAAAGGTAATTATTTAACCCGCCACCATACGTCCAATCCTTATAAAATGAGCCGATAGCGAGTAAATCAGGTATATAGACTTGATTCACAAATTCCCGAGCTTGGTCAATTAATTGTGAAACATGCATGAGTCGTTCAGCATGAACTCCATTATCACTCTCAATATCTAACGGTGTCGCCATTCCACCAACGACATAATGTGGATGAGGATTTTTGCCACCAAAAATCGTATGGATTTTAACGATTTCCTTCTGCCAATCTAATGCTTCAAGGTAGTGAGCAACTGCCAATAGATTTACTTCAGGCGGGAGTTTATAGGCCTTGTGACCCCAATAACCGTTTGCAAAAATACCTAATTGACCACTTTCTACCAGTTTTTTCACTTTATTTTGTACATCTGTAAAGTACCCTGGCGAAGATTTTGGCCAGCTTGAAATGGATTGAGCCAGCTTAGATGTCTCTGCAGGATTGGCACTGATGGCACTCACAACATCTACCCAATCCAATGCATGAAGGTGATAGAAATGGACGACATGGTCATGAACAAATAACGCTTCATTCATTATGTCTCTTATTAAATGGGCATTTCTCGGAATCTTTATTTTTAACGCATCTTCAACAGAACGAATAGATGCCAAGGCATGTACGGTAGTACAAACACCACAAATACGCTGCACATATGCCCAGACATCTCTCGGGTCTCGGTCCTTTACAATCAATTCAAGACCACGGACGGCAGTTCCAGAGCTATATGCTTCCTTTATTACACCTTTTTCATCGACATCTACTTCTACTCGCAGGTGGCCTTCAATTCTTGTTATTGGGTCTACTACTATGCGTTCACTCATTCTTCCTCACCCCGTTTGTCATCTCTCTTCTTTTTAATGACCGTTCCAGTTGCATGGACAGCAATACCAGCTGCTGTTAATCCAATAGCTGCTAAACCGACCTCATCAGGCTCAATTGTTGTTTGTGTTCCAGGGATTTTCGCTCTTCTTGTATAGAATGGTCCATTATCCCAGAAATCTTTTTCTGAACATCCAAAGCAAGGGTTACCCGATTGTATGGGATAGCTCACCCCGCCATTCCAACGCATTTCTGCACAAGAGTTATAAGTGGTTGGACCTTTACAGCCTACTTTATATAAGCAATAACCTTGTTTGGCTCCTTCATCGTCGAACGATTCCACAAATAATCCTGCATCGAAATAGGCTCGTCTATTGCATTTGTCATGTATACGGTGACGATAGAAAGCTTTTGGGCGTCCGAACTGGTCCAATTCTGGTAATTTTCCAAATGTAATAAAGTGAGCAATCACTCCCGTCATTACTTCTGAAATGGGCGGACATCCCGGTACAAGAATTGTTGGAGTATCTTTTACAAAGCTTGTAACTGGCTTTGCACCCGTTGGATTTGGGTGTGCAGCAGCAATTCCTCCCCATGACGAACAAGAACCATAAGCGACAATAGCCTTAGCTCCTGCTGCCATTTCTAAGAAAGTTTCTTTTGCCGATTGCCCTGCAACAGTTAAGAACGCATCATCATCAGGAATACTTCCTTCAACAGCTAGAATGTACTCCCCTTTATAATCCTTTAATACTTGTTTCATGGAAGCTTCCACCTGATGCCCTGAAGCAGCGGAAAGAACTTCTGAATATTCCAGTGAAATCATTTCGAGTAAAACGCTTTCAGTCTTTGGTTGTGATGAACGAATGAATGATTCGGAACAACCAGTGCAATCTTGGAATTGCAGCCATACAACCGGTACTCTTGTTTTTGTTTCCATTGCTTTCACAACTTGATCAGACTGCGTGAATTCTAGACCTAATGTAGCAGCAAGTGCAGTACACATTTTTATAAAGTCACGCCTGCTAAAGCCATGGTCGATCGCGGCTTCGTATACTGTTTTCTGTCTCTTCATCCGCTTTCCCCTCCACTTTTCATGAAATTAAATATTACTTGATTTCAAAGAAATTGTAGTATAACACTAGGCCATTCGTCTTGAATTTTCAAAAAAGTACACAAAGTATCCTTAACTGCATTTTTACAATATTTTCTTTTAATAAGTTGTAGATAATGGAAAATACAACCGACTAAATGGTTATGTTAATGCATTATGATGATTTGATACACCTGTTGATTGGAGCGGAAGGCGCGAAGACTCCTGCGGGAGTAGCGGTCACGGGAGACCCCGCAGGAGTGAGCGACGAGGAGGCTCCCGGAACGCCCGCGGAAAGCGAAGCGCCTGGAGTGGAAATCAACAGACAATTTATAGAGCCAATAAAAAAGACCTTAAGAGAAATCATCCCTTAAGGTCTTTACATTTTCCTATGCTTCTATTAATTCATCTTCCGGTTGTTTCTTTAACCGTTTTCGGTAAACAAACTTAGAAAGGTTAATACTTATTTCATAAAGCAGTAACAATGGCAGGGTTACAACAAAATCGGACATAAAGTCTGGCGGTGTAATTACCACAGCTATAATAATAAGAACAAAGTAGGCATACTTCCTAATTTTCGCCAATACAAACGGATTAATAATTCCTAATGAGGTTAAAAACATAACAACAACAGGGAGTTCAAACAACACTCCAAATGGTAATGTCATGTTCATAATAAAACTAAAATATCGATCGGCCGTGAAATTGGTAACAAACATATCACCGCCAATATTCACTAAGAACTTAAGAACCATTGGAAAAATAACAAAATAACCAAATGATAGACCAATTAAAAATAAAAAGAATAAGGCTGGTACGTATGAAAGCGTGATTCTTCTTTCTACTGGTCTTAATGCTGGTTTTACAAACAACCATATTTGCAATGCTAGAACGGGTATCGTCCCAGCAACTGCTACAACAGTTGCTAACATAAAATAAATCCAAATAATGTCACTTGGACCAAGTACCATTAATTTCACTTCAAGGTCGCGAACGAACCATTTATAAATATCATCCACATAAATAAAACCGATGGCAAAAAAGACGATAAAAGCGAGTGCGGAAATAATAATCCGCTTACGTAGTTCTTCCAAGTGATCAACTAAATTTAATTCTTTATCTTCCATGTACTTCCCCTACCAATTTCAAAGGTTAAAAATGTTTCTTATTCTGCATTAAATAACAAGCTTTCTCATGTATTTATAGTTAAAATTCCGAGAAGAAAAGGTGCAAGACACGAAATCTTACACCTTATTTTGTCAAGTTTTTCTTTTCTTCGTCAATATCCTTCATTACATCGTCTGTAAGTTCGCGTGTCGACTTTTTAAATTCCTTTAATGTCTGTCCAAACGCACGTCCAATTTCTGGAAGCTTCTTTGGTCCAAAAATGATAAGAGCAAGAGTTAAGATCAAAATTAGTCCGGGTACTCCGATATTTGAAAACATGGATTTACATCCCCTTTAAGTGTTGTATATTTCTACTATGATTATAGTATTGAAAAAACAATTTGCGTTAAATATCCAATAAAATTCATAGTAAATTCACAAAATCGTATAAAACTAACAGCAGAGTGATTTTTAGCATTTCCAACTTTGTTTTATAACACTATAGACAATTTAACAATTACCTCTATTTAAGTCAATGACCATTTTTATGATAGAATTTTTAAAATATTTTGACAACTATACTTTTTTTGCATATAATTTGAACCATAAGGACATATACTAAAGGAAATTATATGGAATGGATGTGATGAGGATGGAATTTTCACTATGCAGTTTTGATGGAGCTCTCCCTGTTGAGGTAACTGTTGATGATGACAATGGCAGATATACCATTCGAAAAAGTGATCGAAGTGGGGAATATTTTAATAGCTCAAATGAATTAATTGCTTGGGTGAAAAAGCACTTTCATGAAGATGAATTTTGCCATCCACATGAATTTAGAGGTATGCTTGCAAAATTAGCAGAATACGAAGTGAATGGTTCCTATTTTTAATAGAAAAAAAGAAAGCACCAGCAAAAGTTGCTGATGCTTATTTTTTATTTTGTCTTTGTTAAACTTGTCTGTTGAATTACGCTCCAGGCACTTCGCTTTCCGTGGGCGTTTCGGCGAGCCTCCTCGGCGCTTGCGCCTGCGGGGTCTCCCCTGAACCGTACTCCCACAGGAGTCTTCGTGCCTTCCGCTCCAATCAACTCATAGCAAATAACATATCCACTATTAATAGCAAGAGGCTGTCATGTTACTGACAGCCATTGCCCTGATTTACATATCGGCTATCAAGCGCCTTTTTTCTTCTTGTTGCTAGGATCATCTAGTTTAGGGAAGTTGCCTTTTTTCACTTCTTCTTCATACCATTCGGTGTAGTGTTCTTTAGCCCACCAAGCAGGAACCTTTCCTGTGACAACTCCGGAGTAGCCTGGTCTTGAGTTCTTATGAACAACACTCAAATAAATATGTCCGACAACAACAGCGATTGCTAGGCCAAAGCCGAAGTTGTGGAAAAAGTAGCCCCACTGAACGACAGCTCTTGGGAAGAATTGTGGGAACCACATTGGAAATCCAGATCCAATAATCATAATCGCCGTAACAATTTGGATGATAGAGTTAATCTTCTCACCAGCGTTAAAGAATGTTTGTCTAACATGCTTAAATTTAAAGCCGAAAAGTTCTTTAACAAATTCAGTAAAAAATTGAAGATCTCTTTTTTTCCAGGTAATAAGCTCTCTCATCCAGCGCTTAAAGCCTTTAAAGTCAAAAATTACCCAAATAACTGTAGGTGTAACAAATGCAACTGCAAAGATTCGGTGAAGAAGACGTGCTCCTTCTGGACCGCCTAAAACGGGATATAACCAATCGAAGAATTCCGTGTACATAGGCAGTGCCGTAATATAGAGTGCAAAGAATGATATGGCATTGACGGCGTGTGCCCAGACAAAGGCCTTCGAAAACCGCTTTACTTGAACGGCTGGCTTTTGTTTTTTACTCATGGCTACCACCTCCATCTTGCTTCTCGTCTTTGCCTTCTTTATTAAATAACCGATTGGTAATGAACGCACCCACAACAGCCATGGTTGTCGCCCCAAGCATCATTTTACCTATTGGCTGTGCGTAATCCTTCCAAGCCACTGCAGAGGTAGGAACCTTTGGATTTTCCGGCAACCCATAAACAGATGGTTTCTCCGCTAGCACATAAACAGTGTGTGTGCCGCCTACCCCTTGTGGGTTGTATACCATGGCATTAGGGTAACGATCCTTGATTTCCTTCACGCGCTTTTCTGCTTTTTGAATCATAGCCTCCGCATCACCAAACTCCATCGCTCCCGTGTGGCAGGTGGTTACGCAGGCAGGTTGAAGGCCTTCATCTAAACGATCCGTACACATCGTGCATTTATGCGACTTCTTGTACTCTTTACCATTTTTATCTTTATAGGTCTTTAAAGAAATCACTTCAAATGGACAGTTTTGAACACAATATCCACAGCCTACACACTTGTCTTGATCGATAACCACTGAGCCATACTTTGTATAGCTGATGGCGTTCTCCGGACAAACCTTTTCACAGGCAGCATCAGTACAATGGAAGCAGGATGAGTGACGGAATAGATATTCTAAATCCCCTTTTCCATTTTCATGCTCAATATACTGTAGGACATTCCATGTATCTGCTGTTGTTTTCGCATGGGATTGAACACTTCCTAAGAACTCCGTTGGCTCCGCCGGAAGGTCGTTCCAGTTTTTGCAGGCAACCATACAGGCACGGCAGCCGTCACACTTGGTTACATCGACGTATTTTACGTATTTAGTCATTAGTCAGCCCTCCTAACATCGCAGAGGAATGCTTTATACTCAGGGATCATGGTATTGGCATCCCCAATGTGCGGAGTCAGGCGGTTGGCTGTATCTCCTGTAGCAAATCCTTTATAGCCAAAATGCCATGGCATTCCAATCTCATGAACCTTTCTACCGTTAGTGACAATTGGCTTAAAGCGCTTTGTCACCATCGCAAAGGCTTTAATTTCTCCACGTGCAGAGCTGACGATGATTTTGTCTTTGTTCTTAATGCCTTTTTCTTTAGCAAGCTCTTCGCTCATTTCAACAAACATATGACCAGCTAATTCAGAAAGCCATTCCTGGTTCCTTGTCATGGAACCTGACTGCCAATGTTCACTAACACGGTAGGTGGTTGCTATAATCGGGAATTTCTTTTTATCGCCTTTTTTATTGAAGTCACCTTCAATGACCACTACTGCTGGGTTTAATTGAACCTTAGAAAAAGCATTCGCCACCGGGCTTTCGAATGGCTCATAATGCTCTGGGAAGGGACCATCATTCAAGGTTGGTGCAAACAATAGACCGACACCATCCTTATTCATAATAAACGGACCAACACCACCTGGTTCAGTAGGTGCTACGACTGGTTTAAAGTCTGGAACGTCATTTCCGACCCATTTCTTCTGAGCAGCATCCCACCAAATGACTGCTTTTTCCTTACTCCACGGCTGACCGCTAGGATCGGCAGATGCACGGTTGTAAAGAATCCGGCGGTTCATTGGCCATGCATAAGACCAGTTCAAGTAGTTCTCGCCGCCCGTATCTTTGTTATCGCGATTTTTGGATTTATTTTTACCCTCTTCTGGATAGAAACCAGAGTAAATCCAATTACCACTAGAAGTAGTTCCATCATCTAATAAAGCCCCAAAACCAGCGATCAATTTACCTGTTTTTAAGTCATATCCATTGATTTCTTTGGCAACAAGATCAATATCAGGAATTTCTCCTGTTCCATAGTTCCAATCAAGAGCTAGGAACGGTTTGTCTGCTGATTTAGGACTGTTTGCATATAATGCTTTCAACTTTAAGGCTAATTCGTGAATAATATCAAGGTCTGGTCTTGCCTCGCCTCTTGATTCAATAGCTTTCCAGCGATATTGCATCCAACGTGAACTGTTCGATACACTTCCTTCTTTTTCAAAAGAAGCAGAGGCTGGAAGTAGGAATACTTCTGTATTAATTTTTGCTGGGTTACTTCCCGCTTCTTTTTGCCAGAACGCAGACGTTTCAGTTTCCCATAGATCGATTGCAACCAACCACTTAAGGTTGCCTAATGCTTCTTTTTCTTTTCCTGCATTCGGTCCGCCAACTACTGGGTTCGTTCCGAATAGGAAAGCACCATCTAGCTCACCCTTATACATCGCATTAAATAAATTGATGTGGGAGTAGTTTTTGTTTCCTTTTGGCAGGAATTGATAGCCAAATTCATTTTCTGATGTTCCATTGGCGCCATACCATGCTTTTAGTAAGCTAACAACAAATTTCGGCTTATTGCTCCAGTAACCTGTTTTTGGTGTTTCTTTTTCTAAGTAGCCTTTAAGCGTGGCATGCTCAGGAACCGTTGCTTTTGGTGCGCCCAGATAACCAGTTAAGTTATCAAATAATAATCCAAAGTCTGTTGAGCCTTGAACGTTGGATTCACCGCGCATTGCGTTAATTCCGCCGCCAGGTAATCCAATGTTTCCTAATAAAAGCTGTAGGATGGCATAGATACGGACGTTTTGCGAGCCCACAGTATGCTGAGTTGTTCCCATTGCATACATGATGGTACCTGCTTTTCCAACCTTACCTGTTGAACAGAAGGCTTCACACACCTTTAAGTAATCTTCTTTTGGTGTTCCTGTTACTGTAGTTACTGTTTTCACATCATAACGAGAATAATGTTTCTTCATTAGTTGGAAAACAGAGCGTGGATGAGTTAACGTTTCATCCTTTACTGGCTTCCCATCTTCTGTTGCTTCAATTGCCCATTTTGTTTTGTCATAGGCTCTTTTAGCTTCATCGTATCCGGAGAAAAGGCCTTCATTAAAGTCAAAGCCCTCTTTCACGATGAATGCTGCATTTGTATATTTAGCAACATACTCTTTGTGGATGAGATTGTTTTCTATTGCATAATTAATCATCCCGCCGATGAACGGAATATCCGTACCGGAGCGAAGCGGAGCATATACATCAGCCTGTGCAGACGTTCTTGTGTAACGTGGATCCACACTGACGATTTTGCCTCCGTTTTCCTTTGCTTTTGTCAGCCATCTAAAGCTAATCGGATGATTTTCTGCAGGGTTTGCGCCAATAATCAACGCACAATCAGTATGCTGCAGATCATTCCAATGGTTAGTCATTGCTCCACGACCAAATGTAGGTGCCAGACCGGCAACCGTAGAACTATGTCATATTCGTGCCTGGTGCTCTAAGTAGGTGACACCAAGCCCTCTCATTAGTTTTGCGAGCAAATAGGTTTCTTCATTATCAAGTGCTGCGCCGCCAAGGCTGGCAATCTTTTCTGTCTTATTAACAGTTATTCCATTTTCTTTTTCAACAAATGAACTGTCTCGAGTTTCTTTTGTTCGTTTGGCAATGGTGTCGAGCATCCAATCCCATTCTTTTTCTTCCCACTTATTGCTTCCAGGAGCACGATAAAGTGGTTTGGTCAACCGTTTTTCAGATGTATATAGCTGTCTTAATGTCGTTCCTTTACTACAAAGCTTACCTTCATTAATTGGGTTATCCGGATCCCCTTCCGTATAAACCACAGTATTATTTTTGGTGTGAACGAGGATTCCGCATCCGACACCACAGTAGCAGCAAATGGTTGGTGTTACAGTAGCTTTAGCAATTTTGAATTCTTTTGACTTCGCATAGGCCTTCTTTTCATTAAAGCCTAGTTCCACAACAGCAAGAGTTGCTGCAGTCGCACCAGATAGCTTCAAAAACTGCCGGCGATTTAAGTTCATTTCAACCATCACTAATCTCCTTCCCATAAATTGATTAGAACATCCCAAATATATCTCTCTATCATTTACACTGTTGAACTCTTAGTTATGGATTCCCCCCTTCAATGCTTCTCTCTAAAGGCAGCTCGGCCGTTATATCATTAATCACTCGGCCATTAGTGGTATAGATGGTGGCCATTTTCCCTCTTAAATAGCCAATCACCTCAATATTTAAAAACTTTGCCAGCTGTACGGCCTGCTTGGTGGCTGCCGTACGTGATCCGATAACAGGAAAGCCAAATTTGGCTGCTTTTGAGAGCATTTCATATGAAACCCTACCGGTTGTAAGTAAAATTAACCTTTCAGGTTGTAACCGTTTTCTTATTGCGTAGCCAATAATCTTGTCTACTGCATTATGTCGGCCAATATCTTCGCGAATGGCCATATTACCGTCTTCATCGATAATACAGGCTCCATGCATACCACCTGTCTCCAAGTAAAGGTCTGAATTCTGAGCAAACTCACTTCTCTTTTTTAAGAGATAGCTTAATAGATAGGTTTTATTCGAGGTTACTCTGTCAAAATTCTTCACATCAGTCATAGAAAAGAAGGTGACCCCCCTACCACAACCAGCTGTATAATGCTTCTTTTTTGAAAAAACTTGTTCTTCGTCAAAATGGGAGCTGAGAGAAACGTGAATGCTGCCCATTTCCTCATTGATTAAGATGGATTCAATATCACTTGCTTCCTGAATAAATCCTTCAGAAAACAAATATCCATAGGTCCAATCCTCTAGGTCGTATTTTGTTAATTGAAAAACGGCTATTTCATATCCGTTAATGATCAAGGAAATTGGATACTCATCAGGACAACCCTTGCGGTTCATTGTTTTCCCTCCCCATCTAGATTTTCTTTATTTATTCATTGTAAAAATAGGACCAATTACCCTCAGCGACATTTGTCACTTTGTCGAAAAGTGTAACTACGCCAAATTGGGTTATTCCTGTTAGCTCTTGAGCATAAAACTATTTCGCTTCTTGAAACAGTAGGGTTTCCTTGTTCGTTTCAGATTTGTGTCAGATTTCTAACATTTTTGCAAATCAACAAGTTAACCAATGTATTTATATTATTTTGCAGGCGTTCGTAAGCGGTTACAATTTAGTTCCTTCCCTATATTCTCATCGTACTTTCCTAGTTTTTTTTTGAAAGTAATATTTATCACGCTGCATGCATGCAAATAGTACAAATGGGCTAATTGTCATTTTTCTGTCAAGGATTAGCAATTTAAAATCATACACCTGAAAGGGAAATCACATTTATGTTATATTTCTGAGAATGATTTATAATAAGAAGAGTAGAAGCGCCTTGGTCAGACCCGAGGGGCTAGGCGCTGGAACTGGACAAAATAGAAAGGCTTCAAATCAAAAGGAGGATTACATAATGACTATTAAAAAAGTAATGACGATTGCCGGTTCAGATACGAGCGGCGGTGCAGGAATTCAAGCAGATTTAAAAACATTCCAGGAGCTTGGTGTCTACGGAATGACGGCACTGACAACAATTGTAACGATGGATCCAAAGGACTGGCACCATAGTGTGTTTCCCATTGCAGTAGATACATTAGAGATTCAATTGGAAACCGTTCTATCCGTTGGAATTGACGCGATGAAAACAGGCATGCTTGGAACCGTTGAAATTATTGAATTAGCTGCAAGAAAGATTGACGAAAACAAATTAGAAAAAGTAGTCATCGATCCGGTAATGGTTTGTAAAGGCGAAGACGAGGTATTGAATCCGGAGACAACCGATGCAATGCGCGAATTTCTTTTACCACGTGCCTTAGTCGTTACGCCTAACCTTTTTGAAGCAGGACAGCTTGCTGGAATGAAGACACCACGCACTGTTGAGGAAATGAAAGAAGCGGCTGTGAAAATCCATGAGCAGGGCGCTAAATTTGTGTTAATTAAGGGCGGCAGCAAGCTTCACTCTGAAGAAAAAGCGGTTGACCTGCTGTATGATGGAAAAGAATTTAAACTTTACGAGTCAGAAAAATTCGAAACGACATATACGCACGGTGCAGGCTGTACGTATTCGTCAGCTATTACCGCTGAGCTTGCAAAAGGGAAATCCGTTTATGATGCAGTGGATGTGGCCAAGGAATTTATTACAGCCGCCATCCAACAAGGATTCCGCTTAAACCAATTCGTCGGTCCGACTTGGCACGGTGCCTACCGTGGTACCGAATCTGTAACAGAATTCTGCGACGATTGTGAGTAAATAATATGGAAGGGCTGACTCAATTGCCAAAGAGTCAGCCCTTTTCAAGCAATCATTTCGCATTTTTTAAATGATTTTAGTATGATAGTTACATTATTAAATAAGAATAGTTTATAGATTCTGCTTTTGAAACGAAGGGAAGGAGGTCATTAGGCATGGAGTTAGTGGAGTTAAGCCGTGTCCAAGAGGCCATTAATGGCTTTGCAAACAAAGATGTTTATATTCACCTTGAAACAACCAATGGTGCTTATGCATCACATAAAGATCAATCTTTCTTTTCCGCTGGAGCCTATATTCGTAACGCCCTTGTCCGTTATGAATTGGGAAAGATCACAGGAAATGGTCCGTATCGCGTCGGTCTAAAAATCAACCTCGGTTGGATTTACGCAGAGGGGATTACCCACTTTGAAATCGACGAAGAGAACCATCTATTATTAGCCGGCCATGACCACGAAGGAAAGCTGGCCGTTGCCCTTGAAATCAGCCATACTCCATTTGAGTAAGGAGTGCTGAACAGTTATCTCGGAAAGGAGAATGAACTATGAAAAAAGAGCGCCATGTCTTGGTTGTTTTTCCTCACCCTGATGATGAGGCTTTTGGTGTATCAGGTACGATTGCGACTCATGTTCAGAATGGAACTCCTGTTACCTATGCTTGTTTAACATTAGGGGAAATGGGAAGAAATATGGGCAATCCCCCTTTTACCAATCGGGAAAATCTGCCTAAAATAAGAAAGCAGGAATTGAAGGAGGCTGCCCGGGTGTTGGGTATTCAAGACCTTCGCATGCTTGGTTTCCGTGATAAAACGATTGAATTTGAAGATGATGAGAAGCTGACTAACACGATGTCAGCCTTAATAGACGAACTAAATCCATCCTTAATTATCACTTTTTACCCGGGTTATTCGGTTCACCCTGATCATGATGCCACCGGTGCGGCGGTCGTTAGAGCGGTTGAGAAGATGCCTGCCGCTGCAAGGCCGACCTTACACTGTGTCGCCTTCTCTAATAATTGTGTCGAAGAGCTTGGGGAAGCGGATATTATCAACAATATTGCCCCAGTGGGCCAAACAAAGCTCGCAGCCATCCAAGCACACCGTTCGCAGACAGAGCAGATGTTCATTGGTATGGAAGAGAAGCTGAAAAATCAAGACCCGCAAATCATGATTTGGATTAATAACGAACGTTTTTGGACCTATAAGTTTGCAAACTAACAGCCCTTCGCGCACGAAGGGCTTTTTTCATTGTGTTTATGTTACTTGTTATTCTTTCCTTGTCTATTTGAGTAACGTAGTCTGTTTCTATGTTACCCCTATCTTACCCTGTTCGGTCTGGGAGACTGCTTCTACGATCTCACCGAAGCCAAAGCGAAAAAAGAAAAAGGGCGCGTAGAGGGGGGTCTATGCGACCGGTGTTAACGGGAAAAAAGGAATAACGGTTCATAGAGAGGGACTATGCGACCGGTTTTAACTGAAATAAAGAAAAAACGGTTCATAGAGGGGGGCTATGCGACCGGTGTTAACGGGAAAAAAGAAAAAACGATTCATAGAGGGGGGCTATGCGACCGGTGTTAACGGGAAAAAAGGAATAACGGTTCATAGAGAGGGGCTATGCGACTTAAGCCAAAGGGAAAAAGGGTTCCCTTTTCCCTTTTTCTTTCCCTGTTCAGTCACGTAGACCGCCTCTACGTTACCCGTTCCTCACTTTTCTTCCCTGTCAGTTCACGTAGATCAGCATCTACACCCTCGCCTATTCTAATACTCCCGATGCAACAAAGTACAAAGACCGCACCAATCCAAAATAACAATTTTTCTAGACTTTAAATCAATTAATCCTTCTTTCTTCAACTTTGAAAACACGCGGCTGACGCTTTCCCTTGTTGTTCCCACTACCGTCGCAAACTCCTGAACGGTCAATGGAATCTCAATATCCCACCGGGCTCTCCCTTCATTAAACTTCTCACCTAGCCGTTCAAGAGTCTTCACCGTTTTTGCATACACATCCAGCAAAGCAACATCCCTTAGCTGAGACGTCATGTCCCTTAAACTATCACTCATATAACGAATCATTTGCATCGCTAGCTCAGGATCATTGTATAAATCCTTCTCTAATTCCAACTTATCCAAGAACAGAATCACGCCGTCCTGCAGCATCGTGGCCGTTGCCGGATACTTAGCTGTTTTTTGCGTAAACAAGCCTGCTTCGGCAAACACATCCCCTTTTTGCTTCACACAAACAATGATTTCATTGCCATTCTCATCCTGCTTTGTCAGTTTTACAGCTCCGGAACGGACAAAGTAAACCCCTCGTGCTACTTCATCCTCTGAAATAATCTTTTTCCCCTTATTAAAAGTAAATGTCTGAATCCGTTTTTCAATTACTTGAAGGGATTTATGTGATAAATCCTTAAAGATGACAATTTTCCGCAGTAAGTCGAGATGCTTCCCCTCTTGATAAACCGATAAATGCAAATCCTTTACACACTCCGACTGATTCACTTTACCCACCACCTCTTCATTCACTCATTTCTACCATTCATTGTAATTAAGTTCCAACCCTGATGTAGTGACGAGATTCACAAAACGTTCAATTTTTTAAAACCGCGACAGTGCGAGGCTTTACCATCCCAGTCACAAAACGTTCATAAAGAAAAATAAAACTGTGCTATACATCACAATTTTCTACTGGCATTCCATTTAGGATGAAGGTGTTCATTTGAAAAAAAAGGAGGGGACAGAATGAATAAGGCAATTTTAAGCTTTGCTATAAGCCTATTACTCGGCTTTGGTGTTGGCTACCTAGTTTTCGGCGTCATTATGGGCGCTTCTGATCAGCCATCTCAAACAGCCCAAACAGAAACAAAGGCCACAACCGAAACCAAAGAAGAAAGTACTGCTGCTAAAGAAACAAGCAGTGCATCTGTTAGCGAAGACAATATCCTTAACAAAAAGGGATGTCTTGCTTGCCACAGTGTGGAATCTTTAAATATTAAAGCTGGTGCAGTAGGACCAGACCTTTCACAGGCATTTGTTAACGTTGAAGGTAAGCACGGCAAGCCAATTGAAGAATTCTTGAAACAACCAACATCAGCTGTTATGTCTGGTGTTATCAGCAAAAACCCATTAACAGACGATGAGCGCACGCAGGTTTTAGATCTTCTTAAACAAGCATCTGAAGCAAAATAATTAACAAGGTGGTGTCAAAGTATATGAAAAAATGGATTCCGATTGCGTCGGGATTACTCGCTGGGTTTGTAGCAGCTACGATTTCATTTGCTGATTTTTCAACAAAGACAAACACAGAGGCTGCATCTAGCACCAAGAGCGACGCTGAAAAGGTATATGTTCCATTTGGTCAAAAAGATGATTATTATCTTTTTGCCTCTGGAGGTCACTCTGGACAAATGTTTATTTACGGTGTTCCCTCCATGCGTAAAATAAGAACCATTCCTGTTTTCTCACAAGATTCTGCAACGGGTTATGGCTTTGATGAACATTCAAAAAAATTAATGGGTGGTTACACTTGGGGAGATCTTCATCACCCAGCCTTCTCAGAAACAAAGGGTGACTATGATGGAAAATGGATGTTTGCAACAGATGTAGGTAATAGCCGAGCAGCAGTTGTCGATTTAAAAACATTCACAACAAAAGACATTATTAAGGTGCCAAATACGGCTGGCCCTCACTGTGCAGCCTTTGTTACCGAAAACACAGAGTATATGTTCTTACCAACTCGTTTCGCTGTACCGCTTGGGCAGAAGTATGAATCCCTTGATGATTACAGTACTAAATATCGCGGTGTCATGTCTGCCGTTACGTTTGACGAGAAAAATGTAAAGCTAAACATTGGTTACCAAGTTGCTCTTCCACCATGGTCCTATGACCTTTCCGATGCAGGGAAAAAAGGCTCTGCTGATTGGGCAGTTATGACAACTTATAACACGGAAGAATCAACAACAACAATGGAAATTAATGCATCACAGGCAGACCGTGACTATATCGTTCTTTTCAATTGGAAAGAGCTTGAGAAGATGGTCAAGGAAGGTAAGTATGAAGAAGTTGATGGCCAAAAGATGATTTTCCCAGAAAAGCAAAAGGGTGGAATCTATTTAGTGCCTGTTGCGAAATCACCACACGGTGTGGACGTTACTCCTGATGGAAAATACTTCATTGCTTCAGGAAAACTTGCACCTTCGATGACGGTTTTCTCTTTTGAAAAAGCATTTAAAGCGGTTGAAAATAAAGACTTTGCTGGTGAAAGAAACGGAATTCCTATTCTTAACTATAAATCTGTGATGGAAAGAGAAGTAAACCCAGAAAATGCTCTTGGACCACTTCATACTCAATTTGATGATAAAGGTATGGCTTATACAACCATGTTCATTTCATCTGAGATTGTTAAGTGGGACCCTAAAACAGGTAAAACATTAGACCGTGTACCTGTGCAGTACTCTCCAGGACACTCTGTTTCCGCTGAGGGAGATACCGTTGCACCTGATGGTAAATGGCTCATTGCATTAAACAAGATTGCCAAAGATACGTACTTGTCAGTTGGTCCTTCACATCCAGAATCCATGCAATTAATTGATATTAGCGGCAAGATGAAGGTCATCATGTCTGCACCAGTTGATCCTGAACCACACTATGCTCAGATGATTAAAGCAGACAAAATCAAGACAATTAATGTATATCCAAAGGATACGAAGAATAAAGATGCTGTTTACAAGCAAAGTGATACAAAAATTGTTCGTAAAGGAAACGAAGTACATGTGTATGGCATTGCCATGCGCTCAAGATTTATTTTTGACGCAAAATCCAAACGCCCTGACGTCATTGAAGTGAATCAAGGTGATCATGTATTTATCCATTTAACCAATATCGACTTCGATGAGGATATTACCCACGGTTTTGCCATTAATAGCTATGACTTAAACATGGAAGTACAGCCAGGTCAAACAAACACAATGGAGTTCACCGCTGATAAAGCAGGAACCTTCCCACTCTATTGTACGAACTTCTGCTCTGCACTGCATCAGGAAATGAACGGCTACTTCCTTGTTAAGCCGAAGAACTAATGTCATGAATGGCGAGGCTGACTTAACTGCAACGTGGTCAGCCCGCCTCCATTTTATTTAGCTAACTGCATTTTAGGAGTGATTAACTTGAATGATAGAAAGAAAGAAAAGAAATTGTCGGTTATTTCCTCTTTATTGATTGCATTATCTGCCGTTTTGATTGTTATCTCCATGTTTTTCCCTTGGTGGAAAATGGTTTTTTACGCACCACAATATCCCGAAGGGTTAAATATTATTGTTTATCCAAACAAGCTTAAAGGAGAAATAGACATTATCAACGGCCTAAATCACTATATTGGAATGTCAAATTTCAGTGAAAAGAATTTTCCGGAACTCTCCTACCTTATTTATATTATCGGCGGACTAGCTGGCCTAACTCTTTTAACTGCTATTCTTCGAAACAAGAAAGTCCTTTATGGATTAATAGGAATCATTGCCCTTGTCGGTGTGACTGGAATCTTAGACCTCCACTTTGCACTGCAACGATACGGAACAAACTTGAGTCCAAAAGCTCCCATCAAAATCGATCCATTTGTCCCTCCGATTATTGGGGAAAACACGGTTGCCAATTTTACCACACACAGTATGCTTGGCACAGGGATCTATTTTGTGATTGCTGCCTTTATTTTATTACTAATTCCTTTATGGAAGGATCGAGTAAGATGAAAAAATTAGCGCTCCTACTTCTCATTTTTTCTCTCTTTTTACTTATGAAACCTGAGAAAAATATGGCGGCCGAAAACTTACAAGCGTTGATCGACAGCATGAAAGAAGGAGCGGTATTAAAGCTCGAGGATAAAACGTATGTAGGTAATATTGTCATTAATAAACGCATGACAATAGTAGGTTCAAATAAAACCGTGATTAAAGGAGACGGAACGGGGAATGTCATTTCAATCAAATCCCCCCATGTGAAGCTGAGCCATCTTACCGTTACAAATAGTAGTATGAATCGAAACTCTGCAGAAGAGTATGCAGCAATCAAGGTTTATACCAACAATAATGTGGTTGAACACATCCATATCCGTCATTCCTTTCATGGGATTTATTTAAGCCAGGCTCACCACAATACCATTCGATATAACGATATTAAAGGAATGGGCAAAGGAGAGATCGCCGCACAAGGAAATGGCCTGCACATTTATTACGCAAAAGATAACTTACTTTCTCATAATACAATTGAAGGCACGCGTGATGGCATGTTCTTTGATTATGCTAATAATAATAAAATCTTGGATAATAACATTAGTAATACTAGATATGGCTTACATTATATGTACTCTGATGAAAATATTTTTAAACGGAATATTTTCACCATGAACACAGGCGGCGCAGCCGTCATGAACTCGAATCATCTAAAACTTGAAGACAATCAATTTATCGTTAACTATGGAAATCAATCGTTCGGCTTATTACTCCTACAAGCCAATGATAATTATATAGACAATAATACGTTCTACATGAACCAACGGGGCATGTATATTGATCAATCAACCAAAAACATCATTATAAAAAACAAAATCATCCAAAACCAAATTGGAATTGAGCTTTGGGCTAGTTCCAATGACCAAATTTTCTCGCTAAACCAGATTACTGAAAATACGCTGCCTGCTGTCACCCTTGGCGGTCATGGAGACAGCAACTTTTGGAGTAAAGATGGGAAGGGAAATGATTGGGGAACGGCTTTTCCACTCACTGATTTAAATCAAGACGGAATTGGCGATTTTAAGGTAACCTATCATTCTTCTCTCCATCAGCTGATCGAGGACCAGGAATTAACCCATTTATTTTTAAAAAGCCCAGCCATTAAAATCTATGAAAAAATTAATGCCACTTTAACAAACGACGAAGTTATGTTTACGGACCCACATCCGTTAGCAGCTAAAAAAAGTAGTCATTTACCTGTTCTACTCGCTGTTATCGGTCTGCTGATGGTGGTTTTAATTTTAATAAAAGGGAGACATCTACTATGCATTACATTTGGAAGGAATGGAAGGAAAATATAAGGGGAAAAGGACTATGGCTTTCATTAAGTATCATTGTTCTCATTTCGATCAGTATATTGTTTCGCTCCTCTGTCCTTTCATTTGATAAAGGCTTTTATGTTCTCTTAATTAATCTATTTGATACGATTATATACTTTATCCCGATCCTTTGCTTATTCATCGGGGCCTTCTCCATCTTTCAGGAAAAGGAACAAAAAACGTTAATTATGCTGCTTACGAAGAAAGACAATTTTTCCACCTTCTTCGTAAAAAAAAGTCTGGGGCTGTATACCGTGGTTTTAGTCCCGCTTCTAGTTTGGTTTTTCTTGTATCTATTATTATTAAAGTTTAACTTCCAACTAGATATGAAGGGCTATCTCATCTTTGTAGTAACCATTACCTGTTTGGCACTCGTGTTTTTACAAATGGGGGCGGCCATCGGCAGCTTTAGCCGTTCACGGATGCAGATTATCGGCTATACGATTTTCGTCTGGTTTTACTTTTTCTTTTTACACGACTTTATCTTGCTCTCGTTTTTACCAGACGTGACCCATGAAAATGTAAAACTCTTTTCATCCGCTTACTTTTCAAATCCATTACAAGCAGGGAGGATGTTCCTCGAAACAGGAATGGGCGTGTATTCCTTCGGCCATATGTCACGACTCTTGCAGGCCTTTATGTGGACGAAGCCCGTATTCTTTTTACTGGGAAATCTCGTATTTTGGCTATTTGTATCGTATACGACTGCGATTCTTTTCAACCGTAAGGAGGGGTATGAATGATTAATGTTACGAATTTAGACCAATCCTTCGGGAAAAAACTAGTATTAGATGCGGTTACTCTAGAGATTCATAAAAATGAAATTTGTGCCCTTGTCGGCCGCAATGGGGCCGGTAAATCAACCTTTATAAATAGTCTTCTAGGGCTCTTACCCATTAAGCAAGGGTCAATTTCCATTAATGGGGTTGAGGTCACGAAGAAAAACAATGAATGGAAGAAGGCCATTGCTTACTTACCGGAAAAATTTATGCTCTATCCCATGCTGACAGGTCTTGAGAATATGACCTTTTTTGCAGAAGCTGTCTTTAAAACAGCAAACACGGAGCGAATCCAACAGGTACTGACCTCTGTGAGGCTATGGGACGACCGTGATGTCCAGGTGAAGAAATATTCAAAAGGAATGCTACAGCGTCTTGGCCTAGCGATTACCTTGTATCAAGATTCAAACATTCTTATTCTCGATGAGCCGACAAGTGGGATTGATCCCATGGGAAGAAAGGAAATCTTAGAGGTGTTAGGCTCCCTTCAGGATAAAACCATTTTGCTTTCCTCTCACCATCTGGATGAAATTAAACAGGTGTGTACTCATGTGGCTTATTTAAATGATGGAAAAATGGAAAAGTATACAGTAGAGGAATTTTTAAGCACTCATAACCTAGGAGGAATCGGCTCATGAAGACACGGCTCACGCTCGTCTTACTTCTGTTGATTAGTGTACTAACCGGCTGCAGCAGCGGCCCTGATTATAAGATTGATGTAACAAAGGAGCTTTACTATCAAAAGGATACTGCAATGCCGTTTGAAATAAAGGTTATGGAAAACAAGAAGGCTGTTAAAGGCCTGAAGGTTACCGCACAATTATCGATGACTAATATGGATCATGGGTCGTATGATGTAACGTTTGCGGAAGGCAAAAATGGTATGTACTCTAGTAAAGTGAATCTACCTATGGGCGGCAAATATGAAGCTGCGTTTGTAATTGAAAAAGACGGAAAAAAGACAGAAAAGGTTATCGACATCAACGTAACGAAGCCTAAAGGTGTTGCCAAAATTAACGGTGACTGGATTACAAATGAGGATGTAGCGTTTTATAAGTTTATTAATGAACTGCAGCTTGAAATCAACCGCGAGGCCGCTAAGAAGAAGTACACAGGCAAGCAATTAGAGGAAGAGTTGTCCTACTTAGAATCGCAGGAGAAAGTAAATGACAATAAGAATCAAATAGTAACACAAATTATCCGACTCCGCTCAATGGCAATGCTTGCGAACGAAAAAGGGCATCAGGCAACGGCTACCGAAGTGGATGCGGCCTTGGGTAAAGCCCGCGAACAGTATAACCAGTATGAATCTGCTAAAAAGTTAATTACCGAATATGGAGAAGAGAAGTTTTGGACGACTGAAAAACAGCAATACCAGATGATTGTTCTTGCGCAAAAGGTCCAAAAAGACCTGATTGCAAAGGTCAAAAAAGAAAATCCTACGTACGGCGAGCAGGAGGTCTATTTCCAAGCCCAAAAACAATACGAAGAACTCCTCGTCTCCCAAGTGTACTCGTTGAAAATTGAGATCCTGTAAGGTGTCAGGAACCTAAAAATCCCGGGAGACTAGCCTGATGAAAGACAAACCTTCCGGGATTTTACTATATAATGTCCTTCATCCACCTTATGAAGGACAAAATTACCTTTGATTATACCAAAAATGTCCTTCATCCACCTTATGAAGGACAAAATGACCTAGAGTTCTACCAAAAATGTCTTTCATCCACCCTATGAAGGACAAAATGACCTAGAGTTCTACCAAAAATGTCCTTCATCCACCTTATGAAGGACAAATCTACCTGGGTTTTAGCCAAAAATGTCCTTCATCCGTTAAACCACTAATTTAAATCATTCAGCAAAACCTCGAGAATTACCTTCGCTACACCATGTTCATTGTTGGTATCCGTCACTGCATCACAAATGGACTTTATGTACGAGCCCGCATTTCCCATCGCAACCGATCTTCCTGCTGCTTCAAACATCGAGACATCATTAAAGTTATCGCCAATCGCCATTGTCTCCGATAACTCGATTCCCTTTGCTTTCACAAAAGCTGCAAGCGCAATTCCCTTTTGAGCATTCTTATTGGTAATTTCCAAGTTCTCATGACCTGAGGTGGATACAGCCAGATCATCCAACTCAGCAAGAGATTGGTTAGCTGTTTCCAATTTGTCTTCGTCAAAATCAAATGCAAGAAATTTATAGATTTGATAGTCATCGCTTTCAAATAAGACCTCATAATCCTCAATGGTATGAATTAAGCCATCTCGTATTCTTGCCCCGGCCGCCTCCACAATCTCTTGGACATTTGCCTCTGGATTCGCACTGACAACAATGTCCACTAAAATGGAGACTGCCTTATCCGCATCAATTGTATAGGCACCTTTGTCCGTATACACTTCGAAATAAACCTCTTTTTCAATCAGCTTTGCCGCTACTTTTCTAGCCAATTCTTTGCTGATTGGAGTGGAAGCAAGAACTTCACCGTCCTTTGAGCGCACCTCTGCACCATTCACACCAATTACGGGGCATTTTAAACCGGCTTCAGCTAACACATAGGTCGCCTCTTGATAGGACCTTCCTGTCGCCACAACAAATTCAATTCCTTGTGCCTGTGCTTTTAAAATCGCCTCTTTATTTTCTTCACTGATCGTTTGTGTGGAATTCAATAATGTTCCATCCATGTCTGATGCAATACATTTAATCATGCTGTCTCACCTTCCATAATTTTTCATTATGCCCATTCTAACATGAATAGTTATACAGTATCGTTTTAATGCTCAATCTACGTATTTGCTTCCTTCCCTTACACTTAACGGGGCAAGGCTGTTTTCATTGATAAACTGCTTCACCGAGGCCGGGTTGGTTTTGGAGTATTCCCGGAGTGCCCAGCCAATGGCCTTTTGGATAAAAAATTCCTTACTGCCAGAATTGCTCTTTATGTATCCGTACAGCCGCTCTTCATCGGTTTTCTCTTTGTATTTTAACTGAAAAAGAATCGCAGTTCGTCGCAGCCACATATTGTCATGTACTGCCCAGCAGTCAATCACTTCCTCTATGATTTCTGGAAACTTCTCCGCAATTTTACCAACTGGCTTAGCCGCAATGGCATCTACCGTATCCCACCAGGATTTCTCCAATACTAATCTTTCCATTAAGGCTAAATCCTCTTTTTGTAGCTTTTTTAACGATTTTTCCAAATAAGTTAAGGCCGAATATTGATATTCTCGCTCATCCTTTTCCCAAAGCTCAATAATAAATTCTTGATCCAATGGCTCTTTCAACATTCCTGTTTCTTTAAAAAATTCCTTTTCTAGCTCTTTTCTTATAGGGGACTTGATTCCTAAAAAGGAAAAATGATTCTTTAAATACTTCTTCATCGGCTCCGCCTCTTGCTCATTGCGGTTCGCTTCAAACAATTTTGTTAGCTTTTCTATTTTGGTTGGCAAAAAAACGCCTCCTTCCTATTACTGTTTTTTTCCAGTTTACCCTTTATTTATTAGCATGAAAACACACCCAAACAGCAAACTACAAATAACAAGGAGGGATTAACCATGACTAAGAAATATAACAAAGGTAGCAAAAATCAAAATTCCCCTCAAGCAGGGCATGCGGAAGCGGAGTTTTCGACTGAATTTGTAAGTGGCGATAACAGTAAGGGCAATAAAAACAATCATACGCAAAAGAAGAAACAAAAGAAATAAATTGGAAAAGGGGTCAGACCCCACTGTAATGTAGTGAGGTTTGCCCCCTTAGATAAGCTTATAAAACAGTAGAAGCCGCTAAATCTTTTATTTCCCCAGCAATTTTACTTTGAATTTTTTCTACTACCGAGAAGTCCATTGCAGCTACATAAATTTCCTCAAGCTCATCGTGCAGCTCTTTAGCTTTAGCCAGATAGCTGGTTGCCTCAGTCATTTTATTTTTGTATTTGGCAGAAATCTTACTGATAAAATCTGCAAAAATTTCGTCTGTTCCCGGTTCAATCAAAAGCTCATACATGTCGAGGATTTCATCACCATCTCGACTTGGGAAGTATTCATGTGGAGCCGTACTATCAAAAATTGCGATGCCGAGCTCTCTAAAAATACACATATCGAGGCTATTTGGGTCAAAGCCGCAGTGATAAATCTCTACATCCACACCGCGCTCCTCGGCAGCCGCAGCTAGTTTTTTCAACATCGTTGATTTCCCAGAACCAGGTCGGCCTTTAATGAAGTAGCGTTTAGGAATCTCCTCTGTTAAGTTTGGAACGAAATCAACGGCGCCTTTAGGTGTGGCTGCACCTAAGAATCGATGACGAACATCAGGCGTTTTATTCAATTTCATTTTTCCAAAGAAGGTGTCAATTAATTTTTTTGTTAATTGATCGGCCTTTTTAAAATCCATACTATTAATGTAAATTTTTTCCCAATCATCATGAATTTCTAATGCTTCATGAAATGTCGCGTAGGCCTTTTGAAAGGACTGACTAATTTGTCTGGTTAGCTTTTGGATCACATTTTTCTGCACACTAAGTGCACGGGCATTCCAGGCTTCACCAAGGTTAATATATTCCTCCACTGCTCCTGGTGCATTCGGTTCAATAATATGTGGTGCGGTTCCATCAACAATCCCAACCTTTAATGCTGGAATGATCACGCCATCGATGGAATTATTATCAGAGGAACAATGTAAAAACTCCACATCATAGCCTTGTTCCACCCATTCGTTGCCTATTTTTTTCATCAATGAGGATTTACCTGTTCCAGGACCGCCTTTTAGAATAAACAACCTTTCTAATCCTTGAAGATTGGAATCGTAAAGGTTATGGAAACCTCTGGCTGTGTTCCCGCCAGCAAAATAATTTCTAATTTTTCCTACCACTCATCAACACTCCCTTTTAAGCTACTCAACTGCGCCTCATTCATTCTCTAGTCCTATTTAATGGCCAGTTATTAGGTGAGATATTTACACCCTATCATATGCATTTGTGGGCTATAGGTGAGTGCCTATGGAAAAATTCATCTTTTTCTCATTTTGCTCTGTTAAATTTGTCTGTTAATTTCCGCTCCAGGCACTTCGCTTTCCGCGGGGCGTTCCGGGAGCCTCCTCGTCGCTCACTCCTGCGGGGTCTCCCGTGACCGCTACTCCCGCAGGAGTCTTCGCGCCTTCCGCTCCAATCAACAGGTGTGTCAAATCAACTAATGCTTTAACATAGCCTCTTATTTTGTAATATCAATCACCTCTGCCTTTGTTATTTCTTTTAATACTATAGGCTCTAGTACTATTTGCACGCCAATCTTCCCTGCACTAACTACCATTGTGTGAAGCTCTCTGCAGCTTTCGTCCAAAAATGTCTTGTATTCTTTTTTCATCCCGATAGGGGAGCAGCCACCACGGATATAGCCTGTCCACTTTTGAATATCCTTTACTGGAAGCATCTCCATGCTTTTTTCACCAGCCGCTCTTGCTGCCTTTTTCAGATCCAACTCCTCGGCAACTGGAATGACGAATACGTAAATATTTCTGCTTGGGCCTTGTGCCACAAGTGTCTTATAGACTTCCTTTGGCTCCCGTCCGATTTTTCCCGCAACAGAAATCCCATCAATTTTTCCGTCTTTATTATCATATATAAGCATGTCATACTCCATTTTTTTCGCATCCAGTATGCGCATTGCATTGGTTTTAGCCTGTGCCATGATCATCATCCTCTATCAATTTATACTATTTATAGTATATCAATTTTTCCATAAAAAAGGAGAGCAGCTCGTGACTGCTCTCCTTCATTTTATTGAAACCATGCCTGGTAATAACGCGTTACGGCGACCGCATAATCGCCTCTTGTTACCTTTTTACTTGGCTCGAAGCTGGCCTCGACAGTTGGGACTAAATCATACGTTCCTTGTTTCACCTGGAAGGTAGCATTAAGAATATTCAGGTCAAGTGCCAACTGAACATACCCTCTAAGTGATGCCGGAATAGAGGAGCTATCCTTAATTGGAATTCGCTCATCCTTGTATAGGACCGTTACATCTCCTGTTTTTTCCTTGGCTTGTTTTTCTAAACCAAGCGCTTGAACAAGGGAGTATGCTAGTTCTGCGCGGTTGACCTCACCGTTAGGATTAAAATTGCCGTTTGCATCAAGAAGCATAAGGCCGCCCTGCGTTTGAACAGCATCACGTATAGCCGCTCCCTTTGCCACAACAGCTTTCGCGAATGGTCCATCCCCTGCTGACACATCCTTTAAAACTGGAGTCTGACTTTGCCTTACTCCAGTCCCCATGACTAAATAATGGGCTAGCTCTTTTCGTAAAAGATTTTGCTTTGGTTTAAATGTCCCATCCGCATACCCGTCAACTAACCTTTCGCTAACAGCCATTTGGATGGCAGAGGCCGCAGGGTCGCCAGAAATATCCTTCAGGCCGGTGTAGCCGCTCACCTTCGCCATAGAAACCGTCCCTTGAATTGTTTCGGGCAATCCCACTCCAACAGGGTTGGCCTCGTCGCCATGCAGCCCGTCAATTCTAACCTTCCACTCTCCAGCCATTGGTGAATTGACGGAAGCCGTCCTATCAGGATAAAGGGTGAACAATAAACTGATCCCCGAGCTATACTCTGTCCCGTCTGGTGCGACTAAAATAAGATTCACTGGGTTTCCTGTTTGCCCCAGCAATCCTGTTGCATCGATTCGAGCAGAGAGTTGGGAAACTCCTTCTGCCACCGAAAAGGAGTAGGTGTTTGACGATAATAATAATGGATTATACTCCACCTCAAAAGGAGACCTCGTGACTGTTGATTTGACATTACTATTGAATGGTTGATAGGCATTTACGGTTGATCCATATTGGTTTCCAAACAAGACAGCATCAAGTGCTGCATAGGCATTCACATAGCCGGTTCCCACTTCCCATGTTTCATAGCCAGGCATATTTGTGGCCGTATCCTGTAAAATTTTCTTGATTTCATCTGGTGACAACGTGGGCTTTGCCTCTAACATGAGTGCAGTAATCCCAGCCACATGCGGTGTTGCCATGGAGGTACCACTCATGGCTGTATAATATGGCAGGTAGGCTGGTTCAATTAGCTCCGCATCTGTTGTTGCACCTAACGTTGAGACAGGAGCGAGGACTCGAGTTGAAATAATATCTACTCCTGGTGCGGTCACACTTGGTTCATCATTCCATGTCCACGTCTTACCATCCATTTCAAAGGTACCACCGACTCCTTTTGTCCCTCTTGAAGAGAAATCTGCCAGCGATCCATCTTTTTCTCCGGCAGCCACAGAGATGACCCATGGAGCTTTCGCGTAAGGGTTGTGAGTGTTTTCCCCTGGGCCTTCATTCCCTGCTGCGAATAAGACGGTAATGCCACGGTCATGGGCAGCCTTACTAGCAATATTAATCGGATCGTTGGGATCAAAGTCGCCTGAAGAACCCCAGGAATTTGTAATCACTCGAATATTATATTCAGATTGATGGGTGATAGCATAATCGAATCCGCCAATGCCATCAAGAACAAAGAGGGCTGCACCTGAACCATATCCTATTAAGCTAGCACCTGGAGCAACTCCTTCATATTTCCCATTTGAGCTTTCTCCTGTCCCGCCAACAATACCGGCAACATGCGTACCGTGCCCGGAATTAGAGTCCGTGTTTGGGACATTTTCTACATAAGTGATTGGCAGTAAACTAGGTTCCAAGCTGTTTAAATTTGTACTGGCCATCACGTTTTGGACTAGGTGACTGCCAAATTGCAGATCTTTATGCGTTCCATCCACGCCGCTGTCGTTGATCACCACACCAATCCCTTTTCCTGTTATTGGCAATCCTCCATTTACCTTTTGCATTGCTGTATCTGTTCGGACTTTGTCTACCCCTGTTAAACTGGTCGCATCTGCATTGTAATACGTGAGTTTACGATTTAAATAAATTGAGTTTACTCCAGGAGAAGCAGCTAGTTTATTGATTTGATCCTTCGTTGCAAGTATTCCCGCCATTGGTAAAGCTTTCATTGAGAGCCCCTTAGAGATTCCTAGACTATTTAATAGATTAAGCTGGTCTTTTGTAGGCGCTCCCTGTCCATCAAAGGTCACAATGACCTGTAAGGGGTCAACGGCTGTTTCGAGTGCTTTAATCAATTTACTATCGATGAAAGCAGAGGTCCCTTCAGCGTTCGCTTTTGATAGGCCAGGAATTACAATCGATAGTAGTATAACGAGAGTAAGAAAGACTGATAACCACCTTTTCTTTTTCACATTCCATTCCCCTTTTCTACTAATAGTTGTTAGGTCTATTGTCTAAAAAAGGGGACGAAAACACTATTCAGCAAAGGGAGTAATTATGGATAGAATAAGTACTATTTTACTTTCGTACTTTAGTTATAGGACGTAGTCCGTTTAGAAGCAGCAAGGGTGTCAGGCACTATGTGAATTTTTCACACGGTGCCTGACACCCTTTACACTTTCCTTTTATGATAATGGGACGAGCTGGTTTTGGACGGCATAGATGACGACTTGGGAACGACTTTTTACGCCAAGTTTTTTGAAGATGTTGCTGACATGGATTTTTACGGTTTTATCACTGATATATAGACTTTGTGCGATCTCCTTGTTATTCATTCCTTTAACCAGACACAAGAGCACTTCTTTCTCCCGTACGGTCAGCACGGAATCAGTCTTTTCTTCGGCAGGCTCTACCTTCTGCTGGTGGAATCCTAGAAACTTCTTTGTCATAGCAGGATGAATAACCGACTGACCATTAGCAACCGCTCGAATTGCATCAATGACATGCTGTGAAGGAGCATCCTTCAGAAGGTATCCATCTGCGCCTTCGCGAATGGCTGACATAAAGAACTCATCATGATCATGCATGGTCAAAATGAGAATTTTAACAGCCGGATAACGCTCTTTTATCACACTTGTTGCTTCTATGCCATTTTTTTCAGGAATATTAATATCCATTAGAATGACATCCGGTAGAACCTCATCTACCCTCGCAATCGCATCATTCCCATTTACTGCTTCTGCCACTACTTCAATATCGGATTCCATTCCTACTATGTTTTTAAGACCATCACGCAATACCGCATGATCATCGACTAGCATAAGCTTGATCACGTAAGTCACTCCCTTCAATTCCCATTCTTGGTACGGTTAACGTAATCTCTGTTCCTGCTCCTTCTTTACTGTCTACTTGGAGCGAGGCTTGGATTTTCTCTGCAGCCTCATTCATATGCAGAATTCCAAAATGGGGGTGCTGCCTCGCTTTAATCATCGCCTGGAATAAAGAAAACCCCTTCCCATTATCCTTAATTTTTAAGAGAACATGCTCCTTTTGATAGCTTAATAAAATGTCGATCTTCGTTGCCTCTGCATGCTTAAGAGCATTCTGCATACTCTCTTTGCAGATATCGAAAATAATCTTTTCCACCATAGGGCTGAGCTGAAACTCAGGGCCGCGGGTATCAAACGATATATCCATATTTGTATCTCTTTGAATTGCCTTGATTTTTGAGGCAATCGCCGACAGCAGCCCCACGCGTTCCGTTGGATATGGGCGAAGAGCATATATGGATTCCCTGACTTCCTTTAAACTTCTTCTCAGCTTTTCCGTGCTTTCTACCATTAGACGGAACGAATCATCTGGCATTTTGGTAAATTTCCGAGTGGCTGTCTCCAAATTCATGATGGCCCCTGCTAATGATTGAGCCACCCCATCATGAATATCACGCGCAATTCGATTTCTTTCTTCTAAAATCAGCCTTTTCTCCTGTTCAGCAAACAGCCATTTCGTCTTAATTAAGACGGCTAACTGATTGGCAAGGGTAGCCGCTGACTGCATATCCTCTTCCGTAAAGCTTTTTGACCGAATCCTTCCAAAAACAAACATGCCAACCAGCTCATTTTCAAGAACTAATGGAGCATACAATAACGACCCCACTTCTTTTGAAAATATTTTGCCCGCGGGCCCCGCATCTTTTTTTGTATGATGGTAAACGGTCAACTGCCTGGTTTTATCAAACGCCTGGGCCGTTTCGGCAGTTAAAATGATTTCATCCATAACTAACCCTGAGGCAAACCTTAGGTTCCAGCCCTTTTTTTCCCTTTTCCATAAAATCCAGGCATCTACATCTATAAATTCCTGAAGATTATTAGCTAAAAAGGATAACCAATCAGGTGCTGCAATTTTTTTATTAAGTTCAGAAGAGATACTAAATAGTGCCTTTAATTTTGCTTTCTCCTTTTTTAAGTTGGCGATAATGGAACTTAATAACGCAAAACACACTAATGGAGCAAAAAAGAAAAAGAAAGAAAAGACATCGATTTCTCCTCTGTTTTGATTTCCAAGAAAATAAAAAAGGACCAGGTATCCATATGAAAGTAGGAAACTATTCAATTCCTGTAGCGTTTTTCGCTTCCATATTCGTAAGTTATAGAGCTGAGGTCTAATCGTAAGCAACACATCAACAATTAAATTATTAACAAGATAAAAAGGCAGGATGAGCAGGCTAAAGTGAAGAACCCCTTGCAGGAATCTTGACTGAAGCTCAATGGTTAAAAATGATAAAATCCATTGACTGATTAAGTGTGCAGTAAAAAAACTGACAAGTAACAAGGCAGGATTAAAAAACACAATCCGTAACGGCCTTCTTTTATATAAATTAATCATAGCCACGATACATCCATAGGATAGGATTGTATACGAAAGTCCATCCATTACATAAATGGCATACACCAGTGGAAAAGAAATCGTAACAGTGCCTTTCCAAACTGGCAATGGAAAAAACTCGACTATTAGTAAAAAAACAATTAATAAAGCAAGAATCATTGTTTCATTAGGTGCCGTTATTTTTGCTAGTCCAAATTGGATAAAGATCCAAATGCCAATAAGGGAGACGCACAGTAAAAAGTGCCTGGATAACCGTTCCTTTTTTTGCGAATTGGACGAACTATTCATTCATATCTCTCCTTCATCCGCTCACAATTTGATATCTAAATTTTCTGTTAATTACTGTTAGTTTAATGGATATATTCTATAAACACAATAAAAGAGGACCCAAGAGGATAAAAATTAATCTAAAATTTCCCAATAAATACAAAAAGAAACCCAGACCGGTCCAATGAAACACACTGACCGATACTGGGCCAAACCGTCTCCGGCTTGTAAAATGATTATGGCACAATTCCCCTTCCTTTTGTATTTGCTAAAAGGATTATTCTTTTCTACTACCTTTGTATTAATAGAGTACGAGCCAATGGTTTGGGTCCTAAATCCAGCTGGTTTTATCCACAAAATCACCCATATATTGTCACCCGTTTGTCACTCTATCAACCCATGATTATAGTAAACTTAAATTATTAACACACAACTTACATTTTATTGTGAATATATTCACAAACTAACAACCTATTTTAAGAGGTGAAATTATGAAATATGATTTAGTTCTCCTTCACGCACCCAGTGTGTACGACTTTAGGAAAAATTCTTTGCTTGCAGGCCCAATAAGTGATGTTGTCCCATCATCACCTGTGTTTGAAATGTATCCCATTGGACTGACAAGCATTGCGGATTACCTTGAAAGATATGGCCTGCGGGTAAAGATTATCAATATTGCCAATCGGATGCTGATGAATTCATCATTTGATGTCGAAGCAAAATTAAGCAAAATCCAAACAAAAGCGTTCGGGATTGACCTTCACTGGCTCCCGCATGCACATGGAAGTATTGAACTTGCTAAAATAGTAAAAACCCTTCATCCCCAAACACCCATTATTTTTGGCGGGTTATCAGCCACCTATTATCATAAAGAGTTAATTGACTATCCCTTTATCGACTTTGTTATGCGTGGCGACTCTACCGAACAGCTGATGCTTCTCCTGATGAACAAAATAGAGGCAGGGAGCACCCACTATGCTGACATACCCAATTTAACCTGGAAAAAAGGCAGCGAGTACGGTTACAATCCAATTACGTATGTACCAAAGGATTTAGATGATATTGACGTACCTGGCTATCGCTACACCATTCGCTCCGTTTTCAAATACCGAAATTTCCTTGATCCGCTTCCTTATAACGGCTGGCTTCAATATCCTAACACAGCGCTGTTAACGGCAAGAGGATGTACACAAAACTGTTTGATTTGCGGAGGCTCAAGAGAAGCCTATGATCAAAACTGTAACCGCAATTCACTTGCCCTACGATCACCGAAAAAGCTGGTAGAGGACATTCAATTTATTTCGCGGTTTAGCCGGGCACCCATATTCATTCTTCATGATCTTCGGCAGGGTGGTCGTGAATATGTAAAAGAGTTCTTTAAACGTCTTAAAACAATAAACCTAAAAAATGAAATCGTCTTTGAGCTGTTCCAGTATGCTGACGAAGAATTTTTCAAGCAAATGAATGAATGTGTGCCTAAGTATAGTATTGAAATCACCCTTGAAACACATGATGAGAAAATTAGGCGTTACAATGGGAAATTCAGTTGCACCAATGAAAAGGTCATAGACACCCTTAACTTTGCTCTAAAGAATGGCTGCAAAAAAATCGATTTATTCTTCATGGTGGGGATCCCTGGACAGACCTACCAAAGTGCCATAGAAAACATCGATTTCTGTGAAACGATTCATCTTGCTTGCCAAAAGGACCCAAGAGTCTATTACTTTGTGGCGCCGCTTGCTCCATTCCTAGATCCTGCAAGCCCGGCTTTTGAACATCCAGAGCTTCATGGCTATAAAAAATTCTGCCACACCCTTGAAGATCACCGCAAAGCGATCACTCAGCCTTCCTGGAAGCATATGCTTAGCTATGAAACAAAAGATATGACCAGGGATGATATTGTGAATGCAACCTATGAATCTGCTAATAAATTAAATGAGTTCAAACTACAATACAATCTAATTGACCAAGAAGGATATCAAGAAATCAAAGAAAAAATTGAGAAATCAATGGCCTATATAGAAAAAATCGACCATGTGTTAGCCCTACCTAAAAAAGATCAAGCAGCGGAATTGGTTAAAATTCAAAAGGAGATTGAAGAGTTAAATAAGTACAGTATTTGCGGAAAGAATGAGTTAAAGTGGGAAGTTCAAAAGAATTATGCTAATTTCTTTTCACTCGCATTAGTGGGATTAGAGCAGCTTTATCAGGATTACTCTAATATCATTCGAAATAAAGTAAGTCCGAAACAACGGTTTCAATTTAAACTGGATACAGAGCGTCAGAAGTTGAAAGTATAAAGAAAAAAAGGGGATGGTCCCCTTTTTTTCTTTTAATGTCCGCCCAAGTAGGCAGCTCTTATTTGGTCACTTTGACTAAGCTCTTCAGCCGTACCGGAAGCGACAATTTTTCCTGTTTCAATGACATAAGCACGATCGGCAATAGATAAAGCCATATTCGCATTTTGCTCTACTAATAAAATCGTCGTCCCCGTTTGATTAATTTCTTCGATGATCCTAAAAATTGTTTTTACTAACAGTGGGGCAAGCCCCATGGATGGCTCGTCTAATAACAAAAGACGCGGCCTAGCCATTAATGCACGACCCATCGCGAGCATTTGCTGCTCACCACCTGAAAGCGTTCCAGATTGCTGCTTTCGGCGCTCCTCCAGTCGCGGGAAAAGCTGATACACTTTTTCAAAATCCTCGCGAATGCCTTTTTTATCTTTTCGTAAATAGGCTCCTAATTCCAAGTTTTCCTCAACGGACATATTTTGAAATACACGACGGCCTTCAGGAACCTGGGAAATTCCTCGCTTTACGATCGATTGGGCAACCTTCCCAGCCACATGCTCATTTTCAAACACAATTTCTCCGTTTTTTGGCTTCAGGAGTCCTGAGATCGTTTTTAAAAGCGTACTTTTACCAGCACCATTTGCTCCGATCAGTGTAACGATTTCTCCTTGATTGATCTCGAGGGAAACTCCCTTCAATGCATGAATATTCCCGTAATAGACATTCATATCCTTTATTTTCAGCATATTAAGAGACCTCCTCGCCAAGATACGCTTCGATGACTTTTGGATTATTTCTGATTTGTTCTGGTGTACCTTCAGCAATCAATTGACCATGGTCAAGGACATAGATCCGTTCGCAAACTCCCATAACAAGAAGCATATCATGTTCAATTAAAAGAATCGTCAATGAAAATTTCTCACGTATTAAGGCGATTAAATTCATTAATTCTTCGGTTTCTTGTGGGTTCATCCCAGCCGCCGGTTCATCCAACAGCAATAGCTTTGGATTGGCAGCCAATGCCCTGGCAATTTCTAGACGCCGCTGCTGTCCATACGGTAAGTTCTTTGCCTTCTCATGCAATACTTCATCAAGCTTAAAGATTTTTAAGAATTCAATTGCCTTTTCTTCCATCTCCTTCTCACCAGAAAAGTGAGAGGGTAGGCGAAGTATGGAGCTAATAATGGAATGCTTAGACAAAGAATGATAAGCAACCTTAACATTATCAAGTACAGATAATTCACTAAACAAACGGATATTTTGGAAGGTCCGGCTGATTCCCTTTTTTGTAATCCGATAAGGAGCTAGACCGTTCAATTTATCTCCCTCTAATGAAATGCTTCCTTCAGTCGGAACATACACACCAGTTAGCAGGTTAAAGAAGGTTGTTTTTCCGGCACCGTTTGGGCCAATTAAACCGACAAGTTCACCCTGTTTTAATTCTAGGTTTACATCAGACACTGCCTTCAATCCGCCAAATCGGATGCCTGCATTTTCAACCTTAAGCAACTGTGTTTTTGCTGCCATGCTGTACTCCTCCTTTAGCGGATTTACTAGATTTAAAGAATGAAGTAATCTCTTTTGTGCCCATTAATCCTTGTGGACGGTAAAGCATCATTACGATTAAGACTAAACTATAGATGACCATCCTTACCTCTGGATAATTTTGAAGATAGGTAGAGATGATAGTCAACAGGACGGTAGCAATCACTGCCCCAGACATACTGCCCAAGCCACCCAATACAACAAAAATTAAAATATCAAACGACTTTAAGAACCCAAAATTCGTTGGTTGGATAATGTAGAAATTGTGGGCAAATAACGCACCCGCGATTCCTGCGAAAAAGGCACCCAGCGCAAAGGCTGCGACTTTATAATAAGTAGTATTGATTCCCATCGCATCGGCTGCAATCTCATTCTCTCTAATGGAGATACAAGCTCGTCCATGTGTAGAGTTGGTGAAGTTTGCAATCACAATAATCGTTAGTAGGACACAACCAATCACCCATGGCCATGTGGTTAAATGGGAGACAGTCATCCCGCTAGCTCCGCCAACATAATCAATATTTAAAAAGACAATCCGAACAATTTCTCCAAAACCAAGTGTAGCAATGGCTAGATAATCTCCTCTTAACCTAAGTGTAGGGATCCCAATGATGAGACCAGCTACCGCTGCCACTAATCCTCCCGTTATTAATGCGACTGGAAATGGCAGGCTTAATTTCATGGTCATAATCGCAGACGCATAGGCACCCACTGCGAGAAACCCCGCATGTCCAATCGAAAACTGACCCGTAATCCCGATAATTAAGTGAAGACTGACCGCTAAAATAATGTTAATACCCATGAAAAAGAGCGTATTCACATAAAATTGGTTAAGTGTTCCACCCGTAATTAAAAATTGCATCACGACTGAAAAAATAACGGCTAAAACGATAGAAGTCCAAAAAAACTTTGCCCGTTTAAAAATAGTCATCGTAGAAGCCTCCCCCTATACCTTTTCCCTGACATTTTTACCAAATAAGCCTGCTGGTTTGAAAATTAAAATTAAGATTAGGACAATGAATGCAACTCCATCACGCCATAAAGAATAGCCTGCCGCACTAACAAACGCTTCAATTGTACCTAAAACTAACCCGCCTGCCATCGCTCCAGGAATAATTCCAATTCCGCCTAAAACAGCAGCAACAAAGGCTTTCAGTCCTGGGATAATCCCCATCAGCGGTTCAATCTTTGTATAATACATTCCAAAAATAACCCCAGCTGCACCTGCTAGAGCAGATCCGATAGCGAAGGTAGCAGAAATAGTGTTATTTACGTTAATCCCCATCAATCTTGCCGCATCCATATCATGAGAAACAGCACGCATCGCTTTTCCAATTTTCGTTTTATGAACAATGAATTGAAGAAGAATCATTAAGACTATGGATGTTCCTAGAATAAGGATGGATTGTCCACTAATTTTTACACCAAACACATCTAAGCTCTTGATTGGGACCAAATTACTTGGATATGCTTCTGGCTGTGCACCCCGTGCATAAATCGTCCCATATTCGATAAACAAGGACACCCCAATGGCTGTAATCAGAGCTGCAATCCTCGTCGCGTTCCGTAAAGGCTTGTACGCAATCCGTTCAATTAGCACCCCAAAAATTGCACACGCTACCATGGAAATTACTAAGGCAGGAAAAAATCCTAAATCTAAAATAGTAATAGAATAAAAGCCTATAAATGCACCTACCATGAAGACGTCCCCATGGGCAAAGTTAATCAGTTTAACGATACCGTATACCATTGTGTAGCCTAGGGCGATTAACGCATAAATGCTCCCCAAGGAAATTCCGTTGACTAATTGCTGTATAAATTGTTCCATGTTCAAACACTCCCTTAAAAGGACTTCAACTATCTCTTAAAATGGGAATAGGGAGACATCTATTCTCCCTATTCATTTGCCCATTATAAAATTGATTAAGGATTTACCTTTACTTTAAATTGTTGTTCACCATTTACGTATTCAAGGATAACAGCAGCCTTGATTGGATCGTGATTTTTATCAAGCTTCATCTTTCCTGATACAAGCTCAAGTCCATCTGTTTCTGCAAGTGCCTTCTGAATTTTCTTAGAATCACTGCTTCCTGCGCGCTTAATAGCATCCGCAATAAAGTACACAGTATCATAGCCTAAAGCGTTGAAGGCATCTGGTGATTTGCCATCATATTTCGCTTTGAATGCAGTAACAAAGTCTTGTACCTTCTTGTCACTATCACCTGATGAATAGTGGTTAGTAATAAACGTATTCTTTAATGGATCCGCGCCGCCAGCAATTTTTACTAGAGTAGGAGAATCCCAGCCGTCTCCACCCATAAGTGGTACATTTAGACCAATTTCGCGAGCTTGCTTAATGATTAGGCCCACTTCTTCATAGTAACCAGGAATGAAGACATATTCTGGATTCGCCGCTTTGATATTTGTTAAAGTAGCATGGAAATCTGTATCCTTTGCCACGTATGCTTCTTCTTTTACAATTTTCCCACCATTTGCCTTAAATGCCTTCTTGAACGCATCTGCAAGTCCTTTTGCATAGTCACTTGAGCTGTCAATAAGGATCGCCGCATTCTTCACCTTCAATTCTTTTGCTGCAAAGTTCGCTGCAACCGTACCTTGGAATGGGTCAATAAAGCATGTACGGAAAACAAAGTCACTTACTTTTCCATCTTTATTTGTAATAGTAGGGTTTGTACCTGTTGGCGTAATTAATGGAATCTTATTGTCCTGTGCAATTTGTACTTGTGCAAGCGTATTTGTGCTTGTTGCCGCTCCGATAATCGCTGCAACCTTGTCTTGTGTGGCCAATTTAAGTGCACCACTTGTTGCTTCTGATGCCTCTGATTTATTGTCAAACGTAACAAGTTTTAGTTTCTTACCATCAATGCCTTTTTTATTGATTTCTTCAATCGCAAGATCGATACCTTCTTTTTCTGATTGACCGTAAGAAGCTACTCCGCCTGACAGCTCAAGGTTGGCTCCAATTTTAATTGTATCTCCTCCACCATCACCACTAGTAGTAGAGTTACATCCTGCCATTACGCCTGCAGCTACCATAAATGACATAAAAACACCAGCTAATTTTTTCTTTCTCATGGCTTTACCCCCTGTTTTTTTAAAAAATTTTCCCAAGATAGTTATGCTACTGTTTGCAATAAAGATAATATTCTGAAAACATTGTACATAATATTTGGAGGTTCGTCTAGTAGTAAAGTCCATTATTTTAAAATAATTTTGAAAATAAAGAAAATTAATCCGTTCCTGTCCTTAAAGGCTTTATTTCAGTAAAGTGGATAGAAAATTACTTTTAAATTGAAAGTAAAGCAGCAAATGAATTATTTTGTCTAAATATGATTCTTTCCTCTGCTAAAGTGAAAAAGAGATTCCTGTAAGGGAATCTCCTTCTTCTAATTATTATACTAATTCTTTCTTTTTGGTTTCCTTTCCCAAAACGAAAACGGCCAATGCACCAATAAGGATTGAAATACAGAAGATTGTAAAGATCGTGGAAATCGATACTTTTTGTGCAACGAGATTTCCTACTAACAATGGTCCTAAAACGCCGCCAATTCGTCCAAAGGAAGCTGCCATTCCTGTTCCTGTTCCACGAATAACCGTTGGGTATTGTTCTGGAGAATACGCGTACAGACCACCCCAAGCCCCGAGGTTAAAGAAGGATAACAGAATGCCCGCTGTCATTAACAGTGCCGTCGACTCGGCTGTTCCAAAGAAGTACGCACTAACGGCCGTTCCAACTAAATAAACAACTAATACAAACTTACGACCAAATTTTTCAATAAACCAGGCTGCTGTAAAATAACCTGGTAATTGAGCAATTGTCATGATCAAGACATATTCAAAGCTTTTAATTAAGCTAAATCCTTTCATGACCATAACACTTGGCAGCCATAAAAACATTCCATAATAAGAGAAGACCACACAAAACCAGACAATCCATAACATAGCTGTTTGGCGTCCATATTCTTTAGACCATAGTTTAGTAAAGCTCTGCCAAGCAGATATTTTTTCCGTTTTCTTCATTGCTTCAAAACGGGGGGAGTCCGGTAGACCCATTCGCAAATAAAGTGCATAGAAAGCAGGAAGAGCGCTAATAAATAAAGCTACCTGCCAGCCAAACTTTGGAATTACGAAATACGAAATGATGGCTGCAATCAACCAACCGCCTGCCCAAAAGCTTTCCAACAGTACAACAATCCTGCCACGTTTTTCAACGGCGACACTTTCTGATACGAGAGTAGAGGCTACTGGAAGCTCCCCGCCCAACCCCGCACCAATTATAAACCTAAACACTAAAAAGACAGCTAATGTGGAAGCAAATGCGGATGCTCCACTACCGACTGAAAATAACAATAAGGTAATAATAAAAACATTTTTCCTTCCAATTCGGTCAGCCATTAAGCCAAAGATAAGTGCCCCAACAGCCATACCAATCGAGTTAATGCTCCCAATCCAGCCCATTTGTTCAGGTGTTAACTCCCATTCCACCTTTAAGGCAGCAATAATGAAGGAAAGCATCCCCACATCCATGGCATCAAACATCCAGCCCATCCCGGCGATTCCGAGCAGCCTTCTTTCTGATATTTCTTTTTTGTTTTTCATATTGTTCCCCCTATGTTAATACCTGCACTTACATTATTCCCCAAATCATATTTATTTAGGTATAAAATGTAATCTAGTAATCAACTGTATTCTAACAGGTGTCTTTACAGTTGTCACCACTAAAAATACAAAAGGGAACAATTCTCTACAAAAAAATAAGAGAGAATGCATCAAGCACTCTCTCTTACTCTAGTAATTATTTAATCCAAGCTCCGTCTTTACCTAACTTATAACCGTTGATTACGGTATCAGCAGCCATTACACCGTTACTGTATAGGTAATACCACTTGTTAGATACTTTCACCCAGCCAGTAGCCATTGCACCGCTAGCTTTTAAATAGTACCATTTGCCATCGACTTTTACCCAGCCAGTTAACATATCGCCGTTAGCTGACATGAAGTACCAAACACCATTAACTTTTGTCCAGCCTGTTACCATCTTACCAGTAGTTGGATATAGATAGTACCAGTTTTTACCAGACTTAACCCAACCTAGTTTAGCTGAACTATTTGTTAGATAGTACCAATTGTTTCCATCTTTCACCCAAGTGTTACCAGTTACCCATGCACCACTATTTCCAAGAATATAATTCGTCTTACCTTCTTTTAATAGACCAGTTACCATTGCACCAGACTTTTTGTCAAGGAAGTACCACTTGCCTCCAACTTTTACCCATCCAGTTTGCATTGCACCTGATTTGTCAAGGAAGTACCACTTACCGTCATCGTTTACCCAGCCAGTTTGCATTGCACCTGAATTATCAAGGAAATACCACTTGCCATCTTTCACCCAACCAGTTACCATTGCACCTGATTTATTAAAGAAATACCAGTTACCGCTGATGTAATTCCAGCCAGTTACTTTATCACCTGTTGTATTAAAGTAATACCATACACCGTCAATTTGTGCCCAACCAAAGTTGCTGATAGTTACAGAGAATGGAGATTGATTCCCGTTATCGTCTGCAACGACACCATTCAAAGTTGTAATACCTGCACTGCTAAGAACTCCATTTAACATAACAACTGGAAGCATAGTAGCAGCTTCTTCCGGAACAGTAACACCAAGTCTCGCTGCCCAGTTAATTACTTTCTCTTCATCTAATGTTGCTACGTGATTAACAAACTTTACATCTGATAGATCAGAATAAAAAGCAGATGATCTTGAGAAGATTGATACAGTTGTTGCTGTATTAGAATTCAATTCGATTGATTGAAGCAACGCATCATAATCAAAACCAGCTAAGTTTACATTAAACTTGTTTGTGCCTGTTTTTGTTGCATTTAATACTTTCCCATCAACAGTTAATGAGAAGCTGTTTACGTTAACAGGTGTACCTTTAGAAACATTTAATAGTTTAGTTGCACTTAACTCTAAATTTAAATTTTCCTGCTTAGTACCAAAATCAACTACTGCTTGACCCATAACTTTGTTGTTCACAGGGAACAAGAACTCACGCACTGTGCTAAGAGCTACACCATCTTGCTGTGAATCTACTTCACCCAAAAGGTCTGCTACTGAAAATTCCACTTTATTATTTACAATCGGAAGAGCTTCTTCTGGAAACAATAATGCTCCAGCAACATCATTAGCTGTGATTGTTTTTGCTCCATTTGGAGTCTCGATGGAAATCTTCTCCACCTTGTCTGTTTCTTTTAAATTATACTGTTTTTCCAGATCATCAATATTAACAACGATTTGGTTGCTACTACTGTTAACCTTGTATTCTTTTCCACTAATAGTAACAGTTGCACTATACGTAGAAGCAGCTTGTACTGCATTCTGCGGAAGTACTGCTACCAATAACAAGAAAAGAAGACTTGTAATTGCTAGAACTTTCTTCAATATAATCCTCCTGACGAATCTATGTATTTTTCAAAAATCTGCTAGCTTGCTAGCGAACTAAAGAAATAATACTATTATTTTACATAAAAATACCATATATGACAATAATTTTAGACTATTTATCCTATTTAAAAACAATATTAATTAATATGTGACATTGCTTGATTCATAAGCGTACTTCTTCTTTGGCTTTTCACACTCACATAATGGCTTTTAATCGGGGCAGCCACCTTAGCACTGTAGCCTGAATTTTCCAATTCTTTTACAAGAGCATTATAAATATAGTAAAATGAATTATCGGTAGCAGCCTCGAGATTCTTTGCTGCACCCGTATATTTTGAATAAAAGTAGAAGTAAGAAATATCTTCTCCATTTGCCTTCTTTGATTGATATTCACTAAATGCATAGGAGAGGAGATTATTCAGCTTACCATCTGCCTGACCTTCAAGGTTTTCAAATACCGGTTGATACTTTGCCATGATGTCAGCTACTGTTAATTTTTTTGGTTTTACAACGGCTGATGCTGGCTTGTTGCTAGTAGAAACAGCATTCGTCTTATTAGCTACCGCTGTTGCTGCACTAGCATTTTCACCTGTTTGATTCGTACTTTGGCCAATATTTTCTTCGCCTCGGGTCGGATCTACCGTGCTATTTTCATCAGGTAATTGAATCTGGTAATCACTTTTCACAATTTCTTCTACTTTTGTATCAGCTGTTTTATATTCCTTTACATTTAGAAAATAATAAAGGGCTCCGCCACCGGTGGCTAACACTAAAACAAAGATACTTAAAAAAACCTTCCATTTTTTCACAATCGTTCCACCTTTGTTTTTCATTAAAATATTCATATCTACATTATCATAATTTGGTATTTGAGCGACAAATTTTTTACAAACTGGAAAATTTTACGACATTTTTCACTCTAATTCTCACTGTTTTTATTGACGAGTAGGCATTTTTATCTATATATTTAACTACTAGATAAATAGAGAAGGAAGTAACCTCTAAAACAATTAACATGTTTTTTGAGAGAAGAAACGAGGATTCATATGAAAAGAGGATTCAAACAACTATTTGGAGCAGGATTAACTGCCGTTTTCATCACTCTTTGGGCACCAGGCATTCCTGCAAAAGCAATGGAAGAAGAGCCGCCAAACCTTCAAATGGCCGTTATGAGTGATGTACATATTGATAACAATAAACCAAACAATCATTTTAAGCAGGCATTAACTGACCTGATGGGCGTTGCCCCTGATTATGATGCCATTGCTATTGTGGGAGACATGACGAATAGCGGACTAGATCCTGACTATCGACTCTTTAACCAAATCCTTCAAACCTATAAAAATCCATCTGCCGAGCAGCTGCTATCCATGGGCAATCATGAATATTTCGAATCCGACCTAGATAAAAACTCTCCATTAACGGACGAAATGCTGCAAGCTAGATTCATGAACTATACCAATGAGTCCCTTCCTAACATTTATTATGATAAGTGGATTAAAGGCTATCATTTCATCTCCTTAGCTGGGGAACTTTCACCTAGATCGTTACTTGCCTCTAGCCCCAATCCACAGGCAAGGGATTGGGCCTATATTTCTGACCAACAGTACGAGTGGCTAGAACAAACCCTGGCGATTAATGCGTCTAGCAACAAACCTATTTTTGTTTTTTTACATCAGCCTATTACTAATACCGTGTATGGAAGTATTAATTGGGGTGCAGGATTAGATAGCGAAAGATTACTAGCTATTTTACAAAAATATCCTCAAGTAATCCTGTTTTCAGGACATTCTCATTTTCTATTAAATCATCCAAAGAGTATCTATCAAGATGGCTTTACTATGGTTAATACCAGTTCTGTGCAGTACACCTGGTATGAAGGAGGCATCGTATCTAACCTTTCTCAAGGATACTTAGTCAATGTATATGATGATCGCGTGGAACTGATGGCTCGTGAATTCAGTAATGATACTTGGATTCGGACGGTCTCCATCCCTATTCCATATCGAGAAGCACCTAAAGATATCACAAACCCATCCTTTACAGGTAATTCAGGTCTAGCTGTATCAAATTTGGGGACAACAAGTTGTACGCTTTCGTGGAATCAAGCGGAAGATGATTCAGTGGTTGACCGCTATACCATCAAAGAAGCTGGGCAAGTCATTCAAACGGTTTATTCAAGATTTTGGCAGCCCGATGAAAAAGTGTCTGTTACTCTAAACAATTTAGCTCCAGATTCGGCTCATCTCTACGAAATCTACGCCATGGACGCCTATGAAAACATAAGTACAAATCCTATAAAAGTTACTGTGACCACCAACCCTTTATTAGGTTGGTACCAAAAGGACCATATCTGGTATTACTATACAAGTGAAGGGACTAAACATGTTGGATGGATGTTGGACCAGAACCACTGGTATTACTTTGATTCAACGGGAGCTATGAAAACTGGTTGGGTATTCATTAATGGCCGCTGGTATGACTTTGATACAAACGGTAGGATGAAAACAGGCTGGGTAAAGGAAGGAAGCGCTTGGTATTATTTAGAACCAAGTGGTGCCATGAAAACAGGGTGGCTCTTCAGTGGGCACAAATGGTACTTCCTTAATACAAATGGTGCCATGAAAACAGGGTGGCTTTACAATAATAATAACTGGTACTATCTAGATAGTTCAGGAGCCATGAAAACAGGGTGGCTAGCCCTGGGGAATAAATGGTATTACCTTAAGAATGATGGCACCATGGTGACCAATTGGTATTCTATGGCTGGAAAGTGGTATTACTTTGCGTCAAGTGGAACATGGATACAATAAATGAAAGAGGCTGACAAATAAGTCAGCCTCTTTGGTCCGAATAACTTTGTGAATAGTCTAATTGCGGCGCCTATCCCTCTACATTTTTAAACTGGTTATAAAACATTTGATGGTATCTACCTTGTGCCTTTAATTGTTCATCATGGCTGCCTTTTTCAATAATCTCACCATGATCAATTACCATGATGGTATCGGCATCGCGAATAGTATTCAAGCGGTGGGCAATGATAAAGCTGGTTCGATTCTCCATCAAAGATAACAAGGCCGCTTGTATATGGAGTTCTGTTCTCGTATCAATACTACTTGTCGCTTCATCTAAAATGAGTAGCGATGGCTTAGCTAGGATCACTCTTGCAATCGCCAATAATTGCCGCTGCCCTTGACTCAAATTTCCGCCATTTTCTGAGAGAACCGTTTTATACTGATTCGGTAAACGTTTAATAAAGGCATCCGCATTCGCCATTTTGGCTGCCTGCTCCACTTCTTCATCCGTTGCATCCGGTTTCCCATACTTAATATTTTCCTTAATCGTGCCAGAAAACAAATACGTATCCTGCAGCACAAACCCAAAGCATTTCCTTAGGCTATCTCTTGTATATTCACGAATATCCCGGCCATCAAGGAGGATTCTTCCACTCGTCACATCGTAAAATCGGGTTAGCAGATTCACAATGGTTGTTTTGCCTGCACCCGTTGGTCCAACCAAGGCTGTACTGCTGCCAATCTGAGCTTCAAAGCTGACATTTTTTAAAATAAGAACATCAGGCCGATACCCAAAGCTGACATTTTCAAATACCACATGTCCCCTTGGGTTCTCTAATGGCACTGCAGTTGGTAGATCTTTAGGCTCCTCTTGCTCATCCATAACCTCAAACACACGTTCAGCCCCCGCCACACCTGACTGTAGGATATTAAAAATATTAGCTAGGTCATTTAATGGTCTAACAAATTGCCTTGAATAGGTGATGAAGCTGGCAATCGCTCCAATCGTAATCAGGCTTTTCACAGCAAGAACACCGCCAATCACAGCCACGATGGCAAACCCAAGATTGTTGATGACGTTCATAATAGGCATAAGGAAGCCCGACCAAATCTGAGCTTTTAAGCCCACCGCACGAAGCTTTTCATTAACGTCATCAAACTCCTCAATCACCTTTTCCTCATGATTAAAGGCTTTGACGACTTCAATTCCTGAAATTGTCTCCTCGATATGACCATTTAACCTACCAAGCTGTATTTGTTGATTTTTAAATAAAACACTGGTTCTTTTCGCAATTGTTCTTGTCAACAAGAAAACAAGCGGAACTGTTAGTAAACTAGCTACCGTTAACAAGGGACTCAAAATTAACATCATAATCAAGGACCCAGTGATAATCATTAGACCCGACATGAGCTGTGTCGTTGACTGGGAAATGGTATTACTCACATTATCGACATCATTGGAAAGTCTGCTCATTAGCTCGCCGTGCGTCCTGGAGTCGAAGAAGGAGACGGGCAGCTTTTGCAGCTTTCCAAACAGTGAGGCCCTCAAACGTTTCACCACTCGTTGAGCCACTTCAGCCATCAGCCAGCCTTGTGAAAAAGTGAGGAGGGCATCCCCGACATACGCAAAGATAAGCACAATAATTATCACTTCAAGTAGGCTAAAATCTACTTTCCCAGACCTTAGTGTCATGGCATCCACGGCTTTTCCAATCAGAAAGGGGGCAAGGAGCATCAAGACTGAATCAATTAGGATAAAAGTAAAAATTAGGGTAAGCATTTTCCGCTCGTTCCCAAAGTACTCCCAAAGTCGTTTCAATGTTCCTTTGAAATTCTTTGGCTTGACCACAGGACCGCGGCGATGGCCACCGCCTACACCAACTGGTCGAATCGGCGGCGGGGTAGGGGCACTGTTCCCGGTTTGTTCATTTCCTTGTGACATTCTACAACCCCTCCTTGCCGATTTGTGACTGGTAGATTTCTTGATACACTTTACACGTTCCGATCAATTCCTGATGGGTCCCCACACCGACAAGTTCGCCATTATCTAGAACGACAATTTTATCGGCATCCATAATGGACGTAATTCGCTGAGCAATGAGCAAGCAGGTAAGACCTTTAGCATACTTCTTCAATGCGGCTTTGATTTTCGCTTCTGTTGCCACGTCAACCGCACTTGTACTATCATCCAGAATTAAAATCTCGGGCTGTTTGATTAGGGCTCGTGCAATCGAAATCCGCTGTTTCTGCCCGCCGGAAAAATTTACCCCGCCCTGGCCAATTCTCGTTTCGTAGCCTTCAGGGGATGCCGCAATAAAGTCATGAGCACCCGCCATCGTCGCTGCCGTTTCCATTTCCTCCCCGGTAGCATCCTCTTTGCCCCAGCGAAGGTTTTCAGCTATACTCCCTGAAAATAAGATGTTTTTCTGAGGGACAATCGCGATTTTCTCTCGCAATGCCTTGGGGCTCACCCGTTTAATGTCTACACCATCTACTTTAATCGTCCCACCAGTAACATCATAAAAGCGAGGAATCAGGTTGACCAGGGTACTTTTCCCTGAACCGGTTGAACCGATGATTCCAACCGTCTCTCCAGGATGAATGGTAAGATGAATAGCTTTTAGAATCGGTTCACCTTTGGTCCCTTCGTAAGCAAAGGTGACACCTTCAAAATCAATTCTTCCTTTTTCCACAGGCAGTTGACTACCTTCTTGATCCCATGTAAAGGATTCTTCTAGTAAAAACACCTCGTCAATTCTTCCTGCGGATGCTTTTGCCCGGACAAACATATTGAAAACCATAGAGATCATCATCAAGGAAAATAAGATTTGTGTCATATAGTTTGTAAAAGCAATGATATGTCCTACCTGAATCTCACCGGAATCAACACCTAATCCGCCGATCCAAAGGACGACAACAATCCCTATATTCACTGTCAGCATAATAGCCGGACTAAACGTAGCCATGAGGCGGCTTGCGGCGATGGATTGATCCTTAAAATGGTCATTTGCTTTGGCAAATTTACCAATTTCCACATCAAAACGATTGAATGCCTTTACCACGCGAACACCAGATAAGTACTCTCTCATAACGGAATTAACCCGGTCCAATGCCTGTTGTACTTTTAAAAAAAGCGGAAATCCCAATCGCAGGTTCAGAATAATCAATAGTGCTACAATCGGTACAACAACCGCTAATACCACTGATAAATGCAGGTTCAGCCGTGTCGCCATAATTAAGCCTCCGATGGCTAAAAGCGGAGCTTTAACAAATATGCGCATCAACCCATTCACAAATACCTGCACCTGTGTTACATCGTTTGTCAGACGGGTAATTAAGGACGCGCGGTCAAACTTATCGAGGTTTCTAAAAGCAAGGGTTTGGATTTTTTTAAATAAGTCGGACCTTAACTCTGTTCCAAAGCTTTGCGAAACGATGCTCGCTAATACACTTCTTGTTGATGCACTGACAGCACCGAACGCCGTGATCAATAGCATCAGCCCGCCCATTTTTAACACATAGTGAAGGTCTCGATTTGCTACACCTTCATCAATAATCTTTGCCATAATCGTCGGCTGCATCAGGTCGCTGATCGCCTCAAAGGTGAGAAATAACACTGCTAAGCAAAAGGTTTTCCAGTATTTCTTTACGTATTTTGACAGAAACTTCATGATTCCACCCCAACATGTCAGCCAACTTTAATAAAGCTATTATAGTTTTGTTCTCCTTTAATAAACAAATAATTAGACTCTAGAAATATTGGGATAAAAAAAGAGACTGGAATGTCAGTCTCTCGTTTAATCATATTATTCTTGAACTGGGCTGAATTCGTGAACCCATACGCGCATTTGCGGCAGCCATGGCATTCCTGGGTGGATGCTTAGGATGGATTGTTTGTATTCTTCCACATTGTTGAAGCCCTCGCGGTGAGCATCCTCGTCTGTTAGTTCACCTAAGCTTTGTGAGTAAACCTTATCAACCACGAATTGGCGGCCTTCTAGGGTCATAATTTCACCTGGATCAGCGTATCTTCCATTTCTGCGTGTCGCTGTCTTTTCTCCTGCTAAAACCTTTTTTACGTCTTCTTCCATTGTCACTAAACGGTCAACGGAACAACTCTTTGGCGGTAATGTTTGATTATCATTCTGTGTCATCAATTTATCCTCCTTTTACCATTTCATTTTCTTATATTAACACTATTGATAAATTAATAAAAGGAAGGGAGAGTTTTACCCGTTTAAATCTCTTTTTTTATAAAAAGCAAATGTACCATAAGTAAGGACCGCAGTGATAATGAGTGATAAAACAACAGATACAGCCTCCAGCCCCTCACCAACCATCATATGCTTTGCTTCGAAATATTTAAAAGGGGTCAGGTATTTAAGCACGTCCAGATCCTCATTTAAATCAATGACAACCGATAGAACAAATGTAAGCAAAAGAATGGCTGTAGCTACGGAAGCCGCTGTTTTTGGCTGCTTTTTAAAGGCAGAGATGGTGCTGCCAATCATCATAAACAGCAGCTGTAAAATAAACATTCCCAGCATTGTTATAGCGATATCTCCGTTTATCTTTTCGCCGTCACTGACCTTTCCGACGATGATCACCGAAGAAGCATACGTTACAAGATTAAAAATAACGATATTCGTTAATGCTGCCAGCAGCTTAGCGGTAATGATCTTTTCCCTCGATACGGGTTTGACAAATAAAAACTCCGAGGTTTTATCCCGTTCCTCTTTTGCAATAATGGTAGCTCCCAGCATCGCTGCATGAATGGTTGCCATCAAGACCAAATATAAAAACAGCATGCCATAATACCCACTTGCCTTGGATAAATCAAAGGCCCCGACCCCCATGATGGCTTGCATTGACTTAGGCATATCTCCCATCAAGTCATTCATCGATTGCCCTGACGAATACAAACTAGAGTATTTATTCATACCTGATGCCACCATGAGGATGACTCCAATGCACCAAAAGATGAGCGATTTTCGGTGAGATTTCAATTCTTTTCGATAAATATTCATGAGTTAACCCCTCCATTTACCTTAAACAGCATGGATATCCTTTTTGGTATAAACAAAATAACTCGCTCCGATGGCCGCCACAACTACAATCAATCCAGTGATCATAAATGATGTTTCATATCCTGAATGTTTCAAAATATAGGCCGTGTCAAAATATTTAAAAGGGGAAAGATACCGTTTTCCTTCCTCTCCCGAAGTCGCACTAAGCATGCCTAAAAAATAGAAGGCAAACACGGTGCTAAGAGATACCGTCAACACAGATTTAATCTTAGGAACGACAACAGAAATAATGATACCAATTGCTAAAAAAATCAGTTGAATAAAAAAGACGGTAAGTGAAAGCAAGATTAGTAGTTTTAAGCTGAAATCCTCCGTCTTCACCTGCGATGCAATGATTGCCGCAGCCGCAATATACACTATATTCGTTAGGACGAGGGACGAGAAGGCTGCCAACAGCTTAGAGGTTACAATCGTTGTCCTTGTAACTGGCTTCGTTAACAGGAAGTCAGCCGTTTTTTCACGTACCTCCTTGCTGATAATGGACGTTCCGAGATTCATAGCCTGAATGGCACCGCAAAGGGTGATAAACGATAAGGCATAACAATAGAATCCGAGAATGGAAAACAAATTTTCCAAATTCAACCCGATTGCTTTCCTTACCCCTTCAGGATAACCTTCCAAAAGCTTCTTGAATTCCTCTGCATCACGCGCAAACGCAGGGAACATAGACATGAACAGCAGGGTAACCAGAATTAACGATACCGTCCAAATAATCGTCGACTTCCGATAGGCTTTTAATTCATGGAAAAAGATATTCATCGTTCCTTACGCCTCCTTTTCATAGTAATGCATAAAGATCTCCTCAAGGTCTGGCTCTTCTATCCAAAGATTCACAATCTCAATATCCGCTATCTTTTTCATGATGGTATTAATATTTCCTTTAAAAATAAAGCTCGTCACATGGTCCTTTACGGTTAAATTATTCACGCCACTGATAGTAAAATAAGCAGGATCCTGTTGGACTTTTGTTTCAACTTTAAACTTTTTGTAGGTATTTTCCTTTAAGGTACTAATCTTTTCGACTGTTACGATTTTGCCTTCTTTAATGATAGCGACTCGATTACATAGTCTCTGAACTTCACTGAGGATATGTGAGGAAAACAGAATCGTCGCACCCTTTTTATTTTCTTCCTCCAGTAATTCAAAGAACTTTTGCTGCATCAACGGGTCGAGGCCGCTTGTTGGTTCGTCTAAGATGATGAGTTTTGGCTCATGGAGCAGCCCCTGTACAATCCCCACCTTCTTTTTGTTTCCTAAGGATAGGTCATCGATTTTTTTATTAAGGTCTAGGTTCATAATCTCGGCTAATTCTTTGATTCTCTTACTGCAATCCTTTTTATAAAAACTAGCTGAATAGTTTAATAGATCTTTTACTTTCATATTGTCATAGTAAAAAACCTCTGATGGAAGATAGCCAATTTCCCGTTTTATTTCCGGGGCAAACTTAATGCAATCCTTCCCAAAGATGGTCGCACTGCCGCTGGTTGGATAAATCAGCGACAGCAGTGTTCGGATGGTGGTTGACTTTCCCGCACCGTTGGGTCCAATGAAGCCAAAAATTTCACCCTCCTCCACATGAAAGCTAATATCGGTGATACCTCGTGATTTGCCATACATCTTTGTCAGATTATTAATTTCAATCACATTCATCGTTACAGCCCCCTATTTATAAAAGCACTTAATTAGTATTTCAAAATATTCTTCTGCTTCCTTTTGGACCTTTTGATAATCGATTTCATAATTAGGTAACAGCTTCGCTTTATATAGCTCCTCGTCACTCAATTTTTCAAAGGTCCAGGTGATAATCTTAAAGATTTTTTGGATATCAATGTCGTCTCTAAACTTGGAAATGTCAATGCCTTCGTAAATTTTTCCGATATTGATATGATTTAGTTCTCTGATTTTCTTTTGCATTTCCGTTTGGATGTCAGCCGAGTCATCCAAATACGCTTTTTCGACGAATTTAAAGATGTTTGGGTATTGGGCTAGGAGTTCCATTTTGATTAAAACAGACTGGCGGATTCTCTGAAAGAAGTCTGTTTCCGATAAGTCAATTTTTTTGTAAAAGTCATCTGTGATGAGTTCCACGCAAGAATCGAATAAAAAGAGAAACAGCTGCTTTTTGTTCTGAAAATAATGAAACAGTAACCCCTTTGAAATGCCTGCTTCCTTCACGATTTCATTGGTTGAAGCAATGCTATATCCCTTCTGAGCAAATTCTTGGATGGCGGCATTAATAATTCGGTTTTGTTTTTCTGAATCAAGATTGAGAAATTTGGAATACATATGTGCGTCCTCCTTGTAACACGTTGACCACTGGAGTCAATTACATTCTACTTCCGTTGACTCAGGTGGTCAATGGTGGTCAACCATTATTTTTTACAAAAATTTGTATTTATTGTGGTAGGCATAGTATGAAGTGTATGGCAGTGGTACGATGCATGGGGTAGGGTTTATTTTTTATGGAGGTGACGTATCATTTGTATGAAGAATAGAGATCACTCATTAACACTCGAAGGGCTAGTTGCCGCTCAGAGCCGTTTAACTGCCAGCCATTCTATGCTTCCTGTTTTATCAGCCAAACAAGCTGCGGTAGAGGCTGGCATTGGTGGAGAGGAGCGGGTTGCTGAGATTTTTCACCGATACTCTTTTTCATTCACCAACCACTTATTCCACGATTTGTCTCCCTCATCAGATGAAAAATTCCAAATGGACACTGTTGCTTTGACTCCTTGGTATGGTGTGGTTTTAGAAGTGAAGAATATTAGTGGGGTCCTGGAGTTCAAGGATAATCCTCCACAGTTGATTCGAACGAGGGAGGATGGGCATCAGGATGGGTTCGAGAGCCCAGTTGTTCAACTAGAGCGTAATCAGGATTTATTGGGGACGTGGCTGCGAGGGAGGAATGTTCGTCTCCCTATTTACGGGTCGGTGGTCCTGGCTTATCCAAAACAAATCGTTTCGGTTCCTCCAGCGAAGACCACACTGTTATTCCCCAACTTGCTTCCTGCTTATATTCGAAGTCTTCCACAGCAAGGAAAGAGGTTAGATCCTGACACATTCCACTGGCTTTCAGCTGAACTTCTCCAAAGTCACCAACCTTTTATCCCAAAGCCCATTTCTGAAGCGTATAGGATTCCGTTGAAGAATTTTAAACCAGGAGTAAGGTGTGGAGTATGCGGCAGGATAGGGATGGTGAAGCTTCCCCGAACTTGGTATTGCCCTTTTTGTGAGGCAACTGATCACCTGGCCCACGAGCGAAACCTAAGGGAGTGGTTTTTGATTTTTAAGAGGACGATCACGAATAGGGAGTGCAGGGAGTTTTTGGGGGTGGATGATATTGACACAGCCAAACGTATTTTGCAGAGCATGGATCTAACGCCTGAAGGGAAAAACAGATACCGTTTATATAGGATAGATCCTAGTAAACTTATTAAGAAACCTTAGTTACCTATTTTAGAGGATGTGCGCTGATTGAAGTGTGTTATCCGCTGATTGGAGCACGTTATCCGCTAATTGAGACACCCTATCCGCCAATGAGATCGCTTTGCGCTGATTAAAACTCGTTATCCGCTGATTGGAGCACGTTATCCGCCAATTGCAACTCGCCATCCGCCAATGAGATCGCTTTGCGCTGATTGGAGCACGTTATCCGCTGATTGGAGCACACCATCCGCCAATTAAAGATCGCAGCACCTAGTCTGGACCGCCACACTTGTTTTGATTTGATGTAACCCCTCCCAGAAAGTGGTATGATAACCTAGAATCATACTTAAAAAGGGGAGTGCAGTGAATTGAAAAATGAGCTTATTGAAAGATTTACTTCCTATGTAAAAATCAACACACAATCCGATGAGAGCAGCGAGACCTGTCCATCGACAGAGGGGCAATGGACATTAGCCCAGATGCTCGTCAATGAATTAAAATCCATCGGCATGCAGGACGTAACAATCGACGAGAACGCCTACGTGATGGCGACCTTACCTGCCAACACTGAGAAGGCAACAGTACCGACCATTGGCTTCCTTGCACACGTCGATACAGCCACCGACTTCACTGGAAAAAATGTCAACCCGCAGATCGTCGAAAACTACGGTGGCGGTGAAATCATCTTAAATCAGGCACTAAATGTAGTCATGTCACCAAAGGATTTCCCAAGCCTGCCTACCTATAAAGGACATACATTAATCACTACAGATGGCACAACCCTTCTGGGTGCGGACAACAAAGCGGGCATCACTGAAATCATGACAGCTATGGCGTACCTCATCAACCATCCGGAAATCAAGCACGGTGCCGTCCGCGTTGCGTTCACACCAGACGAAGAAATTGGTAGAGGGCCACATAAGTTTGACGTTGCGGCATTCAATGCGAAGCACGCCTACACAGTTGACGGCGGTCCGCTAGGGGAGTTAGAGTACGAAAGCTTTAATGCTGCGGGAGCAAAGATTATCATTAAGGGCAACAACATTCACCCAGGATCAGCCAAAAACAAAATGGTCAACTCCATGAAAATTGCCATGGAATTACATAGTAAGCTACCGGCAGGGGAGGCGCCAGAGCATACTGAAGGATACGAAGGCTTCTATCATCTGATTTCATTTACCGGTGATGTCGAACTAACAAAGCTGAACTACATTATCCGTGACCATGATCGCGAAACCTTCCAAGCTAGAAAGGCAACTCTTGAAGGCATTGTGAATGAGCTAAAAGAGAAATATGGCGAGGGCACCATCACCCTTGAGCTAAATGACCAATATTACAACATGAAAGAAAAAATTGAACCAGTCATGGAAATCGTTGACATTGCTCACGAAGCGATGGTGAGCTTAGGCATCGAACCAATCACCAAACCAATTCGTGGCGGTACGGACGGCTCACAGCTTTCCTATATGGGACTGCCTACACCGAATATTTTTACCGGCGGCGAAAACTTCCACGGCAAATTTGAGTTCATTTCCGTCGATAACATGATCAAAGCAACTCAGACAGTGGTTGAAATTATCAAGCTTACCGAACAAAAGGCATAAGATCCAAAAAAGCTAATCCATCATAACAAACGGGTTAGCTTTTTTCACATATGAAAAGGGCGGCAGCGCACTGCTCAAGGCTCAAAATCGTCTCTTTAAATTGTCGCTCCAATAGTTCTCTTGGCCACTTGGTATCCTTTGCATTTAAATCTTTTTGAATAAGATGAAGCATCCAAACAGAGAATACAGCAGAGAATAAATGATATTCCTTTAAGAACTGCTCTTCGTCTATTTCAAATTCAACTTGGGCCATATACGCTTCCAAGATTTGTTTTCGAAACTGAGGCGTAATCCTCTTTGGAAAAAGAGGGTGAGACATATCAATGACATGGTACAAATCCCAGTGAGGCGTATTTAAGTGCGTATGCTCCCAATCCAAGACCATCAATCTCTGATCGACAACAGCAAAGTTCCCTACATGCAAATCTCCATGGGATAAAACCAAGCTATTGGAAAACTCAAATGTCTCGAGTGTCGTGTACACTAGCTCAATCAGCCGATGGTCTAATTGCAAGCCTGGCAATTGCTGCATGAAGTCATGTTTCATGTGAAGCACATCTGTTACAATGTCTTCCAAGCGAGGCTTCAGTCCTGTTGACGGAACATGAGCAAGGTTATCAATCGAGAGGGAGTGCCACCAGGCCACCCACTTAATCACACCTAAAACACTTTCCTCATTAAAAGTGTGGGTAAGCGTGCCAAGGTCCTCCAGGATCATCCAATTTAATTCTGGCTGCTCGCTGATGGTATGTAGAATAATTTTAGGAAAAATAGCAGGGAACTGGGGGAGGACATTCTCGTGTACCCACACCTCCTGCCCTAATTGACCATTATTCGTCAAAGGTTTAAAAATATAGCTCACCGTTGGAGACAAATAGAATCTTTCTACAAACCTTCCATTCATCCCTTTATAGAGTGGTTCTTTTCTCAAGATTAATTCATCATTTAACGTGCCGTCGGCGCGGACAATATTAGCAGGCAGCTCCATCAACCCACCACCCTGTTCCTCTATTAATAGTTTCATAGATTTGTTTTTGGAGAACGTTTCTACTATGAATATAATGTTAATCTAACACTCATGGCAAGTAAATTTGCTTGTCAGTAAAAAATCCCCATTATTTATTCATATGATTCCACTTTCCATTTCAATCCAAAATTTTTTTCATATAAATCAAGGTGGGAGACAGCTGATTACATAATTCTTTCACATCTGGTCACACTAACAATGGTTCAGTTTACAAAAGGAGGATAATGCAGATGGATAACAAAAGTACGCATGAATTCGTTGAAGACCTACATGAAAAACAACAAAAAGATGAGAAAAATAAAGAACGCCAAAGTAGGGCACATCAAAGCCAACGGCTGCCAAATAAACAGCACTAATCCGATAAATGCAAACGGCCAGACCCCTGTGCAGGGTCTGGCCGCTTGGCTTCATCACTTATTCATATTCGCCAAAAACCCGCCAAGCAGGTCTTCGATATCTTCTTCTTCATCCTTCTCATCTTCTATAACCTGATCTTCCACTTTTTTAGCGCTATCCCAATCAAACTCGCTAAGATCGTCATCCATATCACTAAAATCGATCGGAGAGGGCGGCTCGTCCACAGTAGCAGCAGTTTCACGAAAACCAACAACTTCTACAGAAGAATCTGGTTGTTTCTCGGGAAATATTTTTTCCTGAAGATATAGGGCTTCCTCAATGTCCAGCGATTGGCTATTTAAAGAGGCAAGTAACGATGTCGCTCGTACAGGGTCCGAAATGAGCTGAAAAAGTATACTTCCCAGCAATGCTTCCGAGTGCTCGTGCTTTAACCAGTCCCTTTGGGCTTTCGTTAATTTATGGGGTAGGGGAATGGTTATGGTTTCTTTTTCTCTTGAATAAGAGTGGCCCACACCCTGCATTACGAATTCGGCAATTTTACTGGAAAAGTTTCTTCGCTCGGTTTCTTTTAATTTTTGCAAATGCTTAACAATATGTTCCGGGGTATCAGAGGGGACGCGAAAGGAAATCGCTTGGCCTCTCTTTATTTCATTTGCAGCAACTTTTTTCATAGCATCACCTTATTAACTTTTTACTGGTGTTTTATCTGGTGTTGCTTGTTGTTTTTCCGTTTTTCTCACATAGTCCATGATTAATTTGTAATACGCATTGGCCATCATCCAAATACTTTCTTTTTCATCCTCAAAGAAATCAATGTTGTAGCCATCCAAGTTGTTATTTAATGTCTTAAGATATTCTTTTAACACATTGGCCCCGCCTCCAACGAAATAACAGATTTCCGTTTGGGAATTTCGCTGCCATACATTACGTAATACACGGTATTGCTTTTTGGCTAAATCAAGCAAAATTCGGTCAGTGATGTCATGAACACTCGTCCGGCTTCCTTTCACCATAATATGGTTACGGTCATTTTTCTTCGTGATAATTTCTACCACATCGCGGCGACTATCAAGCTCGACCCCGTGCTTCGTTCGAATCTCTTCACGAATGGCTTCTAGTGATTCAGACACTCCTAGGTTGAACCCTTGGGCTTTATCATCATCTACATTTCGATTTTTGATTACGGCAATATCAGTTGATAATCCACCAATATCCTGGATTAAAATGCGTTTATCAAGTAAGTCCTTATTGATAATTTTCCCGCTATTATCCATAACAAGGTTAATGTAAGCAGCAAATCCTTCAGGATAAACCTTTACTTCATCAAATTTTATATTCACCTTTAGTCCTTGGTATTTTGGGGTTACGAGAAATTCAACTTGATGAACGGAGCCTATAAGTTTTGAACGGTAACCGGCATCTTTGCCTTCCTTTACCTCGCGTAGGGGGAGACCGGTCCCTAATGTATAGTTCGCATCAATCACATTTTTTGTTTTAGCAAAAGGAGTTCCTTCCTTTACTGCATCCAATGCCAAAGTAGCAAACAACATGACGAGTGTTTGATCTTCCTCGGACTTGCTGCTTCCAGGGTCTAATTCAGTAGCGTTGTTACTTTTGGTTGCTAAATGACCAATACGGTAAATGGCATTATTCTCCTTCAGGGCAGGGGAGTGTACCTTGATGTGAATTCCATCTAATGGGTTCTTATTATCTAGTTCCTCAATCCCGATTACAGGACGGTCCTCTGTGTCTCTAGCTATAATATTAGGAATATTTAATTCATACTCTAACTCCCCGAAAATGGCTTTAATTGAGTCATTTCCAACATCTACTGCTGCAACTCTGGACTTAGTCATAAACATCATCATTCCTTTTCATTTAATAGATTTATTCTTAAACTCTAGCTTCTTTCTATAAGGCTAAAGTAGATTAATAGATTGTTCAATGAGACTGACCGAAAAGAAATATAAGTGTAAAGAAGTAAACAACATGTAAACTTCGCGAATGAAGTATACCTTTTTGTAAACAAAATAAGCAAAGCTGTACACATGTTGATACACATAGAAGTAAACAACTTTGTATACTTGTAAACACTTTTGTAAACAAAATGTATACAAAAAGTATACGTGTGTACAGCTTTGTAAACAGCGCTGAATTATTACAAATATTACATTGACATCACCCTCTAATCGTAAATGGAAATGGAGGATCATAACCAATATTACTTCGGCGAAGAAAATAAAAACCTAAAGCATTATTTGCTTTAGGTCATAGTAGTGGTAAATGTAGGGGGCCTTTAATGTTCTGTACGTTGTTTTCCTTCTTCTGTTACAGCAAAGCTCCGTTTCATGGACTTGATTTTCTCAGGTTTACGAAATCTTAGCGCGGACCAGTCCTCATCAATAGCAATATGTCTTACAGGTTCGTAGCCTTCCTCTGCAAGCAAATACATGACTGTTTCACGGCTGCAGTCCGCGCCCTTATAGTTCTTAGAAGATTTCTTCGGATAACAGAGCCAAAATAAACCATCATCCTTCACACTGCCTTCCACACTCTTAGCAAAGGCTTGGAGTTCTTCATTACTTGTCCCAAAAACTTGAACAAAGTCATAACCCTCAGGATTTACAGCCTTATTATGTACTTCACCTTCGAACAGCGCCATTACTTCTTCGTAAGCCTTTGGTGCATTGATCACTAACACGGCTTGTCCCTGGTCTTTAAACTGCAGCTTTTTAATAACCGACACGTCGTTTCATTCCCTTCCATTGCTTTTCCTTTATTAATTTTAGCATTAGGAATGCATTGATTCATCATGAAAAAAATAGAGGCACCTTCATTAAAAGGTGCCTTTGCCTTTATCCTATTCTCTGATTACTGCATTACCTTCCAGAATTCACCTGCAACCACTTGATAGCCTGTTAAACTTAGGTGAATATTCTGTGGGTTTGGCAGGTATTCTGCGAAATTAGCGGTATTGATGACTTGAGCCGTTGGAACGAAAGTATCACCATGTTGGACCGCTGCCGCTTGAATTTGCCCATTAAAACCGGTTAAAATTGGAAGCAACTGTGCCTGTTGTGCTTCCGGAAGATATGGGAATGGGTTGTAATAGCCCATTACATATACTTTTACCTTTGGATTTAAACCGTCGATTGTGGTTAAAATTCCGTTTAATTTTGCTGCTATTGTTCCAATCGCTACTGGTGCATCAGCAGGATTTTTTTGAATATCCGGAAGAACTGCAAGCAGATCATTTGCCCCAATATCAATTGTAAGATGTGTGGCTTCCTTAATTTCTTTTTGGACCTCTGGCTTTGCTAGATCAGCAATCACATCATCTGTTTTATAACCTGAAACCCCTAAGTTATCGAAATCAAGTAATTGATAAGACTTTGTAAAGTTCTCTGCGATATAGTTCGGATAACCCCAGTTAGGATCCACTCCATTTACCGGTTTACTATCTTCTCCTAATGGAGTCATACCAGCTGCTAAGGAATCCCCTAACGCTACATACTCAACTTGAATCCATGCGCCATCAGCACCTAGCTTATAGCCGTTAATAACTGTATTTGCAGCCATTAAGCCATTGCTGTTGAAATAGTACCATTTTCCTTCAATTTCCTTCCAGCCTGTAATCATTGCGCCATTACTGTTTAGGAAGTACTTTGAACCTGATAATTCTAACCAGCCCGTTTTCATGGCTCCACTTTTTTCTAAATAGTACCATTGGCCTTTTACTAACGCCCAACCTGTTTTCATCACACCATTAGTCTGAAGATAATACCAATCATCCCCATCTTTAAGCCAGCCTATTTTCATGGCACCTGACGATTGAAGATAGTACCATTTATTTTTTTCCTTAATCCAGCCTGTTTTCATCGCACCAGATGAATCGAGATAGTACCACTTTCCACCATCAGACAACCAGCCCTTTTTCATGGCTCCATTTTTATCTAAATAGTACCACTTTCCGTTATAGGATAACCAACCAGTCTTCATGACACCCGATCCGTCAAAGTAGTACCATGTGCTGCCTTGGGAAAACCAGCCTGTTTTAGCTGCTCCATTCACATAGTAATACCATTTGCCACCATTCAACACCCAGCCATTTGTACTTACAGAGTAACCATTGGCTTTGGCAATGGAGTCAAAGCTGCTGCTAGAATAAGTGATAATGACTGTTGTATAAAGTTGAACTTGATCATACAGCCAACGAACTTCTTCATTATGCATTCGTACACAGCCGGAGCTGACATATTTTCCAATAGAGCTTTCATTGTTGTTACCATGGATACCATACGTTGTTCCATATGTACCTCTTGCTTCTAATCCCATCCATCGATCACCCAGTGGGTTTCGTGGGTCTCCTCCAGGAATTCCTCCCGTGTAATAGGGACGATTTTTAATCTTTGTGACAATCCTAAATTTCCCTTCAGGGGTTAGATCTCTCGACCTCCCTGTAGCTACCCTAAATGTTTTTACTAGTTTCCCATTATCGTAAAATGCTAGGGTGTTCGTTTTCTTGTTGATAATAATTAATTGTGAACTTGCAGCCTCTGAGTGCGGCAGGTTAAAGAAAAAGATACTAAATAAGAGTACAAAAATGACTGATAATTTTTTCATATCTATCTCCTCACTAATGGTAATTACTAATAAATTAACATTTTAGAACTACTTTTTTTGTCAGAATTTGGAGGAGAACCCGTAGTTTTTTAGTATTTTTTTAAAAAAATAGTAAAATAGTCTTTGAATCGTTCGACATTCTGTTTTTTTATGTTAAAAACGACCAAAATAGTAAAAAAAGCATCCATATGTAAGGATGCTTAAAAAAATTAGTAAAGTTTTTCAACGATGGTTTCGATTTCTTTGTTTGTTGGAATTCTTGGATTGGTTGCCGTACAACCGTCCTTCAATGCTGCTTCACTGATAGCAGCCAATGCTGACATCACTTGTTCTTTTTTCAGACCGCATGCCCGCAAGCTCGTTGGCATTTGAAGCTCTCTTTTTAATTGGTTAATATGCTGAATCAGACTATTAATACCGACTCGAACGTTTGCTGCTGAGAGACCTGATACTCTCGCTAGTTGAGCATATTTTTTTGCTGCCGCACTAAAAGATTGGTGAGTTAACCCTTGCAGCCCGGCATTATATTCAATAACAGGTGTCAGTAAAAGCGCATTCATTCTTCCATGTGGAATATGAAATTGTGCACCACACACATGGGCAATACTGTGATTGATTCCTAACCCAACCATATTAAAAGCTAATCCTGCTAAACACGAAGCGTGATGAACTTTCTCCCGTGCCTCTAAATCATTACCGTCCTTATAACAGCGCGGCAAATAATCAAAAATAAGCTGAACAGCTTTTTCTGCAAAAGCATCCGAGAAATCATTTGCCTTCGTTGATACATATGCCTCAATCGCGTGGGTTAAGACATCCATTCCTGTATCGGCTGTAACAGCTGGAGGTACAGACTTAACAAGATGGGTATCTAAAATCGCCTCATCTGGTAATAAAGCATCAGAAACGAGTGGATGCTTCACATGATTTACTTCATCCGTAATAACCGAGAAGGACGTCACTTCTGTTCCTGTGCCGCTTGTTGTCGGAATGGCAATAAATTTCATATCCTTTTGCTGCGTTGATAATCTAATCGCAAAATCTTTCATCGCCTTGGCTGCATCAATAGCTGAACCTCCGCCAATCGCTATCAGTACACTAGGATTGAACTCCTGAATCACTTTTACTCCTGCTGCCACTGTTTCAATCGGAGGATCTGGAACGATATCACTGAAAATTTGATACTCATTATCTTTAGACTGAAGTCGCTTGGTCACTTCTACTGTCATTCCAGACTTTTCTATAAAGGGGTCAGTAACAATAAAAATGCGTTCCGCTGTTATTTGGGTGAGTCGGTCTAATGCATTTTCCCCAATAAAAATCTTTGTTCGAAAAGATATCTCTTCCATTCAAATTCTCCTTGGAATATAGTCAAATAAGGGATCTCCTATTACTAATCTACTAATTTTACTATACTATTAGGTCTGACCTGATTCAAATGACATTTTCGTGTATAAGAGGGTGTCAGGCACCAATGGGAAGCTTGAAAATCCAACCATTGTCCGTTATTCTTAATCATACAATTATCCACTTAAGGGTGTGTCGTACTATGCGTATTAATAAGTTTATTAGTGAATCTGGAAAGTCTTCAAGGCGTGGAGCGGATAAATTAATTAGTGAGGGGAGAATCACCATTAATGGAAAGGTGGCACAAATCGGGAGCCAGGTTGAGCCTGGAGATGATGTGCGAATTGATGGCAGTCCCATTAAGGTCACAAACAATTATGTATATATCGCTTTAAATAAGCCTGTTGGTATTACTAGTACAACCGAACGGCATGTAAAGGGCAATATTGTTGATTTCGTTAATCATCCTTTACGAATATTTCATATTGGGCGACTGGATAAAGAGTCAGAAGGGTTAATCCTGCTTACGAACGATGGCGATATCGTCAACGAGATTTTACGTGCGGAAAATAAACATGAGAAAGAGTATATTGTCACTGTGGACAAGCCAATTACCCCTGAATTTTTAAAAAGGATGTCTGAGGGAGTAGAGATCCTAAATACCAAAACACTCCCTTGTAAGGTGACACAGCTATCTAAATATGTCTTTCAAATTATTTTAACTCAAGGGCTTAACCGCCAAATTCGACGGATGTGTTCAGCTCTCGGTTACCAAGTGGTTAGACTTCAGCGAACTCGAATCATGAATATCCATTTAGGAAATTTGCCCGTTGGACAATGGCGGGACTTATCTAAAAAAGAACGCAATCAATTATTCCTAGAGCTTAACTATGAACCAAAAGAATGGTAATTGAGGGGAGAACACAATGATTCAAACAGACTCAAACATGTCCAAGATAGAAATGATGGATCACTACCTGAAATCCTATGAAGGAAACTTTGGTTATACAGAGGTGCGTCATATCGTCAAATCTCTATTCGGGCTTGATTTAGAGACAAAAACGGTGATCTCTAGAGAATTTATAACATCTTTGTCATTTGGAGAAGCTTCCCATTCAGCCAGATCAGCATTAGATAGTTACATCCATCAACAGGAGAAAGAGTTATCTGGTGCAGACATTCGCAAAACAATCAATGCACTTTTTGGCATTAATTTAGATGCTATTTCTTCCTTAGAGCGAGCGAGAATTTCCATCTATTCAAAGGGACAGTGGGTCGTTCAAAAAGAAAATGACTTATTTGTTGTACATACAGGCCCAGGAGACATCGATGTCAAAATCTATCCAACTGAGTATTTTGCTGAAAAAACAGGACTATCGGGGGTTCCGATAGAATTACAACAAGCATTAACAGGACTCGGCTACAGCTACGATAAAGAAAACACCTGTAGCTTTTTCAGTAACCCTACAGGTGAAGCGGTACAGGATGAATTTAAAGGCCTGACCATGGGAGCCATTATGAAAGCCATTCAGGTTCATTATTCTTATCTGTAAAAAAAATCATATAGGGTTTCCCTATATGATTTTTCCTTTTTATTTCCCAAAGGATGATAAAAACTTGACCCGGTCACCCATCGGTGGAACATTATTATCTGTCAACGCTATTTCTAGCAAGGCAGGTCCCTTTAGATCTAATAAGCTGTTAATGACATTCTGATTAAGGTCATCTAGAGCAGAAACTCTAAAGCTTGGAATATTCATTGCAGCTGCCATTGCACTAATATTGATTGACTCCTGTTCAAAGGATGGATGGGTACGGTTGAATTGTAATGAATGTCCGTGATACACCATTCCTAAACGAGCATTATTCATGACGACAAACAAAATAGGAAGGTTATTTTCTTTCGCTGTTAAAATTTCCATTCCATGCATGAAAAAGCAGCCATCCCCAGTAATACATACGACAGGGCGTTCAGGTTCAGCTAGTTTACTTCCGATAGCTGATCCAATTCCAGTCCCCATAGCGCCAAAATGAACATTTATATTAAAACTATCCGAATCGATTACCTTCATATAATGAATGACATAGGACATAAATTCGCCAATATCAATAGTATATCTAGTAGATGAAGGTAAGCAGTTTTGAAGAGTTAACAAGACATTTTTCGTATTATACTCTTCCATATTCAGAACAGTATCTTCCCGCTTTTCAACGACACACTTTCGCTCTTTCCTCGTTACCCCAAGCGTTCTTAATTCTTCTATTAAAAATAATAAGCTTAAATGAATATCACCTAAAATTGGCAAATCAATGGGGTATTTTCGATTAAATACGGTTTGGTCGAAATCCATTTGTACGGTGAAGCGATTCTTTGTTAAGCTGCCATTATAGTTATTGGTCGCCGTTTCACCTAAGCTTGAGCCAATAATTAATAAAGCTTCGCCATCACCTTCCGTGATTAATTTCGATGCAGCCTCATGTCCGGCAAAACCGAACACTCCTACTAAAAGCGGATGGTCTTCAGGGATGTATCCCTTTGCTTGCGGCGTAGTCACAATCGGCCAATCTAGCATTTCTGCTAACTCTATTAATTGCTCCGTAGAGTTTCTCATTCCCTGTCCTGCAAAAATATAGCCCTTCTCTCTAACCAGCAGTTCTTTCGCAGCCATTTTTATGAAATCAAGCTCCGGGACAATTGGATTTCTCTTAGGTGGATTCGGGATATCATGATCTTGTACTTGTTCGTGTTGAATATCAATTGGTATCGCAATATGGACAGGACCAGGCACACCTGATAATGCTATTTCCGTAGCTATTACTACTTGGTTTAGTAACTCACTGGAATCCTTAACTGTTACACTATATTTAGTAACCGAACGGAAGATAGGTTCGGCATCTAGTTCCTGGGAGGCATTTAGTCCTTCTGTGTTGACAGGTACAGCACCCGTTATAAACAACACAGGTAAATGTTCTCTCATGGCGTTCGCCGCACCTGTTACTAAATTGGTTCCTCCTGGCCCACTGCAACCGATGACAACACTTAATTGATCACTATATTTTGCGTAAGCTGCAGCCATGTAAGAAGCTGCGCCTTCATGCTTCGTGACAATTGGTGTGATTTCGGGCATATCATATAATTCATCAAATAATGCATTGACTGAACCCGCCGGAATACCAAAAATATGTTTTACCCCATACCCTTTTAAATATTCTAATACACTACGTGCTGCCTTCATGACAATCCCTCTTTTCACTTATCTTTATCTACTGTAGAGAAAAAGTTTTGTATTATTTCCTGAGCTGTTACTGGTCGGCTGAAAAAATAACCTTGCATCATATAACAATTTCGAGCGGCTAAAAATTCTGCCTGTTCCTTCGTCTCGACACCTTCAGCAATGACATTGAGGCTTAAATTTTGAGCCAACATAATAATTGTATTGGTGATGGCTGCATCATCATTGGTCATGTCTTGTACAAAGGACTTATCAATTTTCAATGTATCAATTGGAAGGTTCTTCAAATAACCTAGTGAAGAATAACCTGTTCCAAAATCGTCAATGGCAATATTAATACCTAAACCTTTTAATTTCTTCATGGTCTTTAAGGTTAACTCAGTATTTTTAATAATTAAATTTTCAGTAAGCTCTAGGTGTAAATACTCAGGCGATAGTTCAACCTTTTTTAAAGCATTTTTGACAATCGAGAACAAGTTGTTCTGTTCAAACTGTCGTACGGAAAGATTTACAGACATACTGATAAAAGGATATCCTTGGTCATGCCATTCCTTTACCTGTCTGCAAGCCTCCTTCAGCACCCATTCACCAATAGGCACAATTAAACCCGTTTCTTCCGCAATCGGAATAAATTGATCTGGTGCAATCATGCCATGCTTTGGGTGATTCCAACGAAGTAAGGCTTCTACTCCTTCTAGCTTTTTCGTTTGATAATTTATTTGCGGCTGATAATACAATACTAATTCTTTCTGTTCTAACGCCTTATACAAGGCATTCTCAAGTTTAATCGTCTCAAACGTTCGTGTATCCATTCCCTCACTAAAGAAATGATAACTATTACCCGAAATTTCCTTCGATTTATACATTGCCGTATCAGCATTTTTTATTAAAATTTCTGTTGTATCACCATTATCAGGGAACAAACTGATCCCAATGCTTGTTTTAATATAGATTTCATTATCTATTAAGTTAAAAGGCTTTGAAAATGAATCGATGACTCGATTCACTACCTTTAACACTTCATTTTCATTCTTAATATTAGGTAAATAAATCGTAAATTCATCGCCACCCTGCCTTGATACGGTGGCTGTTTTTGGCACACAGTTACTCAAACGCCCGGCAACCTCACGTAGCAACAGATCCCCAAAGCTATGACCAAGGGTGTCATTGACGAACTTAAACCGGTCTAAATCCAAGTAGAGAACGGCTAGTTTTTCTCCATTCATCTGCGCGTAAGTAATTCCTTGATTAAGCCTGTCTTTTAACAGCACTCTATTTGGTAATTCTGTTAAACTATCAAAATAGGCATGGTACTTAATCTCTTCTTCCAATTGTTTCCTTTGGGTGATGTCCTTAAAGGTAACAACTTCCCCTACAATGTTGTCACCCTCTTTAATAGGAGTAATTACATATTCAACCGGGAAGCTAGATTTGTCTTTTCGGATGAACCTATCATCTTTATAATAATGATCCCAGTTTCCATCAAAAGTGGGGGGCACATTATTTTGTCCATTTTGGTCATTTCCATTTGAAAAAATTCCCGTGGCAGATTTCCCTATTAAATCGCCTTTTGCCTCGTAGCCTAACATGGAAGCTCCCGCAGGATTACAAAAAGTAATATTTCGCTCAAGATCTAACCCAAATATTCCATCACCCGCAGAGTTAAGAATCAATTCCTTTTCACGGCTAAGCTGTTTTAACTCAGTCACAACTTTTTCAAGTTCTTGATTTTTCTCCGTTATTTCTGAAGTTCTCTCCTCAATAATGACTTCTTGTTTCTCCATATATAAGAGGTTCGATAATGTGGAGGCTGTCGCATCAACAATGGATTGAGCCAGCTGTATTTGCGTTTCGGAAAAAGAGAAATGATCCTCACCAAGATCGACAACAGAAATTTGCCCTAACACTTCACCCATAGAAACTAAGGGAATCATAAAAAGACCTTTCATCCCGAAATTGCGGCATACATCATGGTTCGGTCTTTTATCTGCATATACATCTGGAATGAGGATTGGTTTTTTTGTTTCAATAACCTCTTGCATCACCGCATCATTGCTTTGGTCAATTTTTATTTTTTCATGGGTCCTAATCCATTCTTCTTCAGTCCAGTCACTATCTTTACTTAATTTCGCCGGCCGAATTTTTTTTTCTGCTAAAGGATCGAGCAGGTGAACCCCTATATTGTAATTATCTAATACCTTTCCTATGTAGGAAAAACACGTATCTAGGCTTTCTTGCATGGAAGAACACATCGATAAATCACGTGTTACATCAAGAAGCAATTGCTTTTCTGAAATAAGATTCTCTTTATGTGTTAAGTTGTTGGCATTTTGAATGGCAACAGCAGCCATATTGACGTAGGCTTCGACGGTTTGAATTTCATTCTCTGTTAAATTCATCGGAGTTCCATAATCAAATAAAAAAACCAAGCCAAATAGCTCTTCTTCGAAAGAGATGGGAAGAACTAATAATGATTTAATTTGAAATCCCTCCACAGCCCTTGGATCAGGTCGATCATCCTTTGAAGTGTCAGGTATATAAATGGCCTTGTTTGTTTCAATTACTTCTTTTGCTAACAAATCATATTCCGTATCTATGATATGCATATCCAATGTCCAGCCATTAATTACTTCCGGCTTACCTACATATCCTCTGAATTTCCCATCCTCCTGTGGTAAATAAATCCCAACAGAATCACATTGAACGATTTCTTCTGAGATGGCGATTGTTACTTGCTCCAATACTTCGCGTAAATCAAGCTTCGTATTAATCATTTTAGTTATATTGGCTAGTCGTGAATATCTTGTCTGCTCCTTTAACATTCAAACACTCCCGGTCATACTTTTTCGACAAATTTCCCTATGTTTTTCATTCTACACTAGGTCCCTATTCATTTAATACAGGGATTACATATTTATCATAAATTTTCCTTATTTCCATACTTTTTACCTACTTTATAACCATAAACTAATCTTAGGATTTAGTAAGTTAGTACTACAAAAAAAGAACCCACAAGAATGGGGTTCAGAATAATAATTTATAGGCCTAACGAAATATATTTTACTTCTAAATACTCTTCAATCCCGTGATGTCCTCCCTCACGACCGAGGCCACTTTGTTTGAATCCACCAAATGGAGCTTGCGGGGTGGATGGTAAACCATCATTTAGACCAATAATGCCATATTCTAATCCTTCCGCAATTCGAATCGCTTCAGAAATATTTTCTGAGAATACGTAAGCGGCAAGACCAAAAATGGAGTTATTAGCACGTAAAATCACTTCATTTACGCTTGTATAGGAGGTAACAGGAGCCAAAGGACCAAAGGTTTCCTCCGTCATGCAAAGCATATCATCGTTCACATTCGAAAGGACAGTTGGCTCAAAGAAAAGACCGTTGGCTATTTTTCCGCCTGTCTCTAGCTTTGCACCTTTTTCGACCGCATCATTTACATGCTTTTCTACTTTTGCAATAGCAGCTTCATCAATTAGCGGACCAATTTCAATCCCCTCATCTAGTCCATTTCCGATTCGTAATTCCTTTACTTTCGCTGTAAATCTTTGTGTGAATTCCTCTTGACGATCCGCATGAACATAAATTCTATTCGAGCATACACAGGTTTGCCCTGCGTTACGGAACTTTGCCGCAATCACACCATTTACTGCTTTGTCCATATCAGCATTTTTTGTAATAATGACTGGCGCGTGTCCACCTAGTTCAAGTGAAATTTTCTTCACTGTTTCTGCCGAGCCGCGCATCAGTAGTTTTCCTACTTCCGTTGATCCCGTAAAAGTAAGCTTACGTACACGTTTATCTTCTAGTAAAACCGCCCCAATTTCCTTTGCATCCCCTGTAATGACATTAATAACTCCCTTAGGAATCCCTGCTTTTTCAGCTAGTTCAGCAAGCTTTAAAGCAGTAAGGGGCGTTTGCTCTGCCGGCTTCACCACAACCGTACAACCTGCAGCTAAAGCAGGTGCCACCTTGCGTGTAATCATCGCAGCGGGGAAATTCCAAGGTGTAATAGCCCCTACCACACCAACTGGCTGCTTAAGCACAAATAAACGTTTATTGCGCTGCGTCGCTGGAATGGTCTCTCCATATATACGTTTACCTTCTTCCGCATACCAGGCAAGGAATCCATTCGCATATTGGACCTCACCAAGCGCTTCCTTCAAGGGTTTGCCTTGCTCAATCGTCATCGTTCTCGCTAAGTCCAGTTCATTTTCTTTAATCAGCTCATACCATGCACGAATATAATCGCTTCGTTCATAGGCCGACAGTGCCGCCCATTCAGGAAAGGCCTCATTTGCTGCATCAACAGCGTGTCTCGCTTCGTTTCTCCCTCCGAAGGGAACCGTTGCAATAACCTCGTTCGTTGCTGGATTATTCACTTCAATCACTGGAAGATCATTGCCAATCCACTCACCATTGCAATACATTAAGTATTTTTCCATTATGATTCTCCTTTTTTTTTTATTTTCTCAATCATTAAGTATTTGATGATTGTTTCATCACTTTTTTCCTCGGTTAATAAGCAGATCGATAGATTTGTTCAATATCTAATTTAGACAGCAGACGTGGGTTATTTTTTAATAACCGATTATTTTTACTCGCATCTTCAGCCATATCCGGGATGGCTTCCTCAGGAATATGAAAGGCATGTAACCCCTTTGGTATATTAACCTCAGAACATAACCGTTTCATGGCTTGCACTGCTTTATCTGCTGCTTCACTATCCGATAATCCATCCGTTTTTTCGCCAAGTGCTTCAGCAATGTCCCGGAATCGTTCGACACAGCTAATTTTGTTCCATTCCATCACAAATGGAAGCAACAAAGCATTGCTGACTCCGTGGGCGATATGATATCTGCCGCCTAATGGATACGCAAGTGCATGTACTGCTCCCACACCTGCATTTCCAAATGCCATACCGGCCATTAAACTGGCAGTTGCCATTTGTTCACGTGCTTCCACATTGTTAGGATTGGCGTATGCCTTCGGTAAGCTCTTGCCAATCATTTTCATAGCTCCAATGGCGAGTGCATCCGTAATTGGTGAAGCATTTACAGATATATAGGCTTCTATCGCATGGACAAGCGCATCAATTCCACTTGCTGATGTAACAGAGGGAGGCATAGTCAATGTCATTTCCGGAGCAACGATTGCCACATCTGGAAGTAAATAGTCACTAACGATTCCCTTTTTCAGCTGTGCGTCCTTATCGGAAAGAATCGAAATATTGGTTACTTCAGATCCTGTTCCAGCTGTTGTTGGAATAGCAATAATCGGTGCCCCTTTTACAGGAACTAAATCTGTTCCCACTAGCTCAATTAGATTTCCTTCAAATGGAGAAAAGGCAGAAACAGCCTTTGCGGTATCTATGGCACTTCCACCACCAACTGCAATCAATCCATCATGCATGCCTTTTCTAAAAACTTCTGTACATTCTTCTACAACATAAAATTCAGGTTCAGGTTCCACACCTGTAAAAACCCCATAGGAAATCCCTTTTAAAAGTGATTGAATCTTTTCAATCACACCTATTTTTTGCAAAATTTCATCCGTAACAATTAATGGATTCTTCATTCCAAGACGCTCAACTTCTTGTAAAAGACATTCAGTTGCTCCATTCCCCGTAATTAATTTGTTAGCAATCTTAAAAGTTGAAATATTCACAAAAAACTCCCCCTTTACTATATGATATCTCGTATGAATAAAATGAGGAATTGTAATGCCTTATATTTCAATCGATATTTTCTTTAAATACACCAAAAAAACCGTACCTATTTATGGTACGGTTCTCCGTAATGAATCTAAATGAGGTTTTCAAGTTTTAATTGATGTTAGTTTTAATATATTTTATATGATAAATTATAATGTGAATAAGTATGTATACTTTCATAAAGTGATTAATAGGAGACGGTGTAGTGTGAGGTTAGTGTCATTAAGTAGGTGTAAAGCAGGGACAGAGTTAGCCAAATCAATCTATGATAACAATGGCTTAGTTTTACTAGCAGATGGATATAAACTAACGGATAAAGCCATTTCTAGATTAAGACATCTTGGTATTTTTGCGGTATATGTAAAAGACAAATATAGCGATGGTTTAATAGAGGATTTTGGTATTTCACATGAATTAAAACAAAGGTCGTTAGTAGAAATAAAAACTTCCTTTAACAGTTTGAAATCTAATTTAAAATTGACTGGTAGATTTAACCCGAAAATTTTAAAATCATTTCAAAATATATGTGATGATGTGTTATCTGAACTTATTTCAAACAAAAAAACATTGAATTTAATGACATCCGTACAAGTATATGACAATTATCTATATAATCATTCATTTAATGTAATGGTCTATACTTTGCAATTGGCCATAAACTCAGGGGTTAGGCCCAGAGATTTAAATGAATTAGGTATAAGTGGGTTACTTCATGACGTTGGTAAAATGGTGATTCCTATTGAAATTTTAAACAAACCAGAGAAATTAACGGCAGAAGAGTTTCAACTTATTCAAACACACACATCGGTGGGTTATAAATATTTAAAAAAACAGCATGAAATACCTATATTGGCATCCCGTTGTGCATTTGAACACCATGAAAAGATAGATGGTACTGGGTATCCACAAGGATTAAATGGGAAGGATATTCATCCTTATGCAAAAATAATGGCTGTAGCAGATGTATATGATGCAGTAACATCTAGTCGTTCATATAGACCAGCGATGTTGCCACACAAAGGTTTTGAAATTCTCTATAGTGGTGCGGGCACACATTTTGAAACGGAATTGGTCCAAATTTTTAAAAAGTCGGTTATTATGTATCCTGTTGGAATAACAGTAACACTGAGTACTGGTGAAACAGGTTTTGTAGTTGAAAATAATAGTAATTTCCCAGAACGCCCTATTATTCGTGTTATTGAAAAAGATGGTGTAGCTTTACAGGAATCAGAAGTACATGATATCGATATGTTAACAAATTTAACTTCTAATATAGTTTATAGTGATGTGGTTATGTAAAGAAGAGTAACCAAACGCTGTGCTCAAGGAATCGATGCACTAATTCGTTATTCACTATTTTCACAAGCCAAAATAGACAAGTTTATATATATAACTTAGTATTTTGGCTTGTTTCTTATTGTATCTAAAATCCTCATTTACTTATGGTACGGTTCATTTCTATTAATCCGAAAAGCACGATAAATCTGTTCAACCAGAATCAGTCTCATCAACTGGTGGGGGAAGGTCATCCGGGAAAAGGAGAGCTGCTCGTTCGACCTTTTCAACACTTCCTCACTTAACCCTAACGAACCTCCAATCACAAAGGCAATCTTACTTTTGCCGTAAGTTGCTAATTTATCTAACGTATCTGCAAGTTCTTCCGATGATTGCAATTTCCCTTGGATTGCTAAAGCAATCACATATGTATCTGCGCTGATCTTAGCTAGAATTCTTTCTCCCTCTTTTTGCTTCACCTGCACCATTTCTAACCCACTTAATTCTTCTGGCGCTTTCTCGTCAGCCACTTCTACTACATCAATTTTTGCATACGCAGAAAGTCGCTTTACATATTCCTCAATCCCAAGCTTTAAATATTTTTCTTTCAATTTACCAACCGTAACGATCGAGATATTCACAATCCACAACCCTTTTATTTTTATTACAAACAGTTTACAAACAACTTATCCACAGAAGTTATACACATATCCACATTTTCTATCCACATATTGTATGGAATCACTTGTTCGCTACCATATATACAGCTGTATTTTGGCAGTATTCACAACTTGTTGATAAGTTATCCACATCAATTTTTGTTAATACCGGAAAAGTTTCGTATTCATCCACAACCGTATCTAAAGCAACATCTACATGTTCCTCACAACAATAAATCATTTTCCCTTCACCTTCCTAAACCGAATAAATCTGTTATTCCTATTGTTAACTTTATGAGCAGTTGTCATACAACTGCTTAAATAACTCATACATCATACCATAAGAAAAAAAGAAAAGCGCAAGCGCCTTGTTCAGCCCCG
>NZ_JBCNAC010000061.1:0-44485 GCF_050477885.1 Neobacillus rhizosphaerae
GGACAATTCTCGAAGTCGAACTTTATACCTTCTTATAATGTAAAAACAGACAGGTGAATCAACCACCTGCCTGCTCCTATTATTGTAGTTTCTCTCCAGATAGCGTTAATGTTGTCTCCTTTAACTGACCATCTCGATAATATTTAATCTTCATTTTCTCGCCAATCTTCTTTTTCTGATACAAATGTTTACGAAGATCGATCACGTCATTTATTTTCTGCCCATCCATTTCCACAATTACATCCAGTTCTTTTAAACCAGCTAAGGATGCAGGAGAATTCGGTACTACCTGACGAAGAGCTACTCCGTAATTTACATCTCGTGGAAGCTTCAACGCCTCCTCCTGATAATAAGCAGGAATCTCAGATACGGACTTTAAATCCACGCCCATATATGGACGTTTAACCGAACCAAATTTCTCAAGATCATTAATAATCGGCTTAGCTGAGTTTATTGGAATCGACAAACCAATTCCTTCAACGGCTTCTTGAGATATTTTCATTGAATTAATACCAATGACTTGGCCGGCAATATTAATTAACGCCCCACCGCTATTTCCAGGGTTAATCGCTGCATCTGTTTGCAGAACCTCTGACTGCCAATCGATAATGCCATCTTGATTGATATCTACCGGAATTGTTCGTTTAATCCCTGAAATAATCCCTTGTGTAACGGACCCAGAAAACGTAGCCCCTAACGGATTTCCAATAGCAATAACAGGTTCACCCATTTTTAAGCTATCTGAATCTCCGAATTCAGCAACCTTTTTTATTTTGCTGGCATCAATTTCAAGCACCGCTAAGTCTGTCCAAACATCACTTCCAAGCAACTTAGCAGGGATTTTTGTTCCGTCTGCCATACTTACTTCGAGCTTTGTGGCCCCTTCTACTACGTGATGGTTCGTCACAACAAAGGCTTGGTTGCCTTCTTTTTTATAAATAACACCTGATCCGGTTCCGGCAGCTTCCTCTGAATTATCCCCATTCCCATTGTCTGACCAAAAGCTGGTGGACTGAATGTTGTTAATTCCAACTACTGCATCTGCTGCTTTATCAACTGCTTTTGTGGTATTTGTATTGACGTCATAGGCAACTTGCCTTTGGACAATATTTTGCTGATTTGTATTCGTGTTGTTATTTTCTGTCCCTGCATTTTGAGCTGGATTAATCTCATACGGCAGAACACCTTGATTAGACAAGGCTGGAATGGCAATGATAACTAAAATTGCTCCAAGTATAGCACCAACTAAGCTAGCGAGAAAGATCCCGCTTTTTTTTCCTTTTTGTTCCCGATAGCGTCCTTGTGAATGATCATCATAATAACCCAATTTACACCATTCCTCTCTTTCGAAAAGATTGCTAATTACTATTTTGGCTTATAATAACAATTATACTCGTTCTTCCTTTAATTTCTAAAAAAAGGCCTAAATTTAAGAAAAACTTACGACTTTGTTCATAATTTTTTCATAAAAGGCGTTGTTAAATTTGTCTGTTGATTTCCGCTCCAATCAACAGAGTATAAAAATCAACAATGTTCCTTAACACATCCTTATAAAAAAGAAGCTGCTAAATTAGCAACTTCTGAGAAAACTATACCGCTGTTAGAATGGTTGGTGTTTTTGGATCTGTGTCGTAGAGGTCAAATTGTTCTCCTACAATCAGTCCGCGGCTTTCCAACGTTTGAGACACGGCCATCTTTGCCAGATCTTTCATGTTATTATCAAGACTTAAATGGGCGAGATACACACGTTTCGTTTGGTCACCCACCACATCACTCATCGCCAGAGCTGCATCTTCATTAGACACGTGCCCCACATCGCTTAAAATTCTACGCTTAATGTTCCAAGGATATCTTCCCATCCTGAGCATCTGCACATCGTGGTTGGATTCAAAAATATACACATCTGCGTTAGATATGATTCCCTTCATTCGGTCACTTACATACCCTGTATCCGTAATCAGAACCAGTTTTTTTCCTGAATGATGAAACACATAAAACATCGGTTCAGCTGCGTCATGTGAGACGCCAAATGATTCTATATCCGTCCCGCCAAAGCTCTTTACTGTTTCCATATCAAAAACAAACTTTTGCTCCGTTGGGATCGCTCCAACAGAGCTTTCCATTGCACGCCAGGTTTTTTCATTTGCGAAAACAGGTAAATGATACTTACGTGCAAGAATACCAATGCCTTTAATATGATCACTGTGCTCATGGGTGACAAAAATGCCGGAAAGCTTACTAATATCGCGGTCAATTTGCGCAAATAAAGACTCCATTTGCTTCCCACTGAATCCAGCGTCTACAAGGAAGGAATGCTCATCTGATTCCACATAGAGAGCGTTCCCTGTACTTCCACTTGCCAGAATGCTATATCGTAAAGACATGCTACTTCACTCCACTTTACTATTTTCATCGCTGTTAAATTCAATAATCTGGCCTTCAAAGGCATTCACAAATAGGCTTTCCTTATCATCGACAACAAAACGCCAGGTTGGCGCTAACACTTGGGATGCCGCCAATTGAACGAGTGTTGAATAACCAAGCTCAACTTTGGTAATTTTACTCTTTGGTTTTAGATTCCCTTTAGAATGAAGGGTTTCAATTGCTTTTAATGGAGTAAGAATCTCTTCCTTCCCCATAAGCTTTTCAATTCCTTCAAGATAGGTCTGTTGATAAGAGACAATTTGATTATCTGTATTAATCGAAAAGGTAATCATCCCGTTCCTATTCTTAAATAAGGGGAAATTATCATATTGTTGAAAGTAAGTAACCGTATTTTTTTTGTCGTTTTTCTCCCAAAATTGATAATGCTCACCGTAGAGGATATTTTCCTTTAAAAAGTTGGCTAGCTCTGCTGGTTCAAACTTGGAACTTAGCTGCACGGGCTTTTCAAGTGTAGCTTCAAGGGTCGTCCCAGGCCCCTTTAAAGAAGGCGTTTGTCCCTTTAGCTTGGCCAAATCACCTTTCGTAAAAGTCTTCGGCTTAGCACTTAGATACTGACTCTTTACTGGTTCCTTTGGAAGCTCTACATACTTTATCTCGTCGGTTTTTAATCGTTCTTCAAAGGATGCTTCCGTTTTGATTTCATACTTATTGGCATCACGAATCTTCATGAATTGAAATAACAAATACACATCTAAAATCAAGAAGGTTAAGATAAAAATGGTTTTTATTTTACTCCAATCCATGCTTTGAGCCTCCTAGATCGTCCATCGTAATTTGCCCCCATGTCTTATCATATCGATAAAACCAGGTAGGTTCTAAGAGGATCAATTTATTCTCCTCCGAATCCCTTTCCATTCGATAGCCTAAAATCAATTCCTCAAGAAGCTCTGGTTTAAAGTTTTGCTTTCTTTGTAAAAACTCCAATATTTCATGACCTGAAGGCTGCGTAACCTTTTTCATTTCAGTTGTTAACGGTAGATTAAGGGATATGAATGAGCGAACATATTTTTCTATTTCATCGCGTCCCCATTCTTCATAGATCTCTGACAACCCTCTGTCATTATAAACAGGGTAACCGTCAGTACTGTACAATCGGAACGTAACAGAACGATTATATTCACTTTTAGAAACATATCGATAAGGGCCCGTCCACCCGCCATGTTCATTAACGAAATCAATGCTGCGCTTGACTAAATCATATGAGCTATCAATATAAGTATCTTCCGGAATAGGATTTACATATTGAAGCATACTCGTATCATAATTAATCGTCATCTTACTAGAATCATTTGCGTACTCTTCGCCATTTGAGATAAAGCTTTTTTGCACATAACTTGGATCATTGAAAAGCGCGTCCTTGAATTCCTCTGAGTTGACAGCTACCGGTAAATATTTATAAGTTGTCATTTCTGTTTTTCCTTCAGGAAGGTAAATCGTTCGCCTTTCAGATGCTTCAAAGGCAAAAAATTCGGGATACCGAGTTGCATTTTTGTAAAAGTCATGATTAAATTCGCTCAGATTAACGGAAGAAATCCGACTCAAATACACCTGTTGATTTTCGGAGGAAACAAAATATACACTTCCCGTGTCCTTCTCCGAATTATCAACATCGATAATAATACGGTTAAAGTTGAAGGATGGGACCTTTTTTCCTTCAATATTTAACACGCTGCGATACAGCTCAATTGGAATTTCTCCTGGATAAATAATTTCAGCATTTCCATCCTTACGAGATAGATCATTAATATTCCCAACTTTGTCAGTTACATTTTTCACATCAAAAAAGGACCATTTTCTTAGTTCCTTCACCATCTTGTCTAATTCCACTGGATTGTTCGTTCCATAGTGCTTGCTCTTAAGATGGAATAAAACCTGTTTAGGACTGACAATACTTTGAACCTCTTGTTTTTCACTTACCGTAACTTCTTTCACGGTATTCCCATTTTCCATCGTGTCATAGTTAGGTTGGTAAGTCCAAAGGTTCCAGGTTAACAAAATGCTAACCAAGACTAATATGGTTAAAATCCATGATTTAATATTTTCGTATCTCATGACCATTCATCCTCTTCTGAACGCTCATATGGAAGGGAAAACGCAATAGTCGTTCCTTTTCCTTCCTCACTAGTAGCCCAAATCGAACCCCCATGAGCATTGACCATTTCCTTCGCAATGGCTAGACCCAGGCCTGTCCCACCCAATTTACGGGTCCTTGCTTTATCGACACGATAAAAGCGGTCAAAAATCTTCCCGATGTTTTCCTTTGGAATTCCCACGCCTTGGTCCTTGACACTGACAATAATTCTACTTTCTTCTTCTTTAATAGAGAAGGTCACTTGGCCGCCTTCTGGAGAATACTTTAAGGCATTCGAAATGATATTATATAAGACCTGTGTCATCTTATCCTCATCAATTTCGATAAATATGGCATGGTTAGGAAGCTTTCTTTTAAAGGTAACATTTTGTTCCTTGGTCATCTCAAACCTGTCGATGATTCGGTGATAGAAGTCAACAAAGTTGACCCATTCTATCGTAAGCCGATAATCTGTGCTATCCATTTTTGAAAGCTGTAAAAGGTCATTAACGAGCCGGATCATTCTCTCCGTCTCGGTCCGTGTTACCTCTAGGAAATTCGGTGCAATCTCCTCGTCCTGCCAAGCACCATCAGCTAAGGCTTCTAAGTAACTCCTCATTGTGGTTAAAGGTGTTCTTAGTTCGTGTGATACATTGGCTACAAATTCTCGTCTCTCAACATCAATTTTTTCCTGTTCCGTTATATCATGTAGAACGGCAATCAGTCCATTAACGAAGCCGGTTTCCTTTTGAATAACGGAAAAATTCGCACGAAGGAAATAGCGCTCCGATTTCGTACTGTAATCTAGGATTAAAGAATCGTTCTCCTCAAGTAAGTCTTCAAACGTATTCGTTTCATCTAAATTCAACAAGGACACAATCGGTTGGGATAGAACTGTTTCACGTGAAACATTCAGCAATTTAGCTGCTGGTTCGTTGATTAATATCACTCGCCCCTTCCGATCGGTGGCAATCACCCCGTCTGTCATATAAGAAAGAACCGACGAAAGCTTTCTCCGTTCCCCCTCGGTCATGGCCTGTGCTTCTTGCAATTTTTTTGTCAGGTTGTTAAAAGTAATCGCCAGTGTGCCGATCTCATCATACCCATACACCTTTACTTTCCGTGAAAAATTCCCTTTCGCCATGGCTAATGCCTGCTTCTTCATATCGGCAATCGGCCGGGTGATAGTCTGGGCTAATAAAATTCCTAAAACGGCTGTAATTGATAATGCGATCGCTGTTCCTGTGGCAAAAATACCATTAATGGTTTTCATTTGCTCAAACACATTTTCTATTTTTGCGACAAGATAGATGGCGCCAATGACTTTTTTCCCTGATTTAATAGGGGTAGCAAGAACCCAAATTCGGTCCCCAGTATGCGGGTCAATTTGGATAACACTTTGATCTTCTTCCATCACCATTGATTGTTTGATTCGAAGCATTGTTGTGCGTTGCCCCACGAGCCCCTGATTGTTGGTATTAGATGTTCCAAGGATTTTAAGTGACCTGTTTTCAATTACCTGCACTTCGGAAATATCCCCCGCATCAAAGTCTCGGAGGATTTTCTTAATATCCTCTTCGACTGTCGGATCCTCTGGGGTCCGTTCCTTTTTCATTTCCTCAACGATATTATAGGCAAGCAAATTCACGCGCTCTTTTAATGATGTCTGGAAGTTTGTTCTAAGCGTTTCTTCCAGCTGCTTAACAAAATACACGCCGATAATTTGCATGGCAACTAATATAAGCAATACATAGATGATGACAAATTTTACGTGTATTGACCGAAAAAAACCAACCTTTTTCATCTAAAATATTACTCCTGTTCAGGATTCCGTAAATAGTATCCAACTCCACGGCGGGTAACAATCCATGTTGGATGGCTTGGGCTATCCTCAATTTTTTCACGCAAACGTCTAACCGTTACATCTACCGTTCTCACATCTCCGTAATAATCATAACCCCAAACGGTTTGCAGGAGATGTTCTCTCGTCATGACTTGCCCAATATGCTTTGCTAAATAATAAAGCAACTCAAACTCACGGTGTGTTAATTCAATTGTCTCACCGCGTTTGGAAACTACATATGCATCTGGATGAATCACGAGGGAACCAATTTCAATTTCATTTGACTCATTTTCAGCATCCGGCTGAGCTAATACTTGTTGGTGTCTACGTAAGTTTGCTTTCACACGGGCAATTAATTCCCTTGTGCTAAACGGTTTTGTTACGTAATCATCCGCGCCTAGTTCTAAACCTAATACTTTATCGATTTCAGAATCCTTCGCTGTCAGCATAATAATCGGCATTTCGTATTTTTTGCGAATTTCCCGACATACCTCCATACCATCTCTTAATGGGAGCATAATATCTAGGAGAATTAGATCTGGCTGTATCTCTTCCACTAATTCGAGTGCTTCGTTTCCATCATAGGCGCAATAGACAACATATCCTTCTTTTTTCAGGTTGAACTGCAAAATATCTGCAATTGGCTTTTCATCATCCACAACAAGAATTTTCTTTTCCATACCATTGCTCCTTTTTTTATCAATTATCTATTCAATCATAAGCTGTTAAAAGTCATAACTATACTATTTTACTTTACCATTTTATAAGCATAAATTCATCTTTAACTAGCATTTGCCAAGATTGGCATGTTATATTTCTCTACTTATGTTATTTTTTATAAAAAGCAAAAGTCTCTAGTAACGACTAGAGACCTTTCATTTATATTATTTTGGCTCTGTTAAACTTGCCTGTTGATTTCCGCTCCAGGCACTTCGCTTTCCGTGGGTGTTTCGGCGAGCCTCCTCGGCGCATGCGCCTGCGGGGTCTCCCCTGAACCATACTCCCACAGGAGTCTTCGTGCCTTCCGCTCCAATCAACAGGGTGTAAAAATCAACACTGTTCTTTAACACATCCATTATTTTAAATAAGAAAGTGGGTTAACTAAGCTTCCATTTTTATATACTTCGAAATGGAGGTGGACACCCGTTACGTTTCCAGTTGCACCCATGATTCCAATTGCTGTGCCTTTAGAAACGGTTTGTCCTACTTTTACGTTAATCGATGACATGTGGGCATATAGCGTTCGGAACCCATTTTTATGGTCGATAATGACTTTATTTCCATATCCACCTGAATCCCATCCGGCAGAAACAACAACACCATTATCCGCAGCTTTTATAGTCTTATTACTTGGTCTCGCAATATCAATTCCTTTATGCATTTTTCCCCAGCGATAGCCAAGCTTACTGGATATATATCCACCTACTGTTGGCCAGGCAAAGGAACCCTCCCCACGAGACGGGATTGCTTTCGTTCCTTTAATAACAATATGATTGATTGGCTGCTGTATAATTTGTTCATTTGTTTGATCTTTTTTAATGGTAACGCCATTTTGTTCTGATATTAAATAACTTACTAAGCGTGATCCATTTTGCCCTGCTTGCTTTTCCTTGGTCTCACCTTTAGGCATAGATGAATCCTCAACTACTTCATTGGTAAATGCTATTTCTTCCTTTAGATTGGCTTCTTTATCAACAATGACAGCAACATACGGCTGTAGAACCGTAACATTTAATTCCTGACCAATCTTCAAGAGTGTTTCAGCGGTCAGACCCGGATTTAATGCTAGGAGTTCAGCTTGACTTAAGCCATGGTTCGCAGCAATTGTTTCGAGAACATCGCCCTCTTGGACGATATATTTCTTTTCTTCTAACGTTCCTTTTTGTAAAAAAGTGAAGGCTTCCTCACTAGACAATATTTTTTCCGGAGCAATGTTCTCCGTTTTAATTGAAACATCTTTAGATAATCGAACATCTAATAAACGAGTTTCATTTTCCTTTAATGCGGGTAAAGAAGGAGTAGCTGACGCTTTTCTAGACTCCAGTTCGTTTAATTGCTCATCAGTTACATATTGAAGCTTTAGTTTCTTAATGACATCCTCGGCTGCTTCTTTACTTTCTAAATAGGCAATTGGTTCTCCATCAATGACGATGGCTGATGCCTCCGCTTGCAGCTGGAATGACTTTTTAACATTTTGTAGTGTTTCTTGATTATCTCCAGAAGCACGGAAAACCTGTTCAGGTATGTACTTGACCTGTGGACCAAATTTTAGTGTGACATCCTTGAGGGATTTCTTGGCTGTTATTACTTCCTCGTCCACTAATTGATCGACTATTTTTTTATCAGTAACATTGCCGATATATGTGCCATTCAGATAAACATGATAAATGGTGGTTAATTTCGATGAAGTAGCAAGTGCAACCGGCCCATTGCTAAAAGCAACGACAGATGCAGCCAGAACAGTAATAACGGTCGTTTTAAGTAGTAAAAACTTTTTTGTTTTCGCTATTTTATTAAAAAATAACATCTTATCCTCCTAAACCACGGTAAAACCCTCTTACTCTAGTACTTTTGACTAATAAAGAATTTTCCAGAATTTTAGACCTTCTTTACTTTATCATAGTTTGATTTAAAAAGATTAATAGTTGATATAATGTAACAAAAATGTATAATTGCTGACATTTTTCTACTTTTATTTGAAATATTTCTGTCAAATTAGCTCGACTTTTCTTTGGATTTTAAAATATGGAGTAGGTTAGAATCCCTATTCTATCAAGGATTACAATAGTTCTAGAGTAATAGATTTCTTTTTATAAAATAGGATAAGCGAATTATTCCTGTTTTGTAAAATAAGAGGGGGGTTTATTACAAAAAGGTTACAAAAGGTGTTTTACGAGAAAAAAAGAAGCCTGCCTAAGCAAACTTCTTTTTGGATGGCTCAGGACGGAATCGAACCGCCGACACAAGGATTTTCAGTCCTTTGCTCTACCGACTGAGCTACTGAGCCATATTATAAAATTTCCTAAACATTGATTGCGGTCAAACCTTCGTCCCCATCTCAGAAAGCTTATTCAAGCAGCAGCTCGATGGGTACGCTGATGCTGATTCTCAGAAGCTTATTCATTCGTGCTCTACCGGCTGAGCTACTGAGCCATAATAAGATATTTCACTAATCTTTTATTGAGATAAAGACCTTTGCTCAAAAGAACTTCCGTTCTTTTTCGCAGATTGCCGCAGAAGCGAAATCAGGATGTGAGCAATCTGCTCTACCGACTGAGCTACTGAGCCATATTTTTAAAAATGGCGGTCCGGACGGGACTCGAACCCGCGACCTCCTGCGTGACAGGCAGGCATTCTAACCAACTGAACTACCGGACCATTATAAATTGATCGTCAGCAAGGAAACCGTCCTTGCCAGTCACTTACTGACAATCAAATGCCGATGACCCCTACGGGATTCGAACCCGTGTTACCGCCGTGAAAGGGCGGTGTCTTAACCGCTTGACCAAGGGGCCGTACTAAAAATATTTAAATGGTGAGCCATGAAGGACTCGAACCTTCGACCCTCTGATTAAAAGTCAGATGCTCTACCAACTGAGCTAATGGCTCGTACTTAGATGTTTCACTAATCTTTTATTGTGGTAAGTCAGATGCTCAAAAGAACTTCCGTTCTTTTTCGCAGATTGCCCGCAGAAGCTGATTCGATGATGTTCGCAATCTGCTCTACCAACTGAGCTAATGGCTCTCGAATTGAGATATTTGTGTGTTTCTTGTCGTATCGTGGCGACGCTTTTTATAATAGCATGGTTAATACTACTTAGGCAATACTTTTTTAAAAGTTTTTTTCAAATAGACTCTCTATTATTATAAGATGAGAATTAATAAGCGGAGAATTTCCGCCTATTGTATAAAGAGGAAGCTTAAGAAGAAGATATAAGCGGAGATATTCCGCCTATCTGCTCTAAATAAGACAAAATCCAAGGATTTGGATAAAATAAGCGGAAAAACTTCCCTTATTTTTAAGGAAATATGGGTATTTCCCAATTTAAACGGAATTTTTCCGCTTATTTTTAAACACAGTGAAACATTCAGTTATAACAGAGCCTTTAAATAATTGAAGCCCCCAAATTTGGGGGCTTCTCATTATGTTTTAAACTTGTCTCCAAGGGCTTCTTACTACGTTTGTTTGATTACGGTCAGGTCCTACAGAGAAGGTTGTTAATGGCACTCCTGTTAGCTGCGTTACACGCTCTACATAGTGGCGGGCATTAACAGGAAGCTCATCTAATGATTTCACTCCTGTAATATCCTCTGTCCAGCCTGGTAATTCCTCATAAACTGGCACACACTCTGCTAAAATTCGTAAATTTGCAGGGTATTCAGTAATTAACTCATCCTTATAACGATATGCCGTACAAATTTTCAATGTTTCGATGCCAGTTAATACATCGATGGAGTTAAGTGAAAGGTCTGTTAATCCACTGACACGGCGAGCATGACGGACAACTACACTATCAAACCAGCCAACACGACGAGGGCGCCCTGTTGTTGTACCGTATTCACGACCCACTTCACGGATTTGGTGGCCAATTTCATCATGTAATTCAGTTGGGAACGGACCATCACCCACACGGGAAGTATAGGCTTTACATACTCCGACTACATGCGTAATTTTAGATGGACCAACACCAGAACCAATCGTTACTCCGCCAGCAACGGGATTCGAAGATGTAACGAATGGGTATGTGCCTTGGTCAATATCAAGCATAACACCTTGCGCACCTTCAAAAAGAACACGTTTGCCGTCATCCAAAGCATCATTTAACACAACAGATGTATCACAAACATAATGCTTCACTTGTTGGCCGTATTCATAGTACTCATCAAGGATTTCTTCCTTGGTAAAACCTGTTGTTTCATATATACGTTCGAATAAACGATTTTTTTCTGCCAGGTTTTGTTCCAGCTTTTCTTCAAAAATTTCACGGTCTAATAAATCTGCCATACGAATACCAACACGAGCAGCTTTATCCATGTAAGCAGGACCGATTCCTTTTTTAGTTGTACCGATTTTATTTGCACCTTTGCGTTCTTCTTCCACTTCATCCAATTTGAGATGGTAAGGAAGAATGACATGGGCACGGTTACTGATGCGAAGATTATCCGTTGTAATTCCTTTTTCATGTAAATAAGCAAGTTCTTTAACCAGTGCCTTCGGATCGACAACCATACCATTTCCAATTACACATGCTTTTTCTTTATAGAAAATCCCTGATGGAATGAGGTGTAATTTGTAGGTTTCTCCATTAAATTTGATGGTGTGGCCTGCATTGTTTCCACCTTGATAACGTGCAATAACTTCTGCATTTTCAGATAGGAAATCTGTAATTTTTCCTTTTCCTTCGTCTCCCCATTGCGTACCAACAACCACTACTGATGACATAAAAGGCACCTCCGAAATTTTTGCTTTCAAGTAAATAAATATTATTCCCTCAGACAGTTTACCAATTTACCACACAAAAATCAACAAAACACGAACATTTTACAACAAAGTTTATATTATGTTCGTAATATATCAATTTACCATTCTATTAATCTTCCAACTTGTAAACAAAAAAGGCTAGCCACAAAAAGGCTAACCTTAAATAATCTATGCACCAGGCGGTTCATACCGCGTCTCGAGATTGACGAACTTATTATATTCCTTAACAAAGGCTAACGCAACAGTACCAGTTGGACCATTACGCTGCTTAGCAATGATAATTTCAATGATATTCTTATTCTCTGATTCCTTATCATAGTAATCATCACGATATAAGAAGGCAACAATATCCGCATCCTGCTCAATACTTCCTGATTCACGGATATCAGACATCATCGGACGCTTATCTTGACGCTGTTCCACACCACGGGAAAGCTGAGAAAGAGCAATAACAGGAACCTTCAGCTCACGAGCTAACTGCTTAAGGGAACGGGAAATTTCTGAAACTTCCTGCTGACGGTTCTCACCTGATCGGCCGCTTCCCAAAATCAACTGCAAGTAATCGATTAAAATCATGCCTAACCCATGCTCTTGCTGCAAGCGACGGCATTTCGAACGGATATCACTAATTCTGACGCCAGGCGTGTCATCGATAAAAATCCCAGAATTTGAAAGACTACCCATTGCCATAGTCAACTTGCCCCAGTCATCATCCGTTAAGGAGCCGGTACGTAGCCTTTGCGCATCAATATTACCTTCGGAACAAAGCATACGCATAACCAGCTGTTCTGCACCCATCTCAAGACTGAAAATAGCTACATTTTCCCCTGTCTTCGTCGCTACATTGGAAGCAATATTCAAAGCAAAAGCCGTTTTACCTACGGAAGGACGGGCCCCCACAATAATTAAGTCATTACGCTGGAACCCGGCAGTCATTCTATCTAGCTCAGCAAATCCGGTAGAAATCCCCGTAATCTCTCCCACACGATTATGCATTTCTTCAATATTGTCATACGTACGGACAAGGACATCTTTAATATTATGGAATGCTCCTGCATTCTTTCTCTGGGCAACTTCCATAATGCTTTTTTCCGCTTCACTTAAGAGCGCTTCAACCTCATCCTCACGTGAATATCCATCGGTTGCGATATTCGTTGCCGTACGAATCAATCGTCTAAGCAACGATTTTTCTTCTACAATTCTCGCATAATACTCAATATTAGCAGCTGTAGGTACAGAACCAGCAAGCTCACTTAAATAACTCACACCACCGGTATCTTCTAAAAGCTTGGCTGCAGCCAGCTCCTCCGTCACGGTAATCAAGTCAACGGCTTTCCCTTGGTCATTTAAGTTGAGCATCACATTGAATATTTTTTGATGCGCAGCACGGTAAAAATCCTCAGGAATCAAGATTTCCGATGCCAAAGTTAAAGAAGAAGGCTCTAAAAAGATAGCCCCTAAAACAGCCTGTTCGGCCTCTATATTTTGTGGCGGCATGCGATCCGCGAATAAATCGTTCATTTATAAAAAACCTCCTATTCTAGTAGGATGATTTTAATTAATAGTCTAAAAGTATTATATCATATCCTAAAAAGAAAAAAGTGACCAGCTAGGACCGATCACATCATTGATAACTTTTATATTCTAACATGGTTTCATACCAATTCACACTGGCAAATTTTATCCCCGTATTATTTTATTTCTTTAACAGAGACAGTTAGAGTAGCCGTTACTTCATGGTAAAGCTTTACTGGAACCTTTGTGTGGCCAAGTGTACGAATGGCATCAGCTAGTTCCATTTTACGCTTATCAATTTTAATTCCATGTTTCTTTTGCAATTCTTCTGCGATTTGCTTTGTTGTAATGGAACCAAAGAGTCTTCCACCTTCACCAGCTTTAGCCGTTAACTCCACTGTAATCTTATCTAATACTTCTTTTAACTTTTTTGCTTCAGCCAATTCTTCTGCTGCTTCTTTTTCTTGCTTCTTCTTTTGAGCATCTAAAGAGCTGATATTGGAATTATTCGCTTCAACAGCTAAACCTTGTTTAATTAAAAAATTATGTGCATAGCCATCAGCTACATTTTTCACTTCACCTTTTTTACCTTTTCCTTTTACATCTTTAAGAAAAATTACCTTCATTCTTTTTTCACTCCTTCAAAGTATTCATCAATTGCCAGCATTAACTTTGCTTCCGTTTCATTTATCGTTAAGCCACTAAGCTGGGTCGCTGCATTCGTAAGGTGACCGCCGCCTTTAAGGCTTTCCATAATCACTTGGACATTGATGTTTCCTAGTGAACGTGCACTAATTCCTATAACACCTTCGCTCCGTTTGGAAATGACAAAAGAAGCGAGGACCCCATCCATCGTTAACAAAGTATCTGCTGCCTGTGCAATAATGACTTGATCATTCAGTTCATTTTCATTTCCTTTTGCTATAGCAACTCCATCACGATAAAAAGAAACAGATTCAATCAGCTTGGCCCGTTTGATATATGTATCTACATCTTCTTTTAAAAGCTTTTGGACTAAAACTGTATCTGCACCATGTGCCCGTAAGTACGAGGCTGCATCAAACGTCCTGGACCCTGTACGTAGGGAGAAACTCTTTGTGTCGACAATAATCCCTGCTAATAGAGCAGTGGCTTCGATCATCTCAATTTTACCTCGTTTAGGCTGATATTCCAAAAACTCCGTTACTAGCTCGGCCGTAGAAGATGCATAAGGCTCCATATACACAAGCAATGGATTGGCAATAAAATCTTCACCGCGACGATGATGGTCAATGACCACCACATGGTCTATTTTATTTAATAGTCGCTCTTCCATGACTAAGGCAGGCTTATGTGTATCCACAATCACTAGAAGGGTTTTGTCTGTAGATATTTCTAATGCTTGCTCTGGACCAATAAAATGTGAATATAACTGCTCACTCTGGCGTATTTCTTCCATTAGCCTTTTGCCACCATTGTCCAGTTCCGTCGTATTGACCACAATATATGCTTCTTTTTGATTCATTTGCGCTACTTTATAAATGCCAATACTTGAACCAATAGAATCCATATCAGGGTTTTTATGACCCATGACAATCACTTTATCACTTGCCGTAATTAAATCCCTCAAGGCATGAGAAATGACACGTGCTCTTACCCTTGTCCGTTTTTCAACAGGATTTGTTTTTCCACCAAAGAATTTCACTTTCCCATTTGGTAGTTTAATGGCTACCTGATCGCCGCCTCTGCCGAGAGCTAAGTCAAGGCTTGATTGTGCTAATGCTCCCAATTCAGGTAAAGAAGTAACACCTGTTCCAACCCCAATACTTAAGGTAAAGGAGACATTTTGCTTGGAGGTCATTTCTCTTACATCATCAAGAATAGTAAATTTCCCCTTTTCAAGAGCATGGAGAATTCCTTCACTAAACACGGCAATAAATCGCTCAGAGGAAACCCGTTTGAGGAAAATTCCATTATCCTGAGCCCACTTATTTAGTATAGAAGTCACGAGATTGTTAATACTCCCACGCATTTGGTCATCCATACCCTGTGTCAGATCATCGTAATTATCTAAGAAAATGGTGCCAATAACCGTCCGATCATCCTGGTACTTTTTTTCAATTTCTTTTTGTTCGGTAACATCAAAAAAGTATAATAGCCGCTCTTCACGTTTGTGGATGACACGAAACTTCCGTTCATGAAGAGTAATAATTTCCGTTTCCACTTCCTGTTTAATCAATGGAATCAGTGAATCTGCCACATCATAAAGCGATCTTCCAACTAATGTTTCTTCATCAAAGTATGAGGCCAGGAAAGGGTTGGTCCACTCAACGAAATACTCTTCATTAATGAGCATAATTCCAATCGGCATTTCCATAAGCGCCTCTTCGCCAACCTTTTTGACTCGGTAGGAAAGGGTTGAGATGTATTCTTCCATTTCCTTTCTCTGGCGCCGTTCAATGACAAACATATAGTAGAGAGGGAAAAACATTAATAATAACCCGGCCACACTTAATATCCAGTTATATAATAACAGGACAATGAGCAGTACCACTGTAACGCCAATTAACCCATAAAAGGGATATCGGATTGACCGCTTTTCTAGAAATGCAGGCAAAGTTTTCAGCTCCTAGTCGTGAATCTTACTCTTTCTTTTCAAATTGCTTTCGAAAATCAAAGCCTAAATCAGTAATGCCCAATATCATTATTATATAACGGACTATTGGAATCATGAAAGTAAGAATTACAACAAGCACCCCAAGTCCCTTTGCAACCGACCTTTGGTGGAAAATATAGAATAAAAAAGCTAGACCTTGCAAAATAATTAATGACTCTAAAATGGCTCTAACATTAATTAATACGGTATATAGGTATGTTCCTTCATGAGGATGAAACAACAACATTACACCTAAAGCAATTAAATAATACCATAAAATACTTTTTGGCAGGGAAAGGTTCCGAAAACTGCCCCATGGCTGGACTTCTATTCCAAACCGCTTTAATATCGGAAAACTAATCCATTGGGTAACAAAAGAGGAGAATACAGCAGCAAAAACAAGAGCAGTAGGAGCAATGACCGTAATTTGTTTAAACATAAGTGCACCTTGCTCTTTTATAAGCTTAATTTGATCCTCCTGTCCTTGAGCCTTTAGCAACTCTTCGGAATGTTTGACTGATTCATTTATGGAAGTTTGGAGTTCATGAATGATATTCAGTTGAAAAAATGCATCTGAAGCAATATAAAATATAATGATTCCAACCAAAAAGGTAAGCGAGCTCGCAATTAAAATGACATTTCGGCTCTTTTTTTTCTGTATCATGTACCCTATAACTACACCGGCTGCTCCATAAATCAACATTACCGCGAGACCTCTTAAGGAGGTAACCATAAATGATATAAATATGGCTGCCACAAAAAATGCCGTAATCATTTTGACGTTATTTTTCACGGAAAATAAAATAAACGGCAACGGAATAGCAATGTTTACAATAGGACCCAAAATAGGAACATAGATACTTATTAAGATTAGAGCTGCCATCAAAGCTAAAAGAATGGCACCCTCTGTTAATTTATGTACATTTTTCACTTCTTCACCTCTAATTATGAAAGCTATCCTCTTATTTTAGACTACATAAGAGTTATGATTCAACTTTATAAAAAGGAAAAAGGCAGTAAGGGTGACCCTTACTGCCTTAGAAAGCTTATTATTCTCCAGCCACGAATGGTAATAATGCCATTTGACGTGCACGTTTGATTGCAACTGTTAGTTTACGTTGGTATTTAGCGCTAGTACCAGTTACACGACGTGGTAAAATTTTTCCACGCTCAGAGATGAATTTTTTAAGTAAATCTACATCTTTATAATCGATGCGAGAGATGCCATTTGCTGTAAAATAGCAAACCTTACGACGCTTTGCGCGACCGCCTTTACGTCCTCCTGCCATGAAAATTCCCTCCTTTATGATTTTTTATTTATTCACGTTCAGTAAAGGTTGTTTAGAATGGTAGATCATCATCAGAAATGTCAATTTGTCCATTTCCCGCAAATGGATCTTCATCCATACGAGTAAAACCTTTATTTTGGTTTTGATTTTGATTTTGGTACGGGCGTTGATTCTGATTGCCGCCTCCGTATTGGTTTCCTTGCGGTTCCCGTGGTGGTGCACCGAAATCATTGTCGCTTCTTCCACCGCCGCCACCAGACGAACTTTTAGGTTCTAAGAACTGAACGCTCTCTGCTTGAACCTCTGTAACGTAAACACGTTTACCATCTTGTCCTTCATAGTTGCGGGTTTGAATACGACCATCAACACCTGCAAGACTTCCCTTTTTCAAAAAGTTCGCCACATTTTCAGCCGGTTTACGCCAAACAACACAGTTAATAAAGTCTGCTTCACGCTCACCTGCTTGACTAGAAAATGGTCGATTAACTGCTAGAGTAAAGGTAGCAACAGGAACCCCATTTGGCGTATAGCGCAAATCAGGATCTTTCGTTAAACGGCCAACAAGCACGACACGATTCATCATCAGAATCAACTCCTTTTCTTCCAGCTAATGTTTCACATGAAACATTCTGCACCAGAAAAAATTTTATATTAATATTAAGCTTCTTCTTTAATTACGATATGGCGAATGATATCTTCACTGATTTTTGCAAGACGAGAAAATTCTTGTACTGCATCAGCTGAAGATGTAGTTTTAGCGATTTGGTAGTATCCGTCACGGAAATCGTTGATTTCGTATGCAAGACGGCGCTTACCCCAATCTTTTGTTTCAGCAGTCTCCGCACCATTGTCAAGAAGAATTGTGTTAAAACGCTCAACTAGAGCCTTTTTCGCTTCCTCTTCAATGTTTGGGCGGATGATGTACATGATTTCGTACTTATTCATCACAGTCACCTCCTTTTGGTCTAAACGGCCCGAATGGGCAAGGAGCAATTATTCATTACTCACAAGTTAAGATTATAGCATAGAAAAACAGGAAAAGCAATGTTCTTTCCCTGTTCCCATTTTTACCTATTTACAATGATTTAAACATACAACCTTATCTGTTGATTTCCGCTCCAGGCACTTCGCTTTCCGTGGGTGTTTCGGCGAGCCTCCTCGGCGCAAGCGCCTGCGGGGTCTCCCCTGAACCATACTCCCACAGGAGTCTTCGTGCCTTCCGCTCCAATCAACAGGATGCCAGTTCAAGAATATGCTATAACCTAAACGTTGAAACGGAAGTGGATAACGTCGCCGTCTTTTACTTCGTAGTCTTTTCCTTCTAAGCGGACTTTTCCAGCTTCTTTAGCTGCGTTGTGGCTTCCTGCTGCTAGAAGGTCATCGAAGGATACTGTTTCCGCACGAATAAATCCGCGTTCGAAATCAGAGTGAATGACACCCGCACATTGAGGAGCTTTCATTCCTTTTCTGAATGTCCATGCACGAACTTCCTGAACTCCAGCTGTGAAGTAGGTTGCTAAGCCAAGTAAATTGTATGCAGCACGAATCAACTGATCTAGGCCTGATTCTTCGATACCAAGCTCAGAAAGGAACATAGCTTTTTCTTCACCATCAAGCTCTGCAATTTCTTCTTCAATTTTCGCACAAACCACGATTACTTCAGCGTTATCAGCGGCCGCATATTCACGGACTTTTTGTACGTATTCATTTTCAGAAGGATTAGCAATATCATCTTCGCTCACATTAGCTACATACAGAACAGGTTTAATCGTTAAAAGGTGGAGACCTTTCACTAATTTCATTTGTTCCTCTGTGAAGTCAACAGTACGAGCTGGTTTCTCTGCTTCAAAAGCATCACGAAGCATCGCAAGAACTTCAAATTCTGCTGCTGCATCCTTATCTTTTTGCTTAGCCAATTTTTCAACGCGGCTAATACGCTTTTCCACAGATTCCATGTCTGCAAGAATTAACTCCAGGTTAATGACTTCGATATCATCAATTGGGTCCACTTTTCCAGAAACATGTGTGATATTCTCATCAGCAAAGCAGCGGACTACTTGGCAAATCGCATCTACTTGGCGGATATGAGAAAGGAACTTGTTTCCTAGCCCTTCACCTTTACTTGCTCCCTTAACAATCCCAGCAATATCGGTAAATTCAAATGCTGTTGGAACAGTTTTCTTAGGTTGAACAAGCTCAGTTAATTTTTGTAAACGGTGGTCAGGTACTTCTACAATTCCTACGTTCGGATCAATCGTACAGAAGGGATAGTTCGCTGATTCCGCTCCTGCCTGTGTGATTGCATTAAATAAAGTAGACTTACCAACGTTCGGTAAACCTACGATACCAGCTGTCAAAGCCATTTCCTTCACTCCTCATATTAAAATCGATCTATTTAAATAAAATTGAGTCCATCAAATCAATAGTCAAGCCTTTCACAATTATAGGCATTTGGAGAAAAAAAGACAAGAAAGAAAAAACTGCTGCCCAAAGGGTAGCAGCCTACGTTATCTTTTCAAGGTTTACAAGACAATCATATAATGTGCTTCCCAGTCCATTATCTGATTCCCGGCTGGATGTTAGATTATTAACCGAACCGCCAAACTTTTTCCAAATTCCTTCATCGATATTTACTGTATTGGGATGAGCGGTTACTAATACGGAAATAAAGCCTTTTACTTCTCCGCGATCATTCCAGACCCTGACTAAATCGCCAGTTTGTAAGTTTCTCTCTTCAGCAATATTGGAGGCAATCTCTACTTTCACCTTGGGCTCAGAAGGGAAGAGGTGGTAGTTTTGCGAATGATTCGAGCGTAAAGGATGAATGGTTAACAAACTATATGGATAGTTTTCTGCAAGCTTAGGATTTTTCCATTTCGATTCCTCTGGTACAGCTAGCTTTAAAGAGCCACCTAGCAACGAAGTAAATTCAAACTTTCCTGTTGGTGTTTGAAAGCGATAGTCTTGCCAAGGAATTTTATCAACAGGCAATTCTAACGTTTGCTGTTCTTTCAATTGCTCAAGTGTGAGTCCTTTTTTCACTAGTGATTGGAAGGTCATTCTCATCCATTCTTCCCTTGAAAAATGAAACTCTTCTCCAAATCCCAATCGTTCTGCTAATTCCGTCCAAATCCATAAGTCAGGCTTTGCCTCACCTGGAGCAGAGACAAGCTTAGGGCCATAATTTACATATTGATGATACATGGAGGAATAATAGAAATCCTCTTCCTCAAATGCAGTGGTGGTTGGTAATATATAATCAGCTAGTCTAGCAGTGTCCGTCATAAACTGTTCAATTACTACAAGAGTGTCAACTGAAGAAAATGCCTTCTCCACCACATTGGTGTCTGGAACCTGGGTAATGGGGTTCCCGCATGTTACGATAATCATCTTAATTTCCGGGTCAACTGCCGCTAGTACCTCTTCCGCTTGTTTCATAATTGAAAATTGCCGATGGTTTTGTTTTCGATCGGGAAGGGTTAACTCATCATATGCAAAGCTTTGACCTACCTGCAGATTCGCATAATTGGCACCGCCGCCCATAATCCCTATATTCCCACTGATGGCCACAAGTGCATCGATGAAACGAATGGTATTTCCGCCATTTGTATATCTTTGCAAACCTAATCCCATATACGTAGCAGTTGGCTTATCAGCGTATATTTGGGCTAACTGCGTGATTACTTCATAAGGTACTTCCGTCATTTCACTCAATTGTTCCGTTGAGATTTCTTCAAGGAGTACAGCTAATTCTGGGAACCCATGTGTATATTGTTCGATAAATTTTCTGTCTTCCAATCCTAAGCGGAGCATTTCTCTAATAATTGCAGCTGCTAATAATCCGTCCATTCCTGGTTTTATTGAAATATACTGATCAGCTATTTTTGCAGTTGCATTATAGAGGGGATCGATAACATAGATTTTAGCCCCTTTTTTCTTCACTTCTAAAAGCCTTTCATAAAAGTGCATGTTTGTTCTAGCGACATTTCTTCCCCAAATAATGATATGTTTGCTGTTAGTAATGTCTTCCGGTCCATGGCTATACGCACTTCCAAAATCCCACTTTTGCGCCTCAATACCTGCCCCCCAACAAAGAGAACCGTATAGTTCGGTTACCCCGCCGTAGCAATTAAAAAAGCGTTGGTCCAGGTTTTTTAAAATCCCATTATTCGCGTAATCATGACTATGCAAAACAGCAGTCGTACCGAATTGTTCCTTTATTCCCTTTAATTTTTCTGCAATTTCATCAAGGGCCTGCTCCCAGGATATCTGCACAAATTGTTCATTAATCTTCTTTAAGGGGTGCATTAGCCTTTGGCTTGAGTTCGTTCTTGTTTCAAGCATCCTGCCACGTCCACAAATTTTTCCCTTTGTAATTGGATGGGATGGATCACCTTCTACTTTTACAACCTTGTCATTTTCTACAGTTACGTTAAAACCGCAGCTATCCCAACAATTTAAAGGACACGCGGCCTTTCGAATCTCCTTCAACCTCTCCACCCCCAACCTTCACTTCTGTATCTAAAAAAAGAAGCACGGGCTTAACCCTCATGCTTCACTAAAATCTTTTTCATTTTCCTTCCAAACTCTTTTCTTGGGATCAATACGCTATGTCCACAGCCTTCACATTTAATCCTGATGTCCATTCCGAGGCGGATGATCTTCCAGCGATTTGTTCCACAAGGATGTTGCTTTTTCATTTCAACGACATCATTTAAGGCAAATTCTTTTTCTTCCATCGAGATTCCCCTCCTTTAAACTCCAGGTTCTTTCGTCACTCCAGAATCCTTAGCATACATGACCATACGAGGATATGGTATTTCAATTCCGTGTTCGTCTAGGGTCAATTTAATATCTTTACGAATTTTCCTAGAAACAGCTGTATGCTGCATCGGCAATGTTTCAGCCACAATCCTGACGATTACCTCTGAAGGTCCAAAGTTTTGAATCCCTAAATAATCTGGAGTTTTCACTAACTCCTCATATTTTTCCGGCATCGTTTCAAGTAATTCTCGAATAACCTTCTCGGCCTTATCTATATCTTCTTCATAAGCAATTCCGACATCTATAATCGCAAGACTGTTATTAAGGGAGAAATTTGTTACCTCCATTATACTACCATTAGGTAAAATATGGACCTCTCCTGTCCAGCTTTTTATTTTTGTTGTTCGTAAACCTATGGTTTGAACGTTTCCTTCAAACTGTCCAAGACGGACATGATCACCAACTGAAAACTGGTCTTCGAAAATAATAAAAAAGCCAGAAATAACATCTTTCACCAAGTTCTGAGCACCGAAACCTACGGCTAAGCCCACTACCCCAGCTCCAGCAATTAAAGCTTTCACATCAATTCCTAGTACAGAAAGAACCATCATCAGAGCAATAAAATAAATGACATATGACAGGATATTATCGAGAAGTTTGGAAAGGGTCTCTTCCCGTCTGACGGAAGTTGTAAGAGGTGAGAGATTTCTGATTTTAAAAATATTATGAATGGTTACTTTTCCAATCCGAATTAAGATATTAGAGATAACGATGATAGCAACAATTTTTAATAGGCCTTCACCCATGGTCAGCCATGTGTCTTCATTTTGAAACTTATCGATTATTTTTTGAATTCCCTTTTCAGTGATACTCATTCAACACCATCCTTAACCTTTGATACTTCATCTATTTTAGCAATTTTTCTAGTTAGATAATAGCATTGTGATTTTTCTTTTTCTTCCTTGTTATGTATAGAATTCCTGATTTTTCCGTATAATAGTAAAACTATTCAAAATTTAAGGAGTGGGCGAAGTGAATCTGAAACCAAGCCTTTTTGACAGGCGGGCCAATACACGCATTAGTCACGACGAAGTTCATGCTGCGGAACATTTAGCTGAAGATTTATTAGCTCATATCCCAAAAGTAACCAACCGCCCAATTGTCTTTATTTGTATCGGAACAGACCGCTCCACAGGGGATTCGTTAGGACCACTTGTCGGAACACTTCTGGAAGAGAAGAACCTCAAATCCTTCCATGCGTATGGCACTCTAGATGAACCAATTCATGCGGTAAATTTGGCAGAAAAGTTGAAAGAGATTCAAGCAAAATATGTTGATCCTTATATTATTGGTATAGATGCTTGTTTAGGTCGAATGAAGAATGTCGGCGTGATTCAAATTGGTACAGGACCCGTCAAGCCCGGTGCAGGTGTGAATAAGGATCTTCCGGCTGTGGGGGATATACATATCACGGGTATTGTGAATGTCAGCGGATTTATGGAGTTTTTTGTATTACAGAATACTCGATTAAATTTAGTCATGAGGATGGCTAAAACGATTGCAAATGGCATTTATCAGGCAAGCCTGCTTTACCCAAAGCAAAACTGGACGGAATTAAGTTGGGTTGAAGAAGAGAAAACAAATTAAAAGAGCAACCGGCACGTATCGGTCGCTCTTTTAATTTACATTTAATGGAAAAAATGATGAAAAGTATACATAATCGTCACAATGATCCCAACTATGACAATCCCCGGCAACAAATTAGCCACTTTTATCTTTGTCATGCCTGTTAGATTTAAGCCGATGGCAAAGATCATGATTCCGCCTGTAGCAGTCATTTCAACAATAAATTGATCCATTAGTGCCTGTGGAACGAAACGGTCAATTTGGGTTGCAAATAAGGCAATCGATCCTTCATACAGCATGACAGGAACAGCAGAGAAGATAACGCCAATCCCTAAAGTTGTCGTTAGGATTAGTGCGGTAAATCCATCAATCAATGATTTCATATATAATACATCATGATCACCCCGAATTCCGCTATCAAGTGCGCCAAGAATCGCCATTGCTCCAATGACAAAGATGAGAGTTGCAGTAACAAACCCTTCGGAAATACTTCCTTTTCCGTTTGACCCAACCTTTGATTCAAGCCATTGTCCCAGATCATTTAATTTATCTTCTAGTTTTAAAAGTTCTCCGGTTACAGCTCCAACGACTAAGCTGATAATAACGATCAAGAAGTTTTCACTCTTTAAGCCCATCTGAAGGCCAAGCACCATAACGGACATTCCGATTGCATACATGACCGTTACTTTCATTCCTTCAGGGATTCGATTTAATGCTTTTCCAATTAGAGTACCGATAATAATCAACAGTCCATTTACCAATGTGCCTAATAAAAACATGATTGTTTCCCCTTTTTTTCGCCACTCGAAATAATAATAGTATTAAACTATCATGTTTCTGCTAGATTGAAAAGAAATTTCTCAATAAAGTTCTTTTATACTTGTCTGTTGCTTTCCATTCCAGGCTCTTCGCTTTCCGCGAAGGCTTTATCATACCTATAAAAAAATAAACCATCTAGGAGATGGCTTACAAGGTTTCTTCGCGATCTAGCATTTCTAGGATTCGCTCGAGGTCCTCTTGTGAGAAAAATTCAATTTCAATTTTTCCTTTATTCTTGTTCTGTTTAATGTTTACTGTGGTTCCAAAGCGTTCACGAAGAACATGCTCACGTTCCTGTAAAAAGACATCTTTTTTCTTTTCTGGCTTTTTTGTTTCACGTGAAACATTTTCATTTAATTGTTGGATTAATTTTTCTAACTGCCGGACATTTAATCCTTCCTGGATGGTCTTTTCAACGACAGCAGGTAATTTTGCCTTTTGTCTAAGACCTAACAAGGCACGTCCATGTCCCATCGTTATTTTCTCAGCTGAAATTAATTCCTGAATCTTTTGTGGAAGAGAAAGGAGACGGATATGGTTCGCAATATGTGGACGGCTTTTTCCTAAACGCTTGGCTACTTCTTCCTGGGTCAGTTTTAACTTTTCCATTAACGTTTGGTAGGCTTGGCCTTCTTCAATTGGGTTTAAATCTTCCCTCTGTAAATTCTCCAGTACAGCTAATTCCATCATTTGTTGCTCAGATAATTCACGAACAACAGCTGGAACAGTTTCCAGCTTCGCTTCCTTTGCTGCACGAAAACGCCGCTCCCCTACAACAATTTCATAGCCTCTGATACTCTTTCTAACGACTAGAGGCTGTAAGATTCCATGCTCGATGATCGAATCTCTTAACTCATCGATGGCTTCTTGGTGGAAGGTTTTTCGGGGCTGGTAAGGGTTGGGACGCAGTTCTTTCAGCTTAATTTCTTGGACTGCCTCTTCCTTCCCAGGTTCAACATTCGCAAAAAACGCATTCAGGCCTTTTCCTAAACCTTTAGCCATTCGATACCACTTCCTTTGCTAAATCTAAATACACTTCCGCTCCACGGGATTTTGAATCATAAGTAATGATTGGTTCCCCGTGACTTGGAGCTTCACTTAGACGCACATTTCTCGGAATAATGGTTTTATAAACTTTATCTTGAAAGTATTTTTTGACTTCTTCAATGACTTGAATCCCTAGATTCGTTCTCGCGTCAAGCATGGTTAATAATACACCTTCAATTTTTAAATCCTGATTTAAATGCTTTTGCACTAGTCGAACAGTATTTAATAATTGACTCAGTCCTTCTAACGCATAATACTCACATTGAACAGGAATGATCACCGCATCAGATGCTGTTAAAGCATTAAGAGTTAATAATCCTAAGGATGGAGGACAATCAATAATAATATAATCGAACTGATCTTTCACTTCTCCAAGAGCACGTTTTAAGCGCACTTCTCTTGAAATAGTAGGAACCAATTCAATTTCAGCCCCTGCTAGTTGAATAGTTGCTGGTATAGCATATAAATTATCAACGGATGTTGGCTTAATAACATCCTTTGCTTCTACGTCATCTACTAACACATCATATATACACTGTTCTACTTCTGCCTTTTCAATTCCAACCCCACTTGTTGCATTGCCTTGCGGGTCTATGTCTACCAATAAGACACGTTTCCCTATGTATGCTAAGCAGGCTCCTAGGTTGACGCTTGTTGTCGTTTTACCGACTCCGCCTTTTTGATTTGCGATTGCAAGGATTTTGCCCACGTTGTCACCTACCTTAATTCTTAAAAAATTTTAAACTCACATTCTATCAAAAGTTAATTATTATTAATTATCTAACATATGTTTAGGAATGTAAAATTCCATTCCTTTATTTTATCATGAAATGATTTCGTTGTTATTTATTTTCAAAAAATATTCCAATGTATAATATGGATATTTTTTACAACTATGATCAGGATAAACAAATATAAAGTGATATATATATTAGTCTGTTGATTTCCGCTCCAGGCGCGAGCGGTTCGTGGGTGTTTCGGCGAGCCTCCTCGGCGCTAGCGCCTGCGGGGTCTCCTCTGAACCATACTCCAGCAGGAGTCTTCGCGCCTTCCGCTCCAATCAACAGGATGCCATTTTATCATTGGATTTTTAATATTCAAATATAACTCCCCAACAAAAAGAACCAAACTTTTCAGTATGGTTCTAATACTTTTTCTACTATTTTTTCTTTGGAATGCGGATGGTGAATTGGTAGAATTCGTCAAATTCTTCTTCTTCTGCATCCAAGTTGATTCCACTATCTGTTACCATTGTTAACGATTGGCGAATCGTATTGACCGCTATTCTCATATCTTTACTAAAAGCCTTGCGCTTCGGCTTCGGCTTTTCATTTTTTTGTTCCAGCATTCTGACAACGCGTTCTTCTGTTTGCTTCACATTAAAATTCTTTTCAATCACTTCAGCTAATAGCATAACTTGTTTTTCCGGATCTTTTAATGGAATAAGTGCACGAGCATGCCGTTCGGTAATCACTTTATTTAATAACGCCTCTTGAACAGGCTGTGGCAATTTAAGAAGACGCAGCTTATTAGCGACTGTTGATTGTCCTTTACCCAGTCGTTGTGCTAATGCCTCTTGTGTCAAATTATGAAGCTCAAGCAGCTTTCCATATGCAATAGCTTCTTCAATAGGCGATAATTCTTCACGTTGTAAATTCTCTATCAGTGCAACAGAAGCCGTTTCCGTATCCGATAGATTTTTTACAATTGCAGGGGCTTCAGCCCAGCCAAGCTTTTTCATTGCACGCCAACGGCGTTCCCCGGCAATAATTTCGAATTTATCGACATCAAACTCCCTGACGACAATAGGTTGAATGATACCATGTATATGAATGGTTCTTGATAGCTCTTCAATTTTGTCTTCATCAAACACCGTTCGAGGCTGGAACCGATTTGCTACGATCTGATCAATCGGTATTTTCCTTATTTCCTCGTTTCGTTCGATATCTATTTCCTGCTCAAGCTCAACCTCTTGTTCTCCCTTATCGCCGAGGCCAAAAAAGCGTGTAAACGAATGCTTCATCCCCAACACCACCTTTACGAAACTCCCTATTACTTATTCTCTATACAAATAATTTCTTCCTGCCTAGGATACCATTTTTATAGAAAAATTGTTAGCTTAACAAAATAACTTTACCTCGCGCATTTCGCTCCATTCAACATTCAATCAACCTATTCTATTGGCGATTTTCCTGGTGTTCCTGGCTTTCGAGGATATTTCTTTGGCGTTTGTTTTTCCTTTTTAATGACTAAAATATTTCGTTCACTCTCTTCGAGTGGAAGCGTAAAGGTAAACACCTTTTCCACCTTTCCACCAAGAATAGTGATGGCCTTTTGGCCAACTCCTAATTCATCCTGGGCATGGGCTGCCTTCATAGCAATAAATGTTCCTCCGACTTTTGCAAGCGGCAGGCAAAGTTCACTTAAAACAGACATTCTGGCAACCGCTCTAGCTGTAACCACATCAAAGGCTTCCCGATAACTTGGATTTACCCCGAAGGTTTCCGCACGATCATGAACAAAGTGAACGTTATCTAATTTTAGAACGGTAGCAAGATGATTTAAAAATGAAATTCGTTTATTTAAGGAATCAACGATGGTCACCTCAATATGAGGATACACAATTTTTAACGGGATACTTGGAAATCCTGCACCTGCTCCAACATCACATAGATGAAAGGGCTTGGTAAAATCAAAATAAAAGGATGCAGCAATGGAATCATAAAAGTGTTTGAGATACACTTCATGTTTTTCCGTTATTGCCGTTAAATTCATTTTTTCATTCCACTCGACAAGGGTTTCAAAATAGATCTGAAACTGGTCAAGCTGCTTATCTGTAAGGGTAATTCCCTTTTCCTCCAGGCTTGCCTTAAATTGTTCAATATCCATAGACCATCTTCCTCACTAACTGTTCAGCTCCAGCATCATATGCTGGGAGCCTTTCTAAATTATTCATGTACTTTTGCAATCCGGCCTTGCTCCAAATAAACAAGGAGGATCGAAATATCAGCTGGATTAACACCAGAAATACGGGATGCCTGAGCAATCGATAACGGTTTGATTTGCTTAAGCTTTTGCTTGGCTTCTGTTGCTAAACTATTAATTGCATCATAATCAATATTTTCAGGAATTTTCTTGTTTTCCATTTTCTTTAAGCGTTCTACCTGCTGTAGTGATTTTTCAATATAGCCTTCATACTTAATTTGAATCTCTACTTGCTCTTTGATTTCATTATCTAATTCAATCTCACTCTTCGTCAGCTGTTCGACTAACTCATACGTCATTTCTGGTCTTTTTAGCAGATCCGCAGCATGAATTCCATCTTTAAGTTCACTGCCACCTACACTTCGAATGACTGCCTGTACTTCTGTAGATGGTTTAAGAATGATGGACTGTAATCGTTCCTTTTCCGCTTCGATTGCTGCTTTCTTCGTTAAAAATGCTTCAAAGCGCTCATCACGAATGAGACCGATTTTATGACCAAATTCAGTCAATCTTAGATCCGCATTATCATGACGTAATAATAAGCGGTATTCTGCTCTAGAAGTTAATAAACGATATGGCTCGTTGGTTCCCTTTGTAATCAAATCGTCAATTAACACACCAATATACGCATCTGATCGGCTCAAAACCAATTCTTCTCGCTCTAATGCTTTAAGACCCGCATTAATACCGGCCATTAACCCTTGGCCAGCCGCTTCTTCATAACCGGATGTTCCATTGATTTGTCCAGCCGTATATAAATTTTTAACAACTTTTGTTTCTAATGTCGGCCATAATTGTGTAGGAACAATGGCATCATACTCTATGGCATAACCCGCCCTCATCATTTGAGACTCTTCTAATCCTGGAATAGTTTTAAGAATTCTATGTTGTACATCTTCAGGAAGGGAGGTCGATAAACCTTGGACATAGACTTCCTTCGTATTTCTTCCTTCTGGTTCAAGGAAGATCTGATGACGAGGCTTGTCATTAAATCGAACAACCTTATCTTCAATGGAAGGACAGTATCTTGGACCCGTGCCTTTAATCATTCCAGAGAACATGGGTGAACGGTGTAGGTTATCATCAATTAATTGATGAGTTCTGTCATTTGTATAGGTCAACCAGCATGGCAGCTGATCAGTAATGAATTTTGTCGTCTCGTACGAAAACGCTCTTGGTACTTCATCACCTGGCTGTATTTCTGTTTTGCTGTAATCAATCGTATTACCATCTACACGAGGTGGTGTACCTGTCTTAAAACGGACAAGCTCAAAACCAAGCTCTTCTAAATGCTCTGAAAGCTTAATGGATGGCTGTTGATTATTCGGACCGCTCGAATACTTTAATTCACCAAGAATAATTTCCCCGCGCAGATAAGTTCCAGTTGTGATAACAACTGTTTTCGCAGAATAAGTGGCCCCTGTTTTTGTGATGACCCCTTTAACCATTCCATCTTCCACAATTAATTTTTCAACCATACCTTGTAGTAACGTTAAGTTCGGTTCTTCTTCGAGTGTTTTTTTCATTTCATGCTGGTAATCAAATTTATCAGCTTGCGCTCTTAGTGCACGAACAGCTGGCCCTTTTCCCGTGTTTAACATCCTCATTTGGATATAGGTTTTATCAATATTCTTGGCCATTTCACCGCCTAAGGCGTCAATTTCACGCACAACAATCCCCTTTGCCGGACCTCCAACAGAAGGATTACATGGCATAAAGGCAACCATATCTAAATTAATTGTAATCATTAATGTTTTTGCGCCAAGTCTTGCAGAGGCAAGTCCGGCTTCACAGCCAGCATGTCCCGCACCTACGACAATGACGTCATACTTTCCTGCTTCGTACTGCATCTTGTTCCTCCTTTTCCGTAAAAAACGGAACTTGCTTTGAACCTAACTGTATCTATTTTCCTAAACAGAACTGTGAAAATAATTGATCAATGAGACTTTCATGTACACTTTCACCAGTAATTTCTCCAAGTAATTCCCATGATCTTGTTAAATCAATTTGAACGATATCAATCGGAGTACCTGTTTCTACTCCTTCAATTGCTTCTTCAATCGCATGTAGACTTTGGTTTAATAGTGCAATGTGACGGCTGTTTGAAACATACGTCATGTCACCTGCTTCAATGGAACCTGCAAAGAACAATGAAGCTATTGCTTCCTCCAATTCATCGACACCATGGTCTTCAAGTAAGGAGGTCGTCACCATTTTATGACCTTCCGCTAGCTGAGCTACTCTTTCCATATCGATTTGTTGTGGAAGGTCTGTTTTATTAATAATAACAATGACATCCATTCCCTTTACAACCTCAAAAAGGTTTTCATCCTCTACGCTCAGTTTGTCAGAGTAATTCAAGACAAGCAAAATCAAATCAGCTTCTTTTAAAACCTGACGGGACCGCTCCACACCAATTCGTTCAACGATATCCTCTGTTTCCCTAATTCCTGCTGTATCTAGCAGTCTTAACGGTACGCCTCGAACATTCACATATTCCTCAATCACATCACGAGTGGTTCCGGGAATATCTGTAACAATGGCTTTATTTTCGTGTACTAGGCTATTAAGTAAGGAGGACTTCCCAACGTTAGGTCGTCCTACAATAACTGTAGATAAACCTTCTCGTAAAATTTTCCCTTGCTGTGATGTTTGTAGAATTTTTTTTATTTCCTCCCGCACAAAGGCCGCCTTTTCTAACAGCATTTGGTGGGTCATTTCCTCCACATCATCATATTCAGGATAATCAATATTCACTTCGACATGAGCAAGAATTTCTAAAATTTCCTGCCGTAGTCTCCGAATAAGGTTTGAAAGGCGCCCTTCCATTTGACCAAGAGCTACATTCATGGCCCGGTCCGTTTTCGCCCTAATTAAATCCATTACGGCTTCTGCCTGTGATAAATCAATCCGTCCATTTAAAAAGGCTCTCTTTGTAAATTCACCTGGTTCAGCTAATCTAGCCCCATGATTCAACACATGCTGCAGTACTCGATTGACGGATACAATTCCGCCATGACAGTTAATTTCAACAACATTCTCTTTAGTAAAAGTTTTCGGTCCCTTCATCACTGAGACCATTACCTCTTCTACAACTTGGCCGTCTTTAGGGTCAAGCAGATGTCCATAGTGAATAGTATGGGATGGCATCTCAACAAGTCTTTTCCCACCAATACCGCTAAACAGCTTATCTGCTATTTGAATGGCATCATCACCGCTCAGTCGGACAATCGCAATGGCACCCTCTCCCATTGGCGTTGATATTGCCGCAATCGTATCAAACTCCATGATCTTCACCTCACATAAAAAAATTTATCTATATAACAATCGGAAATTTTTTCTCAAATTATTAGAATACCACATGAATCCTCGTTAACAAAGCAATCAAATTATCCACAACCGTAAAATGTCTATTTATTATTTTAACTTATCCACATGTGAATAACAATAAAACGAAAACTCAAAGTTAGTTATCAACACTAAGAAAATTGCAAGCGCCTTGATCAGCCCCAACAGGCAAATGTTCTTCTGCAAGAAAAGTCGCTCTTTGACTTTTCTTGCAGAAGGTTATTTGACCCGAGCTGTAACAATCATCGCTTTATCAAGCCATGATTGTTACAAGTTATTCAAGGGAGATTATTCAGGGTGAAAACTGGCTAGGCGCTGGAGCTGGACAATTAAAAAGTCGCACAAAAAAAGACACCCTAATAATAGGATGTCTTTACCAAACGACAATTACCTTCTAACCGGCGTAATCACCACAAAACGATGTGGCTCAGATCCATCAGAAGAGGTTTTTACACGTTTGTTTTCCGACAAAGCGGTATGAATGACTTTACGCTCATAGGAAGGCATGGGTTCTAAGGAAACTTCTTTTCCTGTTTTCACTGCCTTTTGTGCTAGACGATGGGATAATTGAATCAGTGTTTCACTTCTTCTATTTCGGTAATCTTCAGCATCGAGGATTACATTTAAGTATTGGTTGGAAAAGCGATTAATCACAAGCTGAGTCAAATATTGCAATGAATTTAAAGTTTGACCTCTTTTTCCAATTAATAATGCAATCTTTTCTCCAGTCATCACAAAAGTAACCTGTTTTCCCTCACGTTTGATTTCTATTTTAGCAGGTGCCCCCATTTGTTCACTCACTTGAGACAGAAATTTCGTTGCTTCTTCGATTGGATCAATGATTACCGTTACTTTCACTATTGCTGGACGTGAACCAAAAATACCGAAAATCCCTTTTTTACCTTGGTCAATAATGTCAACATCTGTGCGGTCTTTGGTGGTATTTAATTGAGCTAAAGCTGATTCTACTGCTTCTTCGACAGTTTGTCCTGTAGCAGTTACCTGTTTCACTTTTTTGCTCCTCCCACATTACCGGTGGCGTTTGCCCTTAAATCCGGTCCTTTAATAAAATAGGTTTGAACAATCATAAAAATGTTACCAACAACCCAATACAATGAAAGTGCTGCTGGGAAACTAAATGCAAAGAAAACAATCATGATTGGCATCATCCAAAGCATCATCGCCATTTGTGGATTGTGTTCTTGGCCAGCCATCATCAATTTTTGCTGAATAAAGGTGGTAATACCTGCAATGATCGGCAAAATATAATAAGGATCCTTTTCTCCAAGATCAAACCATAAGAAATTATCTGAAGCAATTTCTCTTGTTCTTGAAATAGCATGATAAAAACCAATTAAAATTGGCATTTGAACAATTAATGGAAAACAACCCGCCATTGGATTGACACCGTGTTTTGAAAATAGCGCCATTGTTTCTTGCTGTAATTTTTGCTGTGTCTTTTGATCTTTCGAACTATATTTCTCACGAAGGGCCTTCATTTCTGGCTGGAGAGCCTGCATCGCTTTTGAGCTTTTCGTCTGCTTGATCATTAATGGTAGAATAGCTAGTCGAATAACAATGGTTACGACAATTAGCGAAAGACCATAGCTGCCTCCTAGTAAATGAGCTCCTTCTTTAATTAACCAGGATAGTGGATAAACAATGTATTCATTCCAAAAACCAGTACTTTCAGAAGTAATCGGCTTTTTGATTTCACTACATCCGGTTAAAAATACAAAGACAGAAAGCATACCGAACAAAAGTAATATTCGTTTTTTCAACCAAATTTTCCTCCTTGCATATATATAAATTTTTTTATGTATATTTTATGGGTATTTTATCATTTTTTAAGTACTTTTCCCACCTTAAGGACATGGGTTAAGCTTTTTTTCACTTCAAAAAAGTCCATATCAGCAGTAGGCTTTCTCGCAATTATGACATAATCATTTCCAGTTGCGAGCTGCTCATTCAGTTCAAAGATGGATTGTCTTACATACCGTTTAATTCTATTTCTAGTAACAGCATTTCCAATTTTTTTACTGACAGATAACCCGATGCGGAAGTAGTCCTGATCTGCTTTTTGTAGAGAGTAGACAACAAATTGCCTATTGGCAAATGAATGTCCTTTTTGAAATGCAGCTTGAAACTCTTTATTTTTCTTCACTCGAAACTCTTTTTTCATCAATAAACACCTTCAGTCTCTGATTGGCTCAGGTAAGATAGTTCAATTTCTACTATAACCATTCGTAGTATTCAAATATGCTCTATTTTCTAAGCCGAAAAGGACTTTTTTTGTAATCGGCGAATTTTCTATTAAGGAGGAAGATCTCTTCCCCCTTAATTAGAAAAAAGACCACTGACTCTTCAGTGGTCTATGCTGATAATACTTTTCTTCCTTTTTGACGACGGCGAGCTAGAACCTTACGTCCATTAGCTGAGCTCATACGACTACGGAAACCGTGAACTTTACTATGTTTACGACTATTTGGTTGATATGTTCTTTTCATTATATGACACCTCCCTGAGGAATAGCTGACAATTTTAAACGACAGTCTAACTTATTATAAAGAGGTCTACACAAAATTGTCAACTACTCTCCAACTATTGTTTCCCATTTCCAATTTTTTTCGAATATGAATTATCTATTTTCCAGAAACTAAAAGTAAGACAAGTAACGCACACTAGACAAAATGAATTGTTCTAACCCTCAAATTTAGTTGTGGATATTATTTCGACATTTTTTTCATTATCCACACAACATATTGACAGGTTTTGCACAAATTATCTACTTGTGGACAATTTTTATGCACACGATGTACCGGTTGTGGATAAACTGCGAAAAGGCATTGCGCCATAGGCAATTATTTGATATTATATTTGTGTTTTCACTCTGAATAACTTTATCCCCAAAATACATTATCCACAATTTGTGGATAACATGTGGATAGTTTATCCAAGCACTATGTAAAAACTTGTCCACAAGGGGTGGATATTGTCGAAACTCCACATTTATTCCTTATTATATGTTTTCCACAACCAGTGTTTCGTATATTTATAAATTAATAGGTTGTACAGCTTGTATAACCTGTATTTTTTAACGGAACTTTAGTCAAGTAGATTACACAAGTATAAGCGGCCGTTTACTAAAGGTGAGCCGCTGGAGATGGACAATAAAGAAAAAAAGAGATTAAGGAGGGATACTAGTTGGAAAATATTGCGGATCTTTGGAATGCTGCCCTAGCCAATATTGAGAAAAAGATAAGCAAGCCTAGCTTTGATACCTGGCTTAAGTCAACAAAAGCCCATTCCCTTCAAGGCTATTTGCTTATCATAACAGCCCCCAATGAATTTGCGCGTGATTGGCTGGAAGAGCGTTATTCTCAGTTAATCTCTGGTATTCTCTATGAAATTACCGGAGAAGAGCTATCAGTAAAGTTTATAATTCCGCAAAACCAGAATGAAGCAGACACCGATGTACAATTACCGCCAAAAAAGGTGAAAAAAGAGGATGATCACGGTGATTTTCCTCAAGGTATTCTAAATCAAAAATATACATTTGATACATTCGTTATCGGTTCTGGTAACCGTTTTGCCCATGCAGCATCACTTGCGGTTGCTGAAGCGCCAGCAAAAGCCTATAATCCTCTATTTATTTATGGGGGCGTAGGATTAGGAAAGACTCATTTAATGCACGCAATTGGCCATTATGTTTTAGATCATAACCCTTCGGCGAAGGTCGTTTATTTATCATCAGAAAAATTTACAAATGAATTCATCAACTCGATTCGTGACAATAAAGCAGAGAACTTTCGCAATAAATATCGAAATGTAGATATTTTACTTATAGATGATATTCAGTTTTTAGCCGGAAAAGAATCAACCCAAGAAGAGTTTTTCCATACATTTAATGCTTTGCATGAGGAAAGTAAGCAAATTATTATCTCTAGTGACCGGCCGCCAAGAGAGATTCCGACATTAGAGGATCGTTTACGGTCCCGTTTTGAATGGGGTTTAATTACAGATATTACTCCGCCTGATCTAGAAACAAGGATTGCGATACTTCGTAAAAAAGCAAAGGCGGAAGGATTAGATATTCCCAACGAGGTCATGCTCTATATTGCCAACCAAATTGATTCAAACATTCGTGAATTAGAGGGAGCATTGATTCGAGTAGTTGCCTATTCATCCTTAATTAACAAGGATATAAATGCAGATTTAGCTGCAGAGGCGTTAAAGGATATCATTCCAAGCTCTAAACCTAAAGTGATTACGATTCTTGAAATTCAACGGGTCGTCGGTGAGCACTATAGTATTAAACTAGAGGACTTTAAAGCGAAGAAACGGACCAAGTCTGTTGCATTTCCTAGGCAGATTGCCATGTATTTATCACGCGAATTAACAGACTACTCGTTGCCTAAAATAGGAGAAGAGTTTGGTGGACGTGATCACACAACTGTTATTCATGCACATGAAAAAATCTCGAAGCTCCTTCAGACAGATGCACAACTTCAAAAGCAAATGAAGGAATTAAATGATTTATTGAAAGTGTAATTATTTTTTTTTTGCATTTTCTATTTAATAATGTGAATAACTTCTTACCTGTTGTACACAGTCTGTCCACATGTGGATAGGCTGTGTTTCCGTTGAAAAATACCAGTTATCCACATACTAACAGGCCCTACTAGTACTTCTACTATTTTTTTAAAAAATAATATTATATGTTACAGCTAAAAAAAATATGCCTAAACGGAGGATTTTGATATGAAATTTATAATCCAACGAGACCGCCTTGTTCAAAGTGTTCAAGATGTTATGAAGGCTGTCACATCAAGGACAACCATTCCAATCTTAACCGGGATAAAGATTACTGCGACTGCTGAAGGAGTAACGTTAACAGGAAGTGATTCTGATATTTCCATTGAATCATTTATTCCAAAAGAGGATGCTGGGGATGAGATTGTTGAAATCAAACAATCAGGATCGATTGTCTTACAAGCCAAATTTTTTAGTGAAATTGTTAAAAAGCTGCCTACAGACTCAGTGGAAATTGAAGTTCTGGGGTCTCTTCAAACCGTTATTCGATCTGGTAAATCTGAGTTTAACTTAAACGGTTTAGATGCAGAGGAATACCCTCATCTTCCACAAATTGAGGAAAATAATAAGTTTCATATTGCTACCGACCTTCTAAAAGCAATGATTAGACAAACTCATTTTGCAGTGTCCACCTCAGAAACACGCCCCATCTTGACAGGTGTAAACTGGAAGATCGAAAATGAGGAACTAATCTGTATTGCAACAGATAGTCATCGTCTGGCATTAAGAAAAGCAAAAATCGAAACTGAGAATAACGAAAGCTATAATGTTGTTATTCCAGGTAAAAGCTTAAATGAATTAAGTAAAATTATTGATGATTCCAATGAACTAATTGATATTGTTATTACAGAAAATCAAATATTATTTAAAGCAAAGCACTTACTATTTTTCTCAAGATTGTTAGAAGGAAATTATCCTGATACGTCTAGATTAATTCCAAATGAGAGTAAGACTGACGTAACAGTGAATACAAAGGAATTCCTTCAAGCGATTGACCGTGCTTCCCTATTAGCGCGAGAAGGAAGGAATAATGTCGTTAAGTTCTCTACCATTGAGGATGGAATCATTGAGATTTCTTCCAATACTCCTGAAATAGGAAAAGTTGTAGAAGAAATTCAAAGTTCATCAATTGAGGGAGAAGATCTAAAAATCTCCTTTAGCGCAAAATATATGATGGATGCATTAAAAGCACTTGAAGGAACTGATATCAAAGTAAGTTTCACAGGAGCAATGCGTCCCTTCTTAATTCGTCCACTACATGACGAAAGTATCTTGCAGTTGATCCTACCTGTAAGAACATACTAAACAATAAAAAACTACAGATTGCCGCCAATTAAATGGCGGCTTTCTTTACTTATAAAAAGTAAAATGATTTCTTTTTTTGGTTTTCTTTGTATCCTGATGATTTTTTTAGTAAAATAAAGTATTGAGACCATTTTAGAAATGAGGGTGACAACATGCCTGAAAAAGTAAAGCTGGACACAGAATTTATTACATTAGGCCAATTTTTGAAATTAGCTGATGTAATTCAGACGGGTGGAATGGCAAAATGGTTTTTGAGCGAACATGAAATAATTATAAATGGTGAACAAGATCAAAGAAGAGGTAGAAAGCTTCGAGTAGGTGACAAAGTCCAAATTGCTGGGTTTGGGGAGTTTGTGGTTACCGACTAGCTAAAGGATGCGTTGCCATGTATATTGAAAAATTAGCTTTAACTAATTATCGAAACTATGAAGAGTTATTTGTAGAATTTGAAAATAAAGTAAATGTAATCTTAGGTGAGAATGCCCAAGGGAAAACAAACGTGATGGAATCCATCTATGTCCTCGCTATGGCAAAATCACACCGGACATCTAATGACAAAGAACTGATTCTCTGGGACCAAGAATATGCTAAAATAGAAGGACGGGTTCAAAAACAACACAGTTCTTTGCCTATGCAGCTGATTATTTCCAAAAAGGGAAAAAAGGCAAAGTGCAACCATATTGAACAGCAAAGGTTAAGTCAATATGTGGGCAATTTGAATGTGGTTATGTTTGCACCAGAAGACCTTAATATTGTTAAAGGCAGTCCACAGGTGCGAAGACGGTTTATTGATATGGAGATTGGGCAGGTTTCGCCAATTTATTTACATGATATGAGCCAATATCAAAAAATACTCCAACAACGCAATCATTATTTGAAAATGATGCAAATTAAGAAACAAACGGATCAAACCATGCTTGAAATTTTAACGGAACAATTCATCCAAATGGCAGTGAAAATTGTCACAAAGCGGTTTGAATTTCTCCGTTTACTTGAAAAATGGGCAAAACCAATCCATCAAGGGATTTCAAGGGGGTTAGAGAACCTGGAAATTACCTATAAGCCTTCGGTAGAGGTATTAGAAGAACAAGATTTGTCGAAGATGGTAGCATGCTTTGAAGAAAAATTTGCGAAGGTCAAAACGAGAGAAATTGAACGAGGCACTACCCTTTTTGGGCCTCATCGTGATGATTTATTGTTTTTTGTGAACGGAAGAGATGTTCAAACCTTTGGTTCACAGGGACAACAGCGAACAACGGCCCTTTCGGTAAAGCTTGCAGAAATTGAGCTAATCTATTCTGAAATTGGTGAGTACCCTATTTTACTGCTTGACGATGTGTTATCCGAATTAGATGATTACAGGCAATCCCATTTACTTAATACCATCCAAGGGAAGGTTCAAACATTTGTGACAACAACAAGTGTCGAAGGGATTGACCACCAAACATTAAAGGAAGCTTCAACCTTTGTTGTTGAGGCTGGTATGATAAGGAAAGTAAACTGAGGTGAACCATGTATATTCATATCGGGGAAGATCTTAATATTAGGGCTAAGGATATTATTTCTATTTTAGATAAAGAGAGTGCCAATCAATCGTCACTTGTAGAGGAATTTCTAAAGCACCATCAGGAAAAGGTACTCAATTTATCTAAAAACCCTTATAAATCAGTCATTATTACCCATGAAAAAGTATACCTATCCCCGATTGCCTCTGGAACTTTAAAGAAACGTTCAAACCAAATGAATATACATGAATTTTAATATAAACATTCTTTTATTGTTTTAAACAACGAAAATATAGATATATTTTTGTCAGAAGGTGCAGGTGAACTAGTATGACTATCGAACAAAATGCGGTTCAAGAACAAACATACGGTGCGGATCAAATCCAAGTCCTTGAAGGCCTTGAAGCGGTTAGAAAAAGACCTGGTATGTATATTGGATCAACTAGTGGAAAGGGTCTTCATCATCTAGTATGGGAAATTGTTGATAACAGTATTGATGAGGCACTCGCTGGTTACTGTGATGAGATTAATGTCTTAATTGAAAAAGATAACAGTATTACTGTCAAGGATAATGGCCGTGGAATTCCGGTTGGTATTCAAGAAAAGATGGGCAGACCCGCAGTTGAAGTTATTATGACAGTGCTCCATGCCGGCGGTAAATTTGGCGGTGGGGGTTATAAGGTTTCTGGGGGACTTCATGGTGTTGGTGCTTCAGTTGTTAACGCCCTCTCTACTGAACTTGAGGTATATGTCCACCGTGATGGGAAAATTCACTCGATTAAATTTGAGCGAGGCGCAGTTGTTCAAGAATTAGAGGTTATTGGTACAACTGATCGAACGGGTACTACTACACACTTTAAACCTGATGGGGACATTTTCACTGAGACATTAGTATATGAGTATGACATTCTCGCTACTCGTCTTCGTGAATTAGCCTTTTTAAACAAAGGAATTAAAATCACCATTGAAGATAAGCGTGTTGAAAATAAACAGAATGAATACTACTACGAAGGCGGAATTAAATCGTATGTTGAACATTTAAACCGTTCAAAAGAAGTCATTCATGAAGAACCGATATATATTGGCGGGGAACGCGATGGTATTAGTGTGGAAGTTGCCCTTCAGTATAATGAGGGCTACACTGATAGCATTTATTCTTTTGCCAATAATATTCACACCTATGAAGGTGGAACACATGAATCTGGATTTAAAACAGCCTTAACAAGAGTCATCAATGATTATGCAAGGAAAAACGGCCTAATCAAAGAGAATGATACGAACCTATCAGGGGAAGATGTCCGTGAAGGGTTAACAGCAATTGTTTCCATCAAACATCCTGATCCACAATTTGAGGGACAAACAAAGACGAAACTCGGTAATTCAGAGGTTAGAGCTATCACAGATACGGTCTTTGCCGGCCATTTTGAAAAATTCCTCTTAGAAAATCCAACGGTAGCGAAAAAAATCGTTGAAAAAGGATTGATGGCGGCACGAGCAAGACTTGCAGCTAAGAAAGCCAGGGAGTTAACGCGTCGGAAAAGTGCGTTAGAAGTTTCAAGTTTACCAGGTAAGCTAGCTGATTGTTCTTCAAAAGATCCTTCTGAGAGTGAAATATACATCGTTGAGGGTGATTCTGCGGGAGGTTCAGCGAAGCAAGGACGGGACCGGCACTTCCAAGCAATTCTACCCCTAAGAGGTAAAATTCTTAATGTCGAAAAAGCACGTCTCGACAAGATTCTTTCTAACAACGAAGTAAGAGCAATGATTACAGCCATTGGAACTGGAATTGGCGAAGATTTCGATATTTCAAAGGCCCGTTATCATAAAGTCGTAATTATGACAGATGCCGACGTAGATGGTGCACATATTCGGACACTTATCTTAACCTTCTTTTATCGTTATATGAGAAAAATCTTAGAAGCAGGTTATATTTACATTGCACAACCACCTCTTTATAAGGTGCAGCAAGGTAAGCGCATAGAGTACGCCTATAATGATAAAGAACTTGATAAGATTTTTGCGGAGTTACCAGCAACACCGAAGCCAAATATTCAACGTTATAAAGGTTTGGGAGAGATGAATCCAGACCAATTATGGGAAACAACGATGGATCCATCTACTAGAACTATGCTTCAAGTAAGCCTTGAAGATGCGATAGAAGCAGACGAGACATTTGAAATGTTAATGGGCGATAAGGTAGAACCTCGCCGTAACTTCATTGAAGCAAATGCACAATATGTAAAGAATCTAGATATTTAACTAGAAATAGATTAAGGGGTAGAGGGATGACCACTATCCTCCTTTTTCTTTTACCTAGACCTTAGTGTGATCCAATAGGAGGTACAAATTATGGCTGAAACACCAAGTTCTCAAATAAAAGAGATTAATATAAGTCAGGAGATGAAATCTTCCTTTCTTGACTATGCGATGAGTGTTATTGTTTCTCGTGCCCTTCCGGATGTCCGTGATGGGTTAAAACCAGTTCATCGCCGTATTCTTTATGCTATGCATGATTTAGGAATGCATTCGGACAAACCATATAAAAAATCTGCTCGTATTGTTGGGGATGTAATCGGTAAGTATCACCCACATGGTGATTCTGCTGTTTATGAAACAATGGTACGTATGGCACAGGATTTCAACTATCGTTATATGCTTGTTGATGGGCATGGTAACTTCGGTTCTGTGGATGGTGACGCTGCTGCAGCTATGCGTTACACAGAATCAAGAATGTCTAAGATATCAATGGAATTATTAAGAGATATAAACAAAGATACTATTGATTATCAAGATAACTATGATGGTGAGGAAAAAGAACCGGTTGTTTTACCAGCTAGGTTTCCAAACCTATTAGTCAATGGAACGACTGGTATTGCGGTAGGTATGGCTACCAATATACCACCACATCAGCTTGGGGAAGTAATTGATGGAGTGTTAGCACTCAGTCATGACCCTGAAATAACTACTCAAGAATTAATGGAGATTATTCCTGGTCCTGATTTCCCAACAGGCGGTATGATTCTTGGTAGAAGCGGTATTCGTAAGGCTTACGAAACTGGCAGAGGCTCTATAACAATCCGAGCAAAAGTAGAAATTGAACAAAAGTCTAACGGTAAGGAAGTTATCATAGTAAATGAGCTTCCATATCAGGTAAATAAGGCGAAGTTAATCGAAAAAATTGCTGAATTAGCTCGTGATAAAAAAATTGAAGGTATCACCGATCTGCGAGATGAATCTGACCGTAGAGGAATGCGAATTGTTATTGAAGTTCGGAAAGATGCGAATGCAAATGTCCTTTTAAATAATTTATATAAACAAACGGCACTTCAAACCAGCTTCGGAATTAACACACTAGCACTTGTAGGTGGACAGCCGAAGGTACTGAGCCTAAAGCAATGTTTGGTTCACTACCTAGATCATCAAAGAGTAGTCATCCGCAGAAGAATTGAATTTGAATTGCGAAAAGCAGAAGCACGGGCCCATATTTTAGATGGCTTAAGAATTGCTTTAGACAATCTTGACGCTGTTATAAATTTAATTCGAAGTTCACAAACCACGGATATTGCACGTGAAGGATTAATGACAACCTTTAGTCTTTCTGATAAGCAGGCACAAGCAATCCTAGATATGCGTCTACAACGTTTAACGGGATTAGAAAGAGAAAAGATTGAAGAAGAGTACCAAAACTTAGTGAAGCTAATTGCAGAATTAAAAGCTATTTTAGCTGATGAGGAAAAGATTCTAGAAATTATCCGTGAGGAATTAACCGAAATTAAAGAGCGCTTCAATGATACGCGCCGTACGGAGATTGTAACCGGTGGAATTGAAAATATTGAGGATGAGGATCTAATCCCTCGTGAAAATATTGTTATTTCATTAACCCACAATGGTTATATCAAACGTCTCCCTGTATCTACATATCGAGCCCAAAGACGTGGTGGTCGTGGTATACAAGGGATGGGAACGAATGAAGATGATTTCGTTGAACATTTAATTACCACATCAACGCATGATACGATCCTTTTCTTTACCAACAAAGGGAAGGTATATCGATCAAAAGGGTACGAAATTCCTGAATATAGCCGAACAGCTAAAGGGATTCCAATCATTAATTTGCTTGGAATCGAAAAAGGTGAATGGGTAAATGCAATTATTCCTATCGAGGAATTTGTCGATGATTGGTACCTTTTCTTTACAACAAAAGAGGGAGTATCTAAACGTTCCCCGTTAACATCCTTTGCTAATATCCGTAATAACGGACTCATTGCTTTGAGCCTACGTGAAGGGGATGAACTAATATCTGTTCGTCTAACTGATGGCAACAAGCATATGATCATTGGAACGAAAAAAGGTATGTTAATTCACTTCCCTGAAACGGATGTTAGATCTATGGGACGTACAGCAACAGGAGTAAAAGGGATTACTCTAGATTCTGATGATGAAGTTGTCGGAATGGAAGTTTTAGAAGAGAACAATGATGTTCTTATTGTAACCAAGAATGGTTATGGTAAACGTACTCCTGCATCGGAATATCGTATTCAGGGAAGAGGCGGTAAAGGGATAAAAACCTGCCAGGTGACGGAGAAAAATGGTCAACTTGTCTCAATGAGAGCAGTGACAGGTGAAGAAGACCTTATGCTTATCACAACCGGCGGTGTCCTCATTCGAATGGATGTAGCTAGTATTTCTAAAATGGGTCGAAGCACGCAAGGTGTCAAACTTATTAGTATGAAAGAGAGCGATAACGAATTCGTTGCAACAGTAGCAAAGGTTGAAAAAGAAGAAGAATCTCAAGAAGATAACAGTAATGACGTTGAAAGTAACGTGGTGGATGAAAACCAAGATGTGAATTCTTCTGAGAGTGAAGAATAATAGAAAAAAGGCCGACTCAAAGATCATTGAGTCGGCCTTTTTTTTTATTTTTATCTTGATACAAGACAGTCCTGCTGGTATAGTATTTTAAGTCGACATGGAGTTTCTAATTTACGAATAGTAAATTAGAAAAAAACGTTGACTTTAAATATTGTACATGATATATTTATTGAGTCGCTTACGAGCGGTCAAATGTAGTAGCCTTGTTCTTTGAAAACTAAACAAACAAAAACGTCAACAAACAAAAATTATTAGTTTCTTATGAAACTAAGCCAACGTAACAAAATGAGCTAATCAACTTTCTTGGAGAGTTTGATCCTGGCTCAGGACGAACGCTGGCG
>NZ_JBCNAC010000062.1:0-4704 GCF_050477885.1 Neobacillus rhizosphaerae
TAAAGCGCCGGGGGACTGTCCCCACCCCTAGAACCATCTGAGGCTACGCCCAAAGTAGGCCCAGAATACAAAGGTGATGATGGATAAGGAGATGATGGTGATGAGCCAGGCTCGATCGAATAAGCTCCAGCCCTGTCTATCCGCAAACCATTCTCCCAGCAGGATGCATAAATAAAATATAATAAATTCCTTAACTTTTAATAGGATAAAGCTTAAAAGTCCATGGATATCCACTCACGGTTCCCCCTCGCTTGTACATCTATATTCCTTTACGAAGGGTAATAACACATTATGATTTGCCATCAACCATGAAAATTCTACACCCTGTTTAAAGAATCCGTTGTCTTCACTGAAGATTTAGCCTTTACAGTAACAGGACTAGGGCTTTTGATGAAGAAAGACAGTACAACATTGATCACAGCTAATACTAAACTGATTTTAAATACCAGTGAAGATCCCGTTGCTGCTGCTTGTGTTGGTTCATTCGCAACAGTGGCTAAGTAACCATTCTGTTTTGCTGATAAAATCGATACCATTACTGCAATACCAATAGCGCCAGCTACTAGTTGAATCGTTTGAGTTAAAGCAATTCCATCTGGATAGTATTGTCTAGAAAGCGAATTGAGCGTGTTTGTTTGTACCGAAGCAAGCACCGCGCCTATCCCTAACATCGTGACAATATGAGTGACTACAATCATCCATAAAGCCGTTCCTGTTCCAAACTGTGAATAACATACATAACCAATTGCTACTAAAATGGTTCCAGGTGTAATCACTGCTTTCGGACCATACACGTCAAATAAACGACCAATCACTGGAGCTAATATACAGTTAAGTAAGCTACCAGGTAGAAGAATCAGACCTGTTGTAAAAGCAGCAATTAAAAGAGCCATTTGCATGTACATGAGTAAAATAACAAGCATGGATAACATATTAAAAAACGTGATAAAACTCATAATGACAGCAAAACCCAGTATTGGATGTCAATTTGGTTTACATCAAATAGCTTCCAGTTGGTGAGGGGGGGTGAATAGAAAAAAGAGCAAGTCATAAAATGCACTCGCTCTCAACAATCTGAATCAGCTGCTTCAATTGTGCGACGCTCTGGTCTAGTGAAAGGGAATAATAGCGCTGGGTTCCTTTTTGTTCACTGACGACGAGTTGGGTGTCGCGCATGATTTTTAAGTGATGGGAGATCGCCGGGCGCGATAGGCTAGATTGTTCGGCGATTTCATTGACACTTAATGGTTCTTTTTCGGCAAGCAACAGGATGATGTCCTGCCTTGCTGGATCCGCAAGAGCGGTGAATAACGGTATACATGAACGAAATACATCGATTGCTTGTTGAGCCATCCTTAACAAATCCCCTTTGTTTGAAAAAATTACTTCTCTCCCGCTACATACTTGGAAATCTTAGCCGCCAGACTCCTTGGCATAAATTTTGCCCCAAGCACTCCTGCTTTATTTAAGCCGCCTGTCACAATGACACGTTTCCCGCGCATCAATGCCTCGTATCCCTGTTTTGCTACCACATCCGATGACATCGCTGAACTGAACATTTTCGAGTTCTCCACACTTGCCACCGCGCCGAAGTTCGTTTTGGTAGCCCCTGGGCAAAGTGTAGTTACTGTCACGCCAGTGCCTATCAGCTCCTCGACTAGTGCTTCCGAGAAGGAAAGGACATAGGCTTTGCTTGCAAAGTAAACTGCCATCAATGGACCTGGCTGGAATGCCGCCGTACTTGCGACATTCAGAATTCTGCCGTTGTTTCGTTGCTTCATTTTTGGCAGGAAGTAGTAGGTCAGTTCCGTCAGAGCCGTGATGTTTAATTGAATCATATTGGATTGTTTCTTGAGGTCGAGCTCATCAAACTTGCCCATCAATCCGAAGCCGGCATTATTCACGAGAACGTCAACGGAAATGCCTTTTTGTTCTACTTTTTCAAAAATCTCTTTCGCAGCACCTGGCGTACTTAAGTCCATAGGAATGACGGTTACTTCTATATTGGAATAGGATTGCTTGATTTCATTTAGAGTGTTTTCGTTTCTTGCAACTAAAACAAGATTATAGCCATCCTTCGCAAACAGTTTAGCAAACTCATAGCCTAAGCCGCTGGTTGCTCCGGTAATTAAAGCAGTTTTTTTCATAAAATGAACCTCCATTAGTTGTGTATATGTTTAAATGTTTAAGTGTTTAAACATATAATAATTAAAGTGCGACAAGATGTCAATGAAAGCCAAATGGTAAAATTATGAAACCTTTCTATCTGCTGTGCGTATTATTAGGTAGATTATTAGATGTTGGAGTGATTACATATGTATGAGCATGAATTTGTTAGAGTAGATTTAACGATGTTTGGAGGCAAACCGAAAGAGAGCTACCACGACATTATAAAGGAGTATGAAAAGGATGGGTGGGAATTAGTGCAGATTTTTGCTCCAGGAACAGCTGCCTATGGGTCTGCAGCATATTTTGAAATCATCTTAAAGAGAAGAGTGGAATAGAGAGAATCTACATCGATTTTAACGAGATTTATTTTTAAAAAAAGTAGAAGTAGAGCCCGTCTACATCGACGTTAACGGATTTTTTATAAAAAAAATAGAAGTAGAGCCCATCTACATTAACCGTTCACCTATTTATTTAAAAAAAACAAAAAAGAAGAGCCCCCACCAGGACTCTTCTTCCCAAAACCAAACCTATTCAATTTGCCCCAACAACTCTAATGCTTGTTCCTTGGTTTCAATCGCTAACAACTGCTCTCTATACTCCTCGTTCATCAGTTTCCGAGATAGCATCTGAAGAATCTTAAGATGTTCATTGCCCGCTGCTTCTTCCGGCACAGCAATCATAAAGATTAACTTGGCAGGTGTGCCGTCATACGCTTCCCAGTCCACACCATCGCGTTTCAGACCGAACACCACAGTTGGTGTGACAACCGCCTTCGATTTACCGTGAGGGATAGCAATCGACATGCCGATTCCTGTTGTACTTTCTTTTTCACGATTCATGATCGCCTTTTTGAATTTACGCTTCGATTTGATGGCGCCAAACTCGTCTAACTTCTCAATCATTTCATCAATTACAGATTCCTTCGTGTTCCCTTGGATGGTTGTTTCAATAAGCTCTAGACTGATTAAATCCGTTAATTTCATCTATTATCACTCCACATTCTTTTTCAATGCATTGACCATAAGTGCTGTCACAACGACCCCAACTACAATTGCAACTAAGAACATTACCACATTATCCACTGCACCAAGTGCGGCAACAATCAATCCTCCGTGTGGAACGTGGTCGCCAACGTGGCTTAGCATCGCTATGACCGAACCAGCCATGGAACCAACCATGATACTTGGAATAACGCGAAGCGGGTCTTTGGCTGCGAATGGAATCGCCCCTTCTGTGATACCGAATAGACCCATGAAGAAGGCGGCTTTACCAGCCTCTTGTTCTGCATCTTCGTATTTTTTCTTGTTCAAAAGTGTCGCAAGACCCATACCGATTGGAGGGATACAGATCGCTGCTGCGATAGAACCCATGATGGCGTAGTTACCAGAAGCGATCATCGCTGAACCGAATAAGAAAGCAACTTTATTGACTGGACCACCCATGTCAAAGGAAATCATGGCACCTAATAATAACGCTAATAAAATAGAACTTGTACCTTGCATACCATTTAAGAAATCAGTTAATGCTGTGAACACACCGGCAACTGGTTTACCAAGGATAAAGATAAAGACGGCTGAAACAACCACACTTGCTAAAATAGGGATGATCAAGATTGGCATAATGGGCTGCACCATTTTTGGTACTTTCCAGCTCTTGATCCATTTTGCTACATAACCTGCGATAAAACCGGCAATAATTCCACCAAGGAATCCTGCACCTGCTTCACTGCTATAAAATTCCCCGTGAGCTGCAATATATCCGCCAACCATACCAGGGACTAATCCCGGACGGTCTGCAATACTCATCGCGATAAATCCGGCTAAAATGGGAACCATGAATCCGAATGAAGCGGCACCAACGTTTAAAACAGAGTTCCAAATGGAATCTGGGTCTACGACCATCCCTTTAGCGGTTGGATGACCGCCAAGACCTAAAGCTAACGCGATTAAGATCCCGCCAACCACGACGAATGGAATCATGTACGATACACCGTTCATTAAGTGGCGATAAAACGGGTTTTGTTTCTCTTTTCTATCATTTTTAATTTGATCTACTGACTTCATGCTTTCTTTATGAACAGGGACGTCACCTGTTAACACCTGATTGATTAATTCTTCTGGCTTGCGGATACCATCCTGTACGCCTGTTACCAGCAGCTTTTTACCAACAAATCTTGATGTATCAACGGTTTTATCGGCTGCGATGATAATGCCATCTGCTTCTTGAATTTCTTGTTCCGTTAGTTCATTTTCGACCCCGATGGACCCTTGCGTTTCGACCTTCATTTGATGTCCTAGCTTTTCGCCGGCCTTTTGTAAGTTTTCAGCTGCCATATACGTATGGGCAATGCCGTTTGGACATGAGGTAATCGCTAATAACTTCATGTATGCTTTCATCTCCTGTATGTAAGATTTTTTTTGAAAAATATTTTAAATAATGTCTATGTATTAGTTATACTACTGAAATCGATTTCAAAAAGAATGAATGTTTACCGCAATATGCGGAAAAACCTGTTTTAATACGACAAAAACCGTC
>NZ_JBCNAC010000063.1:0-18299 GCF_050477885.1 Neobacillus rhizosphaerae
GCGCTTGCGCTTTTCTTATAGGTTTTTGATAAACTCTTCTGGTGTTTTTTGCTTGATTAAGTTCGTCATCTGCAGTGGATGATCGGTTAATTGTCCAATTTCGGTGAACAATTCCCTGGTCGTCGTATATTCCTCAGGCTTGGTCGCTAAGGTTAGGACGAGGGAGACGTATTCTTTCCCCCAAAGGAGCGGCTTATTCAATATCCCGACAGCGATGGCGGACTTTTTAATGTACGAAGGGTCCCCATGTGGAATGGCAATGCCTCCGCCAATGTTCGTGGAGGAATGCTGCTCACGAATGATGGAGGATTCGATATATTCTTTACTCACATAACCGTGTTCCTCGAGCCTGGTGGTGAGTGCTTCAATAACTTCATAGGGATGACTGTACTTTAGGTTCATTACAATCAATTCTTCTTTCACTAGCTCTCGTAAATAAGGGAGGGTTCCGGTATGCTGGGCTGTGCCCGATGTAGCTTTTTGACTGCTGAGCTCTTCTATAAATGCCTGCAGCTTGTTTTCCTCCTCTGCTGTTAAAAGAGGTGTTACTTGAACCACAGGGAGGGTGGTAGTAGAGATTGGCACGGTCGAAATAATGAAATCAATATCTGCCGCTGTGTACTGATTGATTTTGTTAATCGAAACCGATTCAAGGATATCTAACGAGTGGAATTTTCGTTCCAGCTTCGTACGAAGGAGAACAGATGCACCAATTCCCATCGGGCAAACAATGATCGTTTTCTTGTTGCTCCCGCTTTTTCGCTGTAGTCTTTCAAGGGATGCTTGGAAGTGAAGAGTGAGGTAGGCGGCCTCTTCTTCAGGAATCTGTAGGTCCCGGCTCTGGTTTACATGGATGATTTCGTTCATAATCGTATCAAACATGTACGGATACATTCGCTTAATTTCATCCAGTATGGGGTTCGTCACACTCAGGCGATGGCGAATCCGATTCATCGTGGATTGAAGGTGAACGTGTAATCCACGGAATAAGTCCTCATCGTGAGAAAAAGGAATATGCATCATGTGAGAGAGTTGACTAACCAACGTGGCTGTTAGTTCTTGCACATCTACATCCACTTCGTTGCCTGCTTCAGGTGCATGTTGAACCCTTCCTCCTAAAAAATGAAGAGCGATATAGGCCATTTCCTGTTGTGGAAAACGGATGGCAAAATGATGCTCCATTTTTTTCATGACGTCTTCGGCAGTGGCGTATTCCCTTTTTGTCAGGATGCTGTCGAGCTCTGCTTCGGGAAGCTGGATGGAATGACCTTGTTTTAACCGTTTGACTGCAATCAGCATATGTACGGTGAGGTTTTGCAAGGTTTCATCTGTATACGGGTTGGTGTTCAGCGTGTTTGCGTCCTCAAGGGATTGTTTTATGGTCTGGACGTCCTGCTTTTCGAAAAATTGCTCCCAAAATTGCATCCGACTGGCTGTGCTTTCTACGAAGGCTGGTACTTTCGAGATTGCTTGACGCCAATTTTGCTCCGCCCCTTCTACCTCAATTCCTAGCTTCTTTTTTGTTGTAAGCTGTAGGTTGGATTTCGCGAGGAAGCCTTCAATTTTCTCGAGATCTTTTTTGATCACCGCTTTGTTGACAAAAAATAGGTCTGATAGCTTTTGAAGGGTTAAGGACTTTTTCTCTACTAGAAGTAATTCCAAAATGCGAACTAATCGGTTCTTTTCATCCATCTCATCATTCGTTGACCCTGTGCTCGCGTGGTAAAGCGTATTCAAAAGTTCTTCTCGTTCAGTTGAGCTAATCTCCAGCTGAAAACCGATATTGGGCTTTCTGGAGAGAGTCGCATGTGAATGCTCACTTAACCAAAGATCGAGCACCTTCGAATCATTCCTTACCGTCTTCTCCGAGCACCCTAGTCTGTCCGCTAGTTGCTGCGAAGACAAAAACTTATCACGGGACTCAAGCAAAATCCGCAGCATCGTCCGTTGCCGTTCATTCATTTCTTTTTCACCTCACTTAATAATGTTGTGGTTGTGTACGCCTCAGGTGGACAGTGTCCACGAGCGGTGAATGACACCAGTTGTGATCCAATGCGGAATTTATCGAACATTTGTGAATGGTATCATATTACGTTTTTTCTGTCACCATCGAAAATGTGACGAAGAATGGACGGATTTTATTTTGCTTCTATTTTAGAAATGGAGTATTCTTGTGAATGAGTTCATTTTTAGTTTTTTACAAAAACTACTTATTTATTATTGGAGGCTGGCTCAAATGCAAAAGGGGTCAGACCCCTTTCGACAAAGCCTCCACACCCGTGACTACATAGAGCAGGAGGAATCAATCATGCAGCCGTTATTTTTGAAGCCCGTATTTAAAGAGAGAATTTGGGGAGGGACAACCCTCAAACAAGAATTTGGATATGAAATCCCATCTGAACATACAGGAGAATGCTGGGCAATTTCTGCTCATCCGAATGGCCCTTCGGTTATTGAAAATGGTCCATTTGCAGGGGTCACACTTGATGAGCTTTGGAAGAAGCATCCCGAGCTTTTTGGAAATCCAACTGAAGAAGTGTTTCCTCTATTAACCAAGATTTTGGATGCCAATATGGACCTATCGGTGCAAGTGCACCCAGATGACGCGTATGCAAAGGTTAACGAAAATGGAGAACTAGGAAAGACAGAATGCTGGTACATCATCGATTGTAAAGAAGATGCTGACATGATCTTCGGACACAATGCGAAAACGTTTGAAGAATTGGTTGAACAGATCAACGAAGGAAAATGGAATGATTTGCTTCGTCGAGTGAAAATCAAGCCAGGGGACTTTTTCTATGTACCAAGTGGCACGATTCACGCGTTGTGCGAAGGCACGCTTGTGTTGGAAACACAGCAAAGCTCTGATACAACTTACCGAGTATACGATTATGACCGCCGCGATGCGGAAGGGAATTTACGTGAGCTTCACCTGGAAAAAGCGATTGAAGTAACGACTGTTCCACACCATGATGCAGAGACTGCACCTCGAGTGCAAGAGGAAGAGAACGCAACAGTAACCACTTTTGTCGAATCAGAGTTTTTCTCTGTTTACAAATGGGCTGTCCGTGGTAAAGCTAGCTTCTCCTTTGCAGACAAATACGTGCTTTTCAGTGTAATCAAAGGTGAAGGATCCCTTGTCCATCAAGGTGAAACCTATGCTTTAAACAAAGGTACGCATTTTATCCTCCCAGTAGGTGCAGGAGAATTCCAAATCGACGGCAACTGCCAACTGATTGTGTCACATACGTAACAAGGAAGGGGACAGTCCCCCAGCGCTTTAAAGCGGCGGGGGACTGTCCCTTTTTTTATGAAGGATAAAACGAAGAGGAATCATGTAGAAAATGTCCTTCATAAGCCGAATTTAGGACAAATCTAGAAGAGTCTAGGTGAATGTCCTTCATCCCACAAAAAAGGCGTAAGACCCAAATCCAATTGGGGACTTACGCTTCTTTATTGCCAAGATGTTATCTCAAAATAAAATTGACTTTTTAAAATATTCAGAATAAACTTTACCTATCAGATAGGTGGACAGTCGTATAGTAGAAAATGAGAGAGAAGGTGACCGTCTCATGAAAACTATCAAAAAGGTATCTATGCACGAAATGATTGCGGAAGAAATCAAGAAATACATAAATGATCATCAATTGAAAAAGGGGGATAAACTGCCGTCTGTAGCCGAGCTTACCAGCATTCTCGGTGTCAGCCGCTCGAGCATCCGAGAAGGCTTACGCTACCTTGAAGGGTTCGATGTCATTGAGGTGCAAAACGGAAAGGGCATCTTTGTGAAAGAAGGAGAAGCCTTAAAAATCGAGGCCAAAATTGATGTCGAGCAGGAGAAGAACTATCTGCTACACATTAGTGAGTTGCGTAGAGCACTAGAAGGAAAAGCAGTAGAGCTAGCGACACTGAGGGCAACCAACCAAGAAATTGAAGAAATGGACCAACTGCTTATAGAGGTGATCCGCCTAAGAGATGCGGGGATCGATTCATCGGAGGTGGACTGGGAATTTCATAAGGCCATCTATCGAGCCTCCCATAACCCCTTGCTAGAAAGTGTCGCCGAATCGGTATCCGACACCTTCAATAAGCTTTGGAGCAGACCTTTTGGCATCGAGCATATTTTTAGTGATACCCTGCCATTTCACAGCACGATGCTTGACGGCATTAAGCAGCGTGACCCTGCTTATGCGTTGCAGGAGTTTAATAAAATCATAGATGCGGTCGAGGATACCGTTCGCCGAATCTAGGCAGGCCGCCAATATCCCGATACGGTTCGCCGCCATAAAACCAAGGAAAGAAGGAATGACCATGACAAACAAGTTTTTCTCAGATGAACATATTGTCACGCATCTCGGTGACGAATATGACCGCTTCCACGGAGCCGTTGTTCCGCCTATCTATCAAAATTCGCTCTTTGTCTTTAAGGATTTTGACCAGCTCGCCGAGGCCATGAAGGATGAGCAAAACAGCTACCTATACTGGCGGGGCACCAATCCCACCGTCCAAATCGTTGAGCAAAAAATCGCCGCCCTCGAAAAAGGTGAGAAATGTAAACTATTCTCCTCTGGAATGGCCGCCATCTCATCCGCCATCCTCACGTTCCTAAAAGCAGGCGATCACGTACTAAGCATCAGCAATATTTACGGTCCTACTACGAAGTTTTTCACCTATGCCGAAAAATTTGGTATCACTCACACCAACACACTTCAAACCGATCTAGACACCATCGAATCTCTCATTAAACCCAACACCAAAGTCATCTACCTAGAAAGCCCAACCACCATGACCTTTAAACTCGTTGATCTTAAGGCCATCTCCGATCTAGCCAAGCAGCGCGGAATCAAAACAATTATTGATAACACTTGGGCGACTCCTATTTTTCAGAACCCTATTACACTTGGAATCGATATCGTGGTTCATTCCGTTTCCAAATACCTAGGCGGCCATAGCGATCTCGTTGGCGGGGCGCTCATCACTAGCAAAGAAATCATGGACCATCTTTTCTATCACGAATACCAACTGCTAGGCGGAGTCATGCCGCCCTATGAAGCCTGGCTATTAATGCGTGGTCTGCGCACCCTGCCTCTACGAATGAAAGCCCATCAAGAAAGCGGAATGAAAATCGCCACATTTTTAGAAAATCATCCTTCTGTCAAAAAAGTAAACTATCCAGGCTTAAAGAGCTCTCCAGATTATGAACTTGGCACCAAGCAATTAAAAGGATATGCCGGTCTATTGAGTTTTGAACTTGCGAACAATTCCTTCGAGTCCGTTCGTAAGGTGATTAACAGCCTGAAACAGTTCCAAATCGGAGTTTCCTGGGGTGGCTTTGAGAGTCTCGTCATCTCACCGAATTACGGCTATAACAAGGAGCAACTAGTTGCCAGTGGCATGGATCCTGGCTTAATTCGACTATCCGTGGGTTTAGAAAATGCTGATGAACTGATGGAAGACCTCAACATGGCATTGCAGGTACAATCACAAACGGTATAAAAGGCTGACCTTTTATATAAAAAAAGAAAAACATTTCAGAGGGGGATAAAATTTGATGCTTCATCTCAAAAAAGGATTTTTGATGTTGGTGCTAGTCATGGTTTTCCTAGGCCTGCTCGCAGGCTGTAGCGGCTCCAAAGAAACAAGCTCTGAAGAAGGCGGCGACGCAAAAGTCACACTACGAATGGTTGAGAGTATTACAAGCCCAGCAAGAACCAAACTGTTGAAAAAGATGCTTGCCAAGTTTGAAAAAGAAAATCCAGGGATTAAAGTGGAGCTCATCTCCCCACCATTAAAGAGTGCCGACGAAAAAATAACCCAAATGTTAATGGCAAAAGAAGATATTGATGTATTAGAGGTTCGCGAGCAAACTGTTAAAAACTTCGCAAATAACAAATTTATTGAAGACCTTTCCCGCTATACAAGCCAGTGGAAGGAATGGGACACGTTAACGGAAACCATCAAACACGGTGCGACAGCGGTTGACCACAATCCATACTATATTCCGTATGGTGTATATGAAAAAACGTTATTTTACCGGAAAGATTGGTTTGAAGAGGCTGGCATCAAGGTTCCTGAAACATGGGATGAGCTAGTGGATGCGGCGATTAAATTAACGGACAAATCGAAGAATCGCTACGGCTATAGCTTCCGAGGCGGTGCAGGTGCCACAGATTATATCGAATTTATGACATGGTCTTACCTTGGAAAGAACATTGTCCAGAATGATGCCTATTTTACACAAGACGGAAAAACGATGTTTGAAACACCTGAAGCGAAGCAAGTACTGGATACGTATTTGAAGTTATACAAAGAAGCGTCCCCGCCGGATTCTGTTAGCTGGAGCTACCCGGAAATGGTGCAAGGCTTCACATCTGGCATGACAGCGATGTTAATCCAGGATCCAGAGGTTATTGTAACGGCTGAAGAAAATATGAAAAAAGGGACATGGGCAACCGCTCCACTTCCAAAGGGTACGCCATCAGGTGTCGCTCAACAGCCTGCCGGAACAGCTGGCTGGGGAATCGGAGCTTTCTCAAAGCATAAGGCTGAAGCGTGGAAGCTAGTTTCTTTCCTATCAAGCCCAGAGCAAAACCTATACTTTGCGAAAAATAACTCATTAATTCCGATTCATTTAAGTGCAGGGGATGACCCATATTTCAAGGAAGGTTACTTCAGCTCTTATATCCAAATGAATGCAAAGCCAGAAGAGTTCTTGATTGCTGACCGCCCTGTTGAGTACAAGGGATATGCAGAATACAGAGCGATGGCAGATAAAGATATTCAGGCCTTGCTGTTAGGAAAGGTATCGAGTAAAGACACTTTAGCCAAGTGGTCTGATTTTTGGAAAAAGGAAAAAGCCAATAAAAAATAGCACCGGTTGGGGGCAGTGGTGTTCTGCTGCCCCTATGTTTTTTAGAGAGGAGCGTATGAAACTTGAAGACGCAAACTGAACCAGTTACCAATCGAAGCTTGCCAACGTTTTCGATCTCCAAGCATGGACTGTTTATTTTCCTTAGCTTACTCCCTGCCTTATTGCTTGTCGCCATTTTCATCTATTATCCATTATTCAAAGGGGTCATTATGGCCTTTCAAAATTACTCGCTATTTGACTTAACGAACATTGAGTTTATCGGATTCGATAACTTCAAGGCGGTCATGGCTGAAGCAGGATTTAAAGAATCCTTAGTGAACAGCTTTTATTGGGTCTTTTTTTCACTCATTCCCCAGTTTGTGATTGGCTTTGGTGTTGCCTTGTTATTGCGGAGAAAATTCCGAGGCAGAGGCGTGTATCAAGCGTTTATATTTTTTCCTTGGGCGATGTCGGGGTTCTTAATCGGATTAATTTGGCGCTGGATGTTAAATGGCCAAAGCGGCGTAATAAATGACCTGTTGTTGAAGGCAGGAATCATTGATACCGGGATTCCTTTCTTAGCGGACCCCACTTGGGCCATGGTATCCGTCATTGTGGCCAACGTGTGGTACGGAATTACCTTCTTTGCCATCATGATTTTAGCCGCCCTGCAATCTATTCCTGACGAATTGTTTGAAGCGGCGAAGATCGACGGGGCGAACTATTTCCAGCAGCTGTTCAAGATTACCATTCCGTATATTTTACCAACGCTGATTGTGACGACATTACTACGTATTATCTGGATTCTAAATTTCCCTGATCTGATTTATTCCTTAACGAACGGCGGGCCTGCAGGGTCAACACATATTCTATCTACCTTCATGCTGGAAAAATTAATCATGGGACAGAACTATGGACAGGCAGCGGCAATCGGTGTCATTATGATTTTCCTACTCCTGTGCTTTTCGATTTTTTATGTAATGGCAACGAAATTCAATAAAGCGGGTGATTTTTAATGACGAGGCTCATCAATTGGAAACAGCTGTTTAAGGTGATTTTTCTCTCCTTATTCCTTGTCTTTACGGTGTTTCCGCTTTATTGGATTTTCATTACTTCTTTAAAACCAGGCAAGGATATGTTTACGTTCCCCATTCACTATTGGCCGGAAACGATCACGTTTGAACATTATATTGATATCTTTAAAATCTCTAATTTTGGTATTTATATCACAAATAGCTTGATTTTGTCTGTGGTTGCGGGTGTGTTCTCGCTTCTCATTGCGATGCTGAGCGGCTATGTGTTGGCACGCTTTGAGTTTAAAGGGAAATCGCAAGTGATTTTTGCCTTTTTTATTACGCAAATGATCCCGTTATTTATTGGGTTGGCGCCATTATATTTATTAATGTCCAAGCTTCAGCTGCTCAACAAGTTGCCATCTCTTATGCTGATGTACACTGTCATGATGGTTCCTTTTTGTACGGTGATTATGAAAGGGTTTTTCGAGCGAATCCCATCGACACTAGAGGAAGCGGCCATGATTGATGGGTGCTCAAGGCTGACGGCGTTATTCAAGGTCATCATTCCGGTGATGCTACCTGGGATTGCAGCGACCTTTATCTTCGCGTTTGTGCAGTGCTGGAACGAGTTGTTCCTTGCCATTATGTTTATCGATAAGGAAGAAGCGAAGTCCATACCTGTAGCCATGAACTCTTTTATCACCAAATATGATATTGATTGGGGATCTATGTCCGCGGCAACCGTCTTATCCGTGATTCCTACTCTTATCCTTTTCGCCTTTGCGCAAAAATACATAGTCGAGGGCATGACACAAGGTTCTGTCAAAGGGTAACTCGGGAACTGTGGATAATTGGGTTCAGGTTGTTCGCAAATAAAAGTGGGTTATCCGCAAATAAGAGCCGGTTATCCGCAAATAAGAGCCGGTTATCCGCAAATAAATGTGGATTAATCGCAAATAAAAGCGAGTTATCCGCAAATAAAAGGAGTCATCCACATATAAAAGTGGATGACTCACAAGTAAAATCGTTCCATCCACAAGAAAGAGATGCATTATCCACAAAAAGGGGATGAAAATCTCTGAAAAATTACAATATCCACAAGACAATAGTTTTTATCTATCAAAAATGGAGGCCATTCATCAACAGGCCTCCATTTTTATTAACAAACTTATTTGGTTCGCAGTCGTTTAATCGCCTTGACCACCAAAATAATATACCCAATCAATAGTCCGTACCCAATTACAATGATGAGACCTGGCACATAGCCTGGTGTGTTCCCTGAATCGGTCGACATCCCTGCTAAAAAGAGTGGGGCGATCGGCAGCATGAGGACACCCGGTCCTGAACTAACCAATAGTAAAGCGCCTGGTGCAAGCGCAATCCAAGGCCAAATCGGCTTTTTCTTTTTCTCTGACCCACCACTGATAAGTTCTGCCGGTTTCTCACCTACGCTCACGATAGGACTCGCCGTTTTCCTCCATTGCTTATAGGTTTTGATTGCAACAAACGCTTTTTTCATTCCCCATCCAAGCACAATAATGATACATATCCCAATGACCATAAATAAAATCGAAAAGAAGCTGATTTCATCCGGTTTCCATAATGGAATCGTCATCATCAAGAGCATCCCTGGTAAGGTAGTTAACGCAAATATTCCTCCCCCAATTAAGACAAAATAAGCCCAAATTGGGTTTGTAATCTCTGTCTGTTTCATTACTTATTCCCCTTAAAAATAATAGAAAGTCCACCCTATATTATAAAATGATTAGATGGAAAAATATAGTATATGTATATCAAATAGTGGAGGGAGGCATTCTACTATTTTTTTAGTAAGTGAATGATATGGCGTTCATGGTTCAAACTAACAAAAAGTACGTTGAACTGAGGAGAGATTCACATGCCTGAAATGCCAGCTTTAGCGTCATCCGAGATCGGAACGTTATGGATGACCTATCAACAAAAGACGATGATTAAACATATGTTAGAGTACTATATAGAAAAAGCAGATGATCCAGAGGCCAAAAAAATTATGTCTAACTTACATGAAGAAATCAGTCCTTATATAGAGCAGATGATTCAAATTTTTAAAAGTGAAGGAATCCCTACTCCGATAGGATTTACTGACCAAGATATCAATAAAGAAGTCCCAAAGCTCTATGATAATGGTTTTGATATCATGTTTGTCCGAATGATTAAAGAAATCAGCATGGCGATGCACACCTTAAATATCACAATGTCCTATCGCGATGATATGATTCAACTCTATAAGAACCTCACAAGTATGACACAAAAGTATTATCATCAATGTACTAAATACTTACTAGAAAAAGGGTTAGTTCCCCGTTCGCCGTATGTTTCAACCACTAAGGAAGTGGAGTTTGTCAAAGATACTAACTATCTAGGTGGATTTAACCTGTTTAGCGGGAAACGCTCTCTCAACACGGTGGAGCTGGCAAACATTTATCATGCCATCGAATCCAATGTGACGGGGATGCAAATGATTTACGGATTTGCCCAATGTGCGGAAAAAAAGGATGTTCGTAAATTTTTCACAAAGGGTGGAGAGATGGCAGCAGCCATCATTAAAGAGATGAGTGAGGTCCTATTAGAAAATAATATTCCCGTTCCAGCTACTGCTGGTGGGAATATCACTACTTCAACCCTTGCTCCTTTCTCAGATAAAATCATGATGTACTGCGTCAGCCTGTTCTGCAGCTTTTCTTTAGGCGGTAACTCTGTAGGAACGGCATTTAGCTTACGAAATGACCTGCCGGCGAAGCTGTCAATCTTCATGAAGGATATTTTTGAATATGCGCATGAAGGCGCCAAAATCATGATTAAACATGGCTGGATGGAAGAACCGCCGCAAACGGTAAAACCGAAATAAATAGTTATTGTCTGAATGAACGGAGAAGTGTGAATGCACTTCTCTTTTTTTGTGGAAAAAAATTAAATATTTTTGTTAAAATTGCAACTTTTTGGTAAGTTAAAACGTGGATTAGGTGAAAGGGGGATGGTTCGTGCAGCTTGAAGATGTATTTAAAGAGAATCTAAATGATTTGTATCGATATCTCTATTCCCTTTCTAAAGACCATTTTGCAGCGGAAGATCTTGTCCAAGAGGCTTTTTACAGGGCTTATGTGTCTATTGAAGATTATGAAATAAAAAATATTAGGGCTTGGTTATTTAAGGTTGCTTACCATGCTTTCATTGATTTTCAAAGGAAGCATAAAAGAGTTATTTTCGAACAAGAAATGGATGAACGCGTGGATATTCAACAAAGTACACCCGAGAAGGAAATGCTCGAAAAGGAATCATTAAGCTTACTGTTAAGGGATATTAATAGCCTGCAAGAGAATGAAAAGCACGCCATACTCCTATGTGATCTGCATGATCTTCCATACCAGGAAGCTGCAGATATTCTTGATTTAAAGTTAAACACGTTAAAAAGCCACTTATTTAGAGGACGAAAAAAATTGGTAGACAAAGTGAAAGGAAGGGGAAGGACAGATGAGTGATAAGATGAATCCAAACGATGATGAACTCTATCAAAATTTCATTAAAAATACGAAACAGGAATATAAGACGAGTCATATTCTTACTGAAGAAGCTCAACGAACCATTGTTAACGTGGGGAAGAATCATGCACGATTAACGAATATTTTCATAAGTCTTGCCGTCCTGTTACTGATCATCCCAGTTATGACACTTATCACCTATTTTTATTACGCAATCGGGGGAAGGGCTGACAAGCTTATTGAGGTTGCTTCAAATACGATCTACGTAACGGAGCCTAATATCAATCTGGAAAAAATAAAAATTGAGGACGACATTGGGTTATTTTCCATGCATCTCCTGTTTGATGTGAATAAACGGATAGGAAAAGAGGATTATAAAGCTGGAGACTATGATATTTACTTCACTTTAGATCAACCTAATTTTCCTAAAAAGACGACCCTTTTAGAACGTCCGCTACCTGAAATTCCAAGTGTTGAAACAGAAAGATTGCTTCATCCAGACGCTAACATTCCGTTTGATACGGGGGGAGAATGGAGTATATTAAAGGGGCTTCCAGATGGCACGGTTGCCGAATTGTATGTGTCGTTATCCACATTGCATAAGCCTGATGAGATCAAACTAATCTTGCCAAAGGAAACAGAGGTGCGCTGGTTAGCTGTGGATACCGGGCTTGAAGCAAAACAGGTAGATAAAGAGGGCGTACCAATCACTGCAATCGGCTATCCTGCTCAAATAGATTCAACCATTTGGTCGCCTTTCAACGGCAGAGAACAAACAAATGAAGAAGTGTTCATGGATATTCTTACACAACTTTCAAAAAATGAAGAAGTGGCAACAAAAGTAGCTAGGGCCAAGTCGCTTGAGTTAAAGGAACGAATGGCTTATCTAAAGAAAAATGGTATTCAAGTATATGGGGCTGTTGTGACCGGACCAACGTCTGAACTTAGAAAATTAGAGCAGATGAAAGAGGTACGGGCTGTAAAGGTAGGGGAGGTAAAGCTATGGAACTGGAAATAAAGAAGAAGTCCACACTCAGCAAATTGATTGGGCTGGCTGGCATTCTTTCGTTCGTATGGGGGCTATTTTCACTTGCGATTCTTAATGCAGCCTTATTATTAAAAACAGAAACCTTTCCTGATTTCTTTTTAATAAAGAATCCAATGTTTGGCATTATTCTTGGTGTAATCGGACTATTTACGAGAAGGCGACCAAGGCTATATGCGTGGTGGGGATTGGGGATCAACGTATTTATTCTCCTTTTTACCTTTCTCATGTTTATGCTTTCCTGGACGATCAATGCGAAACCATAATTCACTATAGGATCAAAAAGGAAGTAAGCTCCGCTACGGCTGGGAGCTTACTTCTTTTGCGATGTCATCACCAAAATTATTCAAGATGAAGGTTTCTTCTTCTGCTTTGCTTAAGATTCCGTGGGCTTGCCCAACGGTACCGCCTTGATATTGCCAGAAATAGTTGTGGTCGTCATCGACTGCGGAAAAATTCCCCGCCTTCCATTTTTCAAGAATGGCCAGCAATTGGTCTTTTCGGTCGAAGTCACTGTTGCTCACAATCTCGTACACGCGATTAATGGTATCCTGCATCATAGGGATGGCTCCCCATTTTTCGTAAGCCTTCACTTTTTGATGCGTCATTTTGTGCATCACTTCAATGACCTTATATTCGGAGCTGGTATTATCAATGCCGATATCGTACTGAACACCGCCAATTTTATCTGTTTGTTTGCTTTCCTCATCTTCAGGAGAAGTAGAATCATCCACAGCTTCCGTCTCTACTTTCTCTAGTTTGTTTCCTGACACGGCCTCGCTGTTGATCAATTTATAGGCTCCATAAAATCCACCCAGTAAAACAGCCAAAACAATGGCCGCAAAAATCAAAATTTTCTTCACAACCATCCCCCTTTTTATGCCTGTTTTTCACTCATTTTCCTTTTATTTTACATGTTTCTTGTAAAAAAAGCTTGTAGAAGGGTCTACAAGCTTTGGAGATTATTTGTTTAAAAGTTTCTGAATTACAAGGTTGGTTAGGTTTGGAACGACTTGGAGTGAGTAGGTCATTTCCATCCGCTCCAGCTTTTTATGTGCATCTAAGCCGTATGGACCGATGTTGATGACTGGTACATTGATGTCGCGGATGTCTTGGTAGTCAACAAAGAGCTTCGTGCCCCAGCCAGGGTTGTTGTTGGTTTCCGCCTTTATGCCTGATTCATCATCACTCAGCGCGACAAAGCTCATATCCGAGATATACGGGAAGAAATTCCGCGTCACAATCGGATGTGGATAGTGTGGCTGCATTTCTTCCACCGCTTCATCCAACGCCTGGATCAAGCTCATTTCATCCTCTGTTTTTCCTGTCAATTCAATTCTTGGTGAATATAAGGACGAGTAAAATAGAATGATCGCCGGGCTCTTATCCTTCATCCAATTCCACGCTTCCTCCACCACTCTCGCAGCAAACATGCGCGTATCTAATTCCGGATTATTAACTAGCTTTTCCTTAAATTCATTCATATGTGCGGTGAATGTTTCACCATTCTCAGCCACCAATAATTGCTCCATTTCTTCGTACGTCATGACTCTCGATTTCCAAGGGTGCTGGATATAGGGTTCGCCACTCAATGTACTGTATTGTTTATATCTTTCTTCAAAAGAAGTCAGGGCATTGGTAAAAGCGATATCTGCCTGTTCTCTTAATTTTTCAAGGACATCCTTTGGAGACCAAGAGTGAATAAAGAAATTGTAGTAAACATAAGCAGACAGAGCCGTTTGAACCGTATAGGACGGCTTCAAATCCGTTTGTTTTAACGAAACAGGCGGCACGGTCGTCTCGCCAAACGCTTCGTTGCATAGCTCTGGATTGTAATTGATTTGTCGAGTTAGCTCGGCTGCGATAAAGTTCGGATCGAGTCCTTCAAAGGCAGAGCCTACATGTGTTTCTGCTCCTGTAATGAAAAAGGATGGCAGCAATTTTCCTACTGTGCCTTTATAGATATAGCGATTGTCATCGCCTTCATAGCGCGGCGCCACGAAATCGGCATTAATGGCAGCGGAATAGGCAAAACCATGTTCCTGTTTCCAGCGTTTTAAAGTTTTTAAGGCAGAAAGAACACCGTGTGAGCTGTCTTCCTCGTCACACTCTGCTAAAAGAACCAGGTTTCCGTCTAATTCTTCTGGGTGTTCCGAGTAATATTTTAAGAGATAGAGATGACTAGCGACTCCGCTTTTCATATCAAGGACGCCACGGCCAAACATCCAATCTCCCGACTGTAAATGTTTTTGTGCAGAAGCGGGCAGATTCTCTTTTTTCAGGGATTCCATTAGCTCCTCGGGATAGCAGGCCTGGTCTTTCAAGTGAGTAAAATCATCAATTCCGACTGTATCCGTATGACCCATTAGGATGATGGTTCGATTGCTCGTACCCTTTGTTCCTTTGACAAACGCCAGCACATTATAACGCTCTTGATTGTCATTGTGGGTCTGTTCTAAAACAAGCTGGCCTGGATTTTCTGAAAAATAGGGCCATGAGGAAATCATTGCATATAAAGCCTGGGCAATGGCTTTTTCGCCATAAGTATTTACAACACTTTCAATGTTTACGAGCTGTTTCGTGAATGCCAGTACATCTTCTCGACATTGCAACATATGCCTAACCTTCTTTTCTAGTAATTTGGAAATTTCCTATTTTAGAAAAATGTATCTCAAGAAAGAAAACCCGTCAAGGGTTTTCATTTGGATGTAAATTCCATTAAAAATATTATTGCATTTGTTAGAATACTTTTATATACTAAAAAAAGTTTCGTCAAACTAAATATGAAAATCCTCATCTTTAAGCATTAGATGGGGTAGAGGTCGCGATTTATATCAGTATCCTATGGGAGATTCAGTGAAATCTATGAAAATAGGAAAAAGGATCAATCGCCGAAGCTTCTGAAATCACTTTTTTCAGAAAGCTGGGTCTGCACTCGAATAGGGGCAGAACTGTCACAGTTCCTTGGAATTGTGGAGAACTATCTTCACCAATGCTGATCGATGAGGGTGTGTAGAACACCGTCATATGCCATTGTGACGGTGTTTTTTTATTAACTGGGGAGGTATATTTATGAAAAAAATTGCAATTTTATTAGCTGCAGCGATGATGTTACTTCTATCTGCTTGCGGCACGGAGAAGGCTGATGGGGAAAAGGCAGCGAAAGCAAGCAGTGGTAAGCATGAATTAGTGAAAAAAGGTGCCTTAACGTTCTCTATGACTGGACAATATCCGCCATTAAACTTTAAGAAAGACGGAAAATTAACTGGATTTGACGTTGAAATCGGAACAGAAATTGCGAAAAGAATTGGACTCGAAGCCAATCCTGTAACAAACCCATGGGAAACGATTATTCAAGGGTTAAAGGCAAAGAAATACGATGCGATTATCGGTAGTATGACGGCAACACCTGAGCGTGATAAGCAGGTTGACTTCACGAATCCATACTATCTATCTGGTGCACAGATTTTTGTAGCGGAAGACAACACAGATATTCAGTCAAAGGAAGACCTAAAGGGTAAGACAATCGGAGTTATTCAAGCGAGCACATGGAAGGACATGGCCGAAGATCTATCTGACCAAGTGAAAGGCTATCCAACAGACGTCAACGCTCTTCAAGACTTGGCACTTGGTCGTTTGGATGCTGTTATCACTGACAAAATTGTTGGGGTAAGTGCAAAAAATGAAAAAGGTCTAAAAATTAAAGCAATCGGCGGATTGTTGAACGAAGACCGTGTGAGTGTAGCGGTTGCTGAAGGAAACAAAGAACTCGCTGACAAAATTAACGAAGCAATCCAATCAATGATTGACGATGGTACGTACGAAAAAATTAGTATGAAATGGTTCAACACCAACGTAATGGAAAAGTAAGAAATTGTGTCGAAGGGGGACTGTCCCCCTTCAAAAAAAGGAGGTAAGCCTCGTGGTTTTTTTAGATAATATTATTAGTATTTTTAGTGAGCATGGAATTGCTTTTTTGAAAGCTTCTTGGATGACGATCTCAATTACAGCGATCTCTCTGTTATTTGCGATGGTGATCGGCATTATTTTTGCCGCCTTTAAGATCTCGACTAGTAAACTATTAAATCGCATTGCTGACATCTATATTGGGATTATTCGCGGAACCCCGCTGATTGTTCAAATCATGTTCTTATATTATGGACTTGCCAACATCGTGAACTTGGATAGCTTCACGGCAGGGGCATTGGCATTGGGTGTTCACACGGGCGCGTATATCGCAGAAATTTTCAGAGGAGCGGTTCAATCGATTGACCGCGGTCAGATGGAAGCGGCCAGGTCGCTTGGAATGAACTATTCACTTGCGATGAGAAGAATTATTTTCCCACAGGCTTTCAAAAGATCAATTCCGGCCCTTGCCAATCAGTTTATTATTGGCTTAAAGGATTCTTCACTAGTTGCCTATATTGCGGTAACAGACCTTTACAACACGGCCCTTAGTGTACAAGGGGAAAACTATATGCCGTTTGAAACGTATTTTGTCGTAGGAATCTATTACTTAATTATCGTTCTAATTTTCACATGGGTAGCTAACCTGATTGAAAAGAAACTCGATGTGAGTAAACCGAAGGAGGTACGTGTCGCATGATTCAAGTTCGTAATCTATCAAAATCCTTTGGTAAGCTTGACGTGTTAAAGAATATTGACTTGGAGATTCATGAACAAGAAGTCGTCGTCCTGATTGGTGCCAGCGGTTCTGGTAAAAGTACGTTGCTTCGCTGTTTGAACTTTTTAGAGGTGGCAGAGCAGGGAGAGGTTACGATTGATTCTGAGAAAATTGATCTCACCAAAACGAACTTGAATAAAGTGAGAGAAAAGGTAGGAATGGTGTTTCAGCACTTCAATCTTTTCCCGCATAAAACGGTGTTAGAAAATATTATCGAAGCCCCCATTTTTGTTAGAAAAGAAACTAAAGAAGCTGCAAGCACAAAAGCGATGAACCTTTTGAAAAAAGTAGGCCTTGCTGATAAAGCAAACTACTATCCGGAGCAGCTGTCTGGTGGGCAAAAGCAGCGGGTGGCGATTGCAAGAGCGTTGGCGATGGAACCGAAAGTTATGCTGTTTGATGAGCCAACGTCGGCATTGGATCCTGAGCTAGTAGGGGAAGTGCTTCAGGTTATGAAGGATTTGGCCCGAGAAGGGATGACGATGGTGATCGTGACCCATGAAATGGGCTTTGCAAGAGAAGTGGCTGACCGTGTGATCATGTTGGCGGACGGCAATATAATAGAAGAAGGACATCCAAATGAGATCTTCGTGAACCCTCAGCATGAGCGGACACAGCGGTTTTTGAATCAAATCTTATAGAATCCCTTTTAAAAATGACGTGTGAATTGCCACACGTCATTTTTCCATTTATTAAAGTAAAAGGGTGCATTTCTTCAAGAAGGAGAAATGTACTTTAGTATTGAAGTAATGTTGTAGGTTGGTTCAACAAGATAAAAGAGGGAGTTGAAAAATGAAATTTAATAAAGAAGTATTTAAAAACTTAAATCATGGATATGAAGATATAATAGAGTTATCCAGGAGTTGTAAATTTTCTGACTGTACTCATATAAACGAGATTGACTGTGAAGTTAAAAAGGCAATTTCTGAAGGTACTCTTCCAGAAGAAAGATTTAATAACTATTATAGTGATAAAAACGAAGCAGAATATGTTTCTAAACAAAAGAATAAAACTAAAGCTATCGATTACATGAAACAAAGGAAACTTTTTAAGAGGTAAATAAATAGGAAGCTAATCTTAAAAAGACCAGCTTCCTATTTTTTCATTGGGTTCTGTTAAAATGGCCTGTTGATTTCCGCTCCAGGCACTTCGCTTTCCGTGGGTGTTTCGGCGAGCCTCCTCGGCG
>NZ_JBCNAC010000064.1:0-16619 GCF_050477885.1 Neobacillus rhizosphaerae
CTCCCCTGAACCATACTCCCACAGGAGTCTTCGTGCCTTCCGCTCCAATCAACAGGGTGTAAAAATCAACACCGTTCTTTAACACAGCATTTTATTACAATTTATTTTTCTCAGCCGAATCAACCGTATGTTTCAACAGCATGGAAATGGTTACAGGGCCTACTCCACCTGGTACCGGAGTGATCGCACCCGCCACTTCTAAACATGACTCATAATCGATATCGCCAATATTTCCTTTGTTATAGCCGGCATCCAGAACAACGGCGCCTTCCTTCAGCCACGACCCTTGAATAAATTTAGGCTTTCCTACTGCTGCCACAACGATATCTGCTTGTTTTAACAGGTTGGATAAGTTGGTTGTTTTAGAATGGCACGTGGTCACCGTCGCATTTTCATTAAGCAGTAACGCCGAAACAGGCTTACCTAAGATCGGGCTTCTTCCCACAACGACCGCATGTTTTCCTTCGACAGGAATCTTGTAATAATGGATAATTTCCATAATGGCTGCTGGTGTACAGGATGGGTATTTTCCAAAGCCTAATGCAGTCTGGCCGTAACCTGCACTTGTCACCCCATCTACATCTTTTCGGATATCAATGGCCTCGAAAGCCAGGCGCTCATCGATGTGCGGAGGGACGGGATGTTGCAAAAGAATCCCATGTACAGAGTCGTCTTCGTTTAAATCTTTAATGGCTGCTAACAATTCTTCCGTCGTTGTTTCTTCAGGCAAATGAACCCGAATTGAATGGATACCTAATTTTTCACAAGCATTCCCTTTCATTCTTACATAGGTTTCTGAGGAAGGATCATTTCCTACTAAAATCGTTGCAAGGCATGGTATGATCCCATCGTTTTTTAACGTTTCAATTCGTCCTTTTAATTTTTCTTTGATTTCTTTAGCTACAACAGTTCCATCCAAAATGATTTTTTCCATATTATCGCCTCCGAAAGAAAATAAAAAAGAGATAAGGAAATACATCCTTATCTCTGCCCAGACGACCCGACCATATAAGTACACAGCTTCCTTGTGGTTGTTTCCACAGATGTCGTCAGTTACTGTGACTGCTTTTGTTATATGAAAAAGATATCATATAAAGGATAAATGTCAACCCACGATTCAGATGTTTTTTCTATCTTTATTTATGCTGTTGATCGTATTGCTGTTGTGCCTCATTGATCGCGCCAGCCCATTGTTCTAGTAACTCTTCTACCGTCATGTTTCCACTTAACACAGCTTGAATACTAGGATCAACAATGGTATACAGGATTCTGCTGTATTCCGGCAGATAAAAGGGAGGCTCATTAAGAGTCGTCTCCGGATTACTATAGACTTTCGCTGCTATCTGAATGTGAGGGGCATTCTTTACCCACTCTTCATTTAATACATCCGCATTCGTAGGAATTTGACCGACGTTTCGATTCCAATAGCTTTGAGCGAACTTGGAATTCATGAATTGAACAAACTTCCATGCTTCTTTTGGATGCTTGGTTCCTTTAAAAATACTGATGCCGATGGCGTTCCCAGCTTCTACTGTAAAGTGACCTTTAACTGATTTTGGCAAAGGAACTGCCTGGAATTGATCTGGTGTCAACACTTCGCTATGCTCGGCATAAGAGCCTAAATTATGCTGCACCATTGCCGCCACACCAGTATCGAATCCAGCAAGCATTGCTTTATAATCATTGGTGATATCACTCTTAGGGGTATAGTTTTGATACAAAGCTAAATATTTCTTTAAAAATTCTACATGCTTTGGATTGTTAATGGTACTTTTTCCATTTATGATGGAGTCTTCGATTCCTGAGTAGGCATACATCATCCGCTGCAACTGAAAAGACGCGCCAGCCCCTCCACGGATGGTAAAGCCATAGCGCTTTTTCGCTGGGTCGGTTAATTTTTCAGCCGCACGAAAAAACTCATCCCATGTTTCAGGAGCTTTCATATGCGCCTCATTCAACCAATCGGATCGGACCCAGAGGATATCAAGGTTCTCTGTATAGGGAATTCCATATAATTTTTGGTCAACCACGATTTGTTGATTAAAGCGAATCGCTTCTTTATTTATTTTTTCCTTTTCACTCCAGTTAGCAAAATAGGAATCGAGGGGGAGCAGCGCATGTCGAGAGGAATACTCTGGAAGCCAGCTGGTATAGACACTACCTATATCTGGTGTATCTTCTGCTGCAATCGCTGCATCGAACGTTGCTTTTGCTGAGTCTTTCGGTAATCCTACATATTTTATATCAATGGTTGGATTCTCTTTTTCAAACTTGTCTATTATTTCTTTCCATATAGGAGTGCGCTGTGGTCCTGAATTGTCATCCCAAAAAGTAAGATGGACGATTTGCTCTGTTTTTTGACTGGATTTCTGTGATGATTGTTCCTTTCCATGACAACCGGTTAGGGCCAATGAAGCAGCCATGGTAATGGCAAGCATAGAGGTCGTTACTTTCTTCCTTAGCATTTCTAAATTCTCCTTACTGATGCCTTAAAGTAATTCTTTCCATACCATGACGTATTTTTTGGGAAAAGTCAAAGTAAATTTCAGCTGTTTTCACAAAGTTTGTCACTATTCATCAAGGTAGCTTTCATTGAAGTCTCATATTTTTTGATTTGATAACATTTCATCTATACTGTCCGACCTTACCCCATCTTCTGAAAGGCGTACCCTTTGAAATCATACAAGTTTTCCAAAGTTCACTGACTTTTCCTCTATTTTAGTCCAACATAGTCAGAGATAATCTGACTTCTGCCAATGTATCTCTATTTTAATCCAACATAGTCTGAAGTTGCTCTAACTTCTACCGATGTCTCTCTTTTTTATGCCAACACTGTCAGAAGATGATCTAACTTCTGCCAATGACTCTACTTTTTCTGTCAACACTGTTAGAAGATGCTCTAACTTCTGACTATGTCTCTACTTTTTATGCCAACACTGTCAGAAGATGATTTAACTTCTGCCAATGACTCTACTTTTTATGCCAACACTGTCAGAAGATGATTTAACTTCTGCCAATGACTCTACTTTTTCTGCCAACACTGTCAGAAGAAGCTCTAACTTCTGACTATGTCTCTGCTTTTTATGCCAACACTGTCAGAAGATAATCTAACTTCTGCCAATGACTCTACTTTTTCTGCCAACACTGTCAGAAGATAATCTGACTTCTGCCAATGTAGCATCTTAATGTGTTAACACTGTCCAAAGATACCCAAGGTTCAGACAGGTTTAAAATTATATTCACTCAGCCTGTCCGATATTGCGTTTGAATCAAGAACAATAAATTCAAAGAACAAAGTTTACGAGATGAGCCTAAATTTTAAAACAAATAGAAAACTTTGCTGCAAGGTGTAGTCCGCTCCAATCAACAATTGACTCTAAACAAAGAAAAACATACGACAAGTCCTTTGCACGACTCATTGTATGTTTTCCAAAAATTATTTTATTTCTTGATAGTCTGTGTGAAAAAGAAGTTCCTTTATGTTAATGGGTTTCTTTTCTTGTACTGACCGCCAGACACCTACTCCGACTGCGATGGAGTAGGCACCGGCTTCAGAACCTGCTAAAATTTGATAGTCCCGAGCAGGGTCTGGCCCCATGAACAGGTCCTCTAGTAAAATCGGGTCGCCGCCGCCATGACCGCCAGGAGTTTTGACCAGTTCAATCGTTTCTTTCCCTCCAAAAAGAGGGTAGTATTCAATGGTTTGTTCCGGATATTCAAATGGAATACGTGACGGTTCATGGTATTCCGTCGTTTCAATTCTGCCTTTTGTTCCATTAATCGCTAAGCGATACCCTTCATAAGGTGCAGAGAAATTTATCGAATAACTGAGCAAGCTTCCACCATCATATTTCACGGTTGCCACATACGTATCTTCAATCGAAATCTCCTCATCAAAGATACATGCATCCGGCCGATAATTCGTATAAGGTACGTCTTTTTCATATACGCCAGCTAAAAGATGGTCGTCTCTTACCGATGAGGAACCGCTTCGAGGATTCCAGCGTCTGAAATAACTGCAGTCGTTTCGAACGTCACAGGTTCCACAGAAACGGCCGGATTCCTTTCGTGGGTTCAATTCCCCATTTGGCCCGTAGTAATTTAAGTTTCCGTAAGCGAATACTTCTTCTGGCTTTTGGTCCAGCCACCAGTTCACAAGATCAAAATGATGGGTCGATTTATGAATCGATAATCCACCCGAATTTTCTCGATTCCGATTCCATCGTTTAAAATAGCTCGAACCATGGAAGGTATCAATATACCAATTTAAATCAACCGATGTCACTCGGCCAATTTTTCCTTCGAGGATCATTTCTTTTATTTTTCGATGGAACGGGCTGTAACGATAGTTAAAGGTAACCGTGACGTTTCCCTTGCTTTCAGCTTCGGTTTGCATGACCTTATAAGCATCCTCTGCGTTTGTCACCATCGGTTTTTCAGTGATGACATTTATGTGTTTATGTAAAGCTCTTAAAATATAATCCACGTGTGTATCGTCTCTGCCAGCGACAATCACATAATCAGGCTGCGTTTCATCAATCATGGTCTCGAATTGCTCGGGAGAATAAGTTGGGACCTGTGCCAGTCCTGGATATTGATCTTTACAAATAGTAAATCTTAGGGAGTCTGAATCTAGCAGACCGACAATCTCATGTTCCTGTGAAAACTCATTTAATAGTGGTTTGATAAACATTTGTAATGCTCGATTGCTCACGCCACAGATGACATATTTCTTCATATTAAAAGCCTCCCATGTATGGTGTTTGAAAAATTATAAAACCTCAGGTCCAAAAAACCGTAACGCTTTCACTATTTCATCGCCATTGTTAACAATGGAAAAATGGGAGACATTTGCCGGAATAAACAGCTGATCGCCTTGTTTAACTATCTGAACTTCTTCACCCGTAACAATGGAGGCCTCACCAGAAAGGATGTACAGTCCGGAAAACACGCCGTCTCCCTGAATATCCACCATATTCTGTACTTCAACCTGAGTCATTCGGAAATACGGTGTTTGTTTGTAACCAATGAGTTCGATTTCCCGATGATCCTCAGATTCTTCCAAAATAACCGGAGACACCTGCCAATTCTCCAAGGTTTCATCCCGTGTAAACGTCTCGTACCTGAAAATATCAAACATTTTTTCAAAGCCTAAACCTTGGTGGATTAAAAAATCATCGATTTGTAATCCGGAAGGGGAGACCTTCTCTAAACGAATGGTATAATCCGATGGCTCTTGGATTTCAATTAATAAGCAGCCTGAGCCGATGGCGTGCGGGATGCCTGCTTCAATTAAAAATGTATCCTCAGGGTTCACTTCGTATTTGTGCAGACAATCGAGCATGCCTTGGATATCCTGCTCATCAAACAAGGCTTTCCACTGTTCCCTAGTTACACCGGGCTTAAACCCAACATGCACATAGGGAGGAACACCATCGATTTCTCTGCCGCCAATGAAGTGCCAGCATTCTGTTTTTCCATACATCGAGTTAAATAGTTTTTTCGCTTTCTCCCTGTCAGGATGGGCCTGCATAATCAACCGCTCAGCTGTATCGATTAACTTTACTAATACGCCGGTCTCATTGCCGAATTTCTCCACTTGTTTTTTACCAAGAAAGGCTTCAGGATTTTTCTCGATGAGTGCCTTTAAGCTCATATCGACGCCGGGTACATCCAGCTTGCTTAATCCTTCATCCTGAATATGTTCTCGGTCTGTATTTCGATTCGTAGAAATGATGCTCATCATCCATTCTTCTGGATAATGGCTATCCTTTGGGTCAAGATTTCCATATAATCCATCGATGAGTTTGCCGCCCAAGTAGGTCCTCCAAGACCTAGTTGGGTTTAACTTAATTGGTGACGTTCCGTCTAGCTTTACCGTACGAATTGTCATGGGTATGAACCTCCTTATTGATATTTTTTAAAAAAGTAATGTTTCACCTTAAGTTTGAACTACAAAACGGTCAATCAGGTGTAAAATTACACTTGAGTGGACGTTACTGTGAATTTATCAGCGAATTTTTAAATTTATCAGCGAATCCCACGATATATCAGCGAATTTTACTATTTATCAGCGAATCACAAAAAAGCGACACTTTTTTAGCAAGGAAGAACCAAAATAGAAGATAGAAAGCTTCCATTTCACTGGAAGCTTTCAGGTTGCTTTTATAAAAGAACTATTGCTGGCTTTTGTTCAGGTCATATAGTGCCATACTTGCCAGGATAAATGCACCCATTCCGTGAAGGTCATTTTCTGAAGTTGGGCGTGATACGTAGTAATCGTAGGTGCCAGCGCTTGTGCCGATGACAATTCCTTTTAAGGTAAAGGATTCGTCATCTGTTTCTACCATGTGCTGCAATAAACCAGCATAGGTTTTATTGGCAATCTCACGATACGAATCATCTACAATGCCGTGCTTAACTGCCTTCGCAATGAAATATAAGAAGAGGGCAGAGCAAGAGGATTCCAACCAGTTGTCTGGACGATCGCCCTTATCAACCACGTTGTACCAGAGCCCTGTTTGGTCATCCTGAAATTTTACAATCGCTGGAATAAAGCTTTGAAGGGAATGAACCCATTCCTCTTGACCACGCTTCTTTTCACCTAAAATCTCTAACATATCAATAAGGGCCGTACCGTACCAGCCAACAGAACGTCCCCAAAAGTCTGGTGAGCAGCCTGTTTCGGAATCTGCCCACGGCTGTACTTTTTTCTCATCCCATGCGTGGAAGAGCAAGCCTGTTTTAGGGTCTGTCATATGCTTTCTCATCAGTTTTTCTTGAAGTAAAACATGCTGAACTAATTCTTCTTCATGAAAATGCTCGTTATACAAGAGCATGAATGGTCCACCCATAAAGAGGCCGTCTAACCACATTTGATACGGGTATTTTTCCTTATGCCAGAAACCATTTTCAGACGTTCGGTTGATTGTATCCAGGGCACTTCGTAATTTCTTCGCTGCAATCATATATTTTGGATTCTTTGTTTTTTCGTATAGTGGAAATAAGAGAATGCCTGCCATGGTGGAATCAAGCTGATCTCTTTCGAAAACTACATTTCCATCTTCATCAATTAAATGGTCATAATAGGCTTGGATGTAAGTAAAGTACTCTTCCTTGCCGGTTTCCTGCCATACTCTGTACATTCCGTAGAGAAAAACCCCTTGGTGATAGTGGAACCAGTTAACGGGAGGTAAGTCCTCGGCACGGAATTTGTTCATTAAGGCTTGGCAGGCTTTTTCAGCCAGCGCTAACGGAGTTTCAATTCCAATTTGTTGTGATGTGATTCCCATTGTTTTAATCTCCTTTTTGAAAAATTTCTCCTACCTACATGGACAAACTGGGTGTTAATCGAATCAACACCCAGAAGTTTGATTATTTTTTAAACGTTTCGTCGTATTTTTTCTTAGATTCTTCGATTGCTTTTGCCCATTGATCTAAGAATTCTTTTGCTGTCATTTTTCCACTCATGACGGCTTGGACACCAGGGTCTACAACGCCATCAAGGATTGCGCGGTAATCTGGTAGATAGAATGGAGGCATGTAAACCTTTGTATCTTTATTGTTATAGACGTCAAATGCGACTTTGATATGCTGTGCGTTTTGTACCCATTCATCATCTAATACATCTTTGTTAGTTGGAATCTGACCTGTTTTTTCATTCCAGTAGCTTTGTGCTTCTGCTGAGTTAACAAATTCGATAAACTTCCAAGCTTCATCTGCATGTTTGGTTGATTTGAAGATACCTAGGTTAACTGCGTTTCCACCTTCAGCTACATATTTACCATCTTCTGTTGTTGGCAGTGGAATTAACTTGAAAGAACCTGCTGGTAATGCCTTGCTGTGCTCACCAAAAGAACCAGGGTTGTGGTGTACCATTGCGACAACACCCGTATCGAAGCCTGCGATCATTTCTTTATAACCATTAGTGATATCACTCTTTGGCGTTAATTTGTTGTAATAAGAGAAATACTTTTCTACAAACTCAACGTGTTTAGGATCATTGATGTTGGTTTTTCCATTTTTATCAAAGAAGTCTAAACCACTATAAGCAAACATCGCTCTTTGAATCGTGAAGGAAGCACCTGCTCCACCGCGGATCGTAAAACCATAACGGTTTTTGTCTTTGTCTCTCATTTTTTCGATCACATTGAAGAATTCATCCCATGTTTTCGGCTCTTGGACGCCTGCTTCTTTGAACCAGTCTGTACGGATCCACAAAGCATCTAGGTTTTGTGCATAAGGGATACCATAAAGTTTTCCATCTTGAGTGATTTTCTTGTTTACATCAGTTGCACCTTTGTTAATTTTCGTGCTGATATCAGACTTCTTGAAATACGAGTCAAGTGGAAGTAAGGCTTTACGAATAGAGAATTCAGGTAGCCAAGTTGTCTGCATAGAACCTACGTCTGGCATATCATCCGCTGCGATTGCGGCATCATATTTTGATTTTGCAGAAGCATTTGGAATACCGACATACTCTACATCAATATTCGGGTATTTTTCTTCAAATCGTTTAATCACTTCTTCCCAGACAGGTGTACGAGCTGGGCCTGCGTTTTCATCCCAAAACTGAAGGGTAACAGGTTCATCCGATTTAGTTGCTGCTTTTTTCGTTGTGGAGGATGCTTTTTCTTCTGCACCACCACAGCCCGTTAGTAACATACCAGTTGCCATTGTTAATGCGAGAACAGAGGTTGTAACTTTTTTCTTAAACATGATATTGCCTCCCTTAATATTTTTATATTTAGGCTCTGCTAAACTTGCCTGTTGATTTCTGCTCCAGGCACTTCGCTTTCCGTGGGTGTTTCGGCGAGCCTCCTCGGCGCTTGCGCCTGCGGGGTCTCCCCTGAACCATACTCCCACAGGAGTCTTCGTGCCTTCCGCTCCAATCAACAGGGTGTAAAAATCAAAACTGTTCTTTAACAGAGCCTATATTTATTAGCCTTTCACAGCTCCACCCATACCGTTGACTAGGTGTTTCTGCGCATAGGCAAAAAGAATAACTGCAGGGACTAAAGCGATAATACTTCCGGCTGCCAAGGCACCATAGTTGATACTAAATTCACCCATCATGGAACTTAATCCAACTGGAAGAGTGAACTTGGATTGTTGATTGGTCAGCATCAAGGCAATTAAAAATTCATTCCATGTATAAATGAAGGTAAATACTCCTGTTGCTACAATTCCTGGCATTAATAGAGGAAAGACAACGTGTCTTAGAGACTGCAATTTTGTACACCCATCAATCATGGCTGCTTCTTCCAATTCCTTTGGAACATTGGAGATAAACCCACTCATCAGGATCGTTGTAAATGGAATCTCAACGGCTGAATACGTGATAATTAAGGATAGTGGATTACTAATTAATCCTAGGGTTTTAAAAATGATGAATAAAGGAATGATCATCATGGCCCTTGGGATGAATTGTGTACATAACAGCATGAGCATGAAGCTTCGTTTGCCTTTGAACTGGTATCTGCTCAATGCATAACCAGATAGAGTGGAACAAATTAGTACAGCGATGACGGTAAAAACACCAACTAGTAAACTATTTTTAAAGAAGGTTGCAAAACCAACACTGCTCCAAGCCATCACAAAGTTATCAACTGTTGGGCTGACCGGCAGATACTGCAGCGGTCGTTTGACGATGTCTCCTTCAGGCTTAAACGCGGTATTGAGTGTCCAGTATATAGGGAAGATCGTAAAACTCAACATCATGATTAAAGGAAGATACAGAGTTAAGAGTTTGTCGACTTTTTTATTTTTTGTAAACATGCTAGAATCACTCCTTTTCATAACGGGATAGTTTCAAATAAAGGATGGCGAAAATCAGTAGAATTCCGAAGGAAACAACTGTTAAGGCCGAACCGTATCCGAAATTACTTCCATGAACAGCTAAATCAGCAATATACATGGTTAGGGTGGTGGTTGAATGGGCAGGACCGCCACCTGTTAAGTTGAACAAGAGATCCACGTTATTAAATTCCCACACCACACGGAGTAAGGTTGTTAATACAATCGTATTTTTCAATTGTGGCAGCGTCACATAGATAAACGATTTCCATCTGCTGGCGCCATCTACCCGTGCTGCTTCGTATAATTCAGTCGGTATACTTTGTAAGGAAGCTAATAAGGTGATCGCAAAAAACGGAATCCCTCTCCATAGCTCTGCAATAATAACGGAGGTAAACGCTGTTGATGTACCAGCTAAGAATGCCTGCGGTTCATCGATGATTCCGAATTTCATTAGCAAGTCATTCAGTACGCCCATATGTTCGTTGAACATCAAGGACCACATCGTTGATGCAAGCACCCCTGAAATAGCCCATGGGATAAATGCAACTGCACGTACGACGCCTCTAAATTTAAATGTTTGATTCAAAAGTAAGGCTAAAATCATCCCGAAAATTAATTGAAGACCTACTTCTGATACCACCCATTTCAAACTATTTACTAAGCTAGGAATGAACATTTCATCTTTTGTAAAGATGTTAATGAAGTTTTCAAAGCCGGCAAAACCGTTATAGTAGGGAGCGGACACATCATAGTGTTGAACGCTGTAATAGAATACAGTCGCGATTGGATAAAATAGAAAAGCTAAGATAATAAGGAAAGATGGCAGGATAAAAAGATAGGGAATCCATTTGTCTTTTGTAACCTTCCTTTTGTTCACCATCCTTTTATTCTTAACAACTGTTTCGGTTGCACTTTGTGATGCATTCATCTAGTTTCCTCCTCTCTTGTTTCTCATAATAAATGAAAACGGTTTCTTGGATAATTAAAGATTTTAAGATGATTTATTAAAATTTTAAGATATTTGCATAAACTTACTTGTTTACCGTTCGGAAAAATTGGTTTATTGTTTTATGTAGGGAATCGAAATATCAATCTACCATTGCTAACGGGGAGATCCTGCTATGAAGCCTATGAAGATAAAACAATTTATTCGAAAGCATTTTTTCAACTCTTTTAAATCCACGATTAACACTCTCTATCTGCCTATCATTATCATTGTTATTTTCATTACTGGCTGGGTATCCACGATGCTTGCAACCGCACAAATCGAAGAAAATGCCTATAAAAATGTAAACGATACCATATTCCAGACGAAAAATTACCTTGATAATATGCTCTCAGATGTGTTTCAACAATTAGTCTCCTTATCGAATGATCCAAGGATTCTATCATTAATGGATAAACAAGAATCAGAGATTAAACCAAGTTCATATGTAGAAATTGATAATAATTTGAAGCTTATTTATTCCCGATATGATGTTATCCTCAATTCCGTGCTGGTGGATCTTAATCAAAAGAAATTCCTGCTCTATCATAGTGGGTATAACTCCAATCCATCGGTCAATTATAATAACTATTTTTCAAAATTCAGTGGAAGTAAGGAAGGCTTTTACTGGAGGAATATTCATCAAGACAAAGTGTTTAATGAAAACGATAAAGTGCTTTCGGTATTTAGATTGATTGATCGAAATCAATCTCGATCAAAAGGGATCGTTTTATTTAATTTACGAGCCGAGTTTTTTGAACAGGTATTGAATAAATCGTTAATTGGAGAAAATGGGTACCTGGCACTTATTAGTCCAGATGGAAAATATGAATCCAAGAATGTAAAAGAGGAATACAAATTAGATCAATCCACTCTACACTCTCTACAAAAGGTAAAAAAGGAAAGTGGGCAATTCTCTTATGAAAGTTCGGTAGGAGAAGAGATGATTGTCATCTACGATACGTTAAGTGCGAATAATTGGAAAATAGCAGCGGTTATTCCACAAAACGAAATGTTGAAAAAAGTGAACTATATTAAAGATTTTACTATTTTTCTCGTTGCATTAATGATTGTTACCGTTGTCTTCCTAACAAACTTCGTCGGAAAGTACATTTCAAAACCTTTTGAGCGATTGGCACAACAAATGGGGAGGGTGGATAAGGAACATCTGGATTTTAAGGTAGAAATGTCCGGACCTGAGGAAATGAAAATTCTTCATACGGGATTTAAAGAGCTAATTATTCGGATCCATACATTGATGGAACAAATCCGATTGGAGCAAGAAGAGAAACGGCAATTAGAATTTGCGATAATGCATGCCCAAATTAATCCTCATTTCCTCTATAATACGCTCTACTCAATTAAGGGCTTATGTGATATGGGGCTTAATAAGGATGCCAGTCAAATGATTTCCGCCCTATCTAGTTTTTTCCGGATTGGGATTAGTAAAGGGAAAGAGATTATTTCTATCCAGGATGAGATCGAGCATATTCAGCATTATTTATTTATTCAAGAGATGCGTTATGGGGACGATTTCACCTATGAAATTAATATAGATGAGGACATCCTATCCTATCATATTATTAAACTTTCTTTACAGCCGCTGATTGAAAATGCAATTTACCATGGGGTAAAGCAAAAACGGGGACAAGGAAGAATTACGATTAACGGGTATCAGGCGGAAGATACGATTCACTTAGAAGTTGCCGATAATGGAAATGGAATCGAACCGCAAAAATTAAAGGATATATTGCAAGAAATCGAAGCTTCTTATCAAGACAAAAAGAGATTCATTGGTATTGGTCTGAAAAGTGTTAATGAACGAATTAAAATTCACTTCGGAAAAGAATATGGTCTAACTATTGCAAGTGAACCTGGTAATGGGACAGTAGTAAGCATTACTATACCCAAAACAAAAGGGGAGATGAAGGAGTATGCATAAAGTGATCGTGGTGGAAGATGATAGAATTATTCGTCGAGGCATATGTAAGGCAATCCCTTGGGAAGAGCATGGTTTTGTTGTTGCAGGGGAAGCGGGTGATGGCGAGGTCGCCTTAGATTTAATAGAAAAAGAGAAACCGCAGGTGGTTATTTCGGATATTAATATGCCCTTTATGAGCGGGTTAGAGATGGCGAAAAAGATTAAAGAAAGAAGCTTAGATACAAGGATTATTTTTCTAACGGGGTATGAAGATTTTAAATATGCGCAGGAAGCGGTAAAACTGAAAGCGTTTGATTATTTGTTAAAGCCGGTTGACTCTGAAGATTTATTGACGAAAGCGAAGGAAGCGGCCGCTGATTGGGAGAGTGAAATGGCGAAGGAAAAGAAGATTATCGAATCCTTGCCGTTACTAGAGCAGCAATTCTTTCAAAAGCTGATTAGGGATGGAGAGCAGAGGCTGGATGTGGAAAAAGAATTATCAGAGCTGGGGGTACAGCTGGAGGGTCCATACTTTGCTGCCATACTGGTCAAGTATTCTTCAGAGCTAGAAGACGAAAGTTATGCCTTCCGGGAAAAGATGACGAACGTTACTTCTTCTGTTTTTCAAGAGATAAACTCCATGGTTATGAATGTGGGTACCGCCGAAATTGCCCTTCTACTATCGCTGGAAAATGAGGAGGATGGAAGAAAGGGACTGTTAGCGGAAATGTTGTTCGAGCAGTTCAGTGAACAAGTAGACCACCAGGTAACGATTACACTAGGAAGAACGTATGCCAATTTGTTTGAAGTCGGTAAATCCTTTTTAGAAGCCCGGCTTGCGATGGATATGAGACATATTATGGGGACAGGCACCGTGTTTTCTTTAGATGACACGATGTCTAAGGAAGAATCGGAAGAGGAACCACTACATGATTTAGTGACTAAATTAGAAACCCAGATTAAGACCGGTTTACCGGAAAAAGCGAATAATACGCTGACTCAATTAAGTGCAGCGATTGTGGAAAGAAAAAATGTACCTTTATCTGATTTAAAGGTACTTGCTTTAAAATTCAGCACCATGCTCTTTTCTGAAATAGAAAAGTGGATCAAGGAAGAGACAAACGGCTTTAACTCTTCTGAAGTCTATAAAGAAATCATGGAATTACATACTCTGACCGAGATGGCGGAGATCCTTCAACAGCTGATTGAGCAGTGGTCTACGGCCATGTATCAGAGGAGAGAGAAGAATTATTTCAGCCACGTGGACCAAGCGATTACGTATATGAAGGAGAATTTTCATGATAGTAGTTTAACTCTCCAACGTGTGGCGGAAGTGATTCATGTGAGTACACCGTATTTAAGTAACTTATTTAAGCTTGAAAAAGGGTTTAATTTCGGGGATTACTTGTTGGAGTTGCGCATGAAGCGGGCGATGGAAGTATTAAGTTCAGAGGATATCAAAACCTCTGAGGTGTGTGATAAAGTGGGCTACAGCAATCCACAGTACTTTGGCATTTGCTTTAAAAAATTCACAGGCTACACGCCTGCGGAGTATAAGAAGAAGTTTAGATAGTTAGTAACGTCCTTTTGGTCACGTAGAGAGTTTCTACGTGACTATTTTATTTTTCTGGACGTATTTTGAGTAACGTGGAAGTGGTCTACGTGACTGAAAGCTCCTTCAAAAAAGGAAATGGGTAGCATAGAAAGGTTCTATGAGCCCGAAATCTCTAAAAAGAAAGGGAAAGGGGTGCATAGGCAGGTTCTATGAGCCCGAAATCTCCAAAAAGAAAGGGAAAGGGGTGCATAGAAAGGTTCTATGAGCCCGAAGTCTCTAAAAAGAAAGGGAAAGGGGTGCATAGAAAGGTTCTATGAACCCGAAATCTCCAAAAAGAAAGGGAAAGGGGTGCATAGAAGAATTCTACGAACTCGAAAGCTCCAAAAAATATAACATAGAAGCAATCAACGCACCCTGCCCAATGTAGCAAGCGTTTTGGTTACTAGCAACAACTATCAACAGGACAGGCATACCGATTTCGTGCAATTTTTTAAGATAATAGTTTAAGATTTTAAGGACTTTGCCCAATCGAATTGTAACCCCTTACATGCTTTTATACAATCAACGTATAGGTTTCCTAATGTTGTGAATTTTCGAATGAAAAACAATGATAGGGGTGACATTGTGAATAAATTTACCATATTAACTAAGATTTCGAACTGCGGAGTCGTAGCTGTCGTAAGAGCGGACTCCAAAGAAGACGCCATAAATATTTCAGAAGCATGCGTGAAAGGTGGCCTCACCGCGATTGAGCTAACTTTTACCGTGAAAGGCGCAGATGAAGTCATCAAAGAATTAGCATCAATTTATCAAGAAAACGAGGAGGTTGTCATTGGAGCCGGAACCGTTCTGGATGCAACCACCGCAAGAATTGCCATCCTGGCCGGAGCGCAGTTTGTCGTCAGTCCAAGCTTTGATTTAGAAACGGCTAAATTGTGTAATCTCTATCAAATCCCATATATGCCAGGCTGTATGACCCTAACTGAAATGAAGCACGCACTTGAATCAGGGGTAGATATTGTCAAGCTCTTTCCAGGCAATGCCTTTGGACCGGATTTCGTGAAAGCAGTGAAAGGACCGCTTCCACAAATCAATCTGATGCCAACCGGCGGAGTGGACCTGGAAAATGTCGGACAATGGATTAAAAATGGCTGTGTCGCTGTAGGGGTTGGTGGCAACTTAGTAGCCCCGGCCAAAACAGGTGATTTTGCAAAAATTACCGAGTATGCAAGAGAATATGTAAAAAAAGTACAGATGGCTAGAGAGGCATAGATGATGAAAAAGATTATTACTCTAGGAGAAATTTTACTTAGATTCTCGACGAAAGTAGGGGAGCGGCTCTCCCAAGCTAATCAGGCATTTATGCATTACGGTGGGGCCGAGACGAATGTTGGCATTTCGTTATCCCATTTTGGGCACGAGGTTTATGGGGTGAGTAAGGTTCCCGATCATTCGCTTGGAACGGCCGTAGAAGGACATCTGAAATCCTTTAACGTTCATACGGATTACCTGCTAAAGGGTGGAGAGCGCTTAGGCACTTATTATCTAGAGTCAGGCGTCGGACCAAGAAGTGCGCAAGTTACTTATGATCGGAAGTATTCTAGTTTTTCAACCTTAACGATTGAGGAAGTCAACTTTGATGAAGTGTTCCAGGATGCAGACCTATTCCATGTTTCAAGTATCTCGGGGGCAGTCTCACCGAGTATGAAAGAATTCGTTTTACACGCTCTAAGAAAAGCAAAGGAACTAGGAGTAACGACAAGCTTTGATTTTAACTACCGAGCCAAATTATGGAGTCATCAAGAAGCCGCAGAAGCCATACAGACCTTCCTTCCATTTGTGGATATCTGCTTTTGTGGGGAGTTAGATGCGATTTATTTGTTAGGCATTGAAAAAGCAGACGAAGGGTTGGAACCTGCAGCTAAGCTCGAAACCTATTATCAAAAAATAAAGCAGAGGTACCCGAACCTTCAATATATGAGCTCTACGTTCCGCCATGTGCTCTCTGCATCGGCACATACCCTTCAAGGCAATTTTTATACAGCAGGAGAACTGTACCAGTCGAAGGTTTACGCAATCGACCATATCGTCGATCGTGTTGGAGGCGGAGACGCCTTTGCGGCAGGAATTTTAAACGGAATCCTTAAGAAGCTGGAACCTAAAGAAATTGTTTCGTTTGCAACGGCTGCTTCTGTTTTAAAACATACCATTCATGGTGATTGCAATACGTTCTCAGAAGATGAAATTAACCAGTTTGCTAGTCTTGAACCAGGAAAAATTGTTAGATAGGTAATTTATTAATCAAAAAGTATAAAAATTGAATTCGAGAATTGTCTAGCTACAGCGCCTAGCCCCTCGGG
>NZ_JBCNAC010000065.1:0-10900 GCF_050477885.1 Neobacillus rhizosphaerae
CATTTGCCTGTCGGGGCTGGACAAGGCGCTTGCGCTTTTCTTATTAGGAGGAATGGAGATTGGAAACACGTTATGCGAACCACCCAGAAGAAATCAAACGGTACAATACGGACGAATTAAGAAAGCATTTTCTAGTGGAAACTCTTTTTGAACCAGGGAAGGTTCATTTAACTTATACACATGTCGATCGGATGATTTTTGGTGGCGTGACACCTTCTGGAGAAGAATTATCGATTACGCTTGATAAACAACTTGGGGTGAACTATTTCCTTGAGCGTCGTGAATTAGGAATCATTAATATTGGCGGCGACGGATTCGTCATCCTCGATGGGGTTCAATATGATATGCAGCGTCGGGATGGTCTTTATGTAGGAAGAGGAACTAAGGAGGTTCTCTTCGGTTCATTGGATGCCAATAACCCGGCCAAGTTTTATATCAATTCGACTCCTGCCCACCATACGTACCCAACGGTGAAGATTGATATCAATAACATTAAGCCGCTTGAAGCTGGAGAACCAGGAACATTAAATGAGAGAAAAATCTATCAGTACGTGCATCCAAATGTGTGTGAAAGCTGTCAGCTTCAGATGGGACTAACCATGCTGTCACCGGGAAGTGTGTGGAACACGATGCCATGTCATACACATGAACGCCGGATGGAAGTGTACTTATATTTTGATATGGAACCAGAAACAAGGGTGTTCCACTTCATGGGACAACCAAACGAAACAAGACATCTTGTCTTGAAAAATGAGCAGGCAGCTATTTCTCCAAGCTGGTCGATTCATACAGGAACAGCGACAAGCAACTATACGTTTATTTGGGGAATGTGTGGAGAGAACATCACGTACGATGACATGGATTTTGTAAAAATGGAAGATTTGAGATAGATAGCATACTAGATGACGAACGGGGAGGCAGGATCATGACCACACAATTAAACGATTTCTCATTAGATTTTTTCTCACTAGCAGGCAAGGTGGCAATCGTGACTGGTGGTAATACGGGATTAGGTCAGGGCTATGCAGTGGCTCTCGCCAAAGCCGGTGCCGATGTATTTGTTGTGACCCACGGTACGAATTGGGATGAAACAAGAGAGCTCATTGAAGCGGAAGGACGCCGAGTAGAATTTTTCCAAGCCGATTTAACGGACCGGGAAGCGATTAAAGAGATTGTTGCTGCCTGTGTAAGCGCGTTTGGAAAAATTGATATTTTAGTAAACAATGCCGGTACTATCCGCCGTGCTCCACTGCTTGAGTATAAGGCAGAGGATTGGGATGCGGTAATGGAGATCAACTTGAATTCTGTTTATTTTTTAAGCCAAGAGGTTGCGAAAGTAATGGTGGAGCAAAAGAGCGGAAAAATCATCAATGTGGCTTCCATGCTTTCATTCCAGGGAGGAAAATTTGTTCCGCCGTATACAGCTAGTAAGCATGCCGTTGCCGGTGTAACGAGGGCATTTGCCAATGAATTAGCGCAATATGGCATTCAAATCAATGCGATTGCTCCAGGTTATGTAGAGACTGCAAACACCGCACCTATTCGTGAGGATGAAGGACGCCATAAAGAAATTACCGCCCGTATTCCGGCCGGACGCTGGGCAACACCTGCAGATTTAATGGGCGTTGTCGTGTTCTTATCAAGCAAAGCATCTGATTATATGAACGGTCATATCCTAGCAGTTGACGGTGGTTGGTTAGCTAGATAAACCTAATTTAGAGCCGTATCGCTATAGAAGTGATGCGGCTTTTCCAAAACCTAAATGGAGGCCCCATATGATAACAAACATCGGAATCAGAGCCCATGATATTGAAAAGCCCTCTATAGAGGAAGTCGCTGATACGGTTTCTAATAAAGGACTCACTTCTGTTCAATTAGCATTAAAAAAATCCTTAAAGGATATTAACTCAGATTTAGGTAGCCTAAGTCCTGGCTTTGCCCACACAATTGGGAGCGTTTTTAAAAAGCGCGAGCTACAAATCGCTGTCCTAGGCTGTTATATCAACATGATCCATCCTGACTTGGCGCAAAGAAGAAGCGAATTGGACCGATTCAAGGAGCATCTCCGCTTTGTGCGGGATTTTGGCTGCAGCATTGTCGGGACGGAAACAGGAAATGTTCAAGCTGAAATGAAGTACACAGAAGAGAACTTTAAGGAACAACCGTTTCTGGAGGTAGTTGAGAGTGTGAAGGAGCTTGTGGAAGAGGCCGAAAAGTTCGGCGTAATCGTTGGAATTGAAGGGGGCATCAACCACCCTATCCATACACCGGCGCGAATGAAGAGGCTGCTCGATCTTGTCCCATCGAACAATCTTCAAGTCATCTATGACCCGGCCAACTTTATCTCTATGGAAAACTACCAGGATCAAGTAGCGGTCATAGAAGAAGCCTTTGAACTATTTGGAGACAGGATGGTTATTCTCCATGCCAAGGACTTTGTCATTGAGGATAACCAAGTCAAGATGGTACCAGTTGGTCATGGCCTGTTAAATTACGATTTCCTCTTTCAACAGTTAAAAAAGAAAAAGCCTTATATCACCATACTAATGGAAAGCACGACAGAACCATACATCGACGGCAGCATGGCCTATTTAAAAGATAAATACGAAAACGCGTAGTTTGTATGAAAAAACTAGAGAAGGCTGGATGAATGATGAAAAACTTCATGGATGAGAATTTTTTATTAAATAATGAAACTTCTATTCGTTTGTATCATGAATACGCAAAAGATATGCCCATCATTGATTACCACTGCCATTTAAGCCCAAAGGAAATCTATGAAAATAAAAGCTTCAAAAACATTGCCGATATCTGGCTATCGGGTGATCACTATAAATGGCGCTTAATGAGAGCGAATGGGATAGATGAAGAGTATATTACCGGCAGTGCCAGTGATTACGACAAATTTCTAGCTTGGGCAGAAACGGTACCCATGACCATTGGAAATCCACTATACAATTGGACCCACTTAGAACTACAAAGGTATTTTGGTATTCATGAGCTATTAAACTTAGAGAGTGCCCCGTCTATTTGGGAAAAAGTAAATGCCTTACTCAACAGTGACGGTTTTGGTGCAAGAGATTTTATTAAAAAATCAAAGGTTCAAGTCGTTTGTACGACGGATGACCCTGTGGATTCTCTTGAATATCACCAACTATTACAAGATGACACCGATTTTGATGTGAAGGTGTTACCTAGCTTCCGTCCCGATAAGGGCCTTGAAATTAATCGAGTAGGCTATCAAGAGTGGGTTGCCAAACTGGAGGAAGCCGCCGAAATCAAAATTGAGACGTATGACCACCTGCTACAGGCACTTGAATCGAGAGTTCGCTTTTTCCATTCCATAGGGGGGAGAGTTTCCGATCATGCCATCGATACGATGATGTTTGCGGAAGCAACGAAAGAAGAAGCGGCACAAATTTTTCAAGAGGCATTAGCCGGTAACAAAGTGTCTATGGAAGATGAGAAAAAATATAAAAGCTTTACCTTAACCTTCCTCGGAAAGTTGTATGCTGAATTGGGCTGGGCGATGCAGTTCCATATTAATGCGTTACGAAACAATAATTCGAGAATGTTTAAGCAAATGGGGGCAGATACAGGCTTTGACTCGATTAATGATGAAAAAATTGCGAAGCCATTAGCGCAGTTATTAAATGCTTTGGAGCTTGATAATGCGCTGCCTAAAACGATTATTTATTCTCTCAATCCAAAGGATAATGAAATCATTGCTGCCATGATTGGCTGTTTCCAAGGTGGTGGAATTCCAGGGAAAATTCAATTTGGAACCGCCTGGTGGTTCAATGATCAAAAATCAGGCATGCTGGAGCAAATGCAGTCGCTTGCCAATGTCGGTTTATTCACTCGCTTTATTGGTATGTTGACCGATTCAAGAAGCTTCCTATCCTATACGCGACATGAATATTTTAGAAGATTATTCTGCTCGTTCATTGGCGAATGGGTGGAAAATGGAGAGGTCCCTAATGACATCGAGTTTTTAGGGAAGATCGCCAAAGGAATCTCTTACACAAATGCAAAAGAATATTTTCAATTTTAATGGCCCTAGTAATGAGGAGGAGCATTCATGGAACGTTTAAATAAGGGTTTAGTAAACGATCTTCAATCATACCCGGAGAAGGTTTTGCAATTTGGTGAGGGGAATTTTCTAAGGGCATTTGTTGACTGGCAAATTGATGTCATGAATAAAAAGGATCTTTTTAACGGCAGTGTTGTGGTTGTTCAACCTCGTGGTCAGGAAAAAATCGAGAAGCTGAATGAACAGGATGGTCTTTATACTCTATACCTCCAGGGGATGAAGGAAGGCCAAGCAGTTAAGGAGCACAGTGTTATTACTAGTATTAGCAGAGGTATCAACCTTTTTAAACAGTATGATCAATATTTAGAATTGGCTGCTAATCCCGAACTACGGTTTATTTTTTCCAATACAACAGAGGCTGGAATTGCCTTTGACGAGAATGATCGTTTAGAAGACCGCCCTCAAAAGAGTTTTCCAGGCAAATTAACGGCATTCTTATATAAACGTTTCCATTCCTTTCAAGGCGATATGAACAAAGGCTGTATTCTAATCCCTTGTGAACTGATTGAGCGGAATGGTGAAAAATTAAAGGAAATCATTCTGAAGTATGCCGAACTTTGGAACCTTGGTGAGGAGTTTATCCAATGGATTCATGAAGGGAATACTTTCTGCAATACACTCGTTGATCGGATTGTTTCTGGATTCCCACGTGAGTCGATTGAAGAGGTCCAAGCGGAGCTTGGCTATAGTGATCCTTTTCTGGTGGTGGGGGAACAATTCCATCTATTTGTCATCGAAGGGCCTGAGTGGATTCTTGAGGAATTTCCTGCCCACTTAGCAGGGTTAAATACATTAGTGGTGGATGATTTGACTCCATATCGCACAACAAAGGTTCGAATTTTAAATGGTGCCCATACGGCCATGACGCCTGTTTCCTACCTATATGGATTAGATACGGTAGCCGAAGCAATTGAGCATGAGGTGGTCGGGCCCTTTGTCAGAGAACTGATTTTTGATGAGATTATTCCTACATTGGATATGCCCGTGAAAGAATTACATTCATTTGCGGATGCGGTATTAGAACGATTTAAAAATCCGTTTATCCAGCATTTCTTATTAAGTATTTCACTTAATTCTATGTCTAAATTTCAGACGAGAGATTTACCTTCTTTGCTTGAGTATTACCAACGTAAACAGGTATGGCCGGAAAAGCTGGTCTTCTCGTTTGCGGCCCTTCTTTCTTTTTATAAAGGAAAAAGAGGAGAAGAAACGATTCAACTCTCTGATGACCAGGATGTACTGGAATTATTTAAGGAGCAATGGAGCCGATACGATGGAACAATTGAAAGTGTGAAGGAGATTGTTACGAGTGTGTTAGGCTACGAAAAACTGTGGGAGCAGGATTTAAATGAGTTGCCTGGATTCACAACAGCGGTTGCAAAGCATCTTTATGAAATTGAAACATGGGGAATGAAAAAGGCGGTCGAGGCTGTTGTTGGAGAAAAAACAGCCTGCTTGCGGGGGGAATTATAGTGTTGGATATCATCCAGATACACGATATTGATAATGTCGTTGTGGCGCTAAAGGATTTACGAGCGGGTCAAACTTTTACAGTAAATGATACTATGGTTGAGCTTAAGGACGATGTGCCGAGAGGTCATAAGATTGCCATTAAAAACATGGCTATCAATGAACATGTGGTAAAGTACGGCTATCCGATTGGTCACGCCGTGAAAGAAATTTTGGTGGGGGAACATATTCATACCCATAACACCAAAACAAATTTAGACGGCATTCAGGAATATCAATTCAATCAAAAGCTACAAACCCTTTCTTATAAAAATGAAAACCTAACCTTTGATGGATACAGACGAAAGAATGGTAGTGTCGGTATTCGTAATGAGCTTTGGATCGTTCCAACCGTGGGTTGTGTCAATGGAGTGGCAGAACGAATGATCAAGCTGTTTGAAAAAGAAGTAGGCGATATCAGTCCATTCGAAAATGTACTCGTGTTAAAACACAATTATGGCTGCTCCCAATTAGGGGACGATCATGAAAATACGAGGAAAATTTTACGAGATGCGGTGCTGCACCCGAATGCCGGTGGGGTACTGGTGCTGGGGCTCGGCTGTGAAAATAATAATCTATATGAATTTAAGGGAAGCTTAGGAGAGTTTGATGAAGACCGAGTGAAGTTCTTAGTCTCTCAGGAAGTGTCCGATGAAATTGAAGCGGGTGTCGAGCTTCTGAAGGAACTCTATGAACAGGCGAAAAATGACCAGCGTGAACCGGTGCCGTTATCTGAATTAAAGGTAGGCTTGAAATGCGGGGGATCAGATGGCTTTTCCGGTATTACGGCTAATCCGCTGCTTGGAAGATTCTCAGATTTCTTAGTTGCCCAGGGTGGAACCACTGTCCTAACAGAGGTGCCGGAAATGTTCGGTGCGGAAACAATCCTGATGGAGCGTGCGGCAGATGGAGAGGTGTTCGAAAAGACGGTGGAATTAATCAATGATTTCAAAGAATATTTCATTGAAAATAAACAACCTGTCTATGAAAATCCATCACCTGGAAATAAAGCAGGTGGGATTACAACCTTGGAGGATAAGTCCCTAGGATGTACACAAAAAGCCGGTACATCTACGGTAATCGATGTCCTTAAATATGGGGGGCGTCTAAAGCAAAAGGGACTGAATTTGTTAAGTGCACCTGGAAATGATCTCGTTGCTTCCTCTGCCCTAGCAGCCGCCGGATGCCAATTGGTTTTATTCACAACGGGTCGTGGAACTCCGTTTGGTGCGTTTGTACCAACGATGAAAATTTCAACCAACACACCTATTTTTGAAAACAAGCCACATTGGATTGATTTTAACGCAGGCGTATTGCTTGAGAAAGACTCAGATATAGTCCTCAGAGAATTTATTGATTACATCATAAAGGTGGCAAGCGGGCAATTAGTCAATAACGAGAAAAATGATTTTAGAGAGATTGCTATTTTTAAAAAGGGTGTTACATTGTAGCGTTCCGAAAAAGGACAAAAATCGATAGGCAGACGACCTATCGATTTCTTGCATTCAACCATAAAAAGGCGGGGATAGGGATGATTGGAAAGGAATTTCCTTCAGAAATTAAAGAGTATGTGGACCAAAAAACAGGGAACGTGGTTAAGCAATTAACTTCCAATGGTTCCAATAACCACCACTTTTATTTTACAGACAATTCATTTTCAGCAGATGATAAAGAAATCTATTTTTTGTCAGATCGTTCCTCTAGTAAGCCTGAGGTTTATAATCTTTTTAAAATGGAGCTTGAAACAGGGCAAATGGTTCAACTGACGAATGAACCTGAAGGAGTTGCTCCTAGCTTTCATACAAAAACGCCTGAAAGTGACATAGTCGTGTATGTTTCGGGAAGGCAGCTTAAAAAATTAGATGTCAGCACACTTGAAACGACCGTCCTTTATGAGGAAAAGCCAGGGATTCAATTAGGGCATCCACACATCTCGGCGGATAAAAAGTATATTGGCATGGCACGAAATGAAAGGGTTCCTATTGAAAGAGGAGCGAACTACAGAGGGTTTAAGGAAACGATGTATGCTACAAAAAGGGGTGGATCACCCTTATTAGTCTGGATGGAACGGAAGTATTTGATGTTTTTGAAGATACACATTGGCTGGGCCATTTTCAATTTTCACCTACCCATAGCAGCCTGGCCACCTTTTGTCATGAAGGTCCATGGAACCTCGTCCATCAACGAATATGGCTTTTAGATATTAGAGCACGTTCGGTACAGCCCGTATTTAGGCAGGGGGAAGATGATTGTATCGGGCATGAATTCTGGACAGCGGATGGGAAGATATTTTTTGATAATCGTAGAAAAGGGCACGATGGAACCATCACGGTTCACAAGACCCAAGCAACCATCCAAAAAGAAGAGGATACTGGGCACATTCCTTTCGTCGGATTAGCGGATGAAAAGGGTCAATTACTACGAAAAATCGATTTACCGTATTACTGTAACCATTATCATAGTAACAGAGACAATACCTTGCTGATCGGTGATGAGGTGGAGGATCTCGTGTTGATTGATATAAGCGGTGAACAAGCAACCATTGAAACGGTATGTTCTCACCACACGAGTTGGAACACGCAACGAACTCACTGTCATCCGACCTTCAGTTGGGATAATACAAAAATCTTATTTACATCAGACCGTAACGGAGTCTGTAATTTATATTTAGTAGAATTGCCAAAATAGGGGGGGAAGAGAATGTTTACATATGGAGAAGAAGTAGAAGCGGTAGCTACCGAGGAAGGCGTAACAAGGAAGTTGTTAAGCCATGGCGGCAGCCTCATGATGACGGAAGTTACGTTTAGGAAGGACGCCGTTGGAAGTATCCATTCCCATCCACATGAACAGATTAGCTATATCGTTCAAGGGAGTTTTGAATTCAACTTAGGTGGGGACATTCAAACGGTCGTCAAAGGGGATAGTATTTATGTACCGTCCGATGTGTTGCACGGTGTGAAGGCGCTTGAGGAAGACTCTGTTATTTTAGACGTGTTTACGCCACAGCGGGAAGACTTTTTAAAATAAGTAGGGAGACGAAAAATGAGGCTGATCACTAAGGAATCAGCCTCATTTTTCTATGTTGTTAGAATACATCATTTCGTTCTGTATCTGAGTAAATGGAGATGAGCACAACCGCTTTTTCCTCACCCACATTTTTGACGAAGTGTGGGACGCTTGCATTCCAGCTAAAGGTATCCCCTTCTTCCAAGATGAATGAATCTTCGCCCTGTTCGGCAAGGATTTTTCCTTCTAAGACTAAATGGGACTCCTCCCCTTCATGGGCATTGGCTTCCCCCATGGATGCACCCGGAGGAAACTCGACCAACCTCATGTGTAAGCCACCTTGTGAAGTTAAATGCTCAATTTTTAAGTTGTTATAGGTTGAATACGTTCGTTCCGTCTTTTTAACCACACGCATATGCTGCTTTTTTTCTAATAATAAATAGGGTAAAGGCACTCCTAGAAAAGTCGCTATTGTCTGCAGTGTGTTAATGGAAGGAGAGGTATTATTGTTCTCTACATTACTGATAAAGCCTTTCGATAGTCCCGTTCCTTCACACATTTGGGCAATCGTAATTTTCTTCCTGTTTCGTATCGCGCGAATCTTTGATCCAATATCCACGTAAGTCACCTCGAATGTTTCCTAATAAAAAACTTAATTCTATCTTAGCAAAAAAGTAATTGACAATCCATAGTGTTTGGGGTTATCTTATAGATAATAATTATTCCTAGTGGGAAACTTATTTTTTGTCTAATAGTTTTCTAATATGAATATATTATCTTTATTTAAATTTACAAACCCCTTTATATAAAACTTTAAGGAGAGGATCGTATGCTTCCATCATTATTTATCGCACACGGAGCTCCGTTACTTGCGATTGAAAACAATGAGTATACTCAGTTTTTAAATCAATTAGGACGTACTCTACCAAGACCAAAGGCAATTGTTTTATTTTCCGCCCACTGGGAATCGAATATGCAACAGGTGAGCAGTGCCCCTGAATACCGCACGATTTATGATTTTGGCGGATTTCCTGAAGCCTTGTACAAAATAGAATATCCAGCTAAGGGAAATCATGACATCACCAAAGAAATTACTGAACTATTCACTAGCCAAGGCGTTTCATATGAAGTTGATGCAACGCGCGGATTGGATCACGGTGCATGGGTTGTATTGAGGATGTTGTATCCAAATGCGGATATACCTGTGATTTCGATGTCGGTTAATCCCAACCTTTCACCTGCAGAACAGTATCAGATTGGGAAGTCTTTGGCAGGGTTAAGAGAAAAGGATGTATTAATTATTGCCAGTGGAGGAACGGTGCATAATCTCCGCGCATTAAATTGGGATAAGGATCGCACCGGCGGAATTGATGACTGGGCACTCGCGTTTGATGAGTGGTTAGCCCGTCATTTAAAAAATTGGGATGTAGATTCACTTTTCAATTATCAGACATTAGCACCGAATGCCAACATTGCCGTGCCGCCATATGGCACAGAGCACTTTATACCTATTTTTTATGCAATGGGTGCAGCGGATAATGGGAAAAAAGCAGAATTACTGCACCGCAGCTACCGATATGGAAGCTTAAGCCATAGTGTATGGCAGTTTAATTAATTTTACAAAATACAGGAGGAATTTTTTATGAATAATAAATTTGAAGTCAGTACATTCATTTTACGTGTGGTTTTAGGGATTAGTTTTTTTATCCACGGGCTTACTAAGTTCCAGGGCGGAATAGAAAATATTGTTGGTTGGTTTGACAGTATCGGTTTACCTGGTGGATTGGCCTATGTAGTGGCAGTGATTGAGTTGGTTGGTGGATTAGCCTTAGTAATTGGTTTAGGTTCAAGAGTCGTATCTATTCTTTTATCTCTCGTCATGATTGGTGCCATGATTAAAGTGAAATTAGCTGTCGGATTTTTAGGAAATGGCCAAATGGCAGGCTATGAACTAGATTTAGCTTTCCTTGCGATGGCTGTAGTGATTGCCGTCAATGACAGTAAATTGTTTGCGCTTGACCAAGTGATTTTTAATAAGCAAACGAATAAAAATGGTAATCAAAAAGTGGCTTAAGCAAAAAAATCTGCTAGAATCCTTATTCTAGCAGGTTTTTTAAAAGCTGCGCATGCATAAAATTTGTTACTGCCACAGTCCTTGGTAGTGTTGTATTTTATGTCCCGATACAATGGAAGAAGCCCGGGGAGTTTCTAATGCCCGTGGTAAGAGAAAAAGTGGGCGATCGGTAAATAGAAAAAGGTTCTAATGCCCGTGGCAAAAGGAAAAGCGCACGA
>NZ_JBCNAC010000066.1:0-65772 GCF_050477885.1 Neobacillus rhizosphaerae
AACGGGTGTGGCCTTCTCGCTATCGTCACCAGCCAAATATTTATGTCCTACTCGTCAGGGTTTTCCTTTGGAGAGTTCGACCCTGACTTGGTGGGGAATCAATCTTACCTCATAGGGTGAGACCGAAAATGCTCACTAACATACTCAAGTCGTCCTAAACGGAACCTTTTATACGCTCTAACATGAACAGGCTTAAATTGCATAGCCAACACCTCCTCGTCAGTTAAGACGGTAGGACATGTAAATAATACCATTTTACACAGAAACTAGCAATATATTATTGACTCTAATCTCTTCAAAAAAATTTTCTCTTATTATATAAATAACTCTAGAGCATAGCCCTAGAGTTAAGATTCTAAAGTACAGAACGAATTTTTCCATCAAATTTGTAAAATAAGTTTTTCTTACGTAGGTCAAGTTTGTTTCCGTTATAAAATCCAATTTCCTCCCAGTCAAAAGCACCAGCAATTTTTCTGTGTAACTGGAAAACCTTATATGTCCCATTTATCATTTCTTTGTGTTGTACATATCCGTTTGTGTCTATGTTCAAGCGGTTCTTCACTGAAAGGTCAATCAGGGTTAAGTCTTCACGGTCAACAATTGCAATGTGTTCGAAACCAGCTCGGTTAATATGAATAAGAGCAACGTCTCCCTTTAACTCAACAAAGTTTTTAATATTTTTGAAGTTCTTGTTCATATCCATACCTCCCACGATTAAGCTAGAATTTCAAAGTCGTCACTTGCTAACCAGAGAATTTCACCGTTCCCAGAGTCTTTGAATAAAATTCCGTCGGTCAAATATTCCCTGTTATAGTTTTGAGAAAGGACTTCTGGGTCAGTTGCAATTCCTTCTGGGTTTGCAACATGAACCACAACACCTTGACCAGCAGAGTTCGGAACCATTGAAACGAATAAAGCTCCCATTCCGATTGCTTTTACTGTGTTTCCAATTTGAACGTTTATCATATTCAAATTCCCCTCCAAATTTCGTAATTAAGTAATAAAGGAACAGAGAAGCTCTCCAGTAATTAGTTCAAAACAGAATACTCAACATATTCCTCACTCACAATGAAAGCTCGGTTTGCTCCGTGGTCGAAGTAAACAACACCTTCAAGAACGTCTGGAACAACTCCGTCACGGACAGCCATTTCAAAGTTTTCGTTGTAAGTTGCAAACTCCTCTTTGGAAGGGTTAATTGCAAGGACTTCACCTTCAAAGCTTGGAATGTTACCTGAACCCAGAACCAATTCAGCGAACAACATTTCAGCTTTCATTCCGTCGTGAACCACTTTCAAATTCTTCTTCATTTTCAATTTCCTCCTCTTGAGCTTTTAGCTCGTTTTATTGGTTGCCTTACACTTAACACAACGACTCGGTTCTTACTCCGTGACATACTCAATTTCATTTTCGTGAAAAATTCCAATCTCGTTTCCGAAGTTTATATGAAAGCTTGCAGTTCCTTTGCTGGAACGAGTCACGTCAAATAGCTCACCAATTCTCCCAGCAAACTTTTCAATGTAAAACTCACTTTCCGGGTCATTCGTGAGCTTCACTGTTTTCACTCTCACTCTGTCCCCTATATGGAACCTCTTGCTCATGTTCCCCAACCTCCTCGACGTATTGAACTACTTGAAGTCTGTAAACAAGTTTCTGTTCAGTTCGTCCAAACCACTTTTCTCTTTCTTGAAAGTCCTTCTGGACGACATAGAAAAGACCGAGTCTCTCACAGGAAGCCATAATTTCAATTAATTCTTGAAAGCTTGCAACCTCGTAAGTCATGAGACCAGTCCTCCTTAATATCCTCCCTCGTACTCTCCAAAGACCCTAAAATTCTTTGGAGCTTTCCGTCCGTTTATTTTGTGACGAGAGCTGGGACTGAAACTCTCAACAGCTTGGTGAGGGAGTTCTCGTCTTGCTCTTAACTTTTGCTGATGTTCTGAAAGAATTGGATATTCTGTTTTAGTGACCTTGTCTGGGTCTTTTGTTTTATCAACGACCAACCAAGTTGTGAGTCTCGAAAGTTCATAAGAGTCTGGAACCTTCCCTGTTTGGTCAATGTAAGCGTCAGTGAGAGCTTGAATAAGTTTCATTTTGAACTCGTCAGTTAAGTCTTGTTTTATGAGCTTCTCAACTTCTTGAGAGAAGGTTGCTTTATAGTTCCCAGCTGTAAAAAGGTTCTCATAGAGTGTTTTCATGCTTTGCTCTCCTCCTCTTTTGCTACTATCACAATTTTTGCAATAGCGTTGTCGATATGTTTTGAAACAGCTTGTTGAGAGACGTTCATGACTTCAGCAACCTCTTGTTGCGTCAAGTCGAGTTCATAGTGATAGAACAGAGCTTGTTTTTGACGTTCTGTAAGTCTTGCTTTCTCCATGAGTCTCTCGAAGTCTATTAAGATACAAGACAAGAGCGTTGTGTCCGTGCCTTGAAACCTTTGCTCCCTCAACGTGTGAATGTCTTTTAAGACGTTTGTGACTCCAAAAATTTTGGTTATTGGGTAACGAGTTGAGAGAAGTCTTTCCATTGCTGTAAAATCACTGTGAGCCATATTAGAACCCTCCTCCAGTAATGTTGCTCAACATTGCCTGAACTTGAGTAATGAGTTCGTCATAGGTTCCGTTATTGTCGAGTTCCCAGTCAACGGCGAAGGTTCTCACAAAACTCTCTGTTGAGTGATAGAAAGTTTCTGGGTTAAATTCCTCACCAGAAGAAATAATTCGAGCTTTCCTCCTTCCTGGTTTACAGTTCACTCGGGCAATAGTGAAACCAGACTCGACGAGCTTCTCATATTCGTGAGGTTGTCTTAAATCAGTAATGACAACGTTGTCCTCTAATGGGTTAATATCGTTCCAGAGCATTTCTTTAAATAAATAGTTGACCCAGACATTTCTGTCTTGAGCCACACAAAACTGACCGAAGTCTTGAAGAAGTTTACGAGGTTTCTTTCCATTCTTGAATTGCTCTGGAAAGAGACGTTTGCAAGTTTTCACAATTCCGTCTCCGAAAGCAAACCTCTTGAACCCATACTCCTCAACGAGAAACTTTCCGACTGTGTCTTTGCCACTTCTCATTTCTCCAGTAAGAGCAATTTGGACTCCTTTAAAACCTGACATACTTCTTCTCCTTTCCAGCAAAAGTCAGCCAAGAATATTTAAGAGCGTCAATTTTGAAAGACTCTTTTCCTCCGTTTATTCCGTTTGGAGGAATGACTCTTTCACAAGTCCTCCTCATTTCTTTCAAGTCCTCAAATGTCCAGAACGTGAAAGCGGAGACTGGTCTTTCAATTCCGTTCACGTATAGAACAGAAGCTCCTTGACGAATGTACGAGTCAACTTGATTGACCTTGAGGTAAATTGTAGTATTGTGACCAGTGGACGTTTTGACTTCCAGAGGAAGCTTGTTTTCTCCCACTAAGTAGTCAGCTCCAGAGTTCACTTTCGATATATCGTTAATGAAATCTCCAGACATATCGCAACCATTTGGAACAATGTCTCCATAGAAACCAAACTGGTTCTTGAGGAAGTTTTTGAAAAGAATAATTGCAAGTCGTTCTCTTGCGTTTCCTTTCTCAATGTCAACAATGAATTGTTCTTTGGTTCTCACGTCAAAACGGTAAGCGTCCGTTCCCACTTACAAACACTCCTTTTCGTAATTTCGGAAGTGACTTCCTACTCGTGACAACGGAGTGTGTTTTTGACTGTGACAAAAAAAGTTTTAAATTTTTTTGGTAAGAACTTGAAAAGTCTGTATATATTTATTAAGATAAATACGAAATATCGTAATAGAGGAATTTGAAAGGAGAGCTTCATAATGGAACTAACATTTAGAATGAAACTGAAGGACTTACTGGAGCGTAAAGGTATTTCTCAAAAGGAACTTGCTAAGGCGACTGGTTTACGTGAAGCTACTATTTCAGAGTTGGTCAATGACACTCGTTCTGCATATAACAAGAAACATTTGCTTACAATCATGGAAGCACTCAAAGTTACTGACTTGAGTGAGGTTCTTGAAGTGATAGTGTTGAAGAAATAAAAGAAAACCTCCCACCAAAATAGAGATAAGGTAGGAGGTTTTATTGTTTTATTTAAGAACTTCAACTGGTTCTCCGTCTAAATGGTCATTCGTGCTGTCCATATATCCATTTGCGTAAGCAATCTCAAAAATTGCTTTTTCCCTCTCACTCAACTGACCAATGAACATTTCAAACATGGTCATTCCCATTTCAGATTTCTCAACAATCTCCTCTGTGTGTCTCCCTTTTACGTCTTCCAGAGTTAAATTGAACATTTACATTCTCCTTTCAAATTTCAAGAAATAGTGAGGAATGTTTTTCTCGTCAACCGTTCCCTCAATGTTTTCAACGAGTTTCCAATTGCTCTGTGACAACACCGGAAAGAACGTGTCACACTCGAAATTCCCGTCAACCTCCGTGACCAGAACCTCGTCAGCATAGGGAAGAAAGAGTTTATATATTTCAGCTCCACCAATAATAAAAGCTGGTCTTGAGATTTTGTGTAGCTTTTCAAGTAGAGTTTTAAAGTCCCTCTCAACATGAACTTTGTGTTGTTTTTGGAGAGTTGTTGAGAGAACCACATTTCTCCGTCCTCTCAAGGGTTTCCCAATAGACTCAAATGTTTTACGACCCATGACAACAATATTTCCCATTGTGACTCTCTGAAAGTGTTTCATGTCATTTGGAAGATTCCAAACAAGTTTGTTGTCTCTCCCAATTCCTCTAGCTCGGTCATGAGCGACAATTAGAGAAATTTTGCCCATTAAACAGCAACCTCAAGTTTAATTTGAGGGTGAGAGTCATAACCGAGTAAACGAATGTCATTTGGAAGGAAGTCGTAAAAGTTTTGAGTCCTATTTGTTATATGAAGTTGAGGTTTTACGTCTCTCATTATTGGTCTGAACAACATTTCCTTGAGTGGTTCCACATGGTTATCATAAACATGAGCGTCCGTGATTGTATGAAGGAGTTCCCCTACTTCCAGCCCAGCACATTGAGCAACCATATGAACCAGAATTGCATATTGAGCAGTATTGAAAGGAACTCCGAGACCCAAGTCACCAGAGCGTTGTACAAGCTGACAATTGAGCTTCCCTCTATTGACTGACCATATAGTTTGAAAAGCACAAGGTTGAAGACTCATATATGGAAGTTCTTCAATATCCCAAAGGGAAATGATGTGTCTCCGTCCGTGAGGGTTCTCTTTCAAGCCTTGAATGAGTTTATCAATTTGCTTATGTTTCTCGATAATGTAACCATAAGCGTGGCCTATTGTTCCGTCCTTCTGTTCCCACTCGTCCCAAACTTTGACTCCGTATTTCTCACGAAGAAGACGAACGTCATTTGACTGGTCTTGATATATCCAGAACATTTCCTTCTTTGCTGACTCGAAAAAGAGCTTCTTCAATGTTGGAGCTGGGAACTCCTCTTGTAAATTAAACCTCATAGTTTCACCAAAAAGTTTTCTGGTTCCCACTCCAGTTCGGTCAACGACTCTCTCACCGTCAACAATTGCACGGAAAACCAAGTCTCTGTATTGTTCATCAAATTTTGTCATGCCGACTCAACCTCCTTGCTAGTTCGTGAAGTTCTGTGTAAGCTTCACAAATCACACGGAGCTTTCCTTGCTCCATAAGTTTCAAGTCTGGGAGGAAGACTTCTCTGACTTCCTCCTTGACCTTCCACTTTCCGAATAGAGTTGTTATTTCGTTCAACTCTATATGGTCAACTTTCTTGGAGACAAAAATATAAGTCTCTCTTTTGACCATTCCTCGGAACCAGGTATCAATGTGTTTCATTTTTCTTCACTTTCCTTGAGTCGATTGCTGACAATGCAAAAAGAGAAAAGAAAGCAAAAAGAGTAAAGTTATCGACAACTTGAGCTGGAATTGTTTCTGGTTTCCCAGTGACCCAAATTTGTATTCCGTTGATAAGGTTGACAATTGCAGACAGCCAAAACAGAACTTTGAATAATAGAGACATTAGTTGTTCCCTCCGTCTCTGTAGTCTTTTTCAGTCGAGGTTCCTTTTTGACGTTTGAAGTTTTCCTCACGTTTTGCCTGGTAGACCTCGAAGACTTTCTCTGGAGTCAAACCAACTCGTTGTGACAGAGCAACTAGGAAATGCCATAAGTCAATGACTTCCTCGTGAAGCTTCTCAATATCAATTTGTTTCTCACTTTTCCACCACTTCCAGTTGACCTCTCCACGAACCTCTGAAATTTCATCTTCCATTGCAATAGTGAGTTTTGTGACCCATTCAGAAATTCCTTGTGGAAGTTTGTCAGAGTGTTTTTCCATAATGAAAGAGTCAAGCTCGTGTTGCATTTTGAAAATAGCTTTCAGCATATCCACTGGAAGACCCCCATTCACGTTGTCTCTCATACGTTGTTTTTCTGCTTCAGTCATTAAAGTTTTGTCGAGTTTCTTCATTAAATAATACCTCCCTTTTTGAAATAGCAAGTTCTGCAAAGCGGAACATATTTGTCCGACTCACCGACAACTATTTGTTCTTCAGAAATGAAGGTTCCAGCAGAGACCCAAGCGTCTTCCCCACACGAATGACAAACAGCTCTCACTTTCACGACTTCTTCAGCCATACAGAGAAGCTCTGGAACTTTACCAAACGGTTGAGCAAAACGGTCTAAGTCCAGACCAGAACAAACAACGTCAATTCCGTCCCAGAGAAGCAAATTGACAACAGCAACAATTTTCTCGTCGAAGAATTGAATTTCGTCAATACACACAGTTCCGACCAGACCAACTTGCTGTTCCACTTGTTTCAAAACTTCTCGAATACTTTGAGCGTCCTCAACTACGTAAGCGGCAACTTTCGTTCCATCATGTGTGGAAATTGCTGTTGGAGTATAGCGGTTGTCTTTCCTGGGTTTGAAATAAGCAACAAGCTCTCCAGCAAGTTCCTTTCTCCGTCCTTGACGTTGAAGTTCAGTTGACTTCCCAGAAAACATTGAGCCAACAATGACAGTGAGCTTCCCAGCTTTACTCATAACGAATTTCAACTCCCTTATTGAGTAACCAGTGAGCAAATTCTACTGTGAGCGTTGTTTCCTCGAACCAACCTTTCTTGTTTTCGAGTCTCACAGTTTGCGTTTTCGAGTTGATAAAGGCAACGTCATATCTGGAATAAAGCTTGTCGAACCAATCGTAAATATCAATCAATTGACTTCCTCCCCTCGTCTTTCTGTTAATCCAACGACTACTTGAAATGGTTGTGACCGAAAACTAAAAAGGATTTCTGAAAATCTTGTAGAATTTTATAAGGAGAATATTGGAAGGGAAGTGAAGCTTTTTGGATAAATACTTAAATCGAACCTGCTCTGTATGTAGTGAAAAAGTTGAATTGAATGGAGATACGGGGTCAATTCCTATTTTCCAAGACAAAGAAGCCATTTGTGGGAAATGTTCTGGTGAAGGTTGGAGGTTCTGTGAAAAATGCAGTAAGACCTTTAATTTCAGGAAGGTTGACTATTCTCAATTCAAACAATTATACAGCTTGTTTAGATGGAGAGAAGTTATTCCAACAGAAAAGTATTGTAGTAATGAGTGTTACAATATCGAACTGTTGGACGAAGAAATATCCATGAACCAGTTATCGGTTATTGAAGTTGAAGTGATGAAAATACACGAAGAAAAGACTCAAGCGGAAAAAGACTTAATTGTGGAAACAGCAAAACAAAGAATTGAGGAACTAGAAGGTTTTAAGAACCGTTTGAAAGCTTCTCGTGCATAGAAAAAAAAACAAGGGAACCCAAAAGGGTTCCCATTTTTTATCTGACTGGACAAATTCCAGACTCACAGCCGTCTTGACCAATGTCGAAGTCTTCAGTTGAGCCGACTTCATATTGAGCAAGAATGTTCATGTTAAATTCTTGCATTTGTTTTTTGAGCCTCTCGTAAGTTTCCTTGTCACATTTCTCATATGGAGCGAGAGCATAAGTCCCACCGTCATGAGCAAGGAAGGAAACTCCAACGAAGTTATTCCAGCCATTCCAAACACGTTCTTCAGCTCTGTCCCATTCATGCGGTTTTACTGTGATTGTGTTGGAAGCGTTGTGTTCTGTGTAATAGTCTTGGAACATGAAATAAGTGTCAAACTGTTCGTCAATGTCAACGTCGTCTTTGGTCACGTCAGCTCCAGAGTAAACTGGGAAGTCAATGACCAGAGTCCGAGCATTTTTCATTTGTTCCTCACGAGTTGCTCCCTCGGTTCCGACTTCTGGGTTCACAACCCAACCTTCATGAGCAAGAACAGCTTTTGCTAGAGGGTCATTTGCAGAAATACGAATACGACGAATGTAATATTCAGAGTGAGCATAATGAAGTCCAGAGCTTACTCCACCAGCAACTTGAGAAATGGTTCCCTCTGGTTTCACGGTTGTTGTCAGTAATGGAGTTGCAATTCGGAGTTTACGAGCGTAAGCGTCAGCTTCCTCACGACCAACTTTCTTGAGCAGAGCAAGAAGCTCTTTTTCCTGGTCACGGTTGAACTTCAATTGACCCATTGCGTCTTTCCAACCAGTCAAAGACAGACCAAGCAACCGGTCAGTGTTTTGACGTTTTGCCCAGTGTGGAAGTTCAAGCTCAACAAGGGTCATGCGAAGACCAGCACGAGTTGAACGTCTTTGAGCTTCCAGAAGTCCTTCCAAGTCGAGCTTTCCATTGTAGACGAAACGAGTCACGTTGATTGTGGTCAAGTTACACACTCCGAGCGTCCACAATAAAATTTCAGCACATGGATTCATTCCGAGCTTTTCCATTACTTCTTCAAGCTGTTTCCGTGTTGGATTGTTAGTTCCGAGCATTTTGAAGCGTCTCATTGCGAGTTCTTCCAAATTAATGAAAGCTGGTTCTCCCTCTGCTTTCATCATTAAGAAAATAAAACGGAGAAGCTCACGAGGAGGTTTGCTTGTAAATGCAACAGAGTTGTTGCTCATTCGTCTATGGTGAAGACCGGTTCCCAAATTGATAGGATACATATAGAAACCGTCACCTTTTTCAGTCATTAAAGCGTCAGCTTCTTCTTTTGTGTCGAACTGGTGAGTTATTCCGTCCAGAGAAACACCGTGTTTTCTTTCCCCTACTTTTCTTGCTGACTCTGGAACCTTAATTCCGAGACGGTCAGCTTCAGCCATAATTTGTTCGTGACGTTGGAACATTTCCTCTGTCCAGAAACCATTCAGACCGTATTTTGCAAAGATTGACTCAACGTCCTTCATTCCGTCAATGAGGAAAATTTCTGCTGTTCTCCGAACTCCTCCCACAACAACGTTGTTTCCGAGGAAGTTTCCAAAGTCCAGGACATGAATTGGACGAAGACGGACATATTTGTCGTCAACACGAACAGGAGGTTCAAGAGTTGGGTCAATCTGGTTTTTGATAACTTTTTCAAAGTTCGTGAACATTTCCATGAGAGGAATATGTCCAGAAGCGGTTCCTCCGAAAGTGAGAAGCCTTGCTCCGTTCGGTCTTACAAAGTCATAGACAAAATGAATTTCGGTCAAGTCTTCATATTGTTTGAGAGTAATAAGACGGAAGAATAATTTCAGAGACTCAACCCATCCTTCTTTGGAGTCACCAACAACAATTGTTGCTTTGTTTCCTTCAACGGACATTGTTGTTGTATCAATACGGACTCCAAGAGAATACAAGTCTTCATATTCCTTGTGGGTCACAGTGAAGTTGTCACGGACTGGAGCAATGTTTTCAGCCATTTTGAAAGTATGCTTGAAGCCAACTCCAGTTCCGACCAACAACAAATAGAATTGGTCAGCCAAGTCTTCCCACTTTTCAATTGCAATGAAAGAACAGTTGAAGTTTCCGAGAGGGAACTTTTCAGCAACTCCTCCTTCAGCTCCACCAACCCACATTGTTCTTCCAGACAAGAACTGGTCAAGGTTGAACATGGAGTGGAACCAAGCTTCAGCTTCTTCCATTAGCTCTTTGTAAGTAATAGGCAAATCAAAAAGCTCAACGTGTTTTCTCAAGAGGTTCACGTTGTACTGGACAGCACGAGTGACCGTCTCTTTCCAAGTTTCCCTCCGTCCCTTTTCTGGGAGATAACGAGAATAAGTTCTCAAATATACGAAAGTCCCAATTGCGTTCATATGACTTGGAAAGTCTGGGTATTTTCTCAAGAATTTTGGACTCAAAGTAATTTCCTTCATATTCCCTCTCCTTTGCTGTTCTTTTCTCCGACCATTGACCCCAAAGGGTCTCGGTAACTTATTTGTTAGCTGTAAGCTATCAATTACAACGAACTTTTGAGTTTGTCGTGACAACAAAAAGGGAGCTTTTCAGCTCCCATTTCTTACAGCTTCTCTTCTGCTTCTTTCACTTTTTCTCGAATAATTTCTGGAGTAGTTCCTTTTGCTCCAACGAGTCTTGTAAGCTCTCTTTCTCCGTCCAAGAATAGGAGAGTTGGAGTTCCCATGATAGTGTATTTTTCAATCCAGTCTTTGTTCTCGTCTCGGTCAATGTTCACTTTCTCAATTACAGCATTCACTTCAGGAGTTGCCATAAGGATAAAGTCCAAAGCTCTGCATTGTGGGCAAACGTCAGCTTCAATTTTTACAATTCTCATTATTCATTTCCTCCTTCATACATTTCCATTGGTTTTTTATGATAGAAACGGAATTTGACCCAACCTTTCACTCCGTCTCTTTGAACCCAGAACTCCACCCTCACGTTGTCTGGTAAGTAAGGGAGAGAGTCAACCCATTCTTGAATTGAGTCCATTTCCTCTCTATACATACTCGGAACGAGCTTCTTCCTTTTGGTTCGTTTGGTCTGGAGGAGAATACCTCCCCCAAAACCAACTCCGACCAAGTCAAACATTCCTTTGGAAGCTGGAGACCGAGTCAAATAAAAGTAACCCTCTTTTTCCAAGTGTCGTTTTGCTTTATATTCTGAATAACGTCCTCGTTGATAGTTAGAAGCCAAGAGCTTCAGCTCCCTTCTCTACCTCCGAACAAACTTCTTTGAATGGACAGAACAGACACTTTTCAAAGTTTGGAGCTGGAAGTTTGTCTTCACGAAGTTGTTTTGCAATTCCAGCAAACTTATCGAGAACAGCTTGTTTCATAGCTTCAGTAATTTTTATATGGAAGACACGAATGTCTGGTTTTGCGTCTGCTCCCTTTGTCCAACCGTCTTTTGCAAGTGACTCATAACAAATAATGTACTCGTCAACGTCGAACAGAAGGGAATAACAAACAGCTTGGAGAACGTTGTTTTCTTGGGGAGCTTTGAGCTTGTAGTCACCAATCGAGGCAATTGTTGTGGACTTGGTCTTGAAGTCAAAACCAATGCGTTTCTTTTCTGGTTTATAGTAGAGCATACCGTCAACCATTCCATAGAGCTGAAACTTCTCTCCATTGTGTTCAAACTTTTTGACGGTTCTCGTGTTTCGTTCCCAAGCTGGTTTTCCTTCTTTGGTTCGACACACTTCAAACGGAGCGTCTTTCAAGTATTTCTCAATGTAAATCAAATCTCTTTGAATTGCTTTATGAACAGCGGAACCGTTTCTGACCCACCGTTTTTGATAAGGTTCCATGACTTGTTCGTCCTCGTCTGCTCCAATGATTTTGAAAGCGAGTGACCGTTCACAGTCGTCAGCAGAGGAAGGAGAGAACGTTGGGAGCGACTCGTCCCACGTCCCTCTCAAGTTTGACCGTCCGTCTGTCATTTGCTCAATTTCGTCTTGAAGCAACATAACGTCCAATTTATAGTCATTGTTGACGTTCAGTTTGTGAAAGTCGTCCAGCATTTTGTGAAAGTCTTGAGCAATTGCTGGGTTCCCTTCTGGAGCGTTTTGCTTTGCTTTGTCATTTTTTCTTTTTATTGCCTTTGCTTTTTCTTTGTTCGTTATCATTAAGCAACCTCCTCAATGTATTTAACAGCTTCTTTTAAGTGAGCTGACTCAAACATTGTTTTGCCTGTCTTCTCGTCCTTGTGGAAGAAGACTTTGCGGTTCACGTCAAACTTAATTCCATTCCCCCAAGTTGCCATGACCTCAACGTCGGTCTTGAGTGGAACCTCAAGCTCAACACAAAGTCTCATACAATCATTCATTCGAATAATTTCTTCATGAGTAATTGTGTCGTCAGCAATCATGAGAAGCTCGTCGTGAACCGTTGCCATGAGTGACCAACCTTTTGACTTCAAGAAAGCGTCCATTCGTAACATTGCAATTTTCATAATGTCAGCGGAGGAGCCTTGAATAATTGCGTTGACAGCTTGACGACGAACCCTCTCAACGGACTTTTTAACAGCCTGGAATTTTTGTTTCAGCTTGTACGGTAATTGAGGGTATTTCTTTTTGTTCCAGAAGTCTTGAGGGAGGTTCTTTGTGCCGAGAAGTTTCAACATTTGAGCTTTGCAATCGTCATAAATAATTGCTTGCTGTCTGTGTTTTGGGAACCTTCTCTTTCGTCCGTAAAGCGTCTCAACATATTCGTTTTCCTTTACAAACTCCCAAATGGACTCAATCCAAGCTTTTACTTTTGGATAAGCTTCATAGAAGTCGTGAATAAACTGTTCAGCTTCCTCCAATGTAATATTCAATTGTTTGGACAGCGTCCACATTGAAGTTCCATACATTACAGCAAGGAGACCAGTCTTCATCATTTTTCGATACTTTGAACCGTCTCCACATTCTTCAATTGGTTTCTTGAAAGTTCGTGAAGCCAGCGTTGCGTATAAGTCTCCACCAGTCAAATAAGGTTTTCTCAATTCCTCGTCTCCAGTGATATGAGAAAGAACACGAGGTTCAATTTGGGAGAAGTCAATGCCGAAAATGACTTTTCCGTCTGGTGCAATGACCAATTTCCTAGCACGAGCTGGAAGGTTTTGAAGGTTCGGTTCCGAGCTTGAGAACCGTCCAGTGTCGGTTTTGTCTTGGTTGAACTGTCCGTGAATACGTCCGTCAGACTTCACTTTTTCTGGGAGAGCTGAAATATAGGTTGAGTTCAACTTGAACAAATCTTTGTATTTCAAGAGAGTCTCCAAGACAGGAAGCTCACCAGAAAGAATTTCGAGCGTCTTCTTGTCGGTTGACCGTTTCCCAGACACGTCCTCCATTTCAAAGTCGTCATATAGGACTTTCTGGAGTTGAGCTGGACTTTTCAAGTTAATGTCACCAAGTTCGGCTTTTATTTCCTTTTCAAGTTCAACGAGGTATTCAGTCAGTTCGTGACCGTACTCTTTTCCAAACTCCATGTCACACAACATACCAGTCCGTTCCATGTCAACCACCACTGGGAGCAACGGACTCTCAATTTCATAGAAGACACGTTTCAGACCGAACATTTTCTGAAAGAATTGTTCTTGCCATTTTCCGAGCAAATAGCAACCGTGAGTGTCCTTGCAAGCGTAAACTTTAGCCACTTCCAGAGGAACCTCATGGAACGGAGCGTTCTTTCCAAAAAGCTGTTCAAATGTGTAAGAGTCTTCTTTGAAACCCAAGTGGTTCTTGTATTTGGTCAGCAAGTCCTTGAGCCTGTTAGAAGGTTCATTCTCATTCAAGAGCTTCATAGCAATTTGAGTGTCGTGAATGGTTCCTCCAATGTTGTACTTGTGGCGAATGAACATATGTTTATCGAACTTTGCATTGTGAAGGAATTTCTTTGTATTGCTCATGAGATAAGGTTTGAGCATTTTCAACACATACTCACGAGGGAGTTGTTTCTCTCCAGTTGTGTGGCCAAACGGAATATAAACATGAACGTCCCTCTTTGGGAGAGTGATTGAAATTCCAACCATAACGTCAACATAAACGTCCAGGCCGGTTGTTTCTGTGTCCAGACCAGTTTCCGTCTCGTCCTCAAGGTATTTCACAAGCTTCTCCATCTGGTTTTTTTCAGTAATTAAAAAGTAGTTGTCTGGACAGTGCTCAACGAGTTCCTTAATGCGTTGTTCTCGTTTACGTTGTTCCAGAACAGCGTAAAGTTCTTTTGCTTTGGACTTGGAGAACTTCCCAACTGGAATTGGCTCTTTGGTCACTGGGTCTTCCAAACCAAGCTCACCAGACTCAATTGCGTCCTTTACTTCTTGTAGCCATTGTCTATGAACTGTCTTGGAATCTTTCAGTTCCCAAATTCCGTTTTTCCATTTTCCTGTCTTTGGGTTCTCATAACCGTTCCAGACCTGTTCCCAAGTCGGTTCAAATTTGGAAGCTTCTTTCTTTTGTGTTGCTTTCTTTGACCGAGCTTTTTTCTTGGTCTCTTTCACTTGTTCTTGTTCAAATTCTTCAGTAAGGTCAAAAGTCAATTCTTCCATAAAAATCAACCTCCCAACCGTAACAACGGAGAGGAGGTTTGGTTGTGACTTATTCAGTTGGAAATTCGTAAATTCCTTGTTTGAAATTTTCAATGAGACGGTCAGCAATTTCGTCTGGAGTTAAGTGAGCGAGTTTTGCAACGTCTTCCACATAGGTCTCCTCCATGTCCTCAAACAACATTCGACGGTCAAACTTTATTCCAAGCTTACTTCCAGCAATGTGCTGTCTCTGCTTTCGGTCTTCTTCTTGGAGTTTAATAATTGCGTACAACTCGTCTTTGCGAATAAGTTCCAGTGGTTCCAGACCGTCAATTGCTCTCAAGCGGTTCACTTCTGCTTGAGTTTTGAGAAGCTCTTGAAGCAAGAACTCACGACTTTCAAGAGAAAGGGTTCCAGCTCCAACGTTGTATTCTTCTCCTCTACGTCCGTAACCAGCTTTAGTGACCCTCAAAGTTGCGTAAGCAATTGCTTTATATTTTTTAATGACCAGAGAGCGAACTTTTCTCGGTTGTCCTTGTGGTTTGAGTGGTTTATACCGTCCATACATTCTCATGTGAAGTTCTCTCCACTGGGTCAGAGGTTTGAGCCATTCATATTGTTTTGCCATTTCCTCTGTTGAACGGTCAGCGACAATGACTGGACACGTCCAGCAACCAAACCTTGCTCCACAAGCTTCAACGGACTTCTTCTCGACTCCCTTTGGATTGACGAACCCACACTCACCAGTTGCGTCTCGGTAAATTCGACGAATGTCCTCTGTGTCTCCCCAGAGAGTCGGTTGTCTCAAAAGTCTCCAAACGTCCTCAACTGTGAAGTCCACAATTGCCATGAAAATTTTTGTCCCAGCTTTCGTGAGTTTCCCTCCGTCATAGAGAGCAATTTTCTCACTGATAGAACGTTTCTCAATACTCCTTCCCCTTGAGACTGACTCGGAACGACGAACCCCACTCAATACAAATGAAGGAGCCAGGTCAACGAGGAAATTCTCTTGAGGTTTTATTTTAAGTCGGTCAGTACACCAACGAATTGACTGTGAAGGAAGTGGGTGACCTTTACCAAGTAAACAATAGAAGTAACCTCTCTCAACTGGACGTTCAACCATGTGGCCAGAGAAAGGAGCTTCTTCTCTTTTTGCCCAGTCATTGAACTTCTGGAGCTGGTCTCTCATGTAAATGTCAAGCTCTGGGTTTTCAACAACCGTGTCACTCATAACAGCGTAAACATGACGGTTCCGTTGCTCCTTTGGAAGTTCCATGATAGCTTCAGTGACCAGTTTGAGGACAGCGGTTGAGTCCTTTCCACCAGACCAAGCAACAGCCCAGTGACCTTTGTCGTTTTCGTCCAGATACATTGTTTTAATGTCCTCTTTTGCTTGGTGAACTAGCTCGTTGTAAATCTGCAATTCTTGTAAAAATGTACTCATTAGCCCAGCTCCCTAGTAATCTTGATAACTTTGTTTTTGTAGTCAATCTCCCAAGCTTCAGCAATTTCAGAGAGGAAGTCGTTTGAGTCATAAAGACAATGGAGTTGGAGCAAGAGCTCACCGTCTGGTTTGTAAATGTTCCAAGTTGCCTTGTGACCAGCGAACATAATAAAAAACCTCCTTGTTGAAGTGTCGTTTTCTACCAACACCAACGAGGAGGTCTTTTTCGTGTGACGTATTAGCCAATGAATTTTCTGTAATGGTCAGCAATCAGAGCTTTTTCAGACTTCACTGAATAGAGATAAGGTTCAATTCGTAATCTAATAGAAGACATTCCTTCAACATGGTCTGTTGGAATGTAGTAAATCGTTCCGTCATTGCTGTCGAACATAGCAATCACGTCCACGTCTTTCTTCTCATAGGGAGTCTTTGAAAAACCGAGAAGCTCTCTTTCACCATTGAATGTTGAGCCATGTTTGACTTGAACTTTGACGGAACGTCCTTCCTTTTCAGCAATAAAGTCATAACGTGCTGGAGTCGTGGGAAGGTTTATGGTATAACCTCGTTTTGCATACTCCAACATGACGGACAACTCACTGACGGTTCCGACCATATGAGCGTTTTTCTTTGCTGTGTTCACAGTCTCCCCTCCAGTATTTTCACAGTTTCAAAAATATCGTCGGCTTTATCAGCGAACCAGCCACGGTAACAAGTGAGAAGCTCGTGGAAGGAAACTCTTGGGTCTCCCACAAAATGTTTCATGTAAATTTGAAATGGAAGAAACCCAGCGACTCTTTTCACTTTCTTGTTGTCCACTTGGCGAACGGAACCGATTGAGACAATTTTGCTGGTTGCGTCACAACGAGTATAAATTGCCTGGAGTTCTTCTAAGTCCAAGTTTTGAGCTTCATCAATAATGACAAAGGAACGTTTCCAAGTTATCCCTCGAACGAATGAGGTTGTAATTGGAACCAGCTTAGGTTGTTGCTTTCCTTGTTCAAAAGTCCATTCCTCGAACGTTGCTGGGTGAACCAGTTCCAGAGCGTCAGCAATTGGAGCCATGTACGGAGCAGACTTTTGTTTTATGTCTCCAGTCAAGAAACCTTGTTCACGGACTGGAACAGCGTTACGAATGTAAATAATTCGGTCATAGTGTTCTCCCTTTATAACCTCATAAGCTCCAGCAAGAACAGCAAGCGTTGTTTTTCCAGTTCCAGCTTTAGCTTCACAAAATACGGCTTGAACTTTGTCAGGAGTCTTCCAGAGGTTCAACATATAGTCCAATTGGTAAGGGTCTCCGTAAACTTCAATTCCTCTCTCCTCAAGCCACTTCCAACGAATATCGTCAAAATTACCCAAGAGAACCTCTCCTTTGCGTTCTGTTGGTACACAAAAAGGAGTCCAAAGACTCCCTTGTGTTTTTTAAATAATTTCGTGTTCATGGTCAGCCAACAAGCGAACGTCTCCGTCTTTGTCAATGAAGTAAGCTTGCTCCTCTGAGTCAACATGAACCTCGAAAACGTCTCCAACTCCGTACCCCTCTGCCCAGTCGTCCTCAAGCATACGAACCCTTTTTCCAGAGTAGTCTTCAACCATTTCCAAGTCCTCGAACACAATGTTTGCAAAGTCTTGGAAAGGATTATCTCCAGTCTTTACGTGAACTCGTTCCGGTAAGTCGTAAGGTTTAATTCCTTTCATTGCAAACATGAGTTGCATTAATGGAGGAAATTCTTTGAACGGAGTTGCTGGAGAAATGCTTTCAACGACGAAGACGGAACCAACAGGAAGATTATGCGGGTCAGCTTTGAAGGAGTCACCAATTACACGAACTTTTTGACCGGCTTGGAACTTTGACATATAAACAACCTCTCCTTTTCTTCTTATTCATCTTTTATAGGAAGGGGGGAAGCTCGTTCCCTCCGTTTATTAGAAGACTTTCTCTGGGTCAACTTCCTCGTTGTTTTGCTGTTTTGCGTCACCGTCATTGTTGCTGGACTCGTCTTGAATTTCGTAACCGAGTAATCCTTCAACGTCGAAATCAGCGTTCTCCAAGTCAATTCCCATTTGGTTTGTTGACTTAATGTAAAGAGCTTTCTCGAAGAAGTTTTCTTCAACAGTCATTCCTTCAGCTTTTTCAAACCTTGCTTGGTCATCACCTTTAAGCTTTAGAATTGGGGAAAGCTTGTAAGCGGTCTTTGTTCCAGTACCTTGACGTTTCAGAGTGAAAGCAACGTCATTCAAACTGTCCTCATATTCCTCAATGTCGTCCATGAGTGTTCCACCTTGACCATAAGACACGTCAATGTAACGAACCATTTCCATGTCAATGTCATAGAAAGCGAACAGGAACCGAGTGGAAGGTTTCAGTTCTTTGTAACCTTCATGTTTGGAAGCTTCACACATTAAGCAACGGTTTTCACCGTCTCCAGTTGGGTTAATGCAAGGAGTTGTGTAAATTCCTTTTTCGTAAGAGCCATGAGCTTCATAAGTCGTATAATCTTCAGCACCAAGAACACGAACTCGAATGGAGTCTCCCTCTTTCTTCAAGTCCTTGTTGATTTTGATTTTTTTGTAATCAAGTTTCTCACCGTCTTGACGTTTCTTTTTTTCCAACTCTCGTTTTTTCATTTCTTCCTTGATTGACTTACCTTTGCCTGTGAAAACTGACATGAGCAACACTCCTTCTGTGATTTTTAAGTGAGTTATGTTTCTCACTAATTTTGACAACGGAAACCGTTGACGCTCGTGACAAAATGGTTTGAATTTCCATGAATCTTTTATGTTTACAATCCGTACAAAGTGGTATGTAAAGCAACGGAGCAGGAGCTTACAGCTCCCACTCAAGTTGAGTTGCAACAGAAATGTTTCCACACTCTATTGATTTTTTTAATGCTTTCAAAGCTCGTGACTTTGCTTGACGAATAGCGTCATTGTTTGCTTCTGCTCCAGTTTCTTCTTTCAGTACTTTCGCAATTGCGGAATTTAGTAATTCTGCGTCCCAATCGTGCTTGTTAGCTTTGTAAATCAGCGGAACGATTTTGCTATTACGTCCTTTAGTTGAAGCAACGAAGTCTTTTACAACTTGTGCCAGTGTCTTTTCGTTTAGTTTTTCAACAACCAGGTCTTCAACGGATTTCTGGTCAGAGCAGACCTTTTCAGCCATTGTCATGTCACCGTCTTCCCCAATCATTGCTTGAAGGGAAATTTCACGGTCTTTATATAGAGAGCGTTTTTCTGCTCCGAAGGCTTTGTTAATATCAATCAGTTTGCGTTTGCAAGCTGTGTAAATTAGTCCGAGAACGTTGTTGGTTCCGTCATTGTAACGTTCAGCGAAATCGTAAGCTTTCTCAATAGCAACAATCATAAATTCTTGAGCCAAGTCTTCTTTATCCATTGGAGAGTACATTTTGGAAGCGTACTTTTTCAGAAGGGGTTGAACCTTTTCAACGAACTGGTTCCCAGCGACTGCGTCTCCATTTGCGAAAGCAACAGCTAAAACGTTCATTTCTTGGTCAAGGTTTACATTGAATTTTTTCATGGTCTTTTTCCTCCAAATTTTGAATTTTTGTTTTGGTTATTTGCTCCAACGACACGGTCAATTTCGTGTGACAATGTTTTTGAAAAATTGGAACTGTACGTATAGCCGCAAAGCGGAAGAATTTTTGGTGAAGCTCTTTTCTAACAGCTCCAACGACAATGTCCATTTGCTGTGACAAACCTTTTAAAAAATTTTTTAATCTGTTAAATTACGTAATTTCGTAATACAAAGACAAACCAAAGCAGAAGAACTCCAGCTGTATAAAGCCAAGTGACAATTCTGTCCAACATGGTTTCAAGACCTCCTTTTCATAAATTACGAAATTTAGTAATTTAAAGACAACAAAAAGAACGTTCCTCCAGAGGAACACCGACTCATAGACTCTCATTCCTTTAAATTGTCATTGTTTGTTAGAAACAAAAGAAGTTAAAGGTTTTTAGAAAGAATAATTGTAAGTAAACTGGAAAAACGTTCTTTTATAGGAATTGCTATAAATAGTAATCGAGTTGCCTTTCTTGTAACTATTTCGTAATTTAGTAATTTGTATTTGTATTATATTACGTACGTAATTCTCTGGTCAATTACTAAATCTCGTAATCAGGAAAAAATTCCTAAACCAAAAATTCCCCAGAGGGTCAGTCCTCTAGGGAAAAAGTCAGCTCAACCGTGTTGGTTGCGTATTCAATTAGCTCGTCCGTTGGAATGTCATTCACGTCCTTGTAATGTTCTGGGAAGCTCATTTCTTCAATGTTCATGAGTCCACCAAGCTGACCGTGAATGGAGTTCTTCAACCGTCTGCCTTGTTTGTCATTGTCGGTTGCAAGCACCAGCGTTTCAATTCCAGAATCGAGGAGCAACCGTTTCTGTTTTTTAGTCAGAGAACCTCCCATAACAGCAATTGCTGGAAAGCCATTTTTGAAAAGCGTAATTGCGTCAATTTCGGACTCAACCAGAAACACACGTTTAGCTTTCTTTTTCATTACCAAGTCAAGTAAGTACAAGTGTTCACGAACTGGGTTGTTGTTATGATACCAAAATATTTTGTCCTTTACGGAGCGAAACTTGATATTTATGAGGGTTCCGTTCTTGTCGAAGATAGGGAAGGAGACTGCTTTTTTGTGAGGGTCATATCCTATTTTCAAAGCTCGTTGGAAAATTTCCTCAATCCCTCGTTTTTGCTCAAGGTAAGGGTGAGTGAATTTGAACTGGTCAAGAACGGAAAGAGGAATGACTTCATTGGACTTCTTTTTGGTTTCCCAACCTTCAAAGGAGAGTTCCAGTTCGTTTATATCACGGAACCCAACAATGAAGTATTTCTCTAGCAAATACTCTTGAGTTTCCTCCACTGTCTCATTTCGGAGCCAAGAGAGAAGCTTCACAAAATTCCCGCTTCTCCATTCACCTTCTCCTCCAGAGTCAATGAAAATTCCACCTTTGTCATAGGTCACTGCAAAGCTTGGGTGAAACTCGTCACGAAAGGGAGAACAAGCAATTAGCTTGTTATCTTTCCAGCGAGGTTTGGCCCAGTCAAATTGTCTAAGTTCGGACTCGAAGTCAACTTCAACTTCATAGTTCCCGATAAGGAGCATTTTTCAATCCCCTTTCCGAAATAGGTTTCGTACTCAAATACGTCCCCATTTACAACGAGACTGTATAAATGTTCCATACAACACGGGCAATAAATATCCCTTTCAGAGAAGCCTTTTTTGACGTTGTAAATGAACATTTCTCCACAGTCTGTTGTAATTTCATACATTCCACACTCAAGTTGCATACCTCGGAACTCTCCTTTCAGAAGTATAGGTTGTTTCTAAATGCTTCCACAGTGAAAATTATACAAAATTACGTAATTTATTGTAAATATTTTTTAGTCAATCAAGGTCAAATTTTTCCTCCTTTCCCTATCACTCATTATGCGAACAAGTATTCCGTATATCAAGAGGTTCCGAGGTAATTATTTCGTAATTTAGTAATATCAGAAATAGTCAATGTCACTTTGTTCTTTTATAATTCCATTGTTAAAGTCAGCAACACATTCTATGATTTTTCCAATAGCTCTTGGTTCACGTGCCTTTTTAATTGCCAGCTTTGCAATTCCGTCATAAGCGTCCAGCGTCATGACCATAGAGCTGTCTTGGATTGTTGCCGAAGTTTCGGAGAAGTCGGTCAGTTCTGGAGGAGAAATAATTCTCATTCCGTCCTCGTCTTCCTTTGCTTTCTCCTTTTGTGATTGAGCAGAAGTCTGGTGAACAATGAGTCCAGTCACCTTGTATTTGCCGAGTATTTGACGGAGCTTTCTGGAGGTTGCGGTCATTTTGTTCCGAGTTGAGTCAGCTTTCTCGTGAACCATTAAGTTGAAACCGTCAATGATAACGAATTTCACGTCTGGGTTCATTTGCAAGTCAGCTTCAAAAACGTCCAGTGAAAGTCCAACTGGTAAGTCTTCCATTGTCTTCACAATGTACGGAACATATTGTTTCTCTGGGTTGAAATCTTGAAGGAACTTCTTGAACTTCCCTTCTTGGAAACTGTCCAAGCGTCCTCGACGTAGTTTTTGGTTGTCGAAATGTCCAGCAAGTGTGTCCAGCCGGAACAGCTGTTGTCGTTTGGTCAACTCTGGAGAATAGTGAAGCACACCAAACCCAGCTTTCCATGAGTGGAGACCCATTTTTGAAGCGTACCAGCTTTTTCCAACGTTCGTAAATGCAAGCAACATGAGATATTCTCCAAGCTCCCAACCTCCACCAATAATATCATTCAATTCGTTGAACGGAGTCGGAATGAGAACATGGTTTCCTGGGTCTTTGGCTTCTTCATACAGTTGGAGACGTTCTTCACCGTTCGTTGCGTAATTGGTTCCCGACTCATAGTCAATGGAAGTTATTTGTTCAATTTTCTTGGACTCGGTTGCCAGCCATTTGACGAACTCATCTCCGTCCATTGTTTTGTAAGCTTGCTTTGCTCTGTGTTGGAGCATTTCAAAAGCGAGTCGTTTTCCTGTCCTAGCTTTCAGTTGCTTGCAGAGGTATTTGAACGTGTCTGCAACGTCTGGTTCATATTCAAAGTCCTCGAACTTTTCAACAATTGTCCGATAGTCTGGAGTGGTTCCTTCACTTTTTACATAGTCGTGAATAAAACTGAAAACGTCCGAGTGGTTCTCGAAGTCATGAACGTCCACTCCGTACTTGTAGACAACATAGAACTGTCTTTCATCAAGCATTTTGGAGAGAAGCTTCTGTTCTATCATTCTTAAAAACCTCTCTTTCTATGGTCTCTACCCTCAAAAGCGAGAAGCTCACAAGAGCCTTCAATTCTGGAACGAATTTGCTCTGAAAGTATCTTTCCAACGGTCTCAATTGGTTCGTTGCTGGTAAGAATTATTGCTCGTTCCTCTGTGACCCTTTCGTCAATAATTTCATACATTTCATTTGTAAAACCTTCAGTTGCTCCACGGAGGGCAATGTCGTCAATGACCAGCAAGTCCGTGTCAATCATGAGCTTTTTCAACTTGTAGAACTTGGAGGAAGCTTCCTCTAGTTCCTCTTTCATTCCTCTGAATTGAGCGTTGTAAGAGTTTTGGAGTTTTGAAGCCTTGACGAACAGAGCTGGAAGTTCTTTTATTTCACGTTCTCCTTTAATATGCTGAACCAGTCTGTGAGTCAAGTAACTGTTCAAAATGGTAATTGCCGAAGTGGTCTTCCCTGTTCCAGTCCCTTTTGGATTCTCTGGACACGGAACCGAGTAAAGGTAAAGACCCACTCCTTCGTCAATGAAGTCTTCAATATTTTCACAAATTGAAATGATAGCTTCATAAATCTCTGGATTGTCCTTCTTTATTGGGAGGTTATGCTTTGTTGCGGTCTTGTATTTCTTTGGAACACCAGCAAGACCAACCACACCAGACTCCCCAGACTCACCGTGAGCTTTGCGGAAAGGGAAACAGAGGTCATGACAGTGACTCGGTTTTCCAGCAAACTTGCAAACAGGAGCCATGAGACAACGTTCTTTATTGGTTTCGGTCATTAGCGTTGTCCTCCTTTTCTCTTAATTCTTGCCATTATTGAACTCAAAGCAACGTCATTCCGTTTAGTTGCTTCAACGGACTGTTCTTTCATTTGTGACACACTCTCCTTCTCTTTCTTCAATTCCTTCAAAGCTCGTTCAACGACCCATCTCCGAGCAATCACTGAAACTTCCAAAGGATATAGGGAGTTATTGCCCCAGGTCTCGTATTGGTCAGCAACAATTTCACAAACCTTTTTAATGTCGTTGTTTATCAGTTCCGAGAAAAGAGGTTCAACAATTTTCATTTGTTTCATGAGTCTTGGGTAATTAGGTTTCTTGTCAATTCCTTTGTCCTTCAATATTCCGTTGAAGTATGAAACAATTTGTTTGTTGGTCATTCTTTCACGGTTCATAGTTTCAAGCTCCTCTTTGCTATTATTCTTTAATACTTGTTCTTTATATGTTTGTTCTTTAGTCATTTCAAAAAGTGAAGCACTAAATGGTTCCAGTTTTTCAGAATTTGAAATACTGGAGTCTAGTATTTCAGAATTTGAAATATTAACTTTCTCGTTGAACTGACTAACAAGAGGGTTGGGAAGTATTTTGTAGAGGTTGCGAGGTTTCTTTCCGTCATAGTAGTCCTTGACTTCCATAATTGGTTTTCCTTCATAAGTGAAATCTTTCAGCTCGTTGACAGCTCTCTGAACCGTTGTCAAACCAATTCCAGTGAGTTCAGCAATTTGCTCCAATGTAATGTTTGAATGACAAGTTGTGTCTTGGTGAGACGCTATACATTCAAACACGGTCTTGTTTCTGAATCCGAGCGTCTGAATAATGGTCTTTGTTTCACCTTTGCCAATATAGTGAAATGCGTCATACTTCAATTTGACAAAGCGGTCAGAGGGTTCAGTTGTGTAATTGCATACGGACTTCTTGGTCACACGGTCTTCCCTCCTTACGAATGTTTTCCACCAGCTTCAACGAGAAAAATTATTGTTTCGTGACCAAATAAAAAACCGTCTTTCGACGGTTTAAGGAGTTTTTTTCGATTTTATTGTTCAGCGATATTTTGAGTATAGTAGTTGTACCAAGCAGAAAATTCGCCGTCATTTACGCTCTTATTTTTAAGTTGTTCTATTGCTTCCCCTTTTACTTTGTCTCTAAAATCCTCAAACGTTATCGTATCAGTTGGATTTTTAGCTCTATAATTCCCATACTCATTTGCAATTTTGTTCGTTAGAGTTACACCAATGTGAATGTCAAAAAACTCTTTAAGGATAAGTTCTCCACCTTGTTTCGCAAAATACCCAATAACACTTTTAGCAATGAATGTGATAGCTTCTGCCAACATACCTAATTCTCCCCCACTCTTTAGCATTTTTACCAATCAAGCATATAGGAGTGAGAATTAGTGTGTCAATTTACTCCTCAACTAAATAAAAAAATGCTCACTCGGTTGACCAGACCAAGTGAGCGAAATGGAGGGAATAAAGACCATAGGGAATTTATTTCTTTGTGAGAAGCTTTGTTTGGTCATATAGACCAGAAGCAGAAAGTCCAATCATCATTCCAGTAATGACCTTTGTTGGAATGTCTCCGTTCCCAATCATAGTGAGACCAGCACCGACACCGAAAATGAGGTTCATTAGTGGAATGTATTTGTTGGAGAGACCAAGTTGTTTTGCCACTTGACCAAGACCAACAAGGACAGCAATGATAATTCCAAACTCAATCATTTTGAGTCCTCCTTTCTGTTCATTACACTCATACCAACGAGGAAGTAAGCCTCTTGTGACTTAACGTTTGAAGAAGTCCTTCATATCTTGACGAATCTCGTCCACGTCGTCAGCGAGCTTCTCATATTGCTTTGCAAGAGACTCAAACTGACTGGAAATGTTGTCGATAAAGTTCATGAGCCTTTCTTCTCGTTTACGACTGTCAAGTATTTGATAGAGGAACAATGCCACGAACATGACAGCAAATAACCCCTCTTTTGAAGCAAGTGACATGAGTACGTTCTCCACTCCAGACTCCTCCCTTCTCTTTAAAATAAAAAAGACCTTCAACGGTCTCCTTGACTCGTCAAAGGTCTTTGGTCAGCTCTTGTTTATTTCAACGGACATTCCAAGAATTAGTGACCTCTCATTTTAACCAGAAGTTTAGCGTTTTGGTCAGCGGTTCCCTTGTATTTTGCAATTCCGTATTTTTTAGCGAGTTTCTCACGGTTTGCAAAACTGGAGTCAACGTTGATTGACTTTAAATAGTCAACCAGGCTATTTGTTTTCTGGTCTCTTTTAGGAGCTGGAGGAGTCACTGTTTTTGTAGCTGGTTGAGGTTTTGGAGCTGGAGCTGGTTGAGGACTTGATTTTGTGGGAATGTTTATCACTTGACCAATTTGAAGCTTTTTAGAGTCAACTTTTGGGTTTGCTTTCAGCAAATCGTCAACGTTCAAATGGAACTCGTCAGCTATGCCATAGAAAGTGTCTCCCTTTTTGACAGCGTATTGAGTATATTTTCCGTTCGGAATAACCAGATTGGTTCCAACTTGCATTGCACGAGCGTTTACAGTTGGGTTTGCTTTTTGAATGTCAGCAACGTCCATTTTGAATTTGTTTGCAATGGAGTAAAGAGTGTCTCCTCTTTGGACAATGTAATGGCCGACTGTTGCTGGTTGAGCTGGAGCTGGTTTCACTTGAGGTTTAGGAGTTTCAGCGTAAAGCTTTTCATAAACGTCTCTCTTGAACTTCTCAAAACCAGCTGGGTCTTTTACCCAGAAAGCAGGACAGTTCTTGTGAGTTACGTCATAGTGACGGAAGAAGTGTTTCATTGGGTCAAGCTTGTATTGCTTACAAAGAATGACACCATATTCAACAGCATTTTTATAAGTTTCTGGTTCAAGGTTATTGTTTGCGTCAACACAAAGCTCAACCCCAATTGCTGTGAAGTTTGCATTGGTTCCGAAAATAGGAACGTAACAAACAGAATGGTCATGAGCATGGTAAGCAACCTCATCATGCGGAACCATGTGAATGACTTGAGTTTTGTCAATTGCGTCGTGAGCTGAAGCGTAACGTCCTTGACGAATACAAGTTCCGTCAAAATAGTCACGAATGTTTTGAGCTGTTGCTTTCGGAGAAGCTGTATAATGCCACACGACACCGAAGACACCTTTGTTCTTTTGAGCTGGACGAGTGTACTTATTAACTCTTACATATTGAGTTTTTATTTCCATTACCAATTTCTCCTTTCCGTAATTTAGTAATAAAAAGGAGCAAGGACTCTCACCTTACTCCTTTTTTGCTTCTCATTTATAAAGCCGAACATATTTCAGTTCGGTTGCAACTTCTTGAACAGCTTTCCAAAGAGTGGACAACATAGAATATAAATCAATTCCATCCTTGTTTACCGAGAGAAGCTCGTCTGGAACCTCGTCTGCCATTAGACCAACACGAAATTCTGGAGCCTTTCTCCCATTCTCCACAGTCGTCAAGTCCGTCAAATAACTGTAAGTGTAAACTGGAGTATTCTTGACCTTTAAAAGAGCGTCTCCACCAAATTTTTGTGAATACTTCTGAATATTGGTTTTGAGTTTTCTATCAGAGGTTGTTGTAAACGAACCAGCTTTAATTGTTGCGTTTCCACTTGTCTTTGAAGAAGCTGTGTCAGCTGTGAAGTGGTATGTGTTGTTTGTTTCGTCATACCATGTTTGGTCATAGTTGCCTGGAGGAGTCCAAATAATAGTACGGTCATTGTCAATGTAAATGTCTTGAACGTGCAATGCACCATTCAAGTTTGTACTATTAGAGTAAATTCGTAAGACTTCAATATTTGTACTAGCGGTTCCAGTTCGAGCAATCCTCAATTCAGCGGAAGTGTCATTCAAGTCCTTACCAGCTTGAATGTATGCCGAGTTAGCGTCAGTAACAAGTCGGAGGTTAATAGTTTCGGTTCCACCAGTAGCGTTCGGGATAATAAACTCACCTTTTGGAATGATAAGTTTTACTCCACCAGTGTTATTTCCAATCTTTACTTGACCTCCTTCATTCTGAAGGTAAAGAACACCAGCGGAACCGTTCTGGTTTGCAATAATTTCGTTTCCGTCAATTTTGATATTGTCACCATTCTCCGAACCAATCCTCAAACCAGCGTTTGTGGAAGTTGGAGAAGCGTCTCCAGTGTAATCAATGTTCAGATAACTTCCCACATTTATTCCACCGTCAACTTTTACAGAACCAGCAAACCAACCGTCTCCTCCAGTCCAGAACTTAATAGTTTCTGGGTCATTTGTTCCGTGAATAGCAACATAGTCATTGACGTTGTCATTGTCGTCAGTAGGACATAAATGGAGGACTCCTCGGTTTTGGTTTGCTGAGTCAGAAGAAGTCTCGTGCATAATCCAAGCTGGGTCATTGGAGCCTGAAGCTGGTTTGAATTTCAAGTAAGTCTTGTCAGTATTAGCTGTAAAGACCCCTCCAACCTTTGTTGTACCTTTCTCGGTTGCATACAACCATAAGTCACCAGTTACTTCAAAAGAATTGCTATTTTGAGGGAACATATTGACCGAAACAGACTTTTTCACGGAGTCAATGAAAGCAATTGGTTGACCAGTTCCAACTTGAGCTGGTTCCGTATGAGGAAGGAGTTTGTCACTTGCAACAATTTCAAATTCCCATGCTTTCGTGTTGTCCAAGTCAAGAATTACGTTGTTTGCTGTGTAGGTTGACCCAGAAATTGTGAAAACAATTGCTGTGTCGGCTGACCAAGTTGTTGTTCCTTTCACTCGGTAACGATAAACAAGGGAATCAATTGTGTTCTTGATTGTTGTTCCAATCGTAATCGGAGAGAAGCTTCCACTTACTTTCATTGTGGTTGAGTTCTCGAACTTGTTTGCACGACTCAAGGAAACGGAAACAACTGGTTCAGCGTAAGAAAGAACTTTGACGGTTGTCGTCACAGCAGTTGAGTTTCCTCGTGAGTCGTAAACTGTCACGGTCAAAGTCACGTTGGTCGAAGCTGTAATTTTCCCAATAGTTACGTTCCCAGTTGCGGTAGTAATTTCCCCAGTTTTACCGTTGACGGTCACAACGTACTTGGAGAAAGTAGCTCCGTTTTTCATGCTTGCAGAAGTGTTGACGTAAACTCTCAAGTCTGACTGGTTTTGGACAATGTAAGAACTATCATTTGTTACACCAGTTGTTTTTGAGTTCACGTCAGCGTAAGAAATGGACGAAGCTGAAAACGTTGGGTTCGAGTTCCGAACGTTCCAGTTTACGTCATAGTCCGTATATGTCCGAACCAGCTCACCGTTGTAATAGGTATATACTCGAATATTACCGTCAATGTTGTTGGAGTTCGGAGTTGCGTTATAAATCAAGTTCATTTCGTCTTGAGTCAAAGTGTAGGACGTTGAAGTTCCAACTCCAGTTAAACTTTTAACTTTAATTGCCCCAGTGTCAGCTGGGTTTCTGACCCATAGCTCAATTGTGTGAGTGAACCCAGAGTTTGCTCTGGAAATATTCACTGTGAGCGACTGGTCAATGTAAACTTCATTTGCAGAACTTCCGAAACCATTGACAGAGGAAACACTTGAAGCACTAGGAGCTGTGATTGTTCCAGTGTAAGTGTTCGTTCCAATTGGAGTTCCACCAGAATAAGTTATCAACTCAATTTTTGAAGTTGTGCTGGAACCTGTGTTGAGTACGTTGAAAATTTCCGTGTTGTCAGTAGTTGAGAAGCTCACCGTTGTTGAGGTTCCTATTCCAGTGATTGTTTTGAGAGGAGTTGTGTCGGAGCTTGGAACGTAAATTTTGACCGTATGTGTGAAATCAGCGTCAGCTCTGGAGATAGAAATTGAAAGGTTGTTTCCAGCTGTCCAGCTTGCCGAAGAAGTCAAAGTTGAAGCTCGTGGAATAGTGTTCAATGTCACGGTTCCAGAGCTTGCTGTGACCGTTCCATAATAAGTTCCTCCGAGGGTCAATTCAATTGCAAGAGAAGCTGACATTGAGAACGACTTTGTTCCGTCAGAGTTATGGTAAACACGAGTTGTCTGTGTGTGAACAAGTGTCGAGTCTTGGCCAGAAAGCTTTGCAGAGAAAGAGAAGCTCTCTGTGTCGTCACTTCCAGAAGAATTGTAATTGAAAATTGTTGAGGAACCACTCTTGGTTGTTGACGTGTAAGTCGTTCCGTAAGAGTCCGTTGACTCCCAATAGACTTTGAGAGTTACATCAGTATAGTTCCCAGAAACAGACTGGGAACCTGACCAAGTACAACGAATCCTCCAGTGAGAGTCAACTGTTTTTGAGAAACTACCAGATAGAGCCATTCATATTCCTCCTCGTATTAATCTAAAGCGATAAATGCCCAACCAGTGTATGAGGTTGATTGAACTGGGACAATTTTGACTGGAGACATGGAAATTTCTTTGTCAGCGTCCAACTTGGAAACCTCCGTCACGTCCTTGTTCAGAGAGAAAACTCTCGTCATAACAAGCTTGTTGTTTTCGTCTGGAACTTCTGCGTAACCAGAAAACTCTTGAGGAGTAATTGCTGTATATCCTTTGTAAGAGTTGGAGTTGACTCGTATTCCGTTCATGTCCATTTTGACGTTTGTGTTATAGACCTCACCAGAAGCGAGAGTCCACTGGAGAGCAATTTGCCCCATGTTGAACATAACGTTTGTGAGAACAGCTTCAGCTCCAGTTCCAGCAACAATGCGAACAGTAACCTCATTCAACTCTGTGTCAAGCGTGTAAGTGAATTGTTCATAACCCTTTGTGGTTCCTTGACCAGCGTCCTTTCCCATAAAAGTAATCAGTTTTCCTTCACCATAAATTTCAATTCCGACCCTTCCGTCTGTTGCGTTGTCAGCGGTCTTGTTCATGAAAAATGAGAGAGTGTAATTGTTGGAGTTTGGAACACTTACAGCTTGTTCGAGAGAAGCTCCAGTTCCGACTTTAGTCCACCAGCCAGAACCTCCACCGAGTTGAGCAAGTTCATCATTCTGGAGCGTATAAATGGTTCCAGAAATAGGAGTCCAGAAATCTGTCCCAGCGAAACCAACAGAATTTTTCAGCAAGTTGACTCCACCGGAATGAGTGAACTTGAAGTCAATCTCTCCAGCCTTTGTTTCAACGTCCGTGACTCGTTGTTTTAAAGCAGTAATTTCAAGACCAGCAATTTTATCGTCAACCGAGTTGTTTATGCCTGATACTGTTGAGCTTAAAGTTTCGTTGTCTACAAAGTTTTCTTTAACATAAGTTGTATCAACTTTCTGCCCCATTTGTACTTTGTATTCTTCAGACTCCATGACCGTTTGAATGAGAGCGTTTTTCTCTGTTCGTATGCTTAACTCATTCAGCAAATTGTCCATTTCAACTTTTGCAGTTACGTCCTCAAAGTTGAAGTAATCGACAACAGTGGTTCCGTCTCCGTTCTGATAATTGACAGTGAAAACTGGTCTGACGAACTTTGTTCCAACTGGGAAAGTACCAACGTCCGTTCCTTCACCAACAATGGTTCCAGATAAAACTTGCCAGTCGTCAGCAACGGCCAGCTGAACATTATTTGCAACGAAGAACCTGTGAGTTCCTCCAGTTATGTCATTGTAATTCTCGTCAAGACAAGCCACACCAACCAAAACTCCAGAAGTTCCAGGAACAGTTGGGTCAATGATTTGCCGAACACGGAAAGCAACTTTATATGTTCTGCTCGTGCTAATTGGGAAAGCATTTTTGGAGAATAGAGTTTGCTCACCTTGCAACTGTAACGTGTTAGCTCCAAAATCAGCTTCTTGTGAAGGAGCTACGGTTCCGACTTGTGCTGGAGGAGTTGTTTGACCAATCCCAGTTTGAGACCAGTTACTTGAACCGTTTTGGAATGAACCGTCATAATAGCTGTCAACAATAGGTTTTGTTTCTTCCCTCGTTTGAGTTGCAACGTCCAGAGCGTCCTTAACTGTGTCCCAAGTAGCTTCTTTTTTGAGCAACTTCATTTGGACAGCTCTCATTTGGGAAGTAATGTTGCTTTTCACAACTTTGAAATTTCCCAGAACACACCGGTCTTTGCCTGGGTCACTGAAACAGGTCTCTAGTTCTCGAACACGAGCTTCAAGGTAGAGAGCTGGACTGAAAGTTGTGTCCACTACAAAAACCGTGTCACCAAGTCGAACAGCTTCTTCCTCAATATCTGCCATTCGTTCTAGCAAGGAAACGTCCATTTCATATGAAATTTGTGGGTTCTTCCTCTTTTGAAGTTCTGCCCAAGTCTTTTTCAGCAACGTTTCCGGTTCACTTGTTTCATAAGTGAAAGTTCCAAAGATATGCTTCCCTTGAGTTCCGTAACGTTGGAGAGCGTCCTCGTCACCAACCCAGTCTTGATTGACTGGTTTTGTAAAAGGGTTTCCGTTTGATTTGTAATAACCAACAGTTTTGAAAGTAAGACCGTCTGTTCCAATCCCAATCAAAGCAGTTGCAACGTTTGACATATCAATGGTTCGTTTAATGGACTGAATATCTTTTCCGTAAACAAACCGTTTCTTTGTGTCCTTCCCTCTTTGTTCCAAAAGGTCAACGTACCTGTGAGAGACAACTCCGTTCTTCATTTTAATTCGGAACTGAAGCTCTCCTCCGAAAGTGTTGGCAACGTCTTGAAGGGTTCCCACAACGTTTTTGTATTCCTCGAAGGAAAAGTTCTCAACTCCGAAATAGTCAACGTGACCACGTTCCCAGCGAGTGTCCTGAAGAAGGAAGTCCAGAACGTATTCAGCTTCCTTCGAGTAAAGAGTTGCTGGTCTTACAATGTCATTTAAAAGTTCCATTCCAGCGGTCTCTGCGTAAACAAATATTTCACTGGTAGCTCCATGAGTTTCTTCAATGTGCATAATCGTAAACATGACCAAGTTTCCGTCAAGGTCAGTTCTTGCAACATATCCACCTTCTTCAATGAGGTCAGTAACATTATGGTTTGATGGAACTTTGAACTCATAAGAAGACATTCCAGTGTCGAGACTTTCTTTCATAACGTCGTCATAATACGGACAAGAGTTTGGACTTCCGTTGTTGGTCAGAATAGCAACAACTTGCTCGTGTCTGTTTAGAACGTAAATCATTCTTCTTCCTCCTTCTTAATAAAATAAAAGGGAACGCTCCGAAGAACATTCCGGATTTTCGTAAAGTAATTTACAAATAACGTTCGACGAAGTCAGCAGAGTGTGAAGCATTTTGGTCATTCGTGCTGACCTTCACTTCTGTTTGTCCCTCATAAATAGGGAAGAAAACAGAACCAACGTCAACTTCAGTCATGAAAGGGTCTCCGTTCAGTGTGACAATGCTTGAAGCCAAGTCAATTTCAAGTATGTCCTCAGCTTGGAAAATAGCTGGAGTGTCAACTTCAGTAATAGAGTTGTGTTTATAGACCTTTATGTCAGTAACACTCATTTTCTGGACAACTGGGTCAGTCTCGTATTGCAAGAAGGAAATGACAATGTAAGCAAGCTCCTCTTTCGTGTATTTCCCAGACTTGTCATAGAAAGTCTTTGAGATTGTCTTTGACTTCCTAAAGTTCGAGTCCATACGAGAAACTTCTGCATACCACTTGGTTCCGACCCTCGATAGAGTGAACTCTCCGAAAAAATCATTGTAAGAACCAACGTGTTCTGGATAAATGACCTTTGTAACTGTTTTGGAGCCGACTTTAATACGAGTTCCTTTTGTAACACTTGTTTTGGAACCTGACCAACCATTCAAAGCTCTCAAGGAAGCTTGACTCAAACCAAACTTCTTTGCGAGATATTCAACAGTATGGTTTGCGGTCAAAGTATAGTAAGTGTATTCTTTTTGAGAAATTTTCTTCCCAGCTGGAGCCTTTGGTTCACTAACCAAGAAGGTTGTGTTCTGAATGAAAATCTCTGGAATGTTGAACTCATAAGCGGAGTAAGAGTCTCTCATAACGAGCTTCCCAATTTTCGTTCCATTTGCAGAGAAAAGATAAATTTCCAAACGTCCCTTCTGGTTTCCATCGAGTTTAGAAGTCCCGTCTTGGGAAGAAAAGTCCAGTCTCACTTTGACCGTGAAGTCTTTCACTGTTTGGGAGAGGTTTTTTCTGTACCCAGCTCCATGCCAAATTCCACTTCCCTTTGTTCCAGCTCCGTAGTCAGTACAAATAATTCCTTCACCGTCACTCCTTACAGCAATGGTTCCAACGTTTTGACGACCAGCGTCCAGAATTGCCCCTGCTGGAACCCAACCTTGAACACTCCTCATTGGGTCATTCAGAATGGTTTGTTGTGCTGGAATTTTTGTGCTTTCAGCTTCATGAGGGTTTCCAATAAGAATTACTCCGTCTGGACTTGTTAATGAGAGGAAAGTTGCTTCACCAGCAAAAGTGGTGGTGAACTTGGGGAAAGTGGTTGTGGTTCCTTGATTGTCAAAAAGGAAATAACCGTCACCGTCTGGAGCTATGGTTTTAATTTCACTGGAGTAAGCGAATGGTTCTGGACAGAGGAAGTTCAGTGTCCCTCGACCAATAGAGAGAATTTCTTCAATGTCCGTTTTATCAGACAGAATTGCGTAATAAACACGGTTTGGTTCATCAGAAAACACAAGCTCCGTTGGTTTATCAATGTCCAAGCAATAAGCAAGGAACCTCATTGTGTTCATTAAGTCAACATTGGTTGAAGCTTTCACAATGATTTTGACTTGAATTTCCCTCACTCCATATCTGGAACTTTGAAAGTAAGCTCCATGACGAGCAGGAACCTCAAGCAAGTTGACCTCACGAGGAGGGAGTATGCTTCTTTGCACACTCTCCACCGTGAAGTAATCAGTTAAGTTATGTTCAGAGAAAGTTACCGTGAACATTAAATGTTACCCTCCATTCTGCTTTTGCGGTTTTCCAGCTTCTCAAGTTCTTCTTTGGTGAACTTTGCTGTTCCTCGTGCAACTTCACGTCCGTCCAGGTACAGAGGAATTGAGAAAGTGTAAGTCACGTCTTGAGGTTTTTCAGCGTTGTCTTTCATTGGAAGGTTGTCAGCCACAGCACGAGCAAACGGAGCCATGTAACGTTTGTGTTGAATTGGAATAACAGCTTCAGCTCCAGCTTCTCCAACACCTTGACCTCCACCAAGTAGAGTTGCACCGTTGAAGATAGCTCCCTTTGCGTTCCAGTGAACATTAAAGTCTGGGTATGGAATACCCATTGCACCTTTTTTCATGGACACTGAAATTCTAGGAATCTTTGGTTTTGGAATGGTAATGTGAAGCCTTGAGAAAGCTCCTTTGATAGTGTCGATTATCCCGAGAATAACTGACTTAGCGGTCTGAATTGGGTTTGTCATTGCTGATTTAATAGAGTTGAAAATGCTTGAAGCGGTTCCTTTCAAGCTATGGAACACACCAACAACAGCTGACTTCAGACCGTTGGCAATTCCAGAAATGGAAGACTTAATTCCGTTCCAGATACCAACCAGAGCCGACTTCATTCCAGAAACATTACCTGTCAAAGCTGACTTAATTAAGTTGAACACGTTGACAGCAACCGTTTTAATTCCGTTGAAGACACCAGACAGAGTTGACTTCATACCATTTACAATTGAAACAACAGAAGACTTCAACCCTTTCCACACAGCAAGAACGACTGACTTCAATGTGTTGAAAATTGAGACTCCAGCAGACTTCAAATTGTTGAAGCCACTAACAGCTCCACTTTTCAGAGCGGTCACAGCGTTCAGAACGTTTGCTTTAACTCCTTGCCATATCATTGACAAGGTTGCTTTGAAAGCATTGAACACATTAAGACCCATGTTTTTGAACGTGTTGAAAGTTCGGAGAGCCGAAATATAAAACTTGTCAACTTCTCTCCACATGGAGTTCCAAGTGGACTTGAAGAAGTTTATAATCTGGGAACCAAAGCCTTTAAACAGACCCCAACCTCCCTTGATAAACAGACCAATTCCTTTAATAATTCGACCCACAAACATTAGGTTGAAGTAGTTCCAGATTGCTTCAACAGCTCCGAAGAACATTTGCTTGATACCTTCCCACATTTTCGAGAAGTCACCAGTGAAAATTCCAGTGAAGACTTTAATGAGACCCATAATGAAGTTAAGAACTCCGTTAATGACTCCCTTAATAGACTCCCAAACCATTTTCACGACAGCGAGAATTAAAGGCATAACGAATTTAATGACTCCGAGAATGAGGTTCCAAGCGTTCTGCACAGCTTCAAGAATTTGACTTCCGTTTTCTGCCCAGAATTTTTGAATTTGAGCAAGCTTGGATTGAAGGAAGCTCACAACTACTCCGAGAGCTTGAGTGACTTTTTCCTTTACAGCGTTGAACACAGCAATGAGTCCATTACGGAAAGTTTCACTGTTTTTCCATAGAGCGACAAGAGCCACTCCAACAGCGACAATGACAGCAACGACAGCCAAAACAGGAGCCGAAATTGCACCAAATGCAACAGTTAAAGCTCCAATTCCTTGAGCAATAAAGCCAATTACAATTAGTAATGGAGCTATACTTGCCAGTAACAACCCGAATACCAGAATTGCCTTTTTTGTTCCTGGAGAGAGTTTGTTGAGCCAGTTAACAACTTCAGTAAGCTTATTTGCCAGCCTTTGCAAGTCTCCTTTCACCACGTCAGAGAAAGATATTGCAAGAGACTCCAAAGCACCAGTCAAGTTGTCCCATGCTCCAGCAAGGTTTTTCGTCAATGTGTCAGCCATTTTCCGAGCTTCACCGTTTGAGTTCTGTAACTCTTTTGTGTATGCGTTGATTTTTCCAGAACCAGCGTCCATGAGAACCATAAAACTAGAAACAGCTTCAGCACCAAACAACGTTGCAAGGTAAGAAGTCTTTTGCTCGTCGGTCATGTTCTTTGTTGCCTGTCTCAACGTGTCGATAATTCCAGCAAGGTTTTTCATTTTTCCATTAGCGTCAAAAAACTCTGACCCAGTTGCTTCCATGAGTTTCCCCATTTCATTTGTAGGAGAAGCAAGTCTTAAGAGACCCATACGGAGAGCAGTACCAGCAGAAGAACCGTCAATACCAGCGTTAGCAAGGAGACCAATTGCACCAGCAGTTTCTTCAAGAGAGATTCCAAGTGTCTTTGCAACTGGAGCAACGTATTTGAAAGCATATCCAAGACCAGTTGCGTTCGTTGCGGAAATAGCTGAAGCCTTTGCAAGAACATCAGCAACGTGGGAAGCGTCATTTGCTGAAAGACCGAAACCGTTTATTGCATTTCCAGCAATTGAAGAAGCTTCAGCCAAGTCAATTCCAGCAGAAGCGGCTAAGTCCAAGACACCTTGAGTTGCTCCGAGAATTTGGTTTGTGTTAAAACCAGCCGAAGCAAGTTCCTCCATTGCCATTGCTACTTCACTGGAACTGAAAGAGGTTGAAGCTCCAAGTTCCAGAGCTTTTGCACGGAGCTTCTCAAATTCTCCAGCAGTTGCTCCCGAGATTGCTTGAACTTTGGACATTTGCTTGTCGAATTTAGCACCAATAACAACAGCAGAAGTTGCGAGTCCCATAATTGGAAGTGTCACAGCTTGAGCCATTCTGGAACCAGCGTCTCCAACTGACTTTCCAACGTTCATCAGTCCTCGTCCAGTGTCCTTCATTTTGTTGTTCACTTGTTGCATTTGACGAGTAAACTCTGAAATGTCAGCTCCGACTCTGACCATAAGTTCAGCTAGTGAAGCCATTCATAATCCTCCTCCATTTCGTAATTTGGTAATAGATACAAAAATAAAAGGACGACTCCTCACTGGGAACCGTCCTACCTTTTTATGAAAAACCTTCCAATTCTCGACATAAACTTGTAAACTATTACTATCGAATTTTGGAGGTTGTATAATGTTAAAAGTAATATTTAAGCCATTTATTTTCGTTATTCCGTATTTCTATGCTGTCCTTCAAGGTGTAGCAACAATCACTGCTGGAAATAGTCTTGAATTAGTTAAAAAATTCCCTTATCACTCACTTATTTTTTTAGTTGGAACCTATATTTTCTTTGGTTATAAGGAATATAAACAAGTAAAGCTTGAAAAGGAAATTGAGAAACTTAAAGCTAACAGACTTGAACTAAAGAAGTTTGATATAGCAGATATTCCGGCAATGATGAAGCTTATTGAAACATTTCCAAAAGGTGAGTGGCAAGTAGCTAGGAAATTAGCAAGTAAGATTTCTACTGAATACCACGAACAAGTAGACATGAATCTCTTATACAAAGCTCTTGAAGAACTTGCTGAAAAAGGTCATATAGAAATAGACCACCAGCTTGGAGGAGCTATTTCCTTTATGAGAAAATGAGGAAATTATTTTCCAAATTTCATCATTAATTGTTTTAAATATTCCTCCTTCTGACTTGGGGACTCAAAGCGTTTAACAATGTTTGAGTTCCCCTGTTCCTCTCGATAATCCATAGGCTTATAAAGGTCAGTAGGCTGAATACGTTTTTTGTAGTTACCAGAAGCGTTCATTAAGTGACTCGTAAACCAAGAAACACGTTGGTTTTGCATATCGTCTTGACGTTTTTCTTCCTCAACAAAAGCTTCCAACATTTCGTTCAGTTCCCGAAGGGTTAAGTCCCAGAACTCGTCTGGTTTTAGTTTTAATGCTCCGAACCCCCAACGTTTAAGTTCTTTCCAGTCCAGAGCAATTAAGAGTTTTTTCCCTTCTCAACCATTGCGAAAGCTTCAGCAACTCGTTCTTGGACATATTCCATGTTGCCGAGGTCAACCATTTCACCAACGTCCTCTTGAGTTAACTCCTTGTCTTCATGAATAAGTCCTGCCCAGAGAATTACACGAACGTTTTTCATTGTCATTTTGACGTTTTGCAGTTCTGCAAGCGGAACTCCCAGTTGGTCTTCAATTTCAGCCAAAGCGTTCATTGTATAACGTAAGTGACGAGCTTTATCCAATTCAATTTTCACGAAACCTCTTTGTTTGTTAGCCATTTAAAACACTCCTCATTCATAGTTTTTTAGTCTTCCAATGTGTTTTGTAATTTCGTAATTAAGTAATTAAGGGAGTCAAAAAAGACTCCCCTCAAATTAAGCGGTTTTGGCTTTAACCAAAGCACCAGAGCCTTGAAGCGTTAGGGAGAAAGTCAGAGCGTCGTCTTGTGGAGCTTCAAGAGGGAACTCGGAAATGATAGCTTTACCAGAGTAAGTATTACCGGAAGGAACACGAACCTCAACGTCAATTTCTGTTCCATTCTCCCAAGCTGTTTCAAGAGCGTCATAAGCAGAGTCGGAAACAACAACGTAACCTTCACACTCAATTGACCAGCTCTTTACCCCAGCCAAGTTTTCTGCCCAACCAGACTCTTTTGAAGTAACCTCAATCACGTTTGTTTCACGGTTCAAGGTTGCTCCAGACTGTCCACCAACAACGGTTTTAGTTGTTCCAACCATTGCGTATAAAAGAACATCAACACCAGCAACTTTAGCCATTGTTCAAACCTCTCCTTTTCATAATTTAGTAATTGTCAACGATAGCTTCAATGTTGACAGAGTAAATGTGTCGTCCAGACTCGTCTGCTCCAGTGTAGAGAGGAACAGCTTGTTGCCCACGACTCATGACAATTTTTGAGCTTCCCACAAAGAAGTCAGTTTTATTGTTAAAGTGATTGAATAAGTCGAAAGCAGTTTTTTCAGCAAGCTCTGGGTCACGGTTCCGAACGAGGAATTGAAACTGTAAAGCTCCAACGTTTCGGTCAGAACGACCAGCAGAATTTAAAAGAACCACACAACAATTGTCTGGAGTTTCTTGGTGAAAGAAATTCATGACATACTTGTTGTATGGAACTTGAGTCTCCACATATTCTTTTAAGTCTTGAATTCTCACAACCATTTAACCTCCCAAATGTTGTCTTAATTGTTGGGCAATATATTCTTTGTAAGCTTCAGCTTCTCCCTCAAGGACTCTGGTCAAAAACTTACGACCAACAGCGTAAGACTGTCCAGACATTCCAGTTCCTCCAGCTTTTGCTTGCGAACCTTCTCCCAAGTTATACGTCCACTCGTGCATTGCAATAGCATAGTTAAAAGAACCTTTGAAGACAGCAAACTCAACTGTTGCCGAGACCATCCCAGACCCAAACTGGTAAGCGATAGCGTAAGAGTCTTCCAAGTCACCAGTTAAGTGAGGAGCTGACTCACTTGCAGTTCTTGCTAAGTCTTGAGCTATGGTTTTTATTGAGCTTCTCACAACTTGTCTCGTTGCCTTTGTAACTTGAGGAACAAGATTCCTTTCAAGACGAACGTCAAATTTGAGTCGAGCCATTAAACCACAACCTTTGTGAACAAAACTTTAGACGAGAAGTCTTTTAAAGGACTAACTGAAAGAGGTTTTGCTTCATGGTCTCCGTAAGCGTCCGACCATTTTACTGTGTCGTTTGTCGTTACCAGGGCAACTCCTTTTATAAGAATGACGCACTTGGAAACAGCGTCCTCCCCATTGTCGGTTTTCACGACTTCTGTTCGGTAATCAATTCGACACTTGAAAGTTTCAGTGGCGGTTCCAGTCGGTCTTCCCCAGTCGTCAAGTCCTCCTGCTTTCTCTACTGTGACTGTGTCTTTTAATGAAATCATAGAAGACTCCTCCCAACTCGAACTCCTCCAGCTCCGTGTTTAGCCATAATCATTTTGACTTCTGGAGCAATTGGATATGTTGGAGCATTAACCGAGATTGAAAGACCAGAGACGGAAACTTGCTTGACCCCAAGAGCTGACTTCTGAATGGTTTCATCAACCAATAGCAAGAAGTAAGACTGTTCAAAAACAGCTTGCTCTGGAACTGGTTTGTCAACTGGGTCAAACATACGGTAAAAACGATAAAGCATATTTTCAGCGTTCTTCAAAGCTCTCTGTTTGGTTTCAAGAGAAGCTTCCAACCAAAGCTGATTGTGAAGAACCTCATTTTGAAAGTAAGCGTCAGCGTTTGTGACTGAAACAGCCATTCACAAAGACCTCCTTACTTTTCATTTTTCTTTTGGGTCTTCTTTGGTTTTGGAGCTTCTTGTTTCTCAACAATTTCCTCGACCAAGTAACCCCAAGACTCAAACTCACTCACGGTTTGCTCATTAAGTTCAGCAACAGCTTCCCCATTTTCAAAACGAACACCGTAACGAGTACCATTGAAAGTTTCAACTGGGGTCTTGACTCTGAATTTCTTCATTGTCATAACCTCCTTTTTCAATCGTTATAAAAAGAAAAAAAGACCTCCGAGCTGGGAGGATAAGAACCTACCCAACCCAGAGGTCTATTAAATTAGGCTTTGAGAATACCTTGAAGACGAGCAACAGCTCTTGGGTGGAATACAGCAACACCAGAGTAGAACTCAATACGAGTACGGAACACAGGTTTTGCGTCAATTTCTCCCAAGTCACGAACATTTACAGAGCCGTTGCGAAGACCAGAAACATATTGGTCAGCACCGAACTTCACAGCGTAAATAGAACCAGCGTTGTTTGCACTTCCCATAGTTTCGTTGAAGCCAAGAATTTCTTCACCAGCACCGTCAGTTTCAATTACACGGATAGGAATACCACCGTAAGTTGCAACTGGACGACCAAATGCGTCAGAACCATTTTCAATATAGTGAGTAGAAGCTTGTAGAAGCTTCTTAACTTCACGTCTCATAGCTTTAGACATAAACAATACGTCTGGTTCACCTTCAACAGCGTCAATTAGCTCGTCAAGCATTGCCAATGTCAGAGTTGCTCCGTTAGCACCAGCAGTAATTAATTGCTTGCCAGCAATACGTTTTTCAAGACCGTCAAAAGCGTTTGCGTTTGAAGCGGAGTCACCTTTGAAGAAAGTACGAGTCCACTCAAGAGAAAGAGCCTTTGACTTCATTTCGGTCTGGATAGCTCGAAGGTCATTGACGTTGCCACGAGTTTGAGCAAGGAACTTGTCAACGTCTACGTCACCACCAAGAATTGTCAAGCCTTCAGACAGTTGGTTTACAATACCAGCAGACTCAACATAACCTTCGTTGACACCACGGAAAGCAATGCCAGGAAGAGCTTGTTCTTGGTTGTACTTGTAGGAGTTTCCGGCAATCTCCATGAAAGGAAGCAATTCAAAGACAGCAGAGTTACGAGCGAAAGTTTCAATTACTCCACGTTTCAGCGTATCAGTGGAATACTTTTCAGCTTCTAAGAGTGTTAGAGCCATGTATATTTCCTCCCCTTGAAGTAAAATTAAATATATAAATTTCGTAATTCTGTAATTGTTGGACACAAAAACAGAATTACTTTGAGCCATAAGCGGAACGGAACAACTGGGTTACAGACATTTTGCCAATTTCAATTGGTTGTTGTTGAGCTTGGTTGTTTGTTGCTCCACCAAGTTCTTGTTCCTCTTTGCTGTTCTGTTGAGTTGCACCAAATAGACCTTTCTTCTTTGCGTTGGTAATCCAGCTCAATTTTTGTTCTGGAGTAAAATTCTCTGGAACCAAGTCACGAAGTTCTTCTGGAACAGCTTCCAGTTCAGCGTCAACCAGAGTTTGAATAAGTCCTTCCAAAGCTTCAACTCTTTCACTAGCATTTTTGAATTGTCCTTTTACACTCTCTAGTTCAGTTGAAGCGTCATTATACAACTTCTCAAACTCACCTTTTTTCTTCTTGGCTTCAAGTTCTTCTTGCTCTTTCTGTTTTGTGAATTTTTCAAGTTGGTCTTGAAGCTCTTTCATTTTGTTGTTTACCTCGTCAAAACGAGATTTAGGAATCATAGTTTCCTTGTGTTGGGAAGCGTCCTTCCCTGGCTCATGAGCATTTTGTGTATTATTAGCTCCAGCATTATCTGGAGTTTGACCAGCGTTGTTAGTAGGTTGTTCGTTGTTACCTCCACCAGCTTGACCTCCGTCAGCGTTCATGAATGGAGTAGGAAACATATTTTTTACAAACATTGAACATTCTCCTTTCCCTTTCGAGTTTTACGTGCAACGACACGAGGGTTATTTTTGGGCAATAAAAAAGAAGAACAGTTTAATGACGTAACTTCAATTGGTCAGTCCGTATATCGTCACGGACAACGAAATTTAGTTTTTATTGTCGTCTTTCTTTTGTTTGTACCTTCTTGCGTTGTCTTTTGACTTTATTTCCTTTGCGTTCTTCAAAGCAAAGTCAGCTTGACTTTCTTTTTCACCGTGTTTTTGCTTGAGAGATTGAGGAAAAGCGTTAATGTCCCCAATTGCGTGAACACTGTGTTGACAATTTGGGTGAAAGATAAGACCAGAGTTTCTCAACTCTGCAAGAGTTCTATAACCTTTCGTTCTACCAGTCAACGAGATTATTAAACCCTCGAAGTTCCGACAAGCGTCCTTTGCTCCGTGCGAGCTGATAACAGCCAAGTCAGAACCATTCTCAAGAGCTGTTTGAGTGACTCCTTCAATATGAGCTTGCTGAAGCTTGGTTCTTGCAACCATTGACGTGTAAGTCGTCAAGTCCCAGCGTCTTCCACTTGCATCAATAATACCTTTCCAGTTTTCCTCAACGAGAGATTTTAAGAAACCTTCAGCAAGCAACCGTTGTTTCATGCCTTTTGCTGAAGTTACGGTTCCACGTTGGAGAATGGTATTTTGACGAAGGACTTCGGCTTGCAACTCTCTCACTCGTCGTTTCAAAGTGTTTTCCATGAAAGTTGTTGCTTTCAATACGTCACGGAAAGTGTCTGCAATCATAGCTTCCACACGGTTCCGAGAGATAAGGGAAAACTCTTGTGAGCCTTTAGCTTGGAGAATGTCTTTTGCAATTCCCATTGAAACGAGCGAGTTTGCAATACCTTGTTCGTAAGCTTCAGTGAGAGTTGTCTCCAGCCATTCACGAGACTTGTTGTTCAGCTCGTCTATAATAAACGTGATTTGGCGTAAAAGAGAATTATAGAGAGAAGCTCTCAAAGTGTCCTTTGGGTCAAGTTTGACCAAAAGTTTTGTGACCTCCTTGAGAGCTTTCTTGTAATGAGCTTCCAGCTTTTTTATATCACGTTCATACTCTGGAGTGGGAGGAGTACGAAAAGCCATTCATTATTCCTCCTCCTTTGGTTCCTCATTTCCGTTATCAGTTTTGGTTTCTGGGTCTTCCCCCAGGTCATCGTTTACTTGGAAAGCTGAAGGGTCAGACAATGCGGAGGACATTTGTTCCTCCTCAAGCTCGTCAAGAATTTGTTGAGCTTGTTCTTCAGAAATACCCTCAAGCTCCATTATTGCTCGTTTTTGCGAGATAGTTGGTTTTGCTCCAGTTCTGATTTGCATAATTGTTGCCTGTTCCATTTCGTCTTTTGGAAGCCCGTCTTGGAACTTAATGACCGTAACGAATGGTTTAAATTCAACCTTTTTACGTCTATCCATTTCAAGCAATTGAGCGATTGTAAAAATTCGTTTCAGAGCTTTGTCGTAATATTGACGTTTCCGGTTTATCTTTGCGAGTAAGGAGTTCAGTCTCCATTTAATAGCAAGACCAGAAGAACCAGAAGTTCCAGAGTCTCCAACTCCAAGAGCAACAGCAGGAATTTCAGCTTTCATGAGAATTAGGTCGAGAATTTTCTCAATCTCACGGAAAGCAAATTCAAGCTGACCGTTCCAAGTCAAATATTTTGGTTCCAGCTCACCAGTCATGACCTCGAAGACCTTGTCAACTCCAACCCTGTAAGCTGGTTGACCGTTTTCGTCTTCAACGAGTGTACCTTGTGGAACAATCATTGCTGGGTCAGCGTGTTTTGAAAGAATTTCCGAGATTTGAGACAGCCTTGTGTTTAGCTCGGAGAATAACCCTTTCAATTCAGACAAGTCGTCAATACCTTCCCAGGAGTCGTCTGTTGAGTAGTTTGGAACGTGAACCACTAGCGGGAATGGAACATTGGTGTCCACTTCACGAGCTTCACCAATTTCAGCGTAAATTCTCCATGAAGTAATTCCGTTAATGTTTTCTTCCACTGGGTTCATTCGGAAAGAACGATAAACGATTTTATTTGGGAAGTGAGACTCCACATTCAAAACCCATTCCTCTCCGTCCGTGTTTGGAACTTCAGAAGGAACAGCAATATGGAAAGCCATAATTCGAGTTGAGTCATTAGGGTAAGTTTCTGGGAAGACATATTCAGCGTTTTGAGCTTCAATAATTACTCGGAAAGGGTCAAGTTCTTTCGGAACCATTCCACCATGTTCTTGTCCCCAGCGAACTTTATAAAAGCTGTCTCCTCTGTAAGCATTGGAGAGGGCAGACTCATAGTTCGTAATGTGAATGTCATTTTGTTTGACCCACTCGTCCAGCTTTTCCTGTTCTGGTGAGTTGTCTTTTCCTCCAGCGGAGTAAAGAGCATTTTCACCGAATAGGAAGTCAGCCGACTTCTTTGCAATTAGACCAGCAAGGTTTGTTGTCACGTAAACTTGACGTTGCTGGTATGTTGAGAGAACGTCATTGTATTTCTCAAGAATTTCATAGTGTTGACCCATGAACAGCTTCTTGTTTTCACGATAACGTTTAATTCTCTTACCGTGAGCTTTAGTCACGTTAGGGTAAAACGAACCAATTCCAAACATTACTCAACCTCCTTCCTATTTCGTAATTGCGTAATGTTAGAATGTAACACAACGTATTTGCAGTTATAAGAGAAACTGGTTGTTGGAAATACAACCATATCTGCCAAAATTAAAGTCCAGCTGGTTTTCTTGCCCAGCTTTTACGAGTTTGGAGTGAGCATAAGTCGAGAGCCATTTGGAGAGCGTCTGGTAAGTCGTCATGGTCTCCGAACGGAAACATTTCGAGCTGTTCCAAGAGGAGTCTTTGAGCTTGGTGAGGACGAATGACTCCGTTCTCGAATAGAGGTTCCATTTGTTCAATACGTTCCTCTTTCTTACCATGAGAACGGTTCGTTGTTATTGGCTTGAGCTTGGTCATATAGACACGGTCTTTCATCATTTGTTCTCGGAGCTGTCTGTATAAGTCGAACTGACCTTGAACGGTTTCAACAGCAAAGACTCTTGGTTGATACTCCTTGATAATTTCCAGAGCTTTCTCCATTGCTTTATGAGCTGGACATTTTTCTGCCCAAGTATGAAGCACATAAAGAACACCAGTCCGTCTTTCCCTTCCAAGAATGACAACAGCGTTATAGTCGGAACGGTTTGACTTACCGAAAGCCATGTCCCAAGCTCCGTATATTTCAAGGTTCAAATCGTCCAGTTCTCCATAGTCCCAGAAGACCATTCTGTCTTTGCTGAAAGTTTGAGAGTCCTCGTCAATAGGAACATTCAAATATTCCGAAGCAAAAGCTTTTGAAGTCATGTTGCTTTTCTCAATCATGAGTCCCAGGTAACTCCAGCGTTGTTCCCAGAGAACCTCGACTCCTTTGTCCATTTCCTCTCTGTTCATTTCATAGAAAGCAAGAGCTGTTTCCTTTCGGTTTGGATTTGTCTGGTCTCGGAGAAGCTCGTCAAACATATCCCACAAGTCTTGTCTTTCTGGAGGACTAATAATTGCGGAGAACAGCTTGGACTGGAAGTCGGAACGTCTCATGACCTCAAACAAAAGACCAGACTGGTGAACCGCTGTTCCCATGTAAATGAAAGCAGTTCTGTCTGGGTCTCCAATAGGCATAACAACCGAGTTGAACCAATGAAGATTCTTGTCCCGGAGTTCAGCTGTGTTTGTGTTCTTGCTGGACTCCAGGTCGTCACAAATTACCAAGTCTGGACGATAAGCACCGTTCCTTTTACCCCTCATTTGCTTACCCATTGAAGAAGCTTCAACGAGAGTTCCAGCTTTTGTGAGGAAAGCTTCTTGATTGTCTCTTTCATTCATTTGACTCTTTGGACTCAATAGTTCACCGAAGTCCTCACGGAGCAACTTGTTGAACTTCAGAGCGTTTGCAACGTACTCAATGAATTTCTTGGACATTGAGTCAGTCTCGGAAATAATCAAAATGTATTTCCGTTTCTGGTAAACACACTGATGAAGTGGAAAAGCGTTTGACAAGTAAGCTGACTTTGCATGACCACGAGGAGCCGCCCAAGCTATCCTCTTGTTGACTTCCTCGTTGGAAACCACGTTCAAAATATCGGTGAGTTGAATATGGAAGTCTGGAGCCATATCAATTGAGACTCCCTTTGGAATAAGAGGTTCCTCAAACTCAGGGTTCATTTCTGCTCCGAGATATTGGTACATGAAAAACAGAACGTCATTTTCAGCTCGGTCAATTCGTTTCAGTTGTTTAAGCTTCACCAACCATTCACGTTTTTCTTCCAAGTCCGTGACCGTCGGAACCTTCCGTTTGATAAGCTCAATCATTCGTTTCCTTTTGGCCGGTTCCGTCACTGGACAAAAACCATATCTCTCAACTAAGTGTTGAGCTTTCATTTCCTTCCTCCTTCCTTTGTTCAAGAATTAGACCAAAGCGGTCTGGAACGCTCGAAAAATTTCTGTTAATTTCGTAATTTAGTAATTGACGAATGTAACATATCGAATTAAAATTTTAAGTAAATAAGAAACTAAATGAGGAGTTGATTGTATGGAGTTTGTTCAACCAATTCGTGACTTGGAGAAAATTGAAGAAATGAAAAGGAGACTCCCACCGAGAGACTCCTTTATGTTCACTATTGGAATAAATGTTGGTTGCAGAATTTCAGACTTGCTCCAGTTGAAAGTGAAAGACATACGAGGAAAGTCTCACTTGGTTATTGAGGAGAGCAAGACTGGGAAAACAAAACGCTTTTTGATTAACCAATCGCTCAAACAAATTATTTACGACTACACTGAAGACATGAAGGACGAGGAATGGTTGTTCCCTAGCAGAAAGGGAGACAAACCAATAACAAGGGTTCAAGCTTACCGAGTTCTCAACAAGACAGCTTCACAAATTGGTCTCGACGAAATAGGAACTCACACGTTGAGAAAAACGTTTGGTTATTGGTTTTATAAAAAGAAAAAGGACGTTGCTTTATTGCAAGAGATATTCAATCATTCAGCTCCGTCTATAACTCTCCGTTATATCGGAATTAACCAAGATACAATGGACGAAGCTCTGAAAGATTTTAACCTATAAGGAGGAGAAAAATTGGAGCCTTTGAAAATTAAAGTGAGAGACACTCTTTGGTTAACCGCCAAAGAAATTGAAGAACAACTCGAAGAACTGGAACAAGCTTGGTTCTTATTAGCTCATAATAGAACAATGGGACATGACCTAGTTTTCAGAATAACCCTTCAATTAGAAGCAGAAATTAAGAGACTTAAAGAAATACTAAAATATTAAAAGGGAGAGTCAGTATAGACCCTCCCTCTTTATGTGTCGTGAACTATTTCTTTTCAATCAATTTATAATGACTGAATGGAAGTGTGAGCAGGAGACCGGAACCCTTATGTCCACGTTCCACTCTCACATTCATTCGGTCAGCGTATTGAACCTCGAAGACTGCTTGCTGACTCGGAACGTAAACCAAGTCCCCCTTCTTTGGTCTCCGACCAGTTACCAGAACATATTTCTTTTGTAGTTCTGCAAGAGAAGTAATTTTCTCAACCATTCTGCTTACTCCTTTCCAAGTAAAAAACCTCCTTGAAGTGAGTGTTTTACACTGACTCCAACGAGGTTGAGTTCATTATTTAATTTGACCAGACTTTCTCAAAAAGTCTTCAACTTTTGGGTGAGCAAAGTCAATTTTGAGCTTCTTTGTCTCTACCTCTTTCGTAAACTGGAGAATTTTCACTCCGTCATAAAGAGTTGAAACCGTGACGGTCTTTGGCTTATCCTTGAGCGTTTTAATAAATTTATCAGTTTGAGAAACCACAGTCGAAGCTTGGCTCCGTTCTCCAATGCTTGTGTCCAACTCAATGACCAGGTTAATGTGACCAGTCGTTTTACGAGCGTCAGTGTGTACTTTCACTTTGACGTACTTGTAAACTTTCATAGCTTCCTTCAAGGTTCCGTTCTCTGTTTTCTCCTTTTTGACCTCATGAGTCGTTTCGGCTTCAACCGGTTTTCCGTTCTCATAGCGAACACAACCAGAGAGCAACCCAAGTGACAACAAAGCAACCAACATGAACTTGAACATTGTTTCTTTCTTCCTCCTCATTCTTCCTTTTCCTTTTTCTATACGGAGAGAACCAATGAAGGTTCCATTGTCGTTCTCCCCTAATTTTATTATTTTATTCAACACGCTTTGTCAGTCAAGTCTGACCCCAAACTTTAAAAATTTTGTATGTAAATTGTAGGACACAGAGGAGGGAGACCAGAGACCCCACTCCCCCTTGTGTACCCCTTTTGAGAAGCTCACAAAAAATTTCCGAATGTCACTCAATGAGTCGGAGAACCTGTTCGTTTCAGTTCGTTCTATTTGTTAAAACACTTTATTTCAAAACGTTCTTCAACAGCGTTCTCAATGTAACAAAATCTATATTGTGATACATTCATTTAGTCTTCAAGCAATTCGTTCTCCATGTCAATGACTTCACGTTCCAAGTCTTCAAGTGTTTGTTGTTGTTTTATTTCATGAACGTGTTCTTGTTTCTCTGTGAGCTTTCCTCTGTTCTGAAGAACCAGCTTAATTGCTTCAAGCTTTGTCTTTTCAGAGCGTCCTTCACGGAGTAATTGCTTCAGCATATTGTAAGCTTCAGACAAGAAGTCTTCCATTGCCTGTTCTGCAATGCTGTTCTGGTAGGCAATGAACTCCGGGTCTTTCTTCCAACGGTAAATGGTACGAGGGTCAACTCCAATTTCCGAAGCTATCTGGGCAATGGTCATTTTGTGAATATCGTTGGTAGCAAGAATTTCAGCACAGCGTCTCTGGGAAAGTGTCAGCGGGTTTTTACGTGGTAGTTGTGACATTTTTACAATACCTCCTTTCTTAATTCCAAAGGTTCACTCTCCTAGAAAACAAAGGGTTCTCTGGTACTTTTACTAGACATTTTCCTTTTGTCAGAAACGGTCTTTTCTCAAGTGAAAATAGGGTCTTTTTACGGTACTTTTCCAGAACTTTTCCCAGACTTTTTTCAACTTTTTAATTCTCAAAGAGAGCTTTAGCGTGTAATGGAACATGAGTGGCTCATAAGTATAAAAGAGGAATTTCACAAGCGGAGCAACAATAAAATGAACGAAGCTCACAAAGGAGAGTGAAACGAGGAGTCCGGCCAGCAATAAAATAAGTCCGTCACTCATTAGCGACGAACCTCAATAATATTTGCTTTTTCAACTACCTCGACTTCCTTGTTCATTCCGTGAAGTATTTTCAGAGCTTCTTTCATTTCTTTCCTCTCCATGTCAAAATACGGAACAGCAACGGTTCCTCTATAAAAACCAAATACAGCTTCAAAGAGAGTCATTTGTCTAAACGTTGCTCTCCTTCCAAGTTTAGCTTCAAAGACTAAACGACGAGACTCCTTCAAAGTTTCTTGCTTTCTTTTCTCCAGTCCCAGTTCCAGTCGTATTTCCTTGACGACTTCCTTAATTTCTTCATTTACGTAATGACCGGAACCTTGAACCTGACTCAATACATTCAAATATTCGAGAAGCTCTTTAACTCGTTCGTTTAACATTATTCTTCAGCTCCTTTTTCTTCTTTTGGTTCTGCTTTCAGTTGTTCTTCCAATGTCTGAACTTGAGCGTAAAGAAAAGCGTTCTCACGAGTAAGAACTTTAATTTTGTCCAGCAAATAGTCAATAATCAAATTTGCGTTCATTCGTCGTCCTCCTATTCTTTAGTTGTCAGAGCCATATGACTCTTACACTAATAAAGGCAACTGGAGAACTATGTCACAACCTTCTGACCACTCTTTAAAGAATGTGGGACTATCTGATATTATAAAAATAACAACATATGGATATACGAATCTGAATAAATTGAACCAAGAACGGAGGTGAAAGAATGGGACTATTCAAGTCGCTTTTCAATGGTTTTGTGCGAGCTGTAAACGAGGAAAACAACCGAGCAAAAAATGACCCTTTTTATGGCGGTAAAGTAATTAAAGAGCAGACTTATACCCAAGAAGAATATGACCAATACTTGAAAGACCAAAAGAGTCTCATGAGAGCTAGGCTCCGTAATATTGGAGCAAAGACTGTGAACAGGGTCAAACGCTCTGCTGAAAAATATAAGAAAACAGAAATGACATATCAAGACTTCGTTGAAACGTGGAAAAGAGAAGACGAAGAATTTATCAAACAATGTATTTTTATTTTCGACGACAAAGGATATTTGACCGAAGAAGAAAAGAAGGAAACATGGTTGGAGTACCGTGAACAATTAGACGATATAAAAGAAGAACTCAACCTAACATTTTGATTAAATAAAGGACGGTAGTATTTCAACCGTCCTATTTTATATTATTCTTTTTATTTGTTCTTATATATGTTCTTTAGTCATTTCAAATTTTGAAATACTGGAGAGTTTAATGCTTCACTTTTTGAAATACTGGAGTTCCAGTGAACCAAATTTTGAAATACTAGAGACTACTCATGAACCTTTGGACTCGTTTAATAGCAGAGGGAGAACCCTCAATTTCCACACGGTAAGACTTCACGAGTAGTCCTCCGAGTTTAAGAGCAGAGACAACTCTGACTCCGTGAACATTGCAAACCTCTTTGAAGTCTTCAATTGATAGACCAGACAAAGCTCCAACATTCACTGTTCCAACAACTCTCACTCAGACCAGTCCTTTCTATGTTTCTGTTTCCGTGTATAACCTTTCTTGTTCGGAACCACCTGGGTGATTGGCTTGCGTTCCCAAGTTCCCCTCAACTTTGTCATTTCACCGATTGTTTTACTTGTCTTCTTCAAGCGGCTTCACTTCTTTCAGGGAAACCCGAATAACTTTTTGACCGTGTTCGTCATAAGGTTCGTCAAGTTCGACTTGGACTGGGTTCATATGGTGAGTGTAAAGAGTCGGCTGGTCAATATACATAACCGTTGCTGGAGCGTTCTTAAGCTTCAACCAATTTGCTCTCCCTTTTATCGTGACAGCGACTCGGTCTCCAACTTTCAACATTAGTAGTCACCTCGGACAATAAGCTCGAAAATGCTCATTGCAAACATGACCATTCCCAGAACCCCAAATAGAATTGACTGGTAAAATTCCTTTGTTGTGAAAGCGAAATATTCTAGGACAGCAAAAGCGAACAGTAACATGAAAATTCTAATCATGCGGTTCCTCCTTTGTACTTTTTACAATAAGCACAACGAGAGGTTCTGGAATGTGTGACTAACAAGCTCAAAAGACAAAAAAAAGAGAGTCTGTAAATGACTCTCTCCACAATTCTATAAGACTTCTTCTAACAATTGCCATTCATCACTTGAAATGTCGTCGTTGTACTCGTTCATACAAATGAACAGCTCATTGTTACTCTTATCCTTCCTTACAAAGCCGCCTTTGAGGTTGTATTTATCCAAGTATCGCTTTAGAACTTCAAATTTCTTTGGAGAGAACTTGTCAATATCCTCTGACTCTCCAGTCCTATTAAAGCCACCTTTTGTTTCAATAATCCATGTTTCTCCGTCTTTTGAAACAATGTAGTCAGGGTAGAATGAGCGCTGGGTTCCATTGTTATCAACATAGACAATTGAGAAATATTCGCTTCCTTTATCACCGTTCTTGTAGAACCATTCAACTTCTGAAGAATCATTGCAATACTTCTCAAAAGATTTCTCTGAATCAGAGCGTTTCTCTGCTGATGAAAGATAACCTTTGTAAACATTGTTTTTATATTCTTTTTGCACCCGATTTTTCTTACTATAAGTGAATTGAAATTCTAGTGGGAAGCGAAATTCTTTTTCAACAACAACCGGAAGTGCGGCAGATATTTGTAATGTAAGGCTGGCATTAGCAATTTGAAAGTCCTCTGCTAATTTATAGTAATTGTTGATTACAAAAGCATAAACGTCCTTTGTTTCCAATGAAAGTATCTTATTATCATATTTAACACTCTTGTCAAACAAACGACGAATTATTGTATTCATTTTATCGTAGCTTAATCCTACTTTACCACCTAGCTTACCAACTCTATTGTGGTACTCACGACCATGTTTATGTGTGTTCAATGGTTCAACCATTTCAATAGCCGTAAGGTTTTCAAATTCTTGTTTAGTCAATTTGTGAACTTGACCTGTGAAAGTAGTTTTAACTATTTTTTCGGAAAATCTATAACCATTATGCTCCAAGCGTATAATATTTTCAGCTGACTTAGTACCAGTCCCATATGTTGTTTTATAAAATTCCAACATTGTTTTTAGAGATTGAGTAGCGTCACTAGCTGTTCCAAGAACTGACTTTTGCTCGCTGGTTAAAATAACTCCTCTATGTTCCTCTTTCAAAAACAATGTATCTGCGTCCAGAGCACCCTTACCTAAACTGGTTCTGACACCTTCTGTGTAATCTTCGTCAAAAGTATATAGATAGCAAGAATCAAGGAGGTCACTTTCATAGTGTTTTGCTTCAGGCATACGTCTAATTCTTCCGATAGTTTGAATCTCAAATGTTTCACTTGAACTATCACGAAGTTTTACAAGTATATGTGCTCTTGGGCAATCCCAACCAGTCGCAACTGCTTGTTTAATAAGAATGACAATAGGTTTTGCATCATTTTCTTCAATATCTTCAAGGTGCTCCTTCTGCTCACTTAACCAAATTGCCAGCAAACCATTATCGTACGTAATATCCTTTGTGGATAGGTAATTTTCCACTTCAAATTGTACTAGCTCACTGTTGTTAGGTAATTGAACAACAACGAGTGGATTAACAATAGAGTCTCTTTCTTCAAATGCTAATTTCAGTTCATCAAGCTTTTCTAAAGCTTTCTCAAGTAGATAATTCACCTGACTATCAGTCTCAATCGAGTTGCCGAAGTTTTCGTTGATTATAAGTACCTTTTTGATAAGACCCTCTGCAATTACGTCTTCTTCCATAACTTCTATTAACTTCGCACTTCCAATATTTTTTGGAGTTGCAGTGGTTCTTATAATATTTTTAGGTTTGAACATTGTTATTATGTCATCAGCTTTAACTGTGTCATTTTGGTGAGCTTCGTCCACAACAATAATAAACTCCAAACCTTCCTTATGAGCTTGTTTTATACGCTCTTTGAAGTTTGCTTTTTCGCCCTCTTTCAGAGCATTATTTCCTTTTTTAGTGAGCATTTCCCAGTTAATAAAACAAGAGTCGTTCTCATAAAAACCGTCTGTCAATACTTCAGTAATAAGTTTTGTTTGACTGTTATGGATATATTTATCCATTTTCGCTTTACTTTGTTCCTCTAAATTTCCTTTTCCAGGAGTAAGCCAGACAAATACATTATTTATATGACCTTTTCCGTATTCGTCCATAAAATGTGTTAAAACAATTGTCTTCCCTGACCCAGTGGGACTTTTAAAAACAATCTCTTTTTTATTATCTTCAACACATTCAGTCAGGTCTTTAATTGCTTTCTTTTGGAACTCAGCTAATTCAAACAAAACTCTTACCCCCTAGACTCTTTATAGTAATAATCAGGAATAACGTTGACTTTCATATTAAACTTTCTAAAGTGAGCTTCATGTTCACTTGACGGTAAAACGTCATGACCAACGTAAATCACCTTACATTCCTGGTTGTTTGCTATGTTATTAATAAATTCCTCTAGTTCTGTATCTGTAAGGATAATTGCAATCTTGGTATTATCAGTGAAATTGATAAAATGCTCTAGTTCTACAAGCTCTCTAACACTCTGAAGAAGTTCATCAGCATACTCGTAGTAAACTTTATTTTCCGTTTCTACAAAGTCAACCTTGAAATACTTTAAGCTTGTTTGGTAAGTCGTATCTGACTCAATTACTCGCTTAATCCTCTCATATGTTACCTCTTTGCAGATATTGTTTTCATTATCGGTAACTAGGATAAACTTTCTATTACCGCTATCCTCTGCATTAAGTTCAATAACAGCTTGACCGGTAGTCCCAGAGCCAGCGAAAAAGTCCAAAATAGTACAATCCTGATTTTCATACGTAATTGAATCTATTAATTCTTTCATTAAAGAATTGGACTTAGGGTAAGCAAAAACACCTTTCTTATTAAAGAACTTCTCTAGCTCCATACTTCCATCACTTTTTGTACTAATAATTGAGCGAAGCAACATTCTATCCACGTCTTTAAGCATTTTTATTGCACTAGGTTGCATATTTTCGTCCTTCGAGAACCAAATCTCTCCGCACATATAACTACCGTCGTGCCTTTCAATTATATTTTCGTAATCCACTTTACTCTTAAATGTAGTCTCACTCCAACGCCATCCTCTATCTGGTATTTTAACTGGCTTTTTGGTTACTGGGTGAAGAACTTCATATCTCGGCCCATATGTATTTCCGTTCGGCCAACTAAGATTAATCTTTCCCCAAACTTCATAGTCTTCATTTAAAGCGTTATATAAGGTAATACCTCTGTCCCATTTGTTCTTGTTAAATAATTGTTTTAGCTTTATTTCTGTCTCTTTGATTGACAGTTCTTTCTTTTTACAGTCCTCAACTAAAATGTCTATTTCCTCTAAGCCATCCTTACGCATTTTGAACTTATATTTAAACCCAGAATGCTTTGCATATAGAAGAATATATTCATGAATACTGCCAATTCCTTTATCATTCTTCGGAACCCTCTTATTCCAAATCAAGCATTCAATAAAATTTTGCTCACCGAAAATTTGGTCACACAGCATTTTTAACTGTGCAAATTCATTCTCATCAATACTAATGAAAATGACACCCTTTTTAGATAGGAGGTACTTGGCAAGGCTTAGCCTTTTCTCCATAAATGACAACCATTTTGAGTGACGGAACGTATCCTTTCCATCAACCTTTTTATCCGAATAAGTAAAACCCTCTTTGAGCGTATTGTAAGGAGGGTCAATATAAATAACGTCAATTGCTTCCTTATGGGTTTTCTGAAGAAGTTCTAAAGCCGCTAAGTTATCTCCTTCAATCAAAAAGTTCATATCCCCACCGTTATCAATAAAAAGCTCCTGTTCTTCTTTTAAAACAGGAATATGAGTTTCTAATTTTTCGTCTATACCTTCTTTGTGTTCTTCAAATACCAGACCGTATTTTTTCCCATTTAAATCATTTTCAATTTCACTAATGTAACTTAAGAACTTTCGCATGCTTTCGTCGTGTGAATTTTCCTCAACAAACAATTTAAGTTCATTGAGCTTCTCATTTAAATCTTCCCTTTTTTGTTTCGCTAAATTTGTACTCATTTTTTGTCAATACACCTACTCTAGTAAAATAAAATTCGCTAATTCCATTTTACTAGATTTTACAGTGATATTTCGACAAAAATGTTACAATAGGTTACAAATTATTTACAAAAAAAAAGAGAAGCCCATAATTAGAGCTTCCCTCAACTGACCCATTCAACGAAAGAAGGTATTCTCAAAAGTCCCTTTTTCGTTAGGTTTCGGTATTTCACTTTCAATTTCATTTTTGGGTCAAGGAAAACAAACTTGTCATTTTCCTCTACAATAAAATCACTGTATTGCTTATAAAAAGCTTTTCTTTCTTCTGGAACCATGAACTCAAGGAGTCCAGCATATTTCCCATTCTGGAAGTTTAAGAGAAGTCCAAACTCGTCTTTTCTTAACCCAGAGACATAAACGTCCTCTAACTGGTAATTAATAACCTTGAGCCAATCTTGTGAGCGTTTGTTTATTTGATAGAGCGAGTCAGCTCGTTTCTGGACAATTCCCTCCAAGTTATGTTCCTTTATTAGCTCAAAGTACTGTTCAGCGTTTCCCTTTATCCACTGGACTTTGTTCAACCTCTTTGAGTCCTCTGGAATTGCTTTTGTAAGAACCTCTTTCCGTTCCAGCAAAGGACGGTTTGTGAGCTTCTCTCCCTTGAAATAGATAATGTCAAAGACACAGAAAGAAATTTCGTGACCAGACCGTTTAGACATGAAGCGTTCCATTGTCGCTTCAAAGTCTGGTTTCCCTTGTTGGTCTGTGACAACAATTTCACCGTCAAGAACCGTTCCGTTGGGAATAGGAAGACTCAATAGCTCTGGGAACTTGGAAGTAATGTCATTGTTGTGCCGAGTATATATTCGGACTTTATCGTCAAACTTTGTCCAGACCGTTCTGAAACCGTCCAGCTTAAGTTCTGTTATATATGAATTGTCGTCGAATGGACGTTCTGATTTGTGTAATAGCATTGGTGAAACAAACAAAATAAATCAACTCCCATTACCATTTTATCACGAGGAAGTCTCGTTCCCCTCTGGGAATTGGAGACAAAATAAAAAGCTACCCATAACTGGATAGCAGTTTAGTAAAATTACTTGTTCTTCTTTGATTTGTAAGCTTCAATAAGAAACACTATATTGGTTGCACATAAATGTAACCCATATGCTACTGTATATCTCGGGAGCGGAACGCTCTTTTCACCTTGACCATGAGCATGTTTATTTCTAAGAACTGGCTGACCCATTAGTGAGTTTTCAACGTATTCGGGTATAACTTCATTTTTTATTAAAAGCTTAATCAAAGGATTAGCTGTCTCTTTCCCTGTAAGCTTGATATTAAGTTTTGAACATATGGTCTTCATAACGCTTTCAAATGCTTTCCCAGCTTCAACAATAGCTTCTTTATCTCTACCTTTCTTAAAGTGTTCATGAGCGTTCATAAACTCTTCAGAAGCTACTTTAAAACCTTCACCAAACATTAGGTTGACTGCTGGCTCCACCGCTTCTCGATAAATATAATCTGAATCCACTCGGACTATCTTTCCATTAAGGTATTGATAGCCAATTCCATGTTCTTGGAACCGTCTATTCAATTCGTCGATTGCGTCATCTGGGTACTGGGTTATCCCTTTTAAATTCCAATACCAATGGTCATTTCTTATATCTGTATCTATAATTCGGAAAGTAAGTTCAATAATATCAAGCACTTTTTCCACAGATTTTTCATCTTGCATAAAAGCAAAACATTCTTCAATGTGGCTATACCCATTCTCACTTAATCTCACTACACCGTACTCTTTACACAAAGCTTTGTGAATACTACTCCAAGTTTCGTTTGAACAATGATTTGAATCATAATATGAGTTTGGGTCGTAGTGACCAATTGCATCTCTCCAAATGTGTAAAATCTGTATTCTCAAAGGTTGTGGTATTTCATTATATTTAAATATAGACTTTTGTTTTCCTCTGTTTCTTTTAGAGAAAATATCTAGAATCGCCAAGTGTCAGTCCCCTTTCACCTTTTAGATAATTATACCATTAAATTGCCAATATTCTCTATAAAGTGACAAATGAAAAAAGCTTCCAAAGAGGAAGCTTAGAGTTGGAATCAGTTCTGGAATGTAGGAATCGTGGTTGAAGGTTTTTTCTAACTTATGGAGAAACATAGGAGCAAGGAGTAGTAATTAAAATGTAGGGTATTACTTCTTTCTTTTTACGCGAGCTTGAATGTCATTCAACCTAACAGTGAAAAACATTCGATAAATGGTGTTACCGTCTTCTTTCGCAATGTCGTGGGTTACATAGTTAGCTTTAAGTGTCCTAAAATCTCTGTCTATGATAAAACTTTCCTGACCATCACTTTGACCAAATGCCGCAAGTATCGAATCAGGCATTTCGCTGTTAGGGTATTCAACCTCCCTAAACGTTTCACGAGTCAACGCATTACAAAATTCAACCTTTACCATAAAACACCTCCTAATTTTATACAATTAAATTATATAACAATAACGCTTTCCTAAATATGGACATTTTACGACAAAAAAAGAGAGAAGCCTATAAAAGCCCTCTCACTAGGTTTGTTATATCTTCCCTGTCACATTTTACTTTCTCAAGCTCCAAAGTCCTTAACGACTCCCTTTTTATCCATTTCCAAAACTCCAAAGCCAATTGCTCTCTTGTTTTGTTTTTGTAAAGCTTGAACTCTCCGCTTTGGGATACCCTTTGCCCAAACTCAAGAGAGATATAATGAATTTCAATTACGACTGTTTTCAATGCGGTTCTCTCCTACCAGAGATTTTTCAAAGGACTATAAATGTTGTGTTGTTTCCTTACGTCTATGTTGGTCATTTGAATATATTTCCGAGTCATGCTCATATCGGAGTGACCGAGTATTTTCTGAAGGGAGAATGGGTCTCCCCCATTCATGATATAAAACAAAGCTCCAGTGTGTCGGAATGTATGAGGAGAGACTCGTTTTCCTCGGACTCCAGCAAGTTCACCAACTTCTCTCAATCGTGTTCTCCAAGTGTTTGAGCAAATTGGTCTCCCGTCGTAAGAAAGAAATAAATGTTCTTCTCCAAAGTCCTCTGACTCTGTCATGTACTCTTTTAACATTTTTGCGGTTTTACTGGAGATAGGAACTTCTCTCCCTCTCCTAGTTTTGGTCGTGTGAGCTTCAAGCTTTATAATTCCGTTCTTTAGGTCAACCAGACTCCGTTTCATTTCGAGAAGCTCTGAAATACGAACCATAGAGTCAAGCAAGACCATGGTCATGACTTTGTCTCTGAATCCAACATAGGTTGACGTGTCAAATGTGTTAAGAATTGATTTCACTTCAGTTTGTGTGAAGCTCTCAATCGTGTCTTCCTCTGTTTTAATAGGTCTGAATTTCTCATGAACAGGTAAATCAATAAGACGCTCTTTATATGCCCAGCGAAGAAATGCTCTCATGGTTCTGACCCTTACGTTAACGGTCATTGGCTTTAAACCTTTGTCTTGAACCATATATTGAATATAACTCTGGAACGGCTCATAGTCCATTTCTTCTCTCGTCAAGTCTTCTTCCAAGTAGTCCATTAAATATTGAAAATGGACGTAGTATTCCTCAACGGTTCTCGGAGCAAGTCCCTCACTTTGTTTCTCCCACATAAAACGCTGGAACATTTCGCTCATGGTTAGTTCCTCTAGGATTTGAGTTTCGACTTTGGTCTCTCTGGAATGTTTCCTCTTGGACTTTCTAATTGGTTTTGTCACCATAATAAAAAACCTCCAAAATAATTATATTTTGAAGGTTTCGGACATGAACGGTTTCGGTTTTCGGTTCTCCCCAAACTCGGTCTAAATTGGGAGGAGACCGTGTGTGTATCAAATTCTGGAAATTGGGTCTGACCCCTCGAAAACCCAGAATTGGCGGGACTGTGTGGGAATCGAACCCACCTGACCTGGCACGCAGGTCACAAGCGGTTTTGAAGACTGTGGAGGACACCAGTACCCCATTCAGCCCCATAGATGTAAGGCTACAAGCTGTTTTTACTTTGACTAACAGTCTCTTAACCATTCATATCATTTGTAATCATAATACAATGGAATATAGTATTAATCAATAGAATGAGCTTATTTGTCACCTTTTCGACATGTTTTGCAAATGCTGATCAAAATCCACATCAACCACATAACTAGACTCTAATCCCCAACTTTCATTCAGTTATGGCAACTACTTGTCATCCCAACAAAAAAAAGTCTATAATAAGATGAAAAAATAGTTTTTGTAGGTGAATAGAATGCAGCAGTTGAGTGGTTGGTTTTTGTGGTTTATCATGTTCTGGGTCGTTTTTCTAGTAGGTTCATTCGCAATCGGCGGATTTTTTATGTTCCGTAAGTTTTTGAAAAAGATGCCTAAAGAAGATGGCAAGTCGAATATGGATTGGGAAGAACATTATGTAAATGAAACACGTCACCTATGGGGTGCTGAAGAAAAGGCTCTACTTGAGGATTTAGTCAGCCCGGTTCCTGAGCTTTTCCGAGATGTAGCTCGTCATAAAATCGCTGGGAAAATTGGCGAACTTGCGCTTAATGAGAAAGTTGATATGATTACTGAAGAACTGGTCATTCGTGGTTATATACAGGCAACACCAAAAAGAGATCATAAATTTTTACGCAAGAAGCTTTTTGAAAATCGAATTGATGTAAAGCCGTACGAGCATTTATTCTAAACCGTCCATCTTGGGACGGTTTTTATTTTTCCAAAATAACAAAAACACTGACTCAAATTGAATCAGTGTTTTACTAGTTTTTAATGTCTCTTTAACCCTTTATATAGTTTCATATAAGAACGATACATCGCGATCCGCCACGGAACAATCATGCTGAACGCGAGCAGGAAGAACATTCCGCTTAGCTGGCCAAAATCAATCGTGCTGCTCAAGATCGATTTAGCCACAAGACGGACGACTAATAATCCGACTAAAATAAACACAAATGCCTTTGATCGTTTTAAATAAATATCGTTGTCACGGACCTCAAACTTGGAGGTTTTGATTAGTAAGATAGAAAAAAGCATCCCGACGATTACGGCCTCTAAAATTTCCATAGGGGTTAAGCGAAACTCTGGTACCACATACATCAAGGCCCCACTGGACATGAAAACAGGCGGTAGAATAATCTTTTTTACATTTGCAGGTTTCTTTGCGGCCTTCATACGAACGAACAATACGAAAAAGCCCATAAAGACTGCACCGATTGAAGAAACAACAACGTAGTTCATTGGGTTCAATCTTCCTTTATCTAATTATTTACTTCCCCATTATAGCTTAAATGATCACGAATGAAAAAATATTTTCACTGTATCGGCATCCATTTTTGAACTACATCAGTTAAATTTTACAAATCTTAGAATCCACTAAAGCCGCCAAACATGCTTTGGAAGACGATAATGATTTTTGTCATCCAGTCAAAGAAAAGTATAACACCCATGGCAATCATAATGTAACCACCGATTTTCACAATCTTGCCGCTGTTTTTGCGAATCCATTGCATCCTTCCAACAAAGAAAGATAAAATCAAAAATGGGATTGCAAACCCTAGGGAATAGGCTGTCATATACAAAACACCTGATCCAGGATTCGATCCCGCAAGCAGGATAACTGATGATAGAATGGGACCTGTACACGGCGTCCATCCAGCAGCAAAAGCCATTCCAATTAGAACGGAACCGATAAATCCAGATGGTCGATTTTTAAACTCTAATTTCCGGTCTTTCATCAAAAATTCCGGTTTAAATACACCAACAATCATTAATCCAAATAAGACGATAAAAATACCACCAAGCTGACGAATTAAATCTTTGTATTCATAGAAAAAGCGTCCAATAAAAGACGTACCGAATCCAATTGCTATGAAAATAGCTGAAAACCCTAAAAGGAAAAAGATCGTATGTAGAAGACTTCGCTTTTGAAGCATAGCATTTTCAGTTTTTAATTCCCCAACAGACATGCCCGTGATATAAGACAAAAATGCGGGATAAAGCGGTAAACAGCATGGTGAGATAAAACTTAAGAATCCAGCACCAAGGGCCAAAAATATATTTATATCCGTCATATTAACACTCCCACTATAGTCGATACTTCTTCATTCTAACAAATCTTTTCACCAAATGATAATGATTAAACATGAATATTTTGTGTCTCTAAGCCACCACTTCAAAATCTATTTATTTTTTCCAACTAGCACCTAAAATGTTGGATATTTATTTACAAATCTCTTTGAAGTAATTTACATTATAGGTTATACTAGTAAAACAATGTCATTTTGGTAGACTTGTATTCAACTACCACCAAAACCTAGGAGTTACTCCGGAAAGGAAATCGGCCGTGATTAAACAAGAATTAATTACCTTAATTGAAAAAAAACGTGCTGAATTAATTCAAGTCGCAATAACGAACGGCTTGTCTTCCTCCGTGGCAATTCGCTATAGTCAGGAACTTGATCACCTTTTAAATGAATATAATAAAGTATATATAAAAAAAGTTCCATCATCGGCTTGCTAGAGACAGCTCCCACTCAAAATGGTTCCTTTCAATAGAAAAAGCCTGGCAATCACATGCCAGGCTTTTTCTATTAATTTACAACATCCTCTAGGCGCTCCACGCCACCATTTTGCAGCAGGAACATCTTGTGGTATAAACCACCAAGTGCCAATAGCTCTTGATGGGTACCCCGTTCTACTATTTCCCCCTGATGAAGGACGAGGATTAAATCGGCATCCTGTATGGTTGATAATCGGTGGGCAATGGCGATAGTGGTACGGCCCTTTCGCATCTTCGCCAAAGCCGTTTGTATGGCTTCTTCAGTTTCCGTATCAATATTAGCTGTTGCTTCATCAAGAACCAATATCTTGGGATTGGCTGCAATGGTCCTGGCAAATGCAATTAACTGCCGTTGGCCACTTGAAAAAGTAGACCCTCTTTCCACCACTTTATGGCTATATCCATCATCCAGCTTTTCGATAAAAGTATGGGCCTGAACAAACCTTGCTGCTTCTTCGACTTGTTCATCCGTCATCCCTTCATTATGTAGCCGAATGTTATCCTTTACCGTCCCATAAAATAAGAACGGATCCTGTAATACAAGCCCCATCTTCTCCCGTAATTCAGGTTTTGTAAACTCACGAATCGAAGCGCCATCAATCAAAATTTCACCACGATCAAATTCATAGAATCGCATCATTAGATTAATAATAGAACTCTTTCCGCTTCCTGTATGCCCGACAAGAGCAACCGTTTCACCTGGATTTGCTGTGAAAGTAATATCCTTTAATACATCCCTTTTTCCATCATAGGAAAAGCTTAGATTCTTAAACTCAATCTTTCCTTCTTCAATCGATAGGGTCTTTTCTTCCTTTTGAGCTGGAGCTAAATCTTCCTCATCTAATAATTTAAACACTCGTGAACCAGCTACAATGGCTTGCTGATACAAAGAGAGCCTCATCATCATTTGATTAACCGGCTCAAAGAAACGGTCCAAATAATTGATAAACGCATAGATGACCCCAATTTCTACACTGTGTTGAAAGGAAGAAAACCCGAAATAGCTTAAGACAAGGATTAAGGCAAAAATATAAATCAAATCAATAGCTGGCCGTAATAGCAATCCATCAATCTTTATGTTTTTCATTCCTGCATTATAATGCTTCTCGTTGATTTCTCCAAACTCATTACGAAGACGTTTTTCCTGACGAAATACCTGGATAATCGACATACCCTGGAGAGATTCACTTAACTTAGCATTCAATTGACTGAGTCGTTCCCGCATATCAAGGTAGAAACGAGAGCTTAATTTCCTATATAAATTCATGACAAATAGTAATATTGGAATAATAATGACACACATTAAGGCAAGTTTTACATTTAAAATAAACATGGCAATGAATATTCCTGTAAGCAAAAATCCACTTTGGATAAAGGTGGCTAGGACAGTAACAAACATATCCTTAATCGCTTCCGTATCATTCGTCACCCGCGATACAATACTTCCTGCAGGCGTTTTATCAAAGTATCTTAAGCCAAGTGATTGCACCTTCGAAAAAACATCAATGCGAAGCTGCTGGATAATATATAAAGCGATCTCTTGGAATTTTACAAATTGGAAAAATAATAGAATCGCTTTGACCACTTGAATGCCCATGTACACTGAACCAAGAACCAGTAATGGTTGATACTCTAGCCTCCCTGGTGTCAAATAATCATCAATAAAGACTTTCACTAAAATAGGAAGAACAATATCTCCAATGGTGGTTAATAGCAATAAAACAAAAGCAAACCCGATTATTTTTTTATGTGGTCTGGTGTAGGATAGAAGGCGAAATAAGATTTTCCTTTGTTCCCGCTCTGATAGTTGTATTTTCTCATCCATTTTAGTGCCCTCCATGCTCAACCAGCTCTTCTAGTTGCTGGCGTAAATACATTTCCTTGTACCAACCGTCACTATTCATCAATTCCTCATGAGAACCCCTTTCGATGATGCTTCCCTCATCCATGACAATAATAAAATTGGCATGTTGAATAGCACTTAAGCGGTGTGAGGTGATAATGGTTGTTTTCCCCTCACGATTCTCTCTTAATGATGTGAGAATCGCTTCCTCTGTTTTTGCATCGACGGCTGAAAGTGAATCGTCAAGCACCAAAACCTCTGGATTCATTAATAGGGAACGCGCAATCGAAATCCTTTGTTTTTGTCCTCCTGATAAAGACACGCCGCGTTCACCAACAATGGTTTGATACCCTTCCGTAAATTGAAGAATATCCTCATGAATATTGGCTAATGTTGCTGCCTTCATGACTTCATTCTCTGTTGCCGCTGGATTTGTAAAGGCAATATTTTCTGCAACCGTTGCTGAAAATAGGAAATGATCCTGTGGGACATATCCGATCGCTTCGCGTAAACTTTCTAGTTTATAATTCGCTAACTTTTCTCCACCAAACAGAATATCCCCCTTATAGCCCTCAAACTCTCTAATCAGCAGCTTTAACAAAGTCGTTTTACCTGATCCTGTTTTCCCAACAATCCCGAGCGTTTCTCCTGAAGCAAGGGAAATGAAAATATCTTTCAGAATAGGTCGTAATTCCCCTGGATACGTAAATTCATCAATTTTGTATTGAATATCCCCATATGGCATCACATCTAATGATGCTTCCGAATCTGTTATCTCTACCTTTTCATTCAATAATGATGTCACACGATCGTAGGATGCACGGCCGCGTTCCACGATGTTAAACAACCAGCCAAACGCAAGCATAGGCCAAACCAATAATCCCAGGTATGCAGTAAAAGAAATTAATTCTCCTATCGTTAACTCTCCATTTAGAACATACTTCGCCCCAAAGGCAATCGATAGGAAAAAGGAAATACCGACAATAATGCTAATGGTAGGGTCATAGAGAGAATCGATTTTGGCCACAACAATATTTTTTTGCACCACATCTTCTGATTGCTTGCGAAAATCTTCAATATCCTCTTGTTCCTGCCCAAAGGTTTTAATTACTTTAATCCCTGTGATACTTTCCTGCGTTTTATCGTTTAAGGAGGAGAATGCCTCTTGGGCTTTATAAAAACTTTTATGTAACATCGACCCAAACCAGCTAGTTAACATCGCCATGAACGGCATGGGAAGTAAACAGATTAAGGTTAATTTCCAGCTGATCGTAAAGGCCATGGCAATAATAACGAAGCCTCCTGTTGAAAGGGAATCGACCAAGGTCAGCACCCCTGCTCCTGCCGTTTGCTGGATAGCAGAAAGATCATTTGTTGCATGTGCCATAAGATCACCAATGCGGTTTTTTTGATAGAAGGCGGGAGACATTCTAGTAAAATGCTGATACAAACGATTTCTTAAGATTTTACTAAGTTTGACCGCTGAACCGAAAATTCTAATTCTCCAGTAATACCGTAGGACATACATCGAGACCCCTACCGCGACAAGGACCAGCACCCACTGAGCAAGTATACCTTTTGTCATTGTCCCCTCATTGATATGATCAGCTACAATCCCAATAATTTTTGGCGGCACTAATTGCAGTACTGCAACAAGCATTAATAAGATAATGCCTGAGATGTACGCTTTTTTCTCTTGTCTAAAAAACCAGCCTAAATTTAAAAATACTTTCATTCAACCGCCCCCAACACCCTTAAAGTAACACACCCTTTTATAAATAGGCTGTGTTAAAGAACATTGTTGATTTTTAACTCCTGTTGATTGGAGCGGAAGGCGCGAAGACTCCTGTGGGAGTACGGTTCAGGGGAGACCCCGCAGGCG
>NZ_JBCNAC010000067.1:0-91316 GCF_050477885.1 Neobacillus rhizosphaerae
TCGCCGAAACGCCCACGGAAAGCGAAGCGCTTGGAGCTGAAATCAACAGACACGTTTAACAAAGCCTATAAATAAAAAAGTGATATTACGGGAAACGAAGTTTATTCCCGAGGTTTCTATTTTACCAAATATTTATAAAATAATAAACATTTTGCAAATTTGTATTTATCATAAAAAAAGCAATCCCAAAAGGAATTGCTGAATACGAATTATTCTTTTACCCATTTTCTTAACTTTAGATAACTGGTAAATCTGTTGTTGGCATTACATTTAGGACATCGAACGATTACTTCGAGATCAACGATTTGTTGTGTTTCTTTATTAAGGACATTGTTAACCACTTTCTTGTTTAAAGGTAATACTTGATCAGTGAATTCACAAAAAGGATACTGTTTTTTTAACTCCTCTAAATCATTTTCTCCTCTTACAATCGCTACATATTGAATATCATTTTCACAAAATAAGCATTCATTTTTACCAACAACCACGTTATCTAAACCTTCAATGACCTTCTGACTCATAGCTGTACCACCTCCACTTCCTAAATAAATAGTTAGACATGGTTGTAGGTGGTTCCTGCTAATTTTTAAAACATTTAGTGAACATTTTATTTCATTAAAACAAAATATGGGGCGATTAAGATAAATAAGGCAAATATCATGATGACAACCGCACCGCTTTTATTTTTATCTTTCCATAAAGAAATGGAGAAAGCTACGCTATAACTTACCATTAGGATAATTATGAACCATAATGCGATCTTCATATTAATCCCTCAACTCTTCTAAATTTGGCACCTTTTCCTGCTTACCAAATTCACCTAATGTAATATCTGCCCTAATATCTACTCTAGCATCAGGGTATACCTTCATCCAATTATACTTCTTATACTCAGGTATTGTTTTAAACTGTTTCCTTACCTCAGCAGACCACGTAAATGGTTCTCCTTTAAACTCGGTTTGAGTTCTTTTAACATAAGCTTCAATTTTTTTTGAAATCACATTTTCTAAGTGTTTTTTTAAGATTTTTTTCTTATCCTCATGTGCTCCATAGTTAACCATGCTAGGGTCAGATAAAATCTCAATGGTAAGTGGTAAAGTAACTTTGATTTTTGGAGGACCGTGTTTAATATCAATGTTAATATCATTATTTTGTTTCTTGATGACTCGGGCCGCCACTCTTAGTTTTTTATTAAATGGGTCGGGATATGTTGTTAATACATCGTTTAGCTCAGCCGTATCGTCTAAAAGCACGGATATTCTTGTTTCTTGCCCCGTAATTTTCCCAATCATCTTTCCTTCTTTAAAAACAGCCGCTCCAATGAATTGTGTTTGATTGGATGTTCCTTCCGTTTCTATTTCTCCAGCAAGGTACTCATCCTCATTCCCTCGCTTTCCCCCTTTTTCTAACTTTGTAGTTGCATACATGGCTAGAAATAAATCATCATCATTTTCTGTTACCCTAAAAAATCGATGTAGATCTGAATCCGGAATCAATCCCGTTTCAATTCCTCTTGTTATCATAAATTGAAAATATTTATGTGGTCTTGTTTCCAACTTAGGTTTATTATTGGTAAAAAAAACTCTGGGATCTTCTTTCGAAACGATTAAATACGCATCCCTCTTGATTTCCCTATCTTTTGTCGCATCGTATATATACCGAATAAAGTCCTTATCACCTGCTAATTGTTCAGAAACAACAAAGACTCGTAATAGGTCATAAGTAAGTTCCCTTGCAACAATCGCATTAGCTGTATTACGCGCTGTGATAAAATCATTTGCGGTAATCGTAAGTATTTCTCGTGCAGGTTCTTTTGAACCGGACCCACTTTGCTGACTTCCCACCTCAGGGTTTGCAATTAAAAATGTAATATCAATCTTATTCGATTGGTGGTTCTTAGCCATTCCTAAACCTATAACATAAGCCCTCTCTTCTAACTCCTTTTTATCCCAGCAGCCGCAAAGTAAGAGAATCATACAGATATATACGGTCATCTTAAGCATTATTTTTTTTTGGTTCATTTTTAAAATCACCCTTCAGCTTTGCCATCCCCCAGAGAAGGAGTGGAAATACAATAAATACAGGCGAGAAAAGTTCATATAAAGGGTCTCTTAATTTAAAAATCGTAAACGAGGGTGTTTCTGGGATCATTCCCAAGATTAAAAAAACACTCGCTAAAATTGGAATTGTATATTCAAACTGTTTTATTTTAAAAAGGTTTCCTAATAGAAGCGCGCTTAAGTATAAATAAATAGAAAACCTCATTAAGCTGGCGACCAGCCAAAACGGGAAAAAAAAGGTATCAAGACTGGTAAGAAAATCGCCAATGGAGATATACCGTATGACTTCATGGAATGGGTAGGTTAACAAACTTGCAGGGCCATAATCAAACATAAATAGATAAAGGACAAATGCAATAGTCATTTCAACCGTTAAAAAAGCTAAGGCAATCCACGAGCCTTTAGAGAAGACTTTTTTGGAAGTGAAAAAAGGAAAAATTAATCCCATATATAAAAAATCTCCATAAACTGAGGTTTTTAAAGCACTTTCAGTGACAACCTTTTTGATACCCGGCCCCCATAATGGAAAAATGGCGAATGTATTAGCATCTTTAAGTGTTAATAATAAGGCTAATAACAGTGTGATTTTCACGTAAGATAGAACAATCCAAGACAATGATGTAAGATTTTGGATTCCTTTTTTGGCTGTGTAAGCACATGCTACCATTAAAGCAATGAAGATAACTATGGTTGGGGTTTTTACAAAATAAAGAGTGGCAATAATATCTACATAGCTCCTTGTATCAACTGATATTACTAAGGAACCATAGACCCAAAAGATAAAGGAAAACAGAAACCCAATGTACTTACCAAATAGTAAGATATTTAATTCATGGAGGTTTTTAGATTCATACAGGGATAATACTTTAATTAAGAAAAATAATGGGATGGTTGTGATGATTCCTCCTATTAAAGGTCCCATCCAAGCAGCACTTTTTAAGCTATCGAAGTAAAGAGCAGGGGTACTATCAGATAGTTTGACCCCAATAATCAATAGCATCGTAGCCACATATTCTCTAATTCCAACAGTGCTAGTCGATTTATTCATAATTTTACGTTGTATCTCCCTTTTTTTCTAAATCCTTTGGTTTTAAAAATCCTGGCCTCCATCTTTCATTTTGTAGAATTTTCCTAAATACCGTATCTTGAGAGGCTTTATATCTTGGAGTCATGGGAGCTAAATATGGAACCCCAAAGCTCCTAATAGAAACCATATAAGATAATCCCATTACAAATATCACAACCATGCCATATATGCCTAAAATCCCAGCTGCAATAATAAAGATAAATCTTATAATACGAATGGCAAAATTAAAACTGATATCGCTGACTGCAAACGATGATAAACCACTTAATGCAACAACTATAATAACAAGAGGACTAATTACATTTGCCTCTACAGCTGCCTGGCCAAGGATGAGCGCTCCCACAATTCCAATGGTTGGCCCAATTGGATTCGGTACCCTCAAACCGGCTTCACGAATTAATTCAAAAGCAATTTCCATTATTAAAATCTCAATGAAAGCTGGGAATGGTACTCTTTCCCTTGTCGATGATATGGCCAGCAACAAATCTGGCGGAATCATCTGCGCATGATAGTTAGTAATGGATATATAAATGGCAGATGTAAATAAGGCAATAAATATGGCCATTCCCCGTAATGCTCTCGTAAAATTCCCAAATAAAAATCGTAAATAATGTTCATCTGGTGTATGAAAAAAGGCCCAGAAGGTTGCGGGTAGGACTAAACAAGCTGGAGAGCTATGCATCAGTAAAACGATATATCCATCTTGAATAAATGATGCTGCCCTATCAGGTTTTTCAGTATAAAGGGTGGTTGGGAATATCGATTTTTCCCTATCCTCAATATATTGCTCTAAAATTCCAATGTTTTGAATCACATCTACTTCAAATGACTGTAAACTTTTTTTTACATTTTCTAATAATTCTTCATTTACTACATCCTCTAAATAAAGAATATATACCTCATCGTTATTTTTCTTTGAAACGGTTATTGACTCATTTATTAAACTTTCCGTTCTAAACTTTTTACGAATTAATGAGATGTTATCATCAACATTCTCTGTAAAAGCCTCTTTTGGCCCTTTTAAGATTACTTCAGTTTCTGCTTTTTCAATATTCCTGGCTTTAACCTGTGCGGTTTCCATGGAAAAAGCAATGGAACAATTATCGATAAATAAAACCGTACTCCCTTTGTTCACTTCTAAAAGGACTTCCTTAAAGGTAGAAATTTTCTTAATAGATTGATTTATAATGAGCATTTCGATTTCTTTATTTCTATCTGTGTTTGTTATTAATGGCTTAATGATTGATCTTTCAATTATTTCTCCATTAACGATCGGAGTTAAAAATACAATACACGCTTTTACTCCCGATCCTCCGATTGTTAAGTTTCTGATGCTTATATCCCGATTCTTATGTAATTTATAAATTTTAGCGATTGCTTCGTTGTTTCTGGCAAGTTCTCTAAATATAATGCTCTGTTTTAAATGTATAAGTTCATCAGAGTGGACATTCTCTTTATCCTCTTGTTGTTGAGAAATTTGATTCATTTTTCTCCGTAATTGCTTTAACAAATTAAACCACTCCACTACTTGCCTTTTATTTTTAAGGTTCTCATAATATCCATCTTTCATTCCCTTTTTTAGGAAATAAAAAAGAGAAACGACTTGTAGGTCGTTTCTCTTAATTGGTTTGGTCAATGTATATGATAGATGTGCTTGTCCAATTATTTAGATTGTTGCTTGTTCATAGCTGACATCATTTGGTTGATCTTCTTTTGTGAAGGCTTCATACCCATTTGCATCATCATCATTTTTAACATTTGCTCATTAATTGGCGGATTTTTCTTTAAATAGCTCATCATATACTTCCGAGCAATGAAAAATCCTAGTGCTACACCAGCTACTAATGCTAGTATACCTACTAGAATGTACATACCCATTAAACTTCCTCCTTCATGTTGTCTATCATACAGTGTACTAAATAAAACGAGATAAGACAATATCTCGTTTCAATTAGATAAATTTTCTTTCTTTAATTGGTTTTAACCAGCCATAACGTTGATGTTCAAGGTCAATAGCTAGAAAGGATGATTCACATTTTCTAAGCACTTCAAAAAATGCTGTTTCCGCTTCATAGCTTCCTTGTGCTTCTACTGTAATCAAATCCTGAAACACTTCAACCTTTGCTGTACTTAGTTTTCCGCTCAATTCAATCGTATATGCACCATGGTCAGCTTTAAATCCCTTAATCTTTCCAAGCTGCTTCTGGATTAACTGGTGAATTTTTAAGACTTCTACTCTTTTTGTGATATATGAAATTTGTTTTTTTGTTATAAATTTTAGCTCGCCAACTGCATGTTGATGTTCCTGAAAAAGCTGAAAAAATAGTCGCTCTCTTCCGAAGTAATGGGCCGCAAATTCATCTTCTATTAAATATAGCTGATATTTTCTCACTACGGTTCTCTCCTTCGTTGATTCCCCTTTTTTCTATTATAAAAAAACACAAACGAATCATTTGTCTTACTGCGGCAAAAACTTCCACTACTTTTGTCGATTAACGGATTTCTAAACAAATCTACTATGAATTCGATAGAAAATATGAACTTTCCTTCAGAAAAGTAATTTTTTCAAAAATTTTTCACAAAAAAAAGGAACAGCTAAAAGCTGTCCCTTACATTTGTTGTTTATTTTTGTAACATTGCCTTCATACGGGCAACAACATTATTAACTGTAAAGCCGTATTCTTCCATAATCTTTTCACCTGGTGCAGATGCTCCGAACATATCTATTGCCAACACATCGCCTTCGTCACCAGTATATTTGTGCCATCCAAAGGATGTACCTACTTCAATACCAAGACGTTTTTTCACGTTCTTTGGAAGAACGGAATCTTTGTATTCCTGAGATTGCTGTTCAAAACGATCCCATGAAGGCATGCTTACTACAGACACATGAATTCCTTCGCCTGCTAATGCTTTTTGTGCCTCAACAGCAAGACTTACTTCAGAACCAGTTGCCAATAATAAAGCATCTGGAGTTTCTCTTTCAGATGGAGAAACAACATAGGCACCTTTAGAAACTCCCTCGTATGCATTTGTATCCGTACCTTTTAATGTAGGTAGATCTTGACGAGTTAGAACAAGTGCAGTTGGTTTATTGGTAGATTCAACTGCCAACTTCCAAGCAGCTGCAGTTTCGTTTCCATCTGCCGGACGAATGATGGATAATCCTGGCATTGCACGTAATGCTGCAAGCTGTTCAACAGGTTCGTGTGTTGGTCCATCTTCACCAACAGCAATACTGTCATGGGTAAATACATAGGTTACAGGTAATCCCATTAACGCAGCTAAACGAATAGCTGGACGTAAATAATCAGAGAATACGAAGAATGTTCCACCAAATACTTTTATGCCACCATGGAGGGCCATACCGTTCATTGCAGCACCCATTGCAAATTCACGGACACCGAACCAGAAATTACGTCCTTCATAGGCACCTGGCATATAGTCCTTTGACCCCTTAATCATGGTTTTATTTGAACCAGCAAGGTCAGCAGAACCGCCAATAAATGTTGGAAGGTTTTTCGCAATTGCATTTAATACCTCTCCAGAAGAAGCACGGCTTGCTAAGCTCTTTCCTTCACTGTAGACAGGAACTTCTTTGTCCCAGCCAGCAGGTAGTTCATTGTTTAATGCCTGCTCTAATTGAGTAGCAAGTTCAGGATATTCTTTCTTATACTGTGCAAAAAGATCGTTCCATTCTTTTTCCTTCTTCTCGCCTGTTTCAACGATAAGTTTTTGGAAGTTATCATATACTTCCTGTGGAACATGGAAATCTTCTTCGAATGTCCATTTATAAGCTTCTTTGGTAAGCTTTAGCTCATCAGCCCCTAGTGGAGATCCGTGAACGCCTGAAGTACCAGCGCGGTTCGGTGAACCGTAACCAATAACTGTTCTAACTTCAATCATAGTTGGACGGTCTAGATCATTTCTAGATTCTTCAAGAGCTTTCGCAATTTCTTCCAGGTTATTTCCATCTTCAACACGAAGATATTGCCATCCGTATGAAAGGAAACGATCTTTAACACTTTCAGAGAAAGACTTATCTAAGTCCCCATCCAATGAAATATCGTTTGAATCATATAGAACAACCAAACGACCTAATTTTAAGTGACCAGCAAGAGAGGCAGCCTCAGCTGATACACCTTCCATTAAATCCCCATCACCGCAAATACTATATGTAAAGTGGTTGGCTATTTCATAATTCTCTTTATTATAAACACCGGCTACATGGCGCTCCGCCATTGCCATACCCACTGCCATAGCGATTCCCTGGCCAAGTGGGCCTGTTGTTGCTTCCACACCTTCAGTGTGACCATACTCTGGATGTCCAGGAGTCTTACTACCCCACTGACGAAATTGTTTTAGATCATCCATTGATAAATTATAACCAGATAAATGAAGCATGCTGTATAACAATGCTGAACCATGACCTGCAGATAAAACAAATCGGTCACGGTTAAACCATTTAGGGTTTTTGGGGTTATGATTCATGAAACGTGTCCATAATGTATAAGTCATTGGAGCCGCACCCATCGGCATACCAGGATGGCCTGAGTTTGCTTTCTCGATTGCGTCAATGGAAAGCGTTCGGATTGAAGTAACAGATAAATCATCAATAGTATTAAACATAAATTACATCCTTTCTTAATCACTAGGATACTAAATACATCATTAATATTATATTGCCGATGTTTTTAATTCAACAAAAAGCATTGAAATAAGATTCAAAAGGCATTTTGTTTCTTATTTTGACACATTATTTGTTTGTATATGTAAAAAGGGAATACAAAATGTATTCCGATTTATTAATGAAGTGTATTTTTCTTTCTAGCCTTAATTTTCTCAGGTGTTACATCATTACCTTTTGGGTCGATGAACTTTGTATTTGTTAAAGTATCAAGCATACTAGAACGGAAAGTTGCTAAATACTCACTTCGTAGTTTAGATTGCTCTTTTGCTTCTAGTTCCGTTAATCCTGTCGATTTCGATTTTCTGGCCAACTCATTAATTCTAGCCATTTTTTCTTTTGATAGCATAAAGAACCTTCCTTTCAATTAGTCGTCTGACATCTGATTTTACTAAAAATAAGACCTTCTGACAAGGCAAAAGGTCTACTCAACTTGTGATTCTATAAATTCCTGGTATCTCCTATGTATTGTAGCTTTAGAAATACGATAACCCAAGCCTCTAAGCGTTGCGGCAATTTCGGCAAAAGTCATGTTACTATTTCTCATCCTAACAATTTCTTCAATAGGAACTTCAATTTTATCCCTGCCTGAAGATTCTCCGAGATTTCTTAAGTTATGTTGTGGTTGATATCCTCGTTCAACCGCTCGTTTCATTCCCCGCTTAATTTTTACATTATGAAGCTTTCGTTGGTATTCCTCCACCATACTGACAATCTGTAGCACCATTGAGTCAGATTCAGATAGTTGTAATTCGCCATTATGGGATATGCAATACAGCTTGATGTTTTCCTTTAAGATGCAATGTAAGAGAGCAATTTTCGCATTACCTCGCCCAAGACGGGTTTCATCCTGAATTAACAAAGCATGAACCTGTTGATCTTTTATTCGATCTAATACCTGTAGTATGCCCTCACGATCAAAATCATAGCCACTCGATTGTTCTTTAATAATCGTATCAATTTCGAATTGATGCTGTTTCGCCAGCTGGATTAATTCTTCTTCCTGACGTTCTAATGAGGTTTCCTGGGTTTCTTTATTCGTGCTAACACGACAATAAATAATTGCTTTCATCTATATTACCTAACTAATTTCCCGGAGCACTTGCTAGCTCCGTTGTAGAGGAAGAGTCATCTTTACTTACAGGGATGATAATTTCTTCACCAGGAAAGATTTGATCATTTACCATTTTGTTATGTTTTTTAACCCAACCTACAAATTCTTTATTCGTTAATGAATGCTGTGTAGAATATTGGTCAGAGATTCCCCATAACGAATCCCCTTCAGAGATTGTTACTTTTATAAACTGATCCTCTTCATTTGAGTGATACTGGAAGGATAGAATGATAGCAATTGAACAGCTTAACAGAATAAGAGTAATAGCATAGGAGTACTGGTTCCATAATTTTTTCATATGATTACACCTCTAATAAGAATATATGTTCTCTTTTGTTATTTTTATTATAGTACGAACGTTTGTTTGTTGTCAACTTCATTTTCGAACTTATGTTTGTATAAAAAAGGCGAACATGCTATAATAAAGACAACATTAACCAGGCGAGGTGCATTTTATGGTAAAAATATCAAAGCGGCAGCAGGATATCTTGGATTTCATTAAAGAAGAGGTCAAGAGTAAAGGTTATCCTCCTTCTGTTAGAGAAATCGGCGAAGCTGTTGGACTTGCATCCAGCTCTACTGTTCACGGTCACTTAGCAAGACTTGAAAGCAAAGGCCTTATAAGACGGGATCCTACAAAACCAAGAGCCATTGAGATATTAGAAGCGGACGAAGCTGCTCATATTCCGAGAAACAAAGTTGTCAACGTACCAGTAGTTGGGAAAGTTACTGCAGGCTTACCAATTACTGCAATCGAAAATGTTGAGGAGTACTTTCCGCTTCCAGAAAGCTTGGCACCAGCCGATGAACATGTATTCATGCTAGAAATTATGGGTGAAAGTATGATAGAAGCAGGAATTCTTGACGGAGATTATGTCATTGTTAAACAACAGCCAACAGCTAATAATGGTGATATTGTTGTAGCAATGACAGAGGAAGACGAAGCAACATGTAAAAGATTTTTTAAAGAAAAGGATTACATCCGTTTGCAGCCAGAAAATTCTACAATGGAACCTATTATTCTACGGAATGTCTCCATTTTAGGAAAAGTAATAGGTGTTTACCGACATATCCATTAAATAAAAAAGAGCTGTCACCAAGCTGGTGCAGCTCTTCTTTGTTCAATATATTGGGAAAAATTTCAATAAAATACATTATTATGTTTAATATATTGAAAATTCAGTATATTTACTCATGATATTAGTACAGTGCTTTAATATAATAGTAATACACCAAGATTTACCTTAGGTCCAAAAAATAAAAGGCTTAAGGAGTGTGAGAAACAGTGTTATGGGACATTATTTTCTCTGTAGTAATTGGTGGATTGGTTGGGGTTGTTGGACATGTTCGGAAACACGGTAAAATTATCATGCCAAGGAAAACAAAAAAGTTCATTTATCTGGGTTTTCTAGAAGAATTGCTTCTAGGAGCGGTCGCCTCTCTCCTCCTCGTTTTGTACACAGCACCAAATTCATTAGTAGAAATCATCGTTTTTTCAATCATTGCTGGCATCGGCGGTGATACAGTCCTAAATAGATTTAGAGTGTTAAGCCAAGAAGGTGAGAAATAACACCTATACGATCTAGGATAATAAAAAACCTTAGCAGCCATTAAGGCGCTAAGGTTTTTGTTTTTAGTACATGCTCATGTACTGATCACGTTCCCATTGGTGAACGACTGTACGGAACATATCCCATTCAATTTCTTTTGCTTCTACAAAGTGTTCGAAGATGTGCTCTCCAAGACCAGCCACAATTACTTCGTTAGACTTTAATTGGTCTAATGCTTGAGCTAGTGTAGCTGGAAGATCAATGATACCTTCTTCGATTCTTTCTTCCTTGCTCATAACATAGATGTTACGGTCTACTGGAGCAGGAGGAGTCAATTTATTTTTAATTCCGTCAAGACCAGCTTTTAGAAGCACAGCCATTGCCAAGTATGGGTTTGCAGCCGGGTCAACGCTACGTACTTCAACACGAGTACTTAGTCCACGAGATGCTGGAATACGAATTAATGGTGAACGGTTTCTTGCAGACCACGCTACATAACAAGGTGCTTCATAACCAGGAACAAGACGCTTATATGAGTTTACAGTTGGATTGGTTACAGCTGTAAAGCTTGGTGCGTGCTTCAGGATACCCGCAATAAATTGACGAGCTGTATCGCTCATTTCTAAATCACCAGTTGGCTCGTAGAATGCATTTTGACCATTTGTAAATAATGATAAGTTCATGTGCATTCCTGATCCATTTACACCGAATAATGGCTTAGGCATGAAAGTCGCGTGTAAACCATGCTTACGTGCAATTGTTTTAACTACAAGCTTGAATGTTTGGATTTGGTCACATGCTGTTAATGCATCAGCATATTTAAAGTCAATTTCGTGCTGTCCTGGAGCTACTTCATGGTGGGAAGCCTCGATTTCAAAGCCCATTTCTTCTAGTTCAAGAACGATATCACGACGGCAGTTTTCACCTAGATCTGTTGGAGCTAAGTCGAAATAGCCACCTTGGTCGTTTAATTCTAATGTTGGCTCACCTTTTTGATCTAATTTAAATAAGAAGAATTCTGGTTCAGGTCCTAGGTTGAAGTTAGTGAATCCTAACTCTTCCATTTCCTTTAATACTCTTCTTAGGTTATTTCGTGGATCACCTTCGAAAGGTTTTCCTTCTGGAGTATAGATATCACAGATTAAACGAGCTACTTTTCCTTTTTCAGCTGTCCAAGGGAAAACAACCCAAGTGCTTAAATCTGGATATAATAGCATATCAGATTCTTCAATACGTACAAAACCTTCGATAGATGAACCATCAAACATCATTTTGTTATCAAGTGCTTTTTCTAATTGGCTGATTGGAATCTCCACGTTTTTAATTGTTCCAAGAATATCCGTAAATTGAAGACGGATAAATTTCACGTTTTCTTCTTTTGCCAATCGTTGAATATCTTCTCTTGAATACTTTGCCATTTTAATACCCCCAATTTTTTTAAAAAAGAAATTAGTAGAATTTAATGGAAGAACCGAGACATATCGCCATGACGCAATGTGGATCGATTGTTTCTTCCTGAATGAATAATTTCGTTGCGGAGTAGCTTTCTAAGTTGTTCATCTGTTAGCTCTCGCTTGACTTTTTCAGTTTGCTTTTCTAGTGTTTCTGCTTGCTGCTGTTTAACCGCAAAGAGTTGCTTTATTCCTGCCATGTTGACTCCCTGATCAATAAGATCCTTGATTTCTAGAAGCCTATCAATATCGTTAAGGCTAAACAGACGCCTATTTCCCTCGGTTCTTGCTGGAGAAATCAATTGGTGCTCTTCATAATAGCGGATTTGCCTAGCTGTAAGCTCCGTTAGTTGCATGACAGTTCCGATGGGAAACAGTGGCATGGAACGGCGAATTTCCTTTCCACTCACCAAATTTCTCCTCCCTTTTGTTAAATCATATTGTTATTATATTTCGTGTTAGATTTATTGTCAATCATATGTAAGGTTTTCTTACATGGTTTTTTCAAAATGAAATAGGACAACTAACGCTGTCCTATTTTCCCCTAATTTAATTCAATTAATCCTTTTTCAACTAAATGGTCAACAGCAAGACACACGGCCATTTTCACATGGGCATACGTTAATCCCCCTTGAACATATGCCACATACGGTGGTCTGATTGGGCCATCTGCTGTTAATTCAATACTGGCTCCTTGGATAAACGTTCCCGCCGCCATAATGACATCATTCTCATATCCTGGCATATAGCTTGGGTACGGTGTTACATAAGAATTAATCGGTGAAGCAAATTGGATCGCTTGGCAGAATGCAACCATTTTATCACGGTCGTCAAACTGAACAGATTGGATTAAGTCTGTCCTGTTCGCATTCCACTTCGGTGAAGAATTCATACCTAGCTCCTCTAACATCGCAGCAGTAAAAACCGCACCCTTCAACGCTTGACCCACTACATGCGGTGCAAGGAAGAACCCCTGGTACATCTCTTGAAGGCTATAAAGAGAAGCACCGGCCTCCGCTCCAATTCCCGGTGATGTCATCCGGTAAGAACATGCTTCCACCCATTGTTTTTTCCCAACAATATAGCCGCCTGTCTTCACAATCCCGCCGCCAGGATTCTTAATAAGAGAACCCGCCATCAGGTCCGCTCCGACATGGCAAGGTTCCATTTCCTCCACGAACTCCCCATAACAGTTGTCAACAAATACTACGACGTCAGGTTTGATTTCCTTTACAAATCGTATCATTTCCCCGATTTCCACAACCGTAAATGACGGTCTTGTTGCATACCCTTTTGATCGCTGAATGCCGATCATTTTAGTATTAGGCTTTATTTTATCGGCAATAGCCGTCCAATCCATTCCACCCTCATTGGTAAGTGGAACACTATCATAAGAAATCCCGAATTCTTTTAATGACCCTACTCCATTTCCGCGAAGTCCGACTATTTCTTCCAACGTATCATATGGTTTGCCAGTTATATATAGGAGTTCATCACCTGGTCGGAGAACACCAAATAGAGCAATCGAAATCGCATGTGTACCGGAAATAATTTGCGGGCGAACAAGCCCTGCTTCACCGCCAAAAACATCTGCATACACTAATTCCAGTGTATCCCTGCCGATATCATCGTATCCGTAGCCGGTCGATGGGATAAAATGCGAATCGCCGACCCTATGTTTTTGGAAGCTTCTTAATACTCCAAATTGATTTGTTTCGATTCTTTCATCAATTTGTTTATGTACCTCAGCGATTTTCTGTTCTACTTCTTTCACAATCGGCTGAAGTTTTTCCCCATTTTTTAACTGTTGAAACATGTTGTTACCCCTATCTATTGTTGAAATTTCTGCAATTGTCCGGTGATTTGATGATCTTGAAGAGAGTAGCCTTTGCACCGGTACAATTGGTTTTCTTCATTAAAGGATAGTTCCCTTAAAATCGTCTCATTTTTCAATTGAGACAGAAGCTTCCCTTCTGTTGAAGGTACCTCAACCTCGTACGGTTCCATTAGCTCCACCACCATCTTCTCAATTCTCTCTTTTAAGTGCTGACGATCTTCTTGATTAAATGCACTAATAAAAGCAGTTGGTGTATTGGCTGTTGGAACGAAGTCAGGATGTTGTATATCCTTTTTATTATAAACGGTTAATTGCGGAATATCTTTAATATCTAAGTCATCCAGGAGTTTCTTAACTGTTTTTTCATGCTGAAAATAATCTGGATTGGACATATCAACCACATGGAGCAAAAGGTCTGCTTCCTTTACTTCTTCAAGAGTGGAACGAAATGCCGCAATTAGGGTGGTTGGTAGATCCTGAATAAATCCTACCGTATCAGTAATTAAAGCTAAGAACCCACTTGGTAAAATTAATTTTCTAGTCATTGGGTCAAGCGTAGCGAATAATTGGTTCTCTTCGTACGACTCCGCTTCGGAGAGACGATTAAACAAGGTTGATTTTCCCGCATTGGTATAGCCGACAATCGCCACCTGAAAGGTTTTATTCTTCTTTCTTCTTTCACGGTACCGATCGCGGTGCTGAACGATGACTGAAAGCTGACCTTTGATATCGTCAATTCTTCTGCGAATATGACGGCGGTCTGATTCTAGTTTTGTTTCACCTGGTCCTCTTGTTCCAATCCCTGCACCCAACCGTGATAATGCGGTCCCTTGACCTGCTAGACGTGGAAGAAGGTACTGCAGCTGGGCAAGTTCTACTTGTAATTTCCCTTCTTTGGAACGAGCCCGTTGTGCAAAGATATCTAAAATGAGCTGTGTTCGATCAATTATCCGAGCTTCTATTTCTGCACCGAGGTTTCTTTTTTGACTCGGTGATAGTTCATCATTAAAGATCACTACATCTGCTTCAAGTTCCTCAACTAATGCATTAAGTTCTTCTACTTTTCCTTTGCCAATATATGTAGCCGAATGAACACGGTCCCGTTTTTGAACAACTGAGATGAGCACTTCACCTTGAGCAGTTTCTGTTAATGCCGCTAATTCTTCCATAGAATATTGAAATCGTGAATCCTCGTCTTTATTTGTTTGACAGCCAACGAGAATCACTTTTTCCTTTGTTTCCTTTTGTTCCACAAGGCATCCTTCCTTCCCTAAAAGGCTCTACCATTCATCATAACAAAAAACGCTTGCATACTCTAATTTTCCCTTACATTTCCGATATTAAAAAACTTATTGTAATTTTCTCTTATCATGATAAAATTTTAATGTTTGCTTTCACTATATTTTACTATTAACATGATGATTTTCTTAAAAATAGACATCGAGGAGAAACGAAGCACAATGACATGGGAAGTTTTGAGTATGATTGGTACAATTGCCTTCGCTATTAGTGGAGCCATTGTGGCCATGGAAGAGGAATATGATATTTTAGGCGTTTATATTTTAGGAATTGTTACCGCTTTCGGAGGAGGGGCCATTCGAAATCTGTTAATTGGCGTCCCCGTATCTGCTTTATGGGAACAAGGTTTATTTTTTCAAATTGCCTTGCTATCCATTACCGCGGTCTTCTTATTTCCAAGCAATTTACTTAGGCATTGGCAAAAGTGGGGAAACTTTTTCGATGCCATCGGTCTATCCGCCTTTGCTATTCAAGGGGCCATCTATGCTGCAAAAATGAATCATCCGCTTAGCGCCGTTATTGTCGCTGCTGTATTAACCGGGATTGGTGGCGGAATTATCCGTGATTTATTGGCCGGTAGAAAACCGATTGTTCTTCGTTCAGAAATTTATGCGGTTTGGGCGATCCTTGCAGGTCTTATCATTGGACTTAAACTGGCAGTAGATTCATGGGAACTGTATACGTTATTTGCTCTTGTTACTATTTTGCGAGTACTTTCCTATACCTTCGATTGGAAGCTTCCATCAAGGAATCTTGGGACGCACTAAGATAAAAAATCGACGGATTCTACTATCCGCCGATTTTTTTATTAATCTTCATCAAACACCAGATCATTACTTCTGAGGGTCATTAATTCGTGTCTGTCATAATTATTTAGCATCAATAGCCTCATCGCTTGGGCGCGAACAGATTTCTCTATGACATTGCGAACATATCTCCCATTTGAAAAACTATTAGGGTTTAGGACAGACTTTACCCAAATAAGATGATCCCTTAATTTTTTTTCAGCCTCGTGACTTAGATTGTATTCCCTTTCCACTAACATTCTGCCAGCAATATCCATCAATTGAGGGATATTGTAGTCTGGGAAGTCAATTACTAAAGGAAACCGTGAGTGAAGTCCAGGGTTTAGTGTAAGGAAGTAATCCATTTCTCTGGAATATCCGGCAAGAATAAGAATAAACTCATGCTGTTTATCTTCCATATGCTTTACCAACGTATCGATGGCTTCCTTTCCAAAATCCTTTTCCCCACCACGCCCTAAGGAATAGGCTTCATCAATAAATAAAATTCCACCTTGAGCTTTCTTAATTAAATCTCTTGTTTTTTGAGCTGTATGCCCGATATACTCCCCAACAAGGTCTGCTCGTTCTGCCTCGATTAAATGTCCCTTTGTAAGAACAGACATTTTTTGAAAAAGCTTTCCAATCAGCCTAGCAACGGTTGTTTTTCCGGTTCCCGGATTCCCTTTGAACATCATATGGAGAGCTTGTTTTCTAGCTTTCAGCCCCATTTCTTCCCGTTTCTTGTTCACATAAATCCACGCATAAATTTCTTTTATCATTCGCTTCATTTCATCCATACCAACCAAAGCCCCTAGCTCCTCTTCTATTTCCTTTAAAGCCGTGTGCTCAGGGGGAATGATCTTTGGAACAACTTGGAATTCTGGCGCCTCTTTTGTTAAGGTTTTTTTCTTTTGTGAATTGAGGACAACGCTTATTTGGCCGTTACTTTTCATGCGAAATGGTTGATCCAAAGCTTTCACCTCTCATTCTGCAGACAGTATACTTAAAGTAGCTATGACTACTTTGAATTTATTTGTCATACATTCGGATCACTTGATCTACAAAGGAAAGCATAATCCTTCATTTCTATGTGTATTCACGACCAATCGCTTTCATTAAAAAAGTTTTTCTATTTATGCCTGAAAAAACAAAAAGAGCCCTTAGACGGACTCTATTTTGAGAAACTAGGTTATTGTTGGTTTTCTAAATCCAAATTGACATTTCTTTGTGGAGCAAAAGTAGAAATGGCGTGCTTAAATACTAACTGTTGCTTGCCTTCTGACTCAAAAAGAACGGTAAAATTATCAAAGCCCTTAATTTGTCCTCTTAATTGAAACCCATTTAATAAAAACACCGTAACATGCATATTGTCCTTACGGCATTGATTTAAAAATTGGTCCTGAATATTGATTGTCGTTTTCATTTGTATATCCTCCTCTTTTATCTCTACTAATATGTATTCGATTTTACTTGTAGCTTTCCTTCAACATATTGTGAAATTTCAGCTATTTTTTTTGAGAAATTATTCACATGACTCATATCAAACCATTCTACCTTCATTTTGTTACGAAACCAAGTCAATTGCCTTTTCGCATATCTTCGGGAATTTTGCTTTAAGTTTTCTACTGCTTCGCTAAGCGTGACCTTCCCATCAAGATAGTCATATATTTCTTTGTAACCAATGGCTTGGATGGATTGACACTCACGTAACCCTTGTTGATATAAGGCTTTTACTTCCGGTAGAAGACCTTCATCCATCATCATATCTACCCGTAAATTAATGCGTTCATACAGCTGGTCCCGATCCATGGTTAAGCCCACAATTGCTGTATTGTACAACAAATCTGGTTGCTGATAACTTTGGTATTCTTGCATCGTCTTCCCAGTCAGGTGATAAATTTCCAGCGCTCGAATGACCCGTCTCACATTATTGGGATGGATTTGTGCAGCACTTCCAGGATCTACCTCCACTAATTCTTGGTGAAGTGCTTCATTCCCTATTTCTTTTACTCTTTCCTCCAGCCGAAGACGATAAGCTTCATCTCCAGAAACATCGGAAAATTGATAATCATAGATGACTGACTGAATGTATAGGCCGGTCCCTCCAACAATAATCGGAAGTTTCCCTTTTTCAGCAATCTCAGCTATTTTAGCCCTTACGAGTTCTTGAAATTCAGCAACGGAAAAACTTTCATAGGGCTCCTTAATATCAATAAGATGGTGTGGAATGTCTTCCATTTCCTCATTAGTAATTTTCGCAGTCCCAATGTCCATTCCCCGATAGATTTGCATCGAATCCCCGCTGATAATTTCACCATTGTACCGTTTTGCCATTTCAATACTCAACTTTGTTTTTCCTACAGCGGTTGGACCGATGATCACCAGTACATTTTGTTTCGAATTCAATATTTTCACACTGCCTTATTTCATTTTCAATGAAAACAGGATTGTACTTTCTGCTTTCACCCCTACATCGTAACACAAATTTAAAAAGCAGTTGAACATCAAATAAGTATAAACAAAAAAAACCTTTTCTATGCGTCTTTGACAACGAATTTATTATATCCAAATTTCTTCCAAAGATGAAAAATACTTCATTTAACATTACAAATGGTTAACGGTTCATTTACAAATCACATTTCACCCCCAAATTCATGTTAGGCTTAATCGTAGTTTATTTTTGAATAAAACTAAGGAATAAGGTGAAAACATGATTTCTAATTTTGATATAGGTATTGATTTAGGAACAGCAAATATATTAGTTTATAGTAAAAATAAAGGTATCGCACTTAACGAGCCCTCTGTTGTGGCTATTGATACAGAAACAAAAAATGTGGTAGCTGTCGGGCTTGAAGCCAAAGAAATGATTGGTAAAACTCCTGAAAAAGTTGTTACCATTCGTCCTTTAAAGGATGGGGTCATTGCTGACTTCGATGTCACTACTGACATGCTTAAGCATGTGATGCGTAAGGCAACAAAAAAAATGGGCTACTCTTTCCGTAAACCGAATGTGGTCGTTTGCATTCCTTCCGGTTCCACCAGTGTAGAGCGCAGAGCAATTCAGGATGCCGTTAGAAATGCTGGAGCTAAGAAAATCTCTCTAATTGAGGAGCCTGTTGCGGCAGCGATTGGAGCAGGAATGCCAGTAGATGAGCCTGTTGCCAACGTGGTTGTCGATATCGGCGGTGGTAATACTGAGGTTGCGATTATTTCTTTCGGAGGTGTCGTTGCCTGTCATTCGATTAAGGTCGGTGGTGACCGTCTTGATGATGATATTATTCAATTTGTTCGTAAGGAATACAATGTACTAATTGGAGAAAGAACAGCAGAAAGAATTAAAATGGAAATTGGTTATGCCCTGGTTGATCATGAAGAGCGCTTCTTGGATATCCGCGGCCGTGACTTGGTGTCGGGTTTACCAAAAACTATTAATCTTTCATCTTATCAAGTTCAAAATGCTCTTAGAGAGGCTCTTCTTCATATTTTAGAAGCAATCCGTGCGACACTTGAAGACTGCCCTGCCGAATTGAGTGGTGATATTGTTGACCGTGGCGTAATTTTAACCGGCGGTGGCTCACTGTTAAATGGTATGGAGGAATGGTTAAGCAAGGAAATCGTAGTTCCTGTTCAGCTTTCTTCAGATCCACTTGAGTGTGTTGTAATTGGAACGGGTAAAGCTCTTCAGTATATGAGTAAGCTGCAAGCAGCGATCAGGTAAGGATATATACGGAATAGGCTTAGGCTGCGGGACTTGTCCTGCAGCCTATTTCTAATTGAGTTTTTAATTATTGTCCGTCAAACAAACGCTCCGCTTGTTATAGGTGGTTTTGTTGGTGGTAGTGGTAATATTTTGGGAAATTTATCCATGGATTGTAGAATTAATCTTTGATTTTGTAGAATTCTACCTTGATCTTGTAGAATAAATTGATATTTTGTAGAATTCCTTTGATATTTTGTAGAATTCCAATAGACTTGATAGGTTACATCTCTAATTTTGTAGATATCCTTTATTTTTGTGTAGATATCCATTGATTTTGTGTAGATAAATCCCAAATTTGTGTAGATATCCATTGATTTTATGTAGAAATAGAACAATTTTGAATAAAGTTGCTCTAATTTCTTACATATTTGCCCCACTAAAAAAGAACACCCCTTATAAAGGAATGTTCTTTTAACCATTACATAACCCGTTTAAACATTTTTTCCATCTCATACACCGAATAATGGACAATGATCGGTCTTCCGTGTGGACAGGTAAATGGATCTGATGCTTTTCTCAAGTCATCGAGCAGAGCTTGGATTTCATCATTCCGTAAATGACGATTGGCTTTAATCGAAGCTTTACAGCTCATCATAATCGCTGCTTCTTCACGCAGCTTTTTAATGTCTACCTTCTTCATCGATAAAAGCTGTTCAATCATGTCTTCAATGATTTGTTTTTCTTCCCCTTTAGGCAGCCACTGAGGGTGTGAGCGGACGATAAAGCTATTCATCCCAAACTCTTCAAGAAAAACTCCCACTTTTTCCAACTCCTGTTGATGCTCGGTGATTTTCATATATTCATCTGTTGAATACTCAAAGGTTAACGGAACGAGCATTTCCTGCAATTCCGGTTCCACCTGTCCCACTTTTTCACGGAAGTATTCATATTTCAGCCGCTCCTGAGCCGCGTGCTGGTCAATGATATACAAGCCATTATCATTTTGAGCAAAAATGTAGGTTCCGTGCATTTGGCCAATTGGATATAAGCGCGGAACACGGCTTTCTGATGGATTGATTTCAGTTGAAATTGATTTATCTTCAAACGCACCCTTTGTCGATTCAATCGTTTCAGGTAATTCTTCTGCTTCCTCAACTCCACCACTAACACGTGAACTCTCATATCCAGCAGAGAATGGGTTAACTGACTCCCAACCTAGAGATTCCCCCACTCTCTCAGATAGCAGCGGTTCTTTGCTAAAATGACTAGCTTCAATCGATTGAGACTCAGTGACCCCTTCAACTGGAGCATTCCATTTCTTTTGAACATTCATAGGTTCACTTTCTGGTTTGGTTCCTTCATCCAACACGAAAGCCGTTTGCTCAGACTTCAGCACTTCTTTTTTAACAGGCGTATAGGCTGTTGGAATAAGCACCTTGGATTTGAACACCTCTTTAATCATCGATGTTACTAGTTCATTTAACTCCGCTTCCTTACTTATGCGGACCTCCATTTTGGAAGGATGAACATTCACATCGACAAGCAATGGGTCCATCTCTATGTTCAATAGGACAATCGGAAAGCGTCCAATCGGAAGTAGGGTATGATAGCCCTCTTGAATGGCTTTAGCCAATGGGTAGTTTTTAATAAATCGTCCATTAATCATCGTTGAGATATAGTTTCTCGATGCCCTTGTAACTTCCGGCATCGAAGCAAATCCACTAATTTTGTAATCGAGCGAAGTACCTGAAATAGGAACTAACTGCTTAGCGATGGCTAATCCATAAATGGAAGCCAGCACTTGACGAACATCACCGTTTCCGTTCGTTTGCAGCAGTTTCCTTTCGTTATGAATCAAACGGAAGGCTACCTCTGGATGTGAAAGAGCAAGACGGTTGACAACATCTGTAATATTACCCAGCTCTGTATGAATGGTTTTCATATATTTAAGCCGGGCAGGTGTATTGAAAAATAAATCGGTAATCGTGAGATCCGTTCCCCGTCGGCTCGACGTTTTTTCAAAAACCTCCACCTTGCCACCTTCAATAACTACTCGGTTTCCAGCACCCTCACCAGTTGAGGTCTTCATTTCAAGCCTTGAAACAGAAGCGATACTTGGCAAAGCTTCCCCACGGAATCCAAGCGTACGGATACGAAACAGATCATTTTCATTTTTTATTTTACTGGTGGCATGACGTTGAAAAGCAATTAAAACGTCTTCTTCGTCAATCCCATGACCATTATCGGTAATACGAATCTTTGCCAGTCCTGCTTCTTCTACTTCAATTTCTATCACGGTACTGCCAGCATCAATGGCATTTTCCACAAGCTCTTTTACAACAGAGGCGGGGCGTTCGACTACTTCTCCCGCCGCAATCTTATTTGATAGGGCGTCATCTAATTGAATAATCTTCCCCATACAGTTCGCCTCCTTTTCTTTAGCCTTTTAATTTTTTCTGCAGATCGTACAGCATATTTATCGCTTGTAAAGGTGTTACATCTAATAAGTCTAATTCTTTTATTTTATCCAATACTCTTTTTTCTTTTGGAGAGGGTTCATGCTTCTTCGGCTCTTTTGGTTCATCAAAGAATGAAAGCTGTGCAGGCTGCTCTACTTGTTTTGCTTCTATTGGTTTCTTTGCTGGCACAGCTTGTACGTCTGACTGCTCAAGTGCAGTTAAGATTTCGTTCGCTCGATTGATTAACTCTGCAGGAAGTTCTGCCAGCTGTGCCACATGAATTCCGTAACTTTTATCTGCCGGACCTTCTTTAATTTTATGAAGGAAAACAACTTTGCCATTATGTTCAATCGCACTAACGTGAATGTTCTTAAGCTTAGTCAGCTCTTCTTCTAAAACGGTTAATTCATGATAGTGAGTTGAAAATAGGGTTTTTGCTCCAATCCGCTCATGTATATATTCAATAATGGCCTGCGCCAATGCCATACCATCGTAGGTAGAAGTTCCACGGCCGATTTCATCAAATAAAATTAAACTGTTTTGTGTGGCGTTCGCTATCGCATTTTTTGCCTCAAGCATCTCCACCATGAAGGTACTCTGACCGGAAATTAAGTCATCGGCTGCACCAATACGAGTGAACACCTGGTCAAATATCGGCAGTACCGCTTGGGAAGCCGGAACATAGCAGCCAATCTGAGCTAAAATGGCGGTCAAAGCAATTTGGCGCATGTACGTACTTTTACCTGACATATTTGGACCAGTAATTAACAATACTTCACGGTCACTGTCCATAAAGCAGTCGTTTGGCACATACTCCTGGGCATTTAAAACCTTTTCAACTACTGGATGACGACCTTCTTTAATCACGACTCGGCGCTCCGTTGAAAACTCCGGCTTTACATAACGGCGCTCCTCACTAACCTGGGAAAAGCACTGGAGAACATCAAGCTCACTTACAATTTTCGCTAATGCTTGTAATCGGGGAATTTGCTCCTTCACGATCTCGCGAATTTCAGTAAACAATTCATATTCAAGCTCACCGCATTTTTCTTCCGCCTGTAAAATTAACGCTTCTTTCTCTTTTAATTCCGGGGTAATAAATCGTTCCGCATTCGTTAAAGTTTGCTTACGCTCATACTGCCCTTCTTGTAAAAGATGAAGGTTCGCCCGTGTGACTTCAATATAATAACCAAATACCCGATTATAGCCAACCTTCAATGATTTAATTCCTGTTTTATCTCGTTCCTCACGTTCTAACTGAGCAATCCAAGTCTTACCGTTTCTGCTGGCATATCGATATTGATCAAGCTGCTCATTATACCCATCACGAATCATATTTCCTTCTTTTAAAGAAAGAGGTGGATTTTCAACAATAGCTTGCTCTAATAAATCCGCAACCTCTTCACAAGGATCAAGCCGTTCAGCCAACTGATTTACCTGTTCATCCATCATCGCTTGTAGGGTTTGTTTTAAGAAAGGTACCTGCATTAAAGACCGCTTCAACTGCACCAAATCACGGGCATTGACATTACCAAACGCTACCCGTCCGGCTAGGCGTTCCAAATCATAGACTTCCTTCAATTTCTCACGAAGCTCTTGACGTTCAAAATAGTGGCTCACTAGAACTTCTACTATGTTTTGACGCTGTATAATTCCAGCCTGATCAATTAACGGTCTGTCAATCCAGTGTTTTAACATCCTACCACCCATAGCCGTCATGGTTTCATCGAGCAACCATAATAAGGAACCTTTTTTTCCTTTAGAACGAATCGTTTCCGTTAATTCTAGGTTTCGCTTTGAGTAGTAATCAATTTTCATAAATTGATGAGTTTGATAGGTAGTAACTGGCTGAAGATGGTCAAGGCTTCTTTTTTGCGAACGATATAAATAGTTAAAAAGCCTAGCCGCTGTTTGCTTTAATTTATCTTGATTCAAATCCTCAAGAAGATGAGAAAAAGTCATATCTATCGAACTATTATCCTCAAAAGAAATAGCCATCACATCACGCTCACGCATTTTCTTTTGAAGCTCTCCGTCAAAGCTACTTGATACGACTACTTCTTTGGCACTTAAAACCGCCAATTCGTTTAGAACTTCTTCAAAATAATTGGTAAGCAGTGTCACTCGGCTTTCACCAGTTGAGATGTCGTTGTAAGCGAATCCGTAGGTTTGATCGTCAAATGCAGTAATAGAGGCAATATAGTTATTTTCTTTATCATTCAACCCCTTGCCATCCATTACTGTACCTGGGGTAATTAACTGAACGACTTCCCGTCGGACCATCCCTTTTGTTATCTTTGCGTCTTCCATTTGCTCACAAATGGCAACTTTATAGCCTTTTGAAATTAGCTGTTCAATATAGTTGGGAGCCGCATGGTACGGGACGCCACACATTGGAATCCGATCTTCACTGCCGCCATCACGACTCGTTAATGTAATCTCTAATTCCTGTGACGCTTTAATTGCATCCTCAAAAAACATTTCGTAAAAATCGCCTAAGCGAAAAAATAAAAAGGCATCTTGATAATCTGCCTTAACTGTTAAATATTGCTGTATCATCGGCGTATAAGCAGCCATAATGACCTCCACGGTTAAATTCATTTCGATTTCTTTCGACATATTATTATATCACATACCGGGAGTGTCAGGCACTCGTTGAATATTTGCCAAATTAATAGATAGTAGTTACCAATTTCCATTAATTAAATTTACTTTCTCCTGTTTTTCGACGATTTCCGAAATCAAACCATGATAAAATCTGAATAAGGGACGGTGGGATGATGGAATGGTTTGGCCGCAGCAATAAAAACTATGACTTTGATATGTTTTCGACTAGTCATTTTATCGTACTAGCTATTCTAATCATTGGTTCCGTATGTATTTTTCTTTTTAGAGATTCTCTTAAAAAGAAGAATATGCGACAAACTGAAATAGTTTTGGCTATCTCACTAATTATTATGGAAGCCTCTTATCATTTTTGGATGATCATAAATGGTAGTTGGAATGTCAGTCATTCCATTCCACTTGAATTGTGCAGCATCAGTCTTATGCTAACCATTGTATTGCTGCTTACAAGGTTAAAAATCATCTATGAAATTTTACTATTCACAGCCTTACTAGGGGCATCGCAGGCATTATTAACACCATTATTAAATTATGATTTCCCACATTTCCGCTTCTTTCATTTCTTTTATACGCATTTAATGATTATTTGGGTGCCTTTATATTTTACCTGGGCACTAGGGTATCGCCCGACGATTTGGTCAGTGGCAAAATTGTTTGTGTTCTTAAATGTGTTGATGCCTATTATTATGTTCATCAATAAGGTTGTTGGCGGGAATTATATGTTCCTAAGTCACAAACCTGACAGCTCGAGTTTGTTGGATGTGCTTGGACCATACCCTTGGTATATCTTATCGTTAGAGGGGCTGTTAATCTCACTAAGTTTGATCGTCTGGTTCATTTTCCGGGAAAAAGCTAAAGCTGTAAAACAACCAGAAGTATCCAAGAACTTCACCATCCACTAACGTTTATATTGACCTTTTTTGATTAACTGAGTATAATAAATTACGTTGCTAACAGGTCCCAATAGCTCAGCAGGATAGAGCAACAGTTTCCTAAACTGTAGGTCGGAGGTTCGAATCCTCTTTGGGACGTCAAAAAAGCCTTGAAAATTCAAGGCTTTTTTCTTTTGGAACTATCATTAAATTTTTAGACAAATGGACCTTCACTTGTATAATTCGCCGCTTTTCTTGCTCTCAAGAACCGGACTAAGTTTAAGACAATTGTTTTTGAGACCGCATAGGTTGGTACAGCCAAAACCATTCCAAGGACACCTGCAAGATTGCCTGCTGCCAAAAGAATAATGATAATTGTTGCCGGGTGCGTATCCAGTGATTTACCTAAAATCATCGGAGAAAGGAAATTCCCTTCAATTTGCTGTGCAACCAAGATCACGACTACTACTAATAAAGCCTTAGTCGGTGAGTCAAAGAAAGCCACCAGTACAGCCGGCGCGCCACCAATGATCGGCCCTACATATGGGATAATGTTGGTAAAGGCTACAATCAGTGCCATAATTAATGCATACCGTAGGTCGATGATTAAATACCCGATAAAGGCTAATGTACCTACAGCCAAGGCGACCACTACCTGCCCCTGAATGTATGCTGAAAGGGTCTCACCTGTTTCCTTCAACGTTTTTAACGCTTCATCCCGGTATTCAGCTGGAATGAACTTGGATACGGCTATTGGAAATTTTTGTCCATCCTTAAACATGTAAAATAATAAAAATGGAACAGTGACAAGAATAATTGCGATATTCGTGACGATGCCAAAGAAGCCCATAAGCACGTTCGTCAGTGTGTTTGGCAAGGTATTAGCATACTTCACTAAACGTTGTTGCACGTTATCGATCATTTCACTCTGCTGCTCTTTAAAGTTTTTAAACTCTGAAGACTTGACTACATCACTAACAAAATCAGTCGTCTTATGTGCAAAGCCAGGCAAATCATTGGCTAGTTCGGTTGCCTGTTTCGAAACAGCTGGAACCAGGCTGCCTATTACTACTGCAAGAAGACCTGCAAATACAACATATATGACCAATATTGCTGCTACCCTCGGTAGTTTTTTGCGTTCCAAAAAATTAACAACCGGATTCAAGAGAAAATAAAGGAAACCGGTAATTAGAATTGGAAAGAACACCGTCGAGAAAAACACCCCGATAGGCTGAAACATAAATGAGATCTTGGTTGAAACGAAAATAATTGATAAAATGAGCAAAATTTGAATTAACCAGAATTGAATTTTAGATTTTGACACGGAATGTACCTCTTGCCTTCATTATTTGGAAAAATTATATCAAAATATTGGGATAAAATACAGTATTATCAATGTGTTACATTCCAAAAACATTGTTTATTATTTAAATTTAGTCCAATCATACATTTTTTTCCTTTGTTTTCTCATTCGCTCTTGTTTTTTACTTTCGACCTGCTTTTCTTTGTTGAAATGCATGATAAAGCCACAGTCTTCACAAATGTAGGAATAAATATTGGATTGCTCTGGAAGTCTATTTAACGGATTATCCTCTTCAGATTCTAAATTAAATTGGATTTTCGCTTCCGCTTTTTGATTCCACCTAGTATCCTCATCATATTTTTGATATTCCGCAACAAAAAAGCCTTTTCGAAAATGGACCCCATTACATACAAGGCATTCAACTTCATTTAAATTTTTTTTCATATCAGACACCTCCAGTAAATTTTATGAAGGCAGCCTATGTCCCAAAACCAAAAAAGTCACGCGCATATTTACACGTGACTATCTTTTATTAATCTAGTAATTCTAAGACACTTTTCGTATCAATAACTGTGGCAAATTCCTCGTGCAAGCTGACGAGAGCCAAGTTGTGGATTTCTTCAGCACTGTACAGCTTTCCGTCAAAACTCACTCGCTCGAAAGTAGCGGTAGCATCAGAGACAATGAATGGAGTAAAGCCGAGATTTTTTGCCATACGTGTTGTAGTAGAGACACAATGATCAGTTGTTAATCCTACGATAACAAGTGTTTGAATTTCATATTCTCTTAGGTATGTTTCCAAGTTGGTACCGATAAAGGCACTGTTTACGTTTTTCACGATGACAGGTTCCTCTGGTAGAGGTGCAACGTTCTCTTTAATATCACGTCCAGGATGGTGAGCCAACGTGGGATTACTTATGTGTTGAACATGAATGACAGGTAGATTTAATTCTCTCCACTTGTTTAACAATAAGGCCATATTTTCTTCTGCGTTTGGATTGTTTCTTCTACCATGTTTCGGATCATCAAAATAATTTTGCACATCGATTAAAAGTAAAGCAGTGTTTGCTGATATTTTCATAATAACCCCTCCACATTTTATATGAATCTATTCACAGAATCCCATGAGCCTTTTTATATTGTTTGCATTTTCCGTTGACGTCAAAAGTTCAAGCATGGTAAATGCTACATCAAATGAAGTGGCTGGGTTGAACGATGTAATAATGTTTTTATCGATGACAATACTTTGATCCGGAATCACATTCACTCCCATTTCTGCTAATTGTACTTGCCGCTTCCTATTACTCCGATTATAGGTCGTAGCATTTCTTCCTTTTAAAACACCGCTTTTTCCAACCACTAATGAACCGACACAAATCGCTGCAATGATTTTTCCCTCTATATCGAATGCGCGGATAAATTCTAGCACATCGGAGCGAAAAGCATCCTCATAAAAGCCTGCTTGTTCAAAACCACCAGGTAGGGCTAATGCATCAAACTCATGAGCAGAAACCTCCGATAACAACCTTTCTGGTTTAACGGTTAAATTCCAGGTACATATCAATTCCGCTCTTGTCCCCACTGTCACGAGTTCAGTTGTCCCATCGCTTACGTCTTTATTCCAGCCAAACACATCTGTAAACACACTTGCCTCAACAGCTTCAAATCCATTTGGTAAGAGTAAACATATTTTTTTCATATCTATCATCTCCTTAAGTGAATTGTATGTTATAATTTACCATTAGTAAAACTGAAATAACTAAACTTTAAGTTTAGAATTTCTGATAATAAAATAGAATGGTAGGATCATACATGGAGATTCGTCAATTACAAACGTTTAAAGCAGTTGTTGATTTGAATAGCTTTACAAAGGCCGCACAAACACTTCAGTACTCTCAAGCATCCATTACATCTCATATTCAGCAGTTGGAGGATGAGATTGGCCTTCCGTTATTTGACCGGCTGGGGAAACACATACAACTTACGATGGTTGGCGAGGAATTGTATCATTATACTGTAGAATTACTAGAGGTCTATTCGAAGATTCAACATATTTCCACCAATGATAGAACATTGAAGGGCGAAATCCGCATTGGTGCAGCAGAAACGATTACCGTATACAAGTTAGGCACAGTTCTCTCACAGTATAAAAAGTTATATCCTGAGGTTACGTTTTCACTTATTAATGATGATTGTCTTCCACTTAGGGAGCGACTCTATTCCGGTGAGATAGATATTGCCATTACTTTAGAGCCTAAAGTAAATGATCCAAATTTAATCACCCAAGTTTGGTCTGAAGAGTCCTTAGTCTTTGTTGGGGAAAAAAATCATTCCATAAAAGTCATTGAGGAAGCGACTGAAGAATGTTTTATTTTCAGTCCGAAAAGCTGTGCATTAAGGAAATTTTTCGAAGGGTATTTGATTCGAAAAGGAATTAGTACCCATAATCATTTGGAGTTTAATAGTATGGAAGCGATGAAACAGTGTGTTGCAAGTGGGTTAGGAATCAGCTTAATGCCCTCCCTAAGTGTAGAAGCATTATTGCGAGAAGAAAAAATGAAGGTAATTGAGACAGAATCAGAAAATCCAGTATTCTATGCGCAAATTTCTTATCATAAAAACAAATGGTTGTCGAAAGCTCATAGAAAGTTTATTGAGATGGTTTTGGAGCAAAGGTAAAAATAAAGAGAATCTTTCCTTTGTTTTTAGTACCTATCATATCCTGGATGAAGGGCATTTTTCTTGTTATACAACTGAATTTTGTCCTTCATAACCCCGATGAAAGACATTTTTCCTGTTATCCAACCGTTTTTTGTCCTTCATCACCCCGATGAAGGACATTTTTCCTGTTATCCAAAACTAGATATAATAAGGTTGTTACCAAATTTTTCTCTCCTTGAATGTAATTTAATAAGCATAAAATGGCTTCTTCCGTCTTAATCTAAAACTGTCCAAGTATATGTTCAAGGATTAAAAGCTGGGCTTAAAACTAGAAGATATAGCACTTAGGAGTGATAGCGAATATGAAGGGAAAGTCTGTTGAGACGATTCACGGTTTGTTATTACTGGCAGTTATCGCTGTTTTTATTTGGTCAATTATTAAACCTGCCAGCTATTCGTCATGGGTATTAGAAGTCACTCCTGCCATTATTGGTTTGATTATCGCACTATTAACATACAAAAGGTTTTGTCTTACTACCCTTTCTTATTTGATTATTGCTATTTTGGCTATTTTAATGTTTGTCGGCGGTCATTACACCTATTCAAGGGTTCCATTATTTAATTGGATAAAGGAAGCTTTTGATTTTAAAAGAAATCACTACGATCGTTTTGGACATTTTTTAAAAGGCATGTTTGGCATTGTAATTAGAGAAATTTTATTAAGGAAAACCCTCTTAACAAAAGGGATCTTATTTTGGATTGTGACAAGTATTTCTCTTGCCATTTCAGCTATGTATGAAATTATTGAATGGATCAGTTTTATTATAGGAAAGGGAGGAAAAACGGCTAAAAATTTTTTAGGGAACCAAGGCGATGTTTGGGATGCTCAGTGGGATATGTTATTAACTTTAGCAGGTACCATCCTTGCATTACTTTTCCTTTCCAAACTACATGATAAGTTGTTACATAAAGAATTAGGAACCTCGGCTGTATTAAAAAAATTACGCTAATGTAACGTTGTTCAACCGTTGTTTTATCGGTTTAATTATTTTACATTAGCGTTTCAAACTTTTTCTACATTAAATATCTTATATAAACATAAATCATTGAAATAAGGATTGATACCAACATAAGTGGGAAACCAATCAACAGGAACTTTAAAAACGTTATATTATATCCTTCTTTTGAAGCAATACCTGCTACAACAAGGTTCGCACTTGCACCTATCAAAGTTCCATTTCCTCCTAAGCAAGCACCGAGGGACAAACTCCACCAAAGGGGATCTAAATTAGAAATGCCTAAGTGTCCCATCTCTTTAATCATAGGAATCATTGTTGCTACAAAAGGGATATTATCAACAAATGCAGAAATAATTGCACTCATCCACAAAACAAGTAAGGTCGATGACTTTAGTTCTCCTCCGGTCCAAGACATGGCGTTTTTAGCAAGGGCTGCGATTAACCCTGTTTCAACAAGCCCCCCTACAATGACAAATAATCCAATAAAAAAGAAAAGGGTTGTCCATTCTACTTTTTCTAACGCCGTTACCAAATATTTGTCACCTGTAAATAGCAGTAAAATAAAAGCACCAATTAAAGCAATCGTTGCCGTTTCTATATGTATAAATTGATGAATAAAAAAACCACCTATGGTAATAAAGACTACAATTATACATTTCCTTAATAATGCAGGATCTTTTATTTCATCTCTAGGATTTTTACTGAGTAAATGATTTTTTAGATCTTCTGAAGTCTTTAAATGTTTTCTATAAATCATTACTAAAAGCAAAATATTTACAATTAATATTATAGCAATCACAGGTGCTAGATTATTAATAAATGAAAGAAAAGTTAACTTTGGAACAGCACTTCCGATCATGAGGTTTGGTGGATCACCAATCATGGTTGCCGTCCCGCCAATATTAGAAGCCAGAATCTCAGCTATTAAAAATGGAATAGGGTTTACTTTTAATTGGGCAGTAATACTTAAAGTAACTGGAACAACTAAAAGAACCGTTGTTACATTATCAAGAAAAGCAGAAGCAACGGCAGTAAATAAACTCAGTGCAACTAAAATTTTAATAGGAGCTCCTTGTGCCTTTTGAGACAACAAAACCGCAATGTACTCAAACACACCTGTTTGAGCGGTGATTCCTACTATAATCATCATACCTACTAATAACCCAATGGTATTGAAATCAATATGGTGTAGGGCATTTCTTTGATCCAAAACACCGAGGGCAATCATGAATAATCCACCAATCATGGCAATTGTAGTTCTATGTATTTGTTCCGAAATAATTAATGCATATGTAACAAGAAATATTATAAGCGCAATAATCTCCTGTGAACCCAAAGCGTGTCACTCCTTATTTGAACCAAGTCGTTTATTAAAATTTTCCTATTGTATAGATTCTACTTTCTTGCATATTTTATCCAAAGAATTTATTTTAGTCGTAAAAAAAATAGGAAGGCATATATTCACGCCTTACCCAAAAGTGATAAAGGTATTCATCATTGCTTTTGTTGGTCTGCTACCACTAATACATCCATATGGCGTACTTCTCTTAACAATCGCTGGATTACGGAACCTTTTAGAATCTCCTCGAAGCGAGTACGAGCTGATTGGCCGATAATTACTTGTGTTGCTTTTTTTTCATTCATTTCACTTACTAGTTTTTTAAAGACATTACGCCGATTTTTGGTCTCATACATTTCGAATATTCCGCCAAGCCGTTCTGTCAGTTTACGAATTTTATTTAATACTTGTTCCTCTTCTTCGTTTAAGGAATGGTGGTCTTTTACATATGATACATACCATGTGGCTTTTAAACGATAGGCGATGCGAAATCCGCGTCGAATCAGTCTTTCACTGTCAGGCCTTAAGTTGGTACATACAAAAATTACTTCTTCCTGTCGCCACGGCCCTCTTAAGGCTCTTTTTCTCTCCCACGCTTCTAGGCGTTCATCCACATCATCTGCAACTTCACGTAATGCTAGCTCTCTTAGAGCAATAAGATTTCCGGTCTTAAAAAAGTTATTTAGTGCTTGCTCCACTTTTACAGAAGCGTAGATACGTCCTTCCCTCATTCGTTCTCGTAATGCTTTCGGCGAGATATCAATCAATTCAATTTCTTCCGCTATTCGAAGAATATGATCTGGCACCGTTTCCCTTACCCTCACCCCAGTTATCTGCTCGACACTGTCATTTAAACTTTCTAAATGTTGAATATTCATTGTTGAGATAACTGAAATACCTGCAACCAATATATCCTCTACATCTGAATACCGTTTATGATACTTACTTCCGGGCACATTGGTATGTGCTAGCTCATCAACAAGGACCACCTCTGGATTTCGCCTAATAATAGCTTCAGTATCCATTTCTTCTAACTTTGTGCCTTTATAGGAAATAATTTTTCGAGGAATGATATCCAAATTCCCAATTTGTTCAATTGTTTCTTTTCTACCGTGTGTTTCTAATAACCCTATGACAATATCAATGCCCTTTTTCTTTAATTCGTTTGCTTCCCTTAGCATCGTGTATGTTTTTCCTACCCCTGGCGCTGCCCCAATATATACCTTTAACGCACCGCGTTTCAGTTTATTCATTTCATTTACTAATTCCTGAGGCGTAAGACGTCGATAAGGATCCATTTCTTTCTCGTTTTTTTTTTGTTTTGCAGGTAATACACGCTCACCATCTTTTTCTGCCCGATCGGCGACCATAAATACATCGATATTTTTTGTTTTCCGCAATATTTTATTGATTATCGATCCATAGACAATTTCTTCCCAACGCGTTTGCTTCGATTGCCCCATGACAATCCGAGTGACTTTGTGCTTGGTTGCATACTGGACGATCTGATCTGCAACCTCATCTTGCTCTAACGGTAATTCTTCAAACTCCCCTCCCACTTTTTCTACTAGTTTCATGATAGAGCGCTTAAAGGTGAGTTCATTCTTAGATAATTCTTTGTTGGCAAAACAAACAACCAGTAAATCTCCTCCTAACCTTTTAGCAATCTGCTGTCCTCGTCTAATCAGGATGGATCCATTCCAATGATATTGAACGGTCACTAAAATTCTTTCTGATGCCCCTGACGGACCAATCATTCCTTGCTTCTCTCTATAGTCATCCAACGTATCATTTACCTCCCCCGCTAAAAAACGAAGAGCTAATTCGCGCAGAACGGCAAGGTTGCTGGGATGTAAGAGGTTAACTCCTTTACCTTTTTCCTCATGCTGAAGATCGATTTCTCCTTCCTGGAGTCTATTGAGGATCACTTCAGGTGGAACGTCCAACAGCTTTACTTCATCTGCCAACGCAAGTGTATCTTCTGGAACAGTGCAGCCCACCTTTACTTTTCCTCCCGTTAATTTGTCTGCAATTCCCCTTATACCTTCCAGTTCATAAATGTTAACAGTAGTAATCACGCTTATCTTCTTTTTTAAGAGATATTGAATATCGTCGAAACGAGTTGGTCTAGGAGCCTCAGGCCGATTTCGATGGGTTAGAACATCTACTAATACCACTTCAGGATTACGGGCAATGATAGCATCTACATCCAGATCGTACTTCTCTTTTCCATTTTCTATCCATTTAATAGAAGGAATAATGTCTAAACAACCAATTTGTTCAGTTGTCTTAGGACGTTCCGACGCACTGATCATACCAATAACAACATCAATCCCATTCTTTTTTAGATTATTACCCTCCATCAACATATGATAGGTTTTACCTGTTCCGCTAACCGCACCCAAGATGATTTTAAGTCTGCCTCGCTGCATCTGATAAATGGATTGCAATATTTCCTCTGGACTTTTCCTTTTAAATTGTTCACCCATGTTTGCAGCCCCCGTTTATTTTACATAGATATGGGAAAAAGGAGAGCACATTGCTCCCCTGTTTGAGTTATTTCTCCAATAGTTGTTTTAAATCAAGGTTAAGTTTTAAAACATTGACTCTTGGTTCACCAAATAAGCCAAGTTCTTTTCCTTCAGTATTTTTTCCAACTAAGTATTCTAATTTATCTTTATCAATTCCTGTCAACTTCTCAACACGTGGAATTTGTGCAAACGCGGCTTCAGGGCTGATATGTGGGTCCAACCCTGATCCAGAGTTCGTTACAAGATCAATCGGTACTTGGTCAACAGGTACATCAGGATTTTCTTTTTTCCAGTTTTCTATAGACTCTTTCGTACGCTTAATCATATCTTTATTAGATGGAGCATAGTTGTTCGTACCAGAACCTGCTGCATTGTATTCAATACTTGAAACCCTACCTTGAAAAAATTTCTGATCATCAAATTTTTGTCCGATTAGTTCTGAACCTATCACTTGACCTTTTTGATCATAAAGAAGACTTCCATTTGCTTTTTCTGGAACAAAAATTTGCCCAATTCCTGTAATCAAAAGATGATAACCCAATCCCAAGATGACCATGAGTATAAGACTTAAAATCGTGTTCTTCATTATATTCGATAGCATATTTTTTCTTCCTTCCCTCGGACCTATAATATGGGAACTAAATAAATAGATTAACAGCAATATCGATCAACTTGATTCCGATAAAGGGAACCACAACACCACCTAAACCATAGACGAAAAGGTTTCGGCGAAGTAATTCGGCAGACCCCATCGGTTTATAAGCGACTCCTTTCATAGCTAAAGGAATCAGAAACGGTATTATGATGGCATTGAAGATCAAGGCTGAAAGAATCGCTGAAGTGGGTGAACCAAGATGCATAATGTTCAGCACACTTAAGTCAGGAATCGCCAGCATAAACATCGCTGGAATGATCGCAAAATATTTGGCAACGTCGTTCGCAATACTAAAAGTAGTAAGCGCCCCTCGGGTCATTAACAATTGTTTTCCGATTGAAACCACCTCAATAATCTTAGTTGGATCGGAATCAAGGTCGACCATGTTGGCCGCTTCTTTCGCTGCCATCGTTCCGCTATTCATTGCTAAGCCCACATCCGCTTGAGCAAGAGCAGGGGCATCGTTTGTTCCATCCCCGGTCATCGCTACTAGCTTACCTTCTGCTTGTTCTTTTCGTATCGCGGAAATCTTGTCTTCTGGCTTGGCCTCCGCAATGAAATCATCCACTCCTGCTTCTCTTGCAATCGTTGCCGCTGTCAGTGGGTTGTCCCCTGTACACATGATGGTCTTAATTCCCATTTTACGAAGATGGTCAAACCTCTCTCTCATGCCCGGTTTAACGGTATCCTTGAGATAAATCAAGCCATAAATGACATTGTCAACTGCAACAGCAAGAGGTGTCCCTCCTTCAGAAGCAATCCTGTTTGATTTTTCCTGTAAATCTTGTGGAATTTTCCCGCCTTGTTCGACCACCCATTGCTTTACTGCGTCAACTGCTCCCTTTCTAACTTTGCGGCCATCTATTAAATTAAGCCCACTCATTCTCGTCTCTGCTTTAAATTCAATAAAATCACTGCCCTCAGCCAGAGAATCAATGAAGGTAAAGCGTAGCTTTTTCATTATTTCTAAAACTGAACGGCCTTCAGGTGTTTCATCCTGAACAGAGCTGATCGCTGCCCAGGAAGCAAGCACCTCAGCCTCGTGATTGCCAACCGGTACAAATTCACTTGCCATCCGGTTCCCGAATGTAATCGTTCCCGTTTTATCTAGAATAATTGTATTAATATCACCTGAAGCTTCAACCGCTTTACCTGACATAGCAATGACATTAAATTGAGTAACCCGGTCCATTCCAGCAATTCCGATTGCTGACAATAAGCCACCTATAGTGGTTGGGATCAAACATACCAACAGGGCAATTAAGACAGGAATCTCAAGATTGATCTCTAAATACTTAGCGAAAAATGGAAGAGTGACAACAACAATCATGAAAATCAACGTCAAGCTTGTTAGTACTGTGTTCAGAGCGATTTCGTTAGGCGTCTTTTGTCTCTGCGCTCCTTCAACTAAGGAAATCATACGATCTAGAAAAGATTCTCCTGGTTCACTGGAAATACGCACCTTGATTTCGTCACTTACAACACGAGTTCCACCTGTTACAGAACTAAAATCACCACCTGCTTCTTTGATCACTGGAGCAGACTCCCCAGTAATTGCAGATTCATCTACAGAAGCAATTCCTTGAATGACTTCACCGTCCCCAGGAATTAGCTCCCCATGGGACACAATGACGATATCTCCTTTACGAAGATCTGTTGACGAAACATTCATAATCGTTCCATTCACGATTTTTTTTGCAATACTCTCTTTTTTAGTATTCTTTAAAGAATCTGCCTGTGCTTTCCCGCGTCCCTCTGCTAACGCTTCGGCAAAATTTGCGAATAAAACGGTAAGTAGTAGAATAATAGACACCGTTGCATTAAACCAAGGGGAAACATCCCCTCCTAAAGCACCTGGAAAAAATGTAAATAGCAAAGTGATAATAAATCCTACCTCAACCACAAACATAATTGGGTTTCGAACCATTACTCTAGGGTCTAGCTTAATAAATGATTCTTTTAACGCTTGTTTCACTATATCTGAATTGATCATTGTTTTTTTCTGATTACTCATGGTTTACTCCTCCAAAGGAAACTCCATTAATTATTTTAATGTCAAATGTTCAGCAATCGGTCCTAGGACAAGACCAGGGAAGAAAGTAAGGGCACCAATTAAAATAACGGTCCCAATAAACACTCCTCCGAACAAGGCAGTATCTGTACGGAATGTGCCAACTGTTTCCGGAACTGGCTTTTTCGCCGCTAAGGAACCCACAACGGCAAGCAAGGTGACAAATGAAATATATCGACCAAGGAACATCACAATACCTGTTGAGATATTCCAAAATGGAGTATTATCTCCTAAACCTTCGAACCCTGATCCATTATTGGCAGCCGATGAAGTATATTCATACATGGCCTGTGTTAAACCATGGAAGCCTGGATTAGAAATTGTATCTGGATGCAGTACGACTGCCAATGCCGTCGGTACCAAAATCAGAATAGGATGAACTAAAAGAGTGACAGCAATCAAAATCATCTCTTTGCCTTCAATCTTCTTCCCTAAGAATTCTGGTGTCCGTCCAACCATAAGCCCGCATAAAAACACTCCAATCATGGCGTACATTAAAACGTTTAGGAAGCCTGCGCCAATTCCACCGAAAATGGTATTCAACATCATGTTAGATATAGTAATTAAACCCCCGATTGGCGTGAGTGAATCATGCATGGTGTTAACAGCACCTGTCTCTGATGCTGTCGTGACAACGGAATAAAGTGCTGATCCTGCTACTCCAAATCGTACTTCTTTACTTTCCATACTGCCCTGATTATGTTGAATTCCTAAAGCATTTAACACCGGATTTCCTTGGTATTCAGATGTCAGAGAAACACCTAACAAAATGAGAAACATCATAAACATTGAAATAAATAGCACTCGACCTTGTTTAGCATTACCCACAATTCTTCCATATGCAAATGGTGTTGAGGTACCAATTAATAGCATGAGCAACATTTGAATCAAGTTGCTAATCGCATTTGGATTTTCAAAAGGATGCGCTGAGTTTACCCCGAAAAAGCCGCCTCCGTTATTCCCCAATTCTTTAATCGCTAAAAATGACGCAACCGGTCCGCGGGCGATTTGCTGCTCTGCACCAGCAATGGTTTTGGCCGTAACAGTTGGATCTAATGTTTGCGGTACCCCTAAGAAAAGAAATGCTAGTGCTGAAATAAATGAGATAGGCAATAGCACACGAAATATGGCCCGAATTAAGTCTACATAAAAATTTCCTAATGGCTTACCGGCTAATCCACGAATAAAAGCAATGATGACAGCTAGTGCCGTCGCAGGAGCAGTGAACATCATTAGTCCTATTGCTACCATTTGCGCTAAATAGGATAAGCCACTTTCTCCACTGTAGTGCTGTAAATTGGTATTCGTCATAAAGCTGATCGCGGTATTAAACGATAGTGTTTGTTCCATTGCTTTAATTCCACTTGGATTCAGCGGTAATACTCCTTGAATCCGAAAAAACAAGTAAACTAGTAAAATCATGACCGTGTTCGAACAAATTACGGCGACCACATACTGCTTCCAGTTTTGATCCTTTGTTTTGATTCCAGAAATACGATAAATCAACTTCTCAAAACCAAATATCCGATCCAATTTCGTTTTGTTATAATCAAATGCTGTAGCTAAATAGACCCCCATCGGTTTTGCAAGCAATAAGACGAGGAGTAAGGTAATCCCCACGGATAATAGTGCGGTTGTCAATGTAATTCCCTCCACTTGAAATCATGTTAATTAGGTTTCTATTAAAATTTTTCAGGATGAATTAGTACATATCCCAAATAAATAAACATAGCAGCAGTTACAATCCCTAAAAATACTAGCATTACTTAACACTCCCTTTCTGAATTACAGAATCTGCCCAACGAATAAGTCCCAGCATTAGTGCTCCTAAACCTAAAATGGCGACCACCATTAGAAAATCTAGCATTTAAATCCCCCCTTTTTTTGTATTCATTCGGTGACAATTACCAACATCACCATCTGAAAGCATAAAAAATAGACCATACGTACTCCTTCCCCAGATGAGCAATTGAGAACAAGAACCAGAATAGAAATACCTCAAAAAGAGATATTCCTGTAAAGGATTCTTGTCATAATTGATCATATTGGAGAAAAAGTTTGCATGGTCTACTTAGCGCCCAGCAAGCCTGTAAGGCTTCCTTTGCGTCCTGTCTTCCAGTTTACTTTTTCTAAAAATAGGCATAATAAAAAGACCTACTTAGTTTCTCAGGCTGCCCTCTTGCTTAAAAACAAACAAAAAAGCCCCCTGAATAAGGTGGTCTTTAGACCTCCTTCGCTTTAGCCGACGAAGTTAGCTGACGGGTAGGATGGCGAAAGAGTTTCTCATCCCTTCTGGTTCCCCAGAATTAACCCCATAAAATTGGTTCCTCCGTTCCTGAATAAATCAGGATTAAGCCGTCTATTTACTTATGCTGTAATTCTATTTCCTTAATTAGTATTTGTAAACAGCCAATTCCATGCAATATTCCGGTGAATTTAGCGGAATTTTGTACTTTCCCATTAATTATCTCTTAATTTCTCATCATTACTCATTATTTTACTTTTTAATGCTTATTTTTTTACTATTGACATTAAATAAATTGCAAGTAATATTATGTTCATGATTTAGATAGAAATATGTAAATAGATCCGGGGGTTTTGGGGATGGCTAATTCTAAAAGGAAACTAGAGGCTGAAATTAGCTCAGCATTTATTAAATTTCAGAGAGAATTACTTGGACGTGGTCCACAGGAAGCAAAAACATACATCGTACAGGACATGGTCATAACACGCTTCAAAGGCGTATTAACCACTGAGGAGAAGCATCTTGTTACCCATGACACAGGTAGAAAACTAGTAAAGCAGATGAGACAAGTCCTACGAGAAATGTACAGTCATGAATTTGAAAAAATAGTAGAAAACTTTACAAAATGTAAGGTCTTATCTAGTCATAGTGACATTAGTACAAAGATTGGAGAAAGAATTGAGGTTTTTATTGTTGATAAAGATTTAGAAAAATCACTGGAAGACTAACTTAAAAAGCTCTACCTCTCAAGTAGAGCTTTTCCCTTTATTGATCCATATAAAAATAAGTAACGCTGCCGCTAACAGATAAGATATATAGCTTACACTAGGATGGGAATCTTGATTTTTTACACCAATCCCTATCAAAGCCCAAATAAAAACTAAAACATAATAAGGATCTTTTTCCTTTATATAAAAAATCCCCGCCAGTAAGGCAGCGACCCATAGCATAATAAAAGTCCACACAATTTGTGATATTCCCCAGCCATTCCATTGAATATAAACCAGATAATAGCTGATATTTGCAATCAAAGCTACACTAACCCATCCCAAATAGATGGATATAGGGATTACATCTATCTTTGGAGGGTGAAAGCTTTTTACTTTTTTATATAGAAAAATAAGTGTAACCAAAAAAGCAATTATGACTAAAACCGTATAGAAAAAGTATTCGTAATGCCATGAAAAAATCCACAATATGTTTAGCATACAGGTAAGCCAAAAAAGTCCACTAGTGGTTTGGTAAAGAGGAAGATGTCTTCGGTTCTTCGGCAGCTGTCTAATTACCCAGATAAAGAGTAATAAGTAAATTAGTCCCCAAATACTAAATACATAGCCTGCTGGTGTAAACAACACATCTAACTTATTAGAAATTTCGCCCGTAGTCTGTCCGTTAAGTGGCAATGTATTAGCTAATGCATTAACAATTACAACCAATAAAAGACCAAGTAAATTCAAAAAGAACCGAATCATCCGAATCCCCCTTATTTTTTGATCAGATTGTATGCCTCTAACGCTCTTTCTCTTGCAAAAGAATGTTCAACAATGGGAAAGGGATAAGAAGTACCTAGCTCCACCCCTGCCTCACGAAGAATCTCTTCAGGTGCCGTCCATGGGCAATGAAGATATTTAGCTGGCAGGTGTTTTAATTCTGGTACCCATTGTCGAATGTAAGCGCCAGCCTCATCAAATTTTTGTCCTTGGGTCATGGGATTAAATATTCGAAAGTACGGCGCTGCATCAAACCCACAGCCTGATACCCATTGCCATCCCATCGAATTATTGGCCAAATCTGCATCAAGTAGTGTTTCTTCAAACCACGAAGCCCCTCTTTGCCATGGGATTAATAAATGCTTTACTAAAAAGGATGCCGTTACCATTCGGACCCGATTATGCATCCAACCGGTTTCCCATAATTCTCGCATTCCTGCATCAATTATTGGATATCCCGTCCTTCCTTCTTTCCATGCTGAAAATTCAGCCTCCCGCTCCTCCCAAGGGAAAAATAAAAATTCCTTACGAAGGGGAGAATCAATCATTTCAGGGAAAGAAACTAGCTGATGGTACCCAAATTCTCTCCACACTAATTGTCTTAAAAATCCATCAATATCTTTCTGCGCATTGCTAAAACCAATTTTCTCTTGTTCCATTAGTTGATGCCATATCCATCTCGGACTAATTTCTCCCCAGGTTAGATGAGGGGACAACCTTGAAACCTGCTGAACATATGGATAATCCCTATTTATAGAATATCCCATCAGCCTTTCCTCAATAAATTGTTCCCCCTGATTGATTGCCCCCTTTTCCCCCGGCAACCAATATTTCTTGAATTTTTTATACCAAGCTATGGTTGGCAATAAACCTAATTCATCAATATTTAAAGTTTTAACTTGGTCATATGCACTTGAAAACGTAGCGGGTAAGATTTTGGGTAGTGGAATGGGCATTTGTAAACACTTCTTCCAGAAAGAAGTAAAAACTTTATAGGGCTGCCCTTGATTATTTACTATTGATAAAGGTGGAAATAACAGATTTGAATGAAAGGCTTTTACCTCTACTCCTTTCTTTTCTAGCACTTCTTTAATCTGTTGATCACGTAGTCGAATCCTTGGCTCGTATCTTTCGTTAAAGAACACTGCCTTAGCACCTGTTTCCTCAATCAACTCATTAAGTATAGGAAGGCTCCTGCCTTTTCGAATAATTAACTTTGATCCCCGGTCTTGTAATGCTCGGTCTAATTCTATAAGGGAATGGTGGAGCCACCACGAAGCAGCTTCACCAACTATCTTTTTTGTTTCTTCCTCAGGCGACCAGATAAAAACAGGAACAATACTACCTTCCTCAATTCCTGACCATAATGCTAAATTATCTTGAATTCGCAGGTCTCTGCGAAACCAAATGATTGTTTTTCTATGTTGCATCTGTCTCTCCATCCCGTTTTATACGAATACCTCATCCAATGAGTGAGTTAGCTGGATAAATTGTAAGGGGCTTCTGTTAGACAAATATTTAATGGCTCCAGGTCCCCCTATGTAAAACTGGGTTTTCTTACAATTAGAGGCAAAACGTTCAAGCTTGGATAATATTCCCGGGTCCTGTTCGAAAGGATACGTCGTGGTAGCCGATAAAATCACCTTATCTGGTTCCAATTTTTGTACCGTCTTTTCAATTGACCCTTCAGCTGGGGATGCTCCTATTAAAATCGTTTTCCACCCCTTTAACATCGCTTGAATAAGGAGGATTAGCACCGGAACCTCATGTTGTTCGTACGGCAAACAGGCACCTAAAAGGGTTGGTGCATTTTCCCTGTATTTAAAATTCCTTCTTAATTGAACAAGAAAGTCTCGTACTGTTAGGCTTGCAAGCGATTCCTGATATTCTCCCCATTGCCCCTTTTCCCATCTATTCCCTACCTCCTGTAAAAACGGAATCACCACAGATTGAATGAAAAATTCTAATCCTTTTTGGTGATAGGCCTGCTGAAGGATTAGATTCATTGCCGCTTCGTTGCAGTGTGTGCCTTCTTTCAGCAAATCGAGAACAAATTCGTTTAACTCTTCATATTGATTCTTCTTTTTCCATCCAGCATCCAGTAGGCTTTGATCAGTTGGGGAACCACCTTTCTCTACAAGATATGCTGCCTGTTTGACGGTATGTCCCTGGTCAACTAATCCTTTCACTTTCAATATAGTATTAATATCCGCTTCACTATAAATCCGGTAGCCATTTTCTAATCTTTCAGGTCTTACAATTTGATATCTCTCTTCCCATTTTCGAATGACCTGTTTTGACAATCCGGTAATTTCTGAAACTTGTTGGATAGAATAGGTTGCATTTTCGATATTCATTTCGCTTTATTTCATCCTCTCGGCATGTTGGAAAAAACTTCTCATGACTATTTAGTCCAGTATATACCAAGCTATAACCTTGTACAACGGCAGATAAATAACTATACAAACATTTGACACACTATATTCATCTTAAGATAATAAAAGTATATCTATTGTGTTGGAATAAGAAATGAGGTCATTTTATTGGAAAAACAACAAATTAAAAAAGGCGTCTTTGCTGGGTTGATTTCAGGTGTGTTTTTGGGTTTCTTTTTAAAAGTGGTTGAAAATACTACTTCTCTTAAGGTTTATACACTATTATTAAATGTCGATTATGTTCCCATCATCCAACATCTTGATCTTTCAGAGATCATTGAATTTAGTATTCACTTATTTATTTCTGTTGTTTTGAGCGTATGTTTACTATTTTTGCTTAACAAAAAATATATCCCCACCAATAAAAGAATCCTATTCATTTTCCAATATTGTTTAGTTATCGGAATCTTTCTGTATCCAACAACCCTTTTATCAGACCGCACACCTTCTATATCCAATCTTCCGGCTTTAGGTTTTTGGCTATTAGGTCATTCCCTTTATGGTGGGATATTGGGTTTTTTATTAAAAAAATAGATGGACCTTACTAAGCTTCAATGGATTGAACCTCATGTTGGATGGATCCTTGAAGAGCTGCCAAAAGAATCAATTTCTTTTTCTTATCACTCACTATCGCTCGTTTTGTATACACTTGGTACTCATTTTGTCTAACTGCGTCCATTATGGCTGCATAATAACCTGCTGATAGTTTAATAGCGAAGGCACTAGTTTCAGGATAGGTGTCAATGTTTTCTAATCCCTTTGAAAACCAATCCTCAGCCACATTCATCAGACCCGTTATCATTCGCTTAAAACGAAAATTAACAATACTCATGTCAAACTCCGTTTGCGTATAATGATATTGCACCATCCATTCCCTCGGAATATAGCGTCGTCCTCTTTGTTGATCTTCACCCACATCCCGAATAACATTTACAATTTGCATCGCTTTTCCAAGATAGACTCCCGCTAATTCTACCTCACTCGAAGGTTGTTCATGAAGAATAGGAAGAAGCATCTCCCCAACAGAACCTGCGACTCTTTCACAATATAATTCGAGTTCTTCCATTGTTTCATAGTTTGTTAGAGTAGTATCCATTTTCTGACCGGATATCTGCTTATAAAAAGGTTCTTTTGATATAGAGAAACTGCTAAAAAGCCACCTTAAACAAGGCCAAATAAAGTGTCCACTGGCCAATTCCAAATTTTCAAATGACTCCTCTAGTTGGTTTAATGTGTATGGTGAAGATTCTGGCTCATCTACAGAGTCATCAATCATTCTACAAAAAGCATAAATGACAAACACTGCTTCTTTTCTTGGTGAAGGTAAAAAACGAAAAGCAGCATAAAAGCTCAAAGAATGCTTCTTCATCAATTCCTCACAGGCAGAAATTAGGTTAGAATCAATCACACTCTCAGCTCCTTTTTTATTAGCTCACTTAATAAACGAGCCCCCTGTAGAACGATTGGTATCCCCCCGCCAGGATGAATGGAGGCCCCCACACTGTACAATCTTTCAATATTAAACGGGGATAACTGTGGTCTAAATCCCCCTGATTGAAATAAATTAGGGGCAATCCCAAAGCTCCCCCCTTGATATAAGCCATCACGAATCGAATCTGCCGGTGTCCGAATCTCCATCCATTCCACCGCTTCACGTAAACCGGTGAAGTGCTTTTCTGCTTTCATTAACACCTGTTCAGCTAGCATCGGCCCTGATGTTTCCCAATCAATATGCTCTCCTGATGGAACCGGAATGAGAAAATATAGAACACTTTCCCCAGGTGGAGCAGCTTCATCCTCCAGTGCAACTGGATTAAATACATAATAGGATGGATCATCAGGTACTTGTTTCGTTTTAAACACTTCTGTCATATTCCTTTCAAAATCCTTCGGAAGATAGAATTGATGGGCTTTTGCTTGTGGAAATCTCTTTGACACACCCAGGTAAATCAACACACAGCCAGAAGAAGGGGTAAACTTCTTAACCTTCTCCTTTTTACCGATTAGTGGATACAGATGAGGAAAATCACCATTAAAAATAACAGCATCGTAGAAATGTGATTGGTTATCTACAGACAAGCCTTTACACACACCCGCTTCAATGAGGAGGCGGTCCACTTTTGAATGGAGATTAATTTTAACTTCCTGTTCTATACATGCTTTTTCTAAAATAGGAATGAGACTCCCGTACCCTCCCTTTAAGTACCAAATACCGTGGGCATGTTCACTATAGGAAACTAATCCGTATAGTGCTGGCACCTCATATGGCGAACCACCAATATACAAAGACTGTAAAGAGTAAGCCTCTTGAAGTTTAGGATGTGAAAAATAAGAGGCATTAAAGCTCTTTAAGGTTTTGTAAGCTTTGGATTGTGCTAATAGTTTGATATTTTCTATAGTTAGAAAATCTTGCTTGCGTTTAAATGTCTTGCTTAAAAAAGCTTCCATCCCTAATTCAAAAACAATTGCCATATCTGAGAGGTATTTTAAAAGATTCTTTGACTTTCCAGGAAACTTCTGCTCCAATTCTCTAAGCTGTGTGGGCAAGTCTCTGTACTTCGTATACGTTGACCCATCATGAAAATGAAGATCATATAAAGGCTCGCATGGAAGCAATGGAATATCTTCCTTCGATATGCCAGCCTCTTCTAAAACACTTAATAAAAGCTCCGGTAAAAGTACGATGGTGGGTCCTTGGTCAATTTGGTACCGCCCTTTTCTTTGGAAGGTCAATCTTCCACCTAGGTACCCTTCCTTTTCATAAATGGTTACTTGATGGCCTTGTTTTGAAAGCAGCAAGGCAGATACCAAGCCTCCAACCCCAGCCCCCACAATACCTATTTCCATAGCACGGGCTCCTCCTTGTCTAAGGAATGCTGCTTTTCTTTATAGATTTTATTTTTCACATATTGCTGGTTTAATAGATTCGCACTAATTTTAGCCGATTCAAAAATCGTTGGTAAGCCGCTGCCGGGATGCGTCCCGCCACCTACCAAGAAACAGTGATCCACATCTTCAAATTTGTTATGTGGACGGAAATACATCATTTGACTTAGGTTATGAGCAAGACTAAACGTTGCTCCTTTATAAACATACATTTCATTTTGCCAATCAAGTGGTGTAACAATTTTTTCTACTTCAATATGAGATCTAATATCTTGTAATTCAGGCTCTTGTTCCAGACGAGACAGAATCTTTTCCTTAACTCCTTGCTTCTCTTTTTCCCAATCTATATCTGCCTGTAAATTAGGAACTGGCATGAGCACATATAGAGCTGATTTCCCTCTAGGTGCAAGAGTGGGGTCAAGCTTTGATGGATTGTGGACATAAATGGATGGATCCTCAGATAATTTCATCTCCTTGGTCATCTCATCCACATTCTGTTTATAGTCATTCGCAAAAAAAATCGTGTGATGGGGTAATTGCACCGGTTTATTGATGCCCAGATACAGCATAAAGGTAGAGCATGAAAGTTTCTTTTTTTCGAAATTCTCTTTGCGGTATTTCTTTAAATCACTTTGCTGAAAAAGGTTAGTTGCTGCATGGCCGAAATCAGCATTAATAATAACATCATCTGAGGAAATCACTTCCCCGTTTTCCAGAAGAACCCCTACTGCCTTCTGCTCTTTTACCAACACTTGTTTAACACCCGTTCCAGTATGAATGTTCCCTCCGTACTCCTTGATGACTTGAGCCATTGCTTCACAAAGCTTATTCACCCCTCCAATTGGATGAAACAACCCAAAACGGTGTTCTAAATAGGAAAGAATGGTAAAGGTTCCGGGACATGCCCAAGGTGACATGCCCAAATATTTTGCTTGGAAGGAAAAGGCCCATTTCAACCTCTCATCATTGAAATAATTAGATAATCGGCCATACACTGTATCAAAAACATTTAATTTTGGGAATGCAGACACCATGTTTTTTGTAATCAGATCGGTTATTTTTGTAAATGGCTGCTGGAGCAACTTGGTTACCCGGTTAAACTTCTCTCCCTCTATCTTCATGAATAGATCGTAACCTGCTCCATTACCAGGGAACTTATTTTCAATTTCCTGTATCATTTCTTCATAATTACGAGTAGGTGTAAAAGATAGGTCTTTAAATTTCAATGTATATAATGGATTAATCTCCTGTATCTGAACGTAGTCTTGTAATTGGCGTCCTGCCCTCTGAAAGATTTCTTCCAGAATACTTGGCATCATAAAAAAGGTGGGCCCTAAATCAAAGTGGTACTCACCCAAGGTTAATCTGGAAGTCCTCCCCCCGATATAAGACTGTTTCTCATAGACCACTAACTCATAACCCTGGGCTGCAAGCAGCATAGAAACAGCTAACCCACCTGGTCCTGCACCAATAACAGTAACCTTTTTACTCCTGCCCAAGTGTCGCCACCTCCTTTATCAGTTTATTTAGATTATACACATTGTATAATTTTTGTACAATGTTTTAAATTAAAAGTTATACATATTTTTCATTTATTCTCCTTATTTTTATAGAAACTCCTGGCAAACTATTTAAATCAAGTACAACGTTTGTATAATCTCCAAATAAAAAAAGGCCTCTTCGACTTTATTGGAAGAGGCCTTTTTCATCATATTATTAGTATTCCCAAACTCCTCGTGCCGCGTAGTAGATTCTGGAGTATTCACTCCTACTAATCGAATCTTTCTTCCTGAAAAAGGACCCCTTAAGGGTCCTTCGTCAATTATATGATGGAATTATACACCTTTTCCAACACGTTTAGAAAGTTTTCATTTATTTCATTTTCGTCCATTGTTAATAATTCACGTTCAAACATTACCCATTTACCATCTATCATCACATGACGAATGTTTTCTTCTTTAGTTTCAAATAACAGGTTATGAACGATGGTAGAAAATTCATCATTATGAACCTGTGGAATCAGCGCATCCTTTTTGATAAAAACAAGGTCTGCTTTGTAGCCTCCCTTTATTGCTCCTAAATCATTTTGCAGATAAGCCTTTGCTCCGTTCACAGTTGCCATTTTAAAAATATCTTCTGCTTGAAAACGATCCACTTGGCTGCTTAATTTTAATAAATAATAAGCAGTTTTCATCGTTTCCCAAATATCCACGCTCGCAAAATCAGTTCCAAGGGAAACATTTACACCCTTTTCAAGCATTTTACTAACAGGTGCCATACCAGCGCCTGACCACAAATTTGAAATAGGGCAGTGGACGACCGATGCTTGAGTTTCGGCAACGAGTTCAATATCCCTCTCACTCAGATGTACCCCATGATAAAGAACCGTTTTATCATCCAACAGACCCTTTTCTTTATATAATTCTATTGAAGACCTATCAAAGTTTGCGTAAATGATATCTCGTCTCCATTCATTCTCCATACAGTGAGTCATGTACATCGTGTCAAACTCATTTTTCGTACGAACACAAGCATCTAATGATTCTTCTGTAATATCTTCCTCTTCAAGCAAATGTGTTCCGAAAGATACGTTCCCCACCTGATTTTGGTAGTAATCCTTTATCCCTTTATGGGTATCTAAAATTCCACGCATACCTATTTTATCAATCGCTCCTGCCACTAAATTAGGCCAATAGGCGGGTTCATTTTCACTCACGAAGGTAATTCCTTTCTTCACCATCTCGGCGTTTGCCTTTAAACAAACCCATTCATATTCCTCACTTGATAATTTGTCTAAGTTCTCAAAGAATTGTGTTTGAATCTTTCCTTGCTCACTATCATTACACCAGGATTCAATCTTCATTTCTCTAGCAATGCCTTTCGCTAATAAGGAATACCCATGGAAATGCGCGTTAAATAGGCCGGGAATAATTAAATAATCCTGACAATCTATTATTTTATAATCATTAACTAAGTCGTTTTCACTTTCATGTTTAATGACACCATCCTGAATGAAAAGATCACCATTCACCAAATTACAATTTTCATCAATGTAACTAGCATTTTTAAAAAGCATGTCTTCACTCCATGTATTAATTTTCCATACTTACCAAACAATTGTACACCAAATAAGCGGTTCAAAACTACTTTTCGAACTTTTTTCGAACATTCTCTAATCTAAGGGGAATCGTCAAAATTCACCGCATTATTCTACAAATTTCTATTTTAGTCATTGATATATTTGAAGACAGGACGAGGGTAAAAATTTTTTCTATATGGGGAGGAAGAAGTTTTATGGCAGTAGAAGAAAAAGCACTTGAACAAAAGCAAATTGGAGCAATGATTGAGCGGCTTGCCAAAAATGGTGAACAGGCATTAAATGTATTCCGCACCTTAAATCAAGAAAAAGTAGACCAAATTGTTAAAAATATGGCCCTCACTGCTTTAGAAAATCATGATAAGCTCGCTAAAATGGCTGTAGATGAAACCAGTCGAGGATTATTTGAAGATAAGATTTCAAAAAATATGTTCGCAACGGAGATGATTTATAACAGTATCCGGAATCTTAAAACCGTAGGCATTATTAGTGAAAACGAGCATGAAGGTACATATGAGCTGGCTGAGCCCGTTGGAGTAATTGCGGCGCTTGTCCCCATTACGAACCCTACATCAACGGTCATTTATAAATCACTCATTTCACTAAAGACAAGAAATCCAATTATATTTTCTTTTCACCATTTGTCTCAGAAATCTGGAATTGTAACTGCACAACTTCTCAGAGAAGCTGCGATTAAAGCGGGCGCCCCTGAAAATTGCATTCAATGGGTAGATGAGCCCTCCCGTGAAGCGATTGATTCACTCATGAGACACCCAAAAGTATCGCTCATCCTTGCAACTGGGGGATCAAGCATGGTTAAAGCCGCTTACAGCTCCGGCAAACCTGCAATTGGGGTCGGTCCTGGTAATGTCCCTTGCTATTTTGAGAAAACAGCCAATGTGAAGAGTTCTGTCCAAGACCTGCTTTTATCAAAGACATACGACAATGGTATGATCTGCGCATCCGAACAAGCCCTCATTATCGATCAAGAAATCTATACAGAAGTAATTACAGAAATGATGGCAAATACGTGTTATTTTCTTAACGAAGAAGAAAAACATCAATTGGAACATATTGCGATAAAAAAAGATTCCCTTAACCCAATGGTTGTTGGCTTACCTGCTTATAAAATTGCCGAAATGGCGGGTATTAATGTTCCGAAAGATACTAAGGTGCTTGTTGTCGAATTAGAAGGGGTTGGACCAAATTACCCCCTTTCCTGTGAGAAATTAAGCCCGATTCTTGCCTGCTACAAGGCAAATAACGTGGAGGAAGCTTTCGAACTTGCTGAAAAGACATTAGAATACGGCGGACTAGGTCATACCGCTTCCATCCATACTTCAGATGATAGGATTATTGAACAATTTGCGATGAGAATGAGAGCAGGAAGAATCCTTGTTAACACACCATCCGCTCAAGGAGCAACTGGTAATGTATATAATGATTTTCTACCTACCCTAACTCTGGGCTGTGGTACCTATGGTGGAAACTCTGTCTCAGTCAATGTAGGAGCCACCCATTTATTAAATATTAAAAAGGTGGCGAAGAGAAACATCAATGCCCAAATCCTAAGAACTCCACCGCAAATCTATTATAAGAAGAACTCCATCCAGGCCTTAGAATTTATTCCTGATATTTCAAATGCTTTTATTGTAACAAGTCCAAGCTCCATTAGGAATGGTTATGTAGAAAAGGTCATTCATTTTCTAAAAAAACGTCCTGATTTTAACCATTTTGATATTTTTTCAGAAGTGGAGCCCGATCCAAGTATTGAAACCGTCAAAAAGGGAGCAGAACGCATGAGACATTCCCAACCAGATGTCATTATTGCTTTGGGAGGCGGTTCTGTCCTTGATGCGGCGAAAGCAATGTGGCTCTTCTATGAACATCCCGATACTGACTTCGATGCATTAAAACAAAAATTCTTAAACCCAAGAAAACGCGTAGTCACCTATCCTAAATTACGAGGTAAAGCAAAGCTTATTGCCATTCCAACGACCTCTGGAACAGGGTCTGAGGTGACTTCCTTTGCAGTTATTACGGATAAAAAAGCAAATATAAAATACCCTCTATCAGATCCTGAACTCTTACCTGATATTGCTATTATCGACCCGCAATTTACGATGACAGTACCTAAGCATATTACCGCTGATACCGGGATGGACGTATTAACCCATGCACTTGAAGCGTATGTTTCAGTTGTCGCAAATGATTTTACAGACGGTCAAATTATTAAAGCTATTCAGCTTGTGTTCGAATACTTGCCAAGAGCTTACCATGATAGCACTGATACTCTTGCAAGAGAGAAAATGCATTATGCATCAACCTTGGCTGGACTTGCTTTCAACAATGCCTTTTTAGGAATAAATCATAGTCTTGCCCATGCATTAGGCGCCGAGTTCCACATTGCACATGGTCGAGCAAATACAATCTTTCTACCACATGTCATTCGTTTTAATTCGAAAAAACCTACAAAGTTTACTCCATTCGCAGGTTATGAGCATTTTATCGCTGACCTGAGGTATGCTGAGCTAGCTAAAATGCTTGGTTTGCAAGCTCGAACAACGGAGGAAGGAATCGATAGTTTAATTGAAGCTATTATCATTCTAGCTAAAGAACTAGACATGCCATTGAGCATTGAAGAATGTGGTATTACCTATTCTGAATTTGAAAATAAAGTTGACCTATTGGCCTTACATGCATTTAATGATCCAGATACGAATGTCAATCCGAAGCGTCCGCTTACTAGGGAATTGGCAGAGATTTTCCGGCAAGCCTACAAAGGGATTTAACCGTAAATAATAAAAGGAAGGGGCATAGCATTAGCCTCTTCCTTTCTCATAGAATACCATCAATTAATCAGCTAGTTCCCTGTAACGTCCACTGAAATAAATTAGAGGTTCGGCATCCCCGATGTGAATAGCTGTCACTTTGCCAATTAACAAGGTATGATCTCCTTCGATATGTTCTGCCGATACTTCACAGGTAATTTGTGCAACCGCCCCTGCCAATACTGGCTTTCCATCTAGATAGTCAAATCCTACATCTCGATGCTCCTTAATCTGCCCTGCAAAAATCATTGAGAGTTCTTTTTGGTCGGAAGCTAGAATATTGACAGTGAACATTTTACTTTTTTTTATTTTTTCAAGAATTCGAGCTTTTTCAGCTACAGAAACAACCACAAGTTTCGGATTGAGTGAAACGGACATAAAAGCGTTAGCTGTCATGCCATGTACTTCGCCGTCTAACTCTGTAGCTACTACAGTTACCCCTGTCGCAAATTTCCCCATAGCGTTTCTAAATTGACGATCATCCATTTTAACCTCTCCCTTTCATCCGCCTAACAAGTCCTTTCTTTACTATATTCTTCCATGTTAATAATTATATTTTGAAAAAACTGTAAATTACCCTAAAAACACTAATCATTTTAGTAATTGAAAGAATAAAAGCAAAATTGCCCAAATATTTAATAGATTTATGCTACTATTAATTCAACACCTTTAAAAAAAATGGAGGTTATCATCATGAAAATATTAGTTGTTGGAGCTGGTGCAGTTGGAGGGTATTTTGGCGGCCGCTTAGCTGAAAAAGGAGAAAATGTTACCTTTCTTGTTCGGGAAAATAGAAAGAAACAGCTAGAACAAAATGGACTAATCATCCAGAGCATCCATGGAAATATACATATGAAGCCACAACTACTTCTCTCCGGAGAGGCAGCAGAAGCCTTTGACGTTATTTTGATATCTACGAAGGCTTATCACCTTGATTCGGCAATTGAAGACATGCATCCTTACATTGGGAAGGATACTATGATTCTACCGCTTCTGAATGGGATGTCACACGTCAACAAGCTGGTTGAATCCTTTGGTGAAAAAAATGTCCTTGGTGGGCTTTGCTTTGTAGAATCCACCCTTGATCAGCATGGAAACATCATTCAAACTAGTCCGATTCACGACCTATTTTACGGTGAAAGAAATGGAGAAAAATCTGAACGAATAACACGTTTAGAGAAGGTTCTTACGGGGACAAAAGCCAATTTTCTGCTTTCTGATAAGATTAACCAAGAGATGTGGGTAAAATATTTATTCATATCCACTCTTTCCGGTATCACTTCATTGTTTAGGTCTCCTATCGGACCCATTGTTGAAATTAAAGAGGGACTATACACGATTGAGAAGGTGCTGCATGAAACGGCTACCGTTATGAGAAGTATCCAAGCACCCCTGCCAGAAGGAATTGAAGACTTACAGAAGAATAAACTAATGGCTATGAATTATGAAATGAAGTCCTCACTCCAACGAGATATGGAAAAGAATTTGCCCATTGAAGCCGATCATCTATACGGTTACCTATTAAATTTAGCTACCATAAACAATATTGAAGCTCCGACTTTAAAAATCATTAACCTGAATTTAAAAATATATGAAACAATGAACTTCTAAACTAGTGCTTAGGGAAATATTTTTTAGTTTTTTTTATTTCCCTTTTTCTTTTTTAATTTTCTGTAAAAACGGTAGCCTTTTCTTACACCGTCCACGATAAAAAAGGGGATCGGCGGATGGAATTTAAGTATATAAGGCCTATAAATCTTGTAATAGGCTTTTTTCAAATCTTTCCATTTGTGACATACACCCTGTTTATAGAAATCAGATACGTCTACGATATACCCTTTTCCATTATGCATCACCACGTTTTTCCCATGAACATCAAAGGGATTTAAGCCCACCTTTCTTGCGTATTCTAATCCTGCATCGATATCCTGGATGACACTTTCAGGTATAGGTACACCTTTAACTAAAGCATCAAATAATGTAATCCCGTCCAGCTTCTTTAAGATTAAGTAATTTTCTCCATAGTCTAAAAGCCTGGAATAGGATGCATGATTTCCTAATTTTTTATATACCTCTATTTCCTTCTTCAACTCTTCAGGATTCCGTCCATAGATTTTTACAACCCAGTTAGGGCTTGACTCATGGGCAAAAACACCTGCATAATTTCCGCTTCCGATTGTCCTCCATGAATTGGATTGATTTTTTACTATAATAGGATCGAATGGGCTGGGCGATTGTAATTCAATTTTGGTTAATAACTCATTTTCTATTAGCTTTATATATTGTGCAATTTGCATCCGTACACACCTTCTCTACTCTTCCGTTAATATTACATAAATCATAATGTTTTTAACCCATTTCTTCAACCGAATCTTTTCAGCAGTAAGAAACCATAGTACACTTAAAAATAGTTATAATTTGTTCATTATTTAAAAGTGAGGAGATACTGTGAATTTTCCCATTTTAGAAACAAAGAGACTGAAGTTAATTGAAATTACTCATCAGCATGTTGATTCCATTTATGAGGTATTATCTTTAGAAGAAGTAACACGTTTTTACGGAACAAATCGTTTTACCTTACCAATTGAAGCTTCGAGATTAATTGACATGTTCCATAAGAACTTTCATGAAAAAAGAGGGGTACGCTGGGGAATTAAAGTAAAAGAAAACCAACGAATCATTGGTACGGTGGGTCTAAATGCATTACATATGAATAATAAAAGGGCTGAAATTGGCTACGAACTACATCCTTCTTATTGGAGAATGGGATATGCCTCTGAAGCTATTAAAGAAGTATTGGCGTTTAGCTTTAATCAATTAAATTTGTACCGGATCGGAGCAGTCGTCTTCCCAGAAAATGAAGCCTCCATCAATTTACTTATTAAACTTGGCTTTATACAAGAAGGCCTTCTACGAGGGTATATCCATCAAAATGATGAATTCCATGATACGTGTGTCCTATCTTTATTGCAGCCTGATTGGAAAAGAAGCCAGGAAATTTAGTTCTCCTGGCTTTCATTATTCTCAAAGAAATTCTTCATTGCCTCTGGGTCATGTGCTTTTCCACTATGATAATAAGGATTTTCTTCTGATGGTTCCTTTGGGTCGAGGTTAGTTTTGATTACTAACATCGGTGAGGAAGGACCTTCAGCAATCATTCTGTCATTTAATTGGTCAAAATCAGGCATCTTCTTATTTCCAGGTTGTCTCGGCTCCAACACTAAACACCTCCTAGAAATAGCTTGCTGATATTGTTAGTTAAACATTCATTAAATTTCCAAAACCTCATCAAGTGCAAAACAGAAAAAAACTAGGAAGTTTTACCTTCCTAGTGTCCTTACTCTTCTTCTGAGCCGACTAAGAACTCTGGATTAAGATCCTCAAATTCTTCGTCGTCTACATCCAATCCCCAATCATCGTCACAGTCTTTGCAGCCTTCAGAACTAACGCGAACACAAACCTTTGTTTCACCAATTACTTCTACAAGGAATTCCCTTTCGACGTGAACGATAATTCGATTCCCGTTAGGGGAAATGACTGCTTCCACACAATTTGGCTGTTGTAACACCTTAGCGCAAATCTCACTGTCGTCGAGGCAGTCATGATCACGGTACTTTAACTTGATAACATCAGTATATTGTACCCGTTCCGTTACTACTTCTGTTTTGGTATTATCATTAAACGAGTACCATACGTTGATATCATAGTGACCGTGAATCTCTACAGTCTTACCTACTTTTTTCGCGTTGTATTTATGGTTGATAATCCAACAACCAAGAATACTTGTTGGACTGTGCGCCGGGCTAATCGTATGATTGGACTGGGTGAATTTACGTCCTTTCGCGACTACGGCCTTCGTAATTATCTCTCTATATTCTCCCATTTCGCGCGAACCCTCCTCATTCAGTTTCATTTCATCGTATGCTAAATTGTAGACTAGTGTGATATATAATTTTGTGAATACTGGTTAAAAGTTTAGTCATAGTTCATTTTATGCGGGATTTATAGGTGTGTGCGTCTCTTGCCTGTACTTAAAAATGGAGGTTTCTTATGTAGATTCAATCGAGGAGTATGCTAATTGTTGAAAAAGAAAGAGGCTGACCCTTTATCTGAGTCAGCCTCTTTACCTAATTAATGCTCATGATCACAATCGTCGTGGCCATCACAAGCTCCGCCGCCATGTTTCATGCTGCTGCCTGTTTCACCCATTAATACATCGCCGCCTGTGGAAGTAATAATCTCATCAGTGACTGTATTTGATATAGTCGATGCAATTAGTTGCAACAACTCATTAACTTCTAATTGGGATTGCTTAAAATCCTGGACAACAGGAATTTCATCTAGTTCCTGTTCAATTGAAGCAATTTTATCTTCAACCTTCTTTAATGCCTCAGGTTTTCCATAATGTTGTAGATTAACTGCCTGCTTCTGAAGGCCTTTAATATCTGCAATTAATGTTTTTACCTTTGAATTTTCATGGATATGAGTTTCTGCTCGTTTGAAGAAGTCAACTTCCTCAGTTTCTGCTATCATACGTGCCAAATCTGCTGCACGAGCGACGATATCGTCTTTAGTATACTTCGCCACTTTACTTCACCTCTACTGGTTCTAATTCTTCCACCATTTCTCCGTTTAATGACCATGTTTTTGCTTCTGTAATTTTCACTTTAATAATTTTGCCAATCGTTGATTTTGGTGCTACAACGTTGACAAGCTTGCTTCTTGTTGTGTAACCTGCAAGAACATTAGGGTTGTTCTTGCTCTCCCCTTCGATCAGTACATCAAGAACTTGACCTTCATGTTTTTTCATTGCTTCTAATGACATTTCATTAACAAGCTTGTTTAGACGCTGTAGACGTTCTTTCTTAACTTCCATCGGAACATTATCTTCCATTTTGGCTGCTGGTGTACCTTCACGTGGAGAATAAATAAATGTATAAGCTAATTCATACCCTACTTCACGATAGAGGGACATTGTCTCTTCAAACTGCTCGTCCGTTTCGTTCGGATATCCCACAATAATATCAGTTGTCAAAGCAACATTTGGGATCGCCGCTTTAATTTTTCTAACAAGCTCTAAATATTGTTCTCTTGTATATTTACGAGCCATGATTTTTAATACATCCGTTGAACCTGATTGGACTGGCAGGTGGATATGATCCATTAAGTTGCCGCCTTTAGCCAGAACTTCGATTAAATGATCATCAAAGTCACGTGGATGGCTTGTAGTGAAACGAATACGTGGAATATCAATCTTACGTAATTCATCCATTAAGTCACCTAGACCATAGTTCATTCCTTCTAAGTCTTTACCATAGGCATTAACGTTCTGGCCAAGGAGAGTTACCTCCTGATAGCCCTGTGCTGCCAAATGACGTACTTCCTGGATAATTTCTTCAGGTCTGCGGCTACGTTCTTTACCACGTGTATAAGGAACAATACAATACGTACAGAATTTATCGCAGCCATACATAATATTAACCCATGCTTTAATCTTTCCACGACGTACCTTTGGAAGGTTTTCAATAACGTCTCCTTCCTTAGACCATACTTCAACCACCATTTCCTTTGACATATATGCTTCATGGAGGATGTTTGGCAGGCGATGGATATTATGAGTACCAAAAATCATATCCACTTGGTTATACGTCTTTAGAATCTTATTAACAACGGACTCTTCTTGAGACATACAGCCACAGACACCTAATAGTAAGTCAGGCTTCTCTAATTTTAGTGCTTTTAAATGACCTAATTCACCAAACACTTTATTTTCAGCATTCTCGCGAATAGCACATGTGTTTAGCAAAATTACGTTTGCATCTTCTGTATTATCAGTAGGCTCGTATCCTAAAGCTAAAAAGATCCCAGCCATAACCTCCGTATCATGCTCGTTCATTTGGCAGCCATACGTACGGATATAGAACTTTCTGCCTTCACCCATTCCACGAAACTCTTCTGGAATAGCAAAGTCATTGTGATACTTTACTTCTTCTTTACCACGTTTCTTCGCATCCTTTAAAGAAGGTGCAGTTATTACTTGTTCAAAGTACTTGCTGTAATCCTTGGCGGATTTTTTGTCCGAAGAATTAGCCGTTTCTACTTGTTGACCTTCTAAACGTTGCTTTTCATTCATTTGGTTCAAAATCCCCTTTCTTACATAGTTAACATAAACGGTTGGCATCTATTAAGTTTAATTATTATTCTTTGTGCTAAGAATAAATTTTTGGTTGATCTGCACATTATTATAGTATAAAGGTTTACTGTAATGAAAACAATAGAAATCCCTGTAAACAAGCCCTTTTAGAGGACATTGCTAATCATCTAAAATAAAAATTTAGCCAATTAATAATTGTACTGGATTCCATGTGAAATAAATGTGATGTATCTCACTATTTTCCATAAAAAAAATCCCAAGGAACAAGTTCCCCGAGATTTTTTTTATTTATTACATAAATTCGCCGACTAATTTATCAAAATAGTTTTGGTCAAGATTAAGATCCGCTTGAGATAACGGAGCTGCTGAGTACCCTTGGATTAACTCCTGGTAGGATTGACGCTCAGTATTTTGATAGATTAAACCAGTTACAAGGCCATTATGCTTCATTAGTGTTTGCATAGCCATTTCACGACTATTTGGGTCGTAACCTTCAACATCGCTAAGCTTTGTAAGATTTTCTTTGAACCAATCATATGTGTTGACCTTATTATAGGTTACACATGGGCTGTACACGTTGATCAATGAGAACCCTTTATGATTGATACCAGCTTCAATTAGTGCAGTAAGTTCTTTTAAATCAGTTGAAAAACTTTGTGCAACAAATGTTGCGCCTGCAGTTAAAGCCATTTCCATTGGAGAAATTGCTTGTTCAATTGAACCCATTGGAGTTGACTTTGTTTTAAAGCCAGCTGCAGAACGTGGTGATGTTTGACCTTTAGTTAAACCATAAATTTGGTTATCCATAACAACATAAGTAACGTCGATATTACGACGAATAGCGTGAATCGTATGACCCATACCGATGGCGAAACCGTCACCGTCACCGCCAGATGCGATAACAGTTAAGTCACGATTAGCCATTTTAACACCTTGTGCAATCGGTAATGAACGGCCATGGATACCGTGGAAACCATATGAATTGATATAACCAGAAATACGTCCTGAACAGCCGATACCAGAAATAACAGCTAAATTTTCAGGTTCTAAACCAACATTTGCTGCAGCACGTTGCATTGCCGCTTGTACGGAGAAGTCGCCACAGCCAGGGCACCAGTTCGGTTTTACATTGTTACGAAAGTCTTTAAAAGTGGCCATTTAGAACAACTCCTTACATTTTGTATACACTTCGTGCGGCAAGAACGGATTACCATCGTATTTAACATGCTTAACGATTTTCTCAGCATGTCCAACATTCATCTTCATGATATTCGCTAACTGTCCAGTTGCATTGTTTTCAACAACAACAACCTTCTTCGCAGAACGAACTAGAGGAAGAACTTCGTCTGTTGGGAACGGGTGAATTAAACGAACATGAGCATGGTTCACTTTTAATCCGTCCTTCTCAAGACGAGTCATTGCTTCTTCAATTACACCGCGTGTTGAGTTAAAACCAACAAATAAAACATCAGCATCTTCATGCTTTACATTTTTATAGACTGGTGTATCAAAACGGATATTCTCGACTTTACGGAAGCGCTTATCCATCTGTGCAATTCGGTTAGGAGCTGATTCTGATGGTTTACCAGTTTCATCGTGTTCTACACCTGTTACATGGTGGATACCATTTTTCATACCAGGAATAACACGTGGAGATACGCCATCTTCTGTCACTTCATAGCGCTTGAAATAGCCATTATTTTCGTTTGCAGGAATGTCTCCTGAAACTAACTTACCTCGTCTAATTTCAACTTTACTAAAATCTAAAGGTTCAACTGTTTGTTTACCTAAAGATAATTGAAGATCAGTAAGTAGAATAACTGGGCACTGATATTCTTCTGCTAGATTGAATGCTTCAGCAGCATCATAGAATGCCTCTTGAACTGTACTTGGAGCCATAACGATCTTTGGAATTTCACCGTGAGTTCCATAAATCATAGCCATTAAGTCTGATTGTTCTTGTTTTGTTGGTAATCCAGTAGATGGACCGCCACGTTGAGTGTCAACGATAACAAGTGGAGTTTCTGTAATACCAGAAAGACCAATTGCTTCCATTTTCAAGGATAATCCCGGACCAGCAGAAGCTGTAATTGCTCGGACACCACCATAGTTAGCACCGATAGCCATTGTACATGCTGCGATCTCATCTTCTGTTTGAATAACTGTTCCGCCAAGAGCAGGAAGTTTTTTAATTAAATATTCCATAATCTCAGAAGCTGGAGTAATTGGGTATGCAGCCATAAAACGGCATCCACCAGCTATAGCACCTAATGCAATAGCATCGTTCCCAATCATAAACATACGCTTCTTACCGTCAGCTTTTTCAAGCTGCATTGTTTGGACACCAGCTCCAAGTTTTTCTTTCATATAATCAAAGCCAGCTTTAATTGCATCCATGTTTTTCGCAACCACTTGCTCGCCTTTTTTACCGAAAATTTCATGAACTACTTCTTCAAAAACATGAATATCCAAATCTAATACAGCAGATGTTGCACCGATAGCTACCATGTTTTTCATTAAAGAAGTTCCTAAACCAGTAGCAATTTCTGTAAATGGAACCGCATACAATGATGCTTGTGTATCATCAGGTTTCTTTGGATCAAATTTGGAGTCAGCTAGAATGACACCTTTGCTATGAAGCTCTTTGTAGTTTACATCAATGGTTTCTTGGTCAAACGCTACAAGGATATCTAGATCGTCAGAAATAGAACGAACTTCAGTCGTACTTACTCTGATTTTATTGTTTGTATGACCGCCTTTAATACGAGATGAAAAGTGACGATAACCATACAAGTAATATCCCAGGCGATTCAGTGCGATTGCAAAGATTTCCCCAGTACTTTCAATACCTTCCCCTTGTTGTCCGCCAACTTTCCACGAAAGTTGATTGATCATGTCTTACACCCCTTTGGATATGTAAAAAATAAGTTGATTGAACATACTAAGTGTAGCACTTTTCCAAGTAAATCACTAGAAATTAGCCCATTTAAATACTTTGCAGACTAAAAAATAGAATCAAGGATATGTACTAAACGCTTACAATTCTAGACCTAAGCACTAGAAATTGCAACCCTTTCATGCGAAATATTGTCTAAAATATGAATATTTTTTTATTATTTGAAATTGACTTTGTTACTTTAAAGCGAAAAATAGATAAATAGGAGATAAAAACTCTTAGTCTTATACGGTTTTGGACGATTTATCACTAAACGCAAATGCTATTTTTAAAATTTTTCTTGTATATCAGAATAATATTTTTATAACAACTAACACTTCCCTCGACATAAAAAAACCCGCTTGTGTCAAACAAGCAGGAAAAAATAAGAAGTACCTTTTTTCGCCCCCGGAAAATAGTCTATCTCTTTCACCGCGGTTCAACGATTAGTTTGATCGCTGTGCGTTCTTCCCCATCAATTAAAATATCGGTAAACGCAGGGATACAGATTAAATCAACTCCGCTAGGTGCTACAAATCCTCGTGCAATTGCTACTGCCTTTACGGCTTGATTCAATGCACCCGCACCAATGGCCTGTATTTCTGCTGCACCTCTTTCACGCAGAACTCCGGCAAGTGCACCAGCTACAGAATTAGGATTAGATTTTGCTGAAACTTTTAATATTTCCATTCCTAGCTCCTCCTTAGAAAATCCCGATCCCGCATGAGCAGTTTCATGTACAAATCAGGTTATAACATTCCACTGCTACTATATTCAGTCCTCAATAGACATATTCCGGCTTGGACAAAAAAAAGGGTGACTCCCTCTTGTCATTAGGTAAAATTCCCACAAAAAAAGAGCAAAAGAGATTCTTTTGCTCTTACGAATAAAACGGATGGTCATCGTTTATTAAAATAGGACTGATTTTTTTCGTCAATCCTGTTTTTCGATCTAGTTCGATGTAAACAGCGCTTAACTGGTTTCTACCCGCCGTAGGTACTTCAAAACGGACTGGAAGGCTGGTAAGGAACCTTTTGAGTACAGCATCTCTTTCAACACCTAATATGCCGTCATACGGACCCGTCATTCCTACATCTGATAGATACCCAGTACCAGCAGGTAGAATCCGGCTATCTGCTGTTTGGACGTGTGTGTGGGTTCCAACAACTGCTGATACTCTTCCATCTAAGTACCACCCCATGGCTTGTTTTTCACTCGTCACTTCTGCATGGAAATCAACAAAGATAAATGGGGTTCTTTCCCTCGCTTTTTCAACTAACTCATCAGCTTTTTTGAAGGGACAATCTAATGGCGCCATAAAGGTTCTTCCTTGGAGATTTATGACTGCAATCTCAATCTCATTAACTTTAAAAAAAGCCATCCCTTGCCCCGGTGTACCTTCTGGAAAATTCGCTGGTCTTACCATATTTTTCGCTGAACCGATAAACTCAAAAATTTCCCGATTATCCCATGCATGGTTTCCAAGTGTAACAGCCTGTGCCCCATACCCTAAAAATTCACGATAGATTTTTTCTGTAATCCCTTTGCCTCCGGCAGCATTTTCCCCATTGATTATGGTAAAGGTTGGTCGGAATTTCTCTTTTAGTTTTGGTAAATATTCCTTAACCATGTCCCGGCCTGGTGAGCCGACGACATCTCCGATAAAAAGTAAATTCATTATGTTTCCTTTCGTCAATAAGTAATTGTAGTTGTTTCAATTGTAACACAATCAAAACGAATTTAATCTCCGGTTAACCCAATAAATAAAGCGGTGCAAATGCACCGCTTTATTTTGCGTATTCTACAGCCCGTGTTTCACGAATAACTGTAACTTTAATATGTCCAGGATAATCTAGCTCTTCTTCAATTCGCTTACGAATATCTCGAGCTAATCGATGAGCAGCAAGATCATCAACTGCATCTGGTCTTACAATAATACGTACTTCACGACCAGCCTGTATCGCAAAGGATTTCTCAACTCCCTCATAGGATTCAGAAATCTCCTCCAGCTTTTCAAGGCGGCGGATATAGTTTTCAAGAGTTTCACTACGTGCACCTGGCCTAGCAGCTGACAATGCATCAGCAGCGGCAACCAGTACGGCGATAATGGATGTTGGCTCTGTATCACCATGGTGTGACGCAATACTATTAATAACAACTGGATGTTCTTTGTATTTGGTTGCCAGTTCAACCCCAATTTCTACGTGGCTACCTTCCACTTCATGATCAATTGCTTTACCAATATCGTGAAGCAATCCTGCACGACGAGCTAGAGTTTCATCTTGTCCAAGCTCAGCAGCAAGTAGACCAGAAAGCTGTGCCACTTCCATTGAATGCTTTAATACGTTTTGACCGTAGCTTGTACGGAACTTTAAGCGACCAAGAATTTTAATAAGATCTGGATGGAGTCCGTGTACACCCACTTCAAAAGTGGTCTGCTCACCGACTTCACGAATATACTCATCCACTTCGCGACGAGATTTTTCTACCATTTCCTCAATACGTGCAGGATGGATTCGGCCATCTTGAACTAGTTTTTCTAGTGCTAAGCGGGCTGTCTCTCGACGAATAGGATCAAAGCCTGATAGAATAACAGCTTCAGGAGTATCATCAATAATCAAATCAATTCCAGTTAATGTTTCAAGTGTACGGATATTTCGTCCTTCACGGCCAATAATCCGGCCCTTCATTTCGTCATTTGGAAAGTTAACGACTGATACAGTCGTCTCCGCAACATGGTCAGCAGCGCAACGTTGGATTGCTAGCGAAAGGATTTCTTTCGCTTTCTTATCAGCTTCCTCTTTTGCACGATTTTCGCTTTCCTTAATCATTATTGCAGTGTCGTAGACAAGTTCCTGCTCCATCTTGTCAATAATGATCGTTTTAGCTTCCTCACGTGTTAAGCTCGAAATCCGTTCGAGTTCAGTTTGTTGTGTTCTTACCAACTCGTCCACTTTGCTTTCCATCTCTTCAATATGCTGTTGTCTTTGGTTTAGAGAATCATCCTTCTTTTCTAAAAGATTTTCACGCTTGTTTAACGTTTCCTCTTTTCGATCTAAATTCTCTTCTCTTTGCAGTAAACGGTTTTCTTGTTTTTGCATTTCATTTCTTCGTTCACGAACCTCACGCTCTGCTTCTGTTCGAAGCTTGTGAATTTCATCCTTTGCTTCCAGCAAAGCTTCTTTTTTCAATGAATCAGCATCACGTTTAGCATCTTCAAGAATCTGCTCAGCAGCATTCTTTGCACCAGCTACTTTTGCTTCTGCAATGGATTTATGAACAAAATAGCCAACAACGGCACCGACGATAAGGCCAAGCAAAATGGAGATGATAGTAATTAGGTCCATCGTTACACCTCCTCTTGCTATGAACTTTTGTTACATTTTTTTAAGTGTCGGCATGTACATTGTTTAGACTCAACATACAGCAAGCACCAAGGCTTTTCAAATTGTAATATTACCAAAAATGTAAAATATACATGTTAATTGTAAAGCTGTGAATATTCATTGTCAAGGCTTAGTCTCCTAGGCTTTTTTAAATATTTAGAATTCGTCATCAGCTTTTCTCAGAATGCACTGTGTCCAAATGAATGATTATTTATTTATTTTCATAAAAATACAGATATTGTCAAAAAAACAAAACCCAAAGGGGCTTTGCTCTTTTAATTATCTAGTAAATTAAATTCCTCTTCTTCTTCTACTTCCGTCACGAACTTTTCACCATCTAAGCCGTAGTGCTCACGGATTTTTTGTTGAATTTCAAGACGGACATCAGGGTTTTCTTTTAAGAAAAGTTTGGCATTTTCACGGCCCTGACCTAGTCTTTCATCGTTATAGGAATACCATGAACCGCTCTTCTGAACGATATCTAGTTCGGAGCCTAAATCGATGATTTCACCCTCTTTAGAAATACCTTCTCCATACATAATGTCTACTTCTGCCGTACGGAAAGGAGGAGCAACTTTATTCTTAACAATCTTTATCTTTGTTTTATTACCAACGATATCATTTCCCTGCTTTAACGCCTCTGCACGACGAACTTCAATACGGACAGTGGAATAGAATTTTAATGCGCGTCCACCTGGTGTCGTCTCGGGATTACCAAACATGATTCCAATTTTTTCACGGATTTGGTTAATAAAGATAGCAATCGTCTTTGATTTGTTAATGGAACCAGATAGTTTTCGCAGTGCTTGAGACATCAAACGAGCTTGTAAACCAACGTGAGAATCTCCCATTTCACCTTCAATTTCAGCCTTTGGTACTAATGCTGCTACTGAGTCCACTACAAGAATATCAATTGCACCGCTTCGAACAAGTGCCTCTGCAATTTCAAGTGCTTGTTCACCCGTATCAGGCTGCGATAACAATAACTCATCAATATTAACACCCAATTTTTGTGCATATGCTGGGTCTAAAGCATGCTCAGCGTCAATAAACGCTGCTTGTCCACCTTTTGCTTGTACTTCTGCAATTGCATGCAAAGCAACAGTTGTTTTACCTGAGCTCTCAGGGCCATAAACTTCAATTATACGGCCTCTTGGATATCCACCTACTCCAAGTGCGGCATCAAGTGCTAATGACCCACTCGGACTCGTAAGAATCCTTGTATCAGTTTTCTCTCCCATCTTCATGATGGAACCTTTACCAAATTGCTTTTCAATTTGTTTTAACGCCATTTCTAATGCCGCTTTACGATCGCTCACGAATCTTTTCCTCCCTTATATATAAACACATACTTAAAATCTATCGATTAATAACCTATAAATAATATACCTTCTTTTTAGGTATTTGTCGAGCAAAAAAACGAACATTTATTCGATTATTTTCTATGTACTATTTATGTACTAAATAGCATATCCCCCTACTTTTTGTATGAATAGGTATAAATCTCAGCTTTTAAATGGAATTTGGGTTAATTGTCAGAAATCTTTTTTGAGATTAATTGTTAGATTCTTGTTCTATATGACCGGTTCTTCTTTCTTTTCGTCTGCTCGGGCTCGTAGACTGCTTCTACGTGATCGCTTCCTCTCTCTTTTCCCCTATTCGGGCTCGTAGACTGCTTCTACGTGACCGATTCCTCTTTCTTTTCCTCTGTTCGGGCTCATAGACTGCTTCTACGTGACCGATCCCTCTTTCTTTTCCCCTATTCGGGCTCGTAGACTGCTTCTACGTGACCGATCCCTCTTTTTTCCCCATAGCTCGGGCTCATAGACTGCTTCTACGTGACCGTTTCCTCTTTCTTTTCCTATGTTCGGGCTCATAGACTGCTTCTACATGACCGCTTCCTCTTTTTTCCCTACGGTTAGGTCTCGTAGATCGTAAACTGCTTCTACGTAATCAAATCAACTCCACCGTCACTTGCTCCTTCTAGTTTCTAGTCGTATAGACTATATAAAGCATAATTTAAGAAAAAAATCACAGAACACTATTTAGTATTCTGTGACTCTTTTAAATTACGCAATATAAAGTAGCTGCCATATTTCACCGAACGGTTTCGAATCGCTTCCCTCGTTCCGCCAAGCGTAAGCTTTTCAACCCTCGTTGGCATCCCTTCCATAGCCATTCCAATATAAACGGTACCTACAGGCTTTCCTTCCACCTCAGACGGGCCAGCAACACCCGTAAAACTGATCCCGATATCCGTACCAAAAATCCTTGCAGCATTTTCAGCTAATTCATGTGCACATTGTTCACTTACAGCGCCATGCTTATCTAACGTTTCCTGTTTCACTTGTAAGACCTGATTCTTTACCTCATTTGAATAACAAACCACTCCGCCTTTAAATACTGAGCTCGCACCTGAAATGGAAGTTAACTCCTGCTGGAACATGCCTCCCGTTAAACTCTCAGCAGCTGTAATCGTAAGTTTTCTGTCCTTCAACACTTTTGCCAGTTCAGCCAATAAGGAAGTATTATCATAGCCATACAGAAACTCTCCGACACGTTGAGAAATCTTAGCTTCTACATCATCAAGCATAGTAAGAGCCATATTCTCATCCGTATGTTTTGCAGTCAGACGTAATGTAACCTCTCCATCCCCTGCAAGTGGCGCAATCGTTGGGTTGCTTTGGGCATCGATCAAATCCATAATCTCAGTTTCCAATGCGGCTTCCCCGATACCGAAAAACCGCAGAACTCTTGAAACAATTTTCTCATTCGACTGAGCCTTTGATGAAAGTGCCTTTGCCCCATAATGAAGAAACATCGGTTCCATTTCCTTAGGTGGACCCGGCAGAAGCATATAAGTATGGCTTTCACCACTCACAACCATTCCTGGAGCCATCCCATGATCATTCGGTAGGACTTGGGACCCTTCTAATATAAGTGCTTGCTTGCGGTTATTTTCAGTCATCACACGGTTTGTCCGCTTAAAGAAAAGCTCAATTGATTCCAACGCTACTTCATCCATAATTAATTGTTTACCGAGATGACGAGCAATGGTTTCCTTCGTTAAATCATCCTTTGTTGGTCCTAAGCCCCCAGTAAAGATAATGATCTTGGAACGATTTTCTGCTATTTCGATCGCCGACTTCAATCTGTCGGGGTTATCACCAACTACAGTATGATAAAAAACATTAATACCCAGTCCCGCCAACTGTTGCGATATAAAGCGGGCATTCGTATTCACAATCTGACCGAGTAACAACTCGGAACCAACTGCAATAATTTCAGCACTCAACATACTCTCGCCCTCTTTACCAGTAAATTATTATCTATTTAGAATTCTTTAAGACATGACTATTTTTTGCGAAATAATCCCATCCAGACCAAATAGTAAAAATAAGTGCTACCCATAAGGATACTATATCAAATCGGAAGTTGATCAATTCAAAAATAGTATTATGTAATAGGATAGTTGAAATAGAGACGATTTGTGCCCACGTTTTAATTTTGCCTAGCATATTCGCTGCAACTACCTCACCTTCACCTGCAAGTAAAAGTCGCAGCCCTGTTACAGCAAATTCCCTACTGATAATAATGATGACAATCCATGAAGGGGCGTAAACATCATTTAATTCAACAAGAACAATTAAAGCAGCTGAAACTAGTAATTTATCTGCCAGAGGGTCAAGAAATTTCCCCATATTTGTTACCATGTTATACTTACGGGCATAATGACCATCCACCCAATCTGTTGTTGAAGCTAAAATGAAGATTAGTGCTCCTACAAAGTGAGTAACTGGCATTTCTACACCGAATAAGTGCATGTCACCCCAATCAAAAGGTGCAAGCATAATAATCAAGAATAGTGGAATTAATAATATTCTTGATACTGTAATTCTGTTTGGAATATTCATAATTTTCCTCCGCGTAGTTATTGAAAGCGAAAATAGTCATCGATTGATGACTATTCGCTTTTCAGAACATGTTGAATCTTGATATTCTGAACATTTGCTGTTGCTGGAATGGCGTACTCAAGCTTTTGGTCATTAATATAAATTTCAGTGTTAGCTGCATTGCCGACCCTGATGTTCGCCAAAGTTTCAGCTGATAAATCCACAGTTTGACTTGAGGTCCCATCAGGTTTAAGAGTGTCCGAGTAGAAGGTTCTCCCCTTCCCGTTTTTAACACTAACCCAGGCAGCTCCGCCTTTAGCAACTAACTTCACAACAAATTTATCCGCATTTTTCAATTCATAGGTCGTATCGCGACCAGCACTTTGCACGACAGATAGTTCTTGGGTCGGAGTGACCACTTCGGGAGCTTTTTCTTCCTCTTTCTGCTTAGCGGTCTCCTCCTCTTTCTCTTTTTCTTTCTTCTCAGCTTCTTTTGCTTTTTCAAGATTCTCAGACTTGACGTATTTTACTGGATCATTTTCTTTACTAAGTGATTCATTGGAATCACTCCCAGCATGATTTGTTACTAGAACATATATAAGACTTGCCAGACCAACCACAAACACCCCAATTAATATTTTCGGAAGTAGATTCAAAATTTTCGAATTACCTTCATTAATCGTTTTGTGTGTCTTTACTCTCGATAACTGCTTAGGTAACTCATCATTGTAAACAGCCGGAATTTCACTTTTATAGGTCTCAAATATTTCGTCAGAATTAAGACCTAGAGCCTCAGAGTATTGCTTTATGAATGCACGAACATAAAAATTTCCGGGCATGCTTGCATAATTTCCTTCTTCTATACCAATTAAATAACGCTTTTGAATTTTTGTCATGGATTGTACATCATCCAAGCTAAATCCTTTGGCTAATCGAGCTTCTTTTAGTCGATTCCCTAATTCAGTCAAGTGTTAACACCTTCCAATTTATTAAAAATCAAAATCTCCAAAATCTGATCCGGAGAACATATTATGTTGATCAACAACCTCGTAAGTAATCTCTTCTTCAGCATCGTTCCTGAGTTCGATAATATAGTCAAAATCATCAAGGGTATACTCAGAATTTTGTACAAAAATATCCGGATGCTCAATTACTTTTACTGAAGGTAAGCGCATGATTTCACGGACAAGCTGCCAGTGCCGCTCATTTGCACGTCTGGTTGAAACAATTCCATCTAGAATGAAAAGGTTGTTTTCATTGTACTCATCTTCAATTAGTTGATTGCGAATAGTTTGTTTTAGAAGAGTAGATGACACAAATAACCAACGTTTATTTGCACAGACGCTTGCTGCTACCAGTGATTCCGTTTTGCCTACTCGCGGCATTCCTCTAATTCCAATTAGCTTATGTCCTTCTTGCTTAAACAATTCTGCCATAAAATCAACTAATAATCCAAGTTCATCTCTTACAAAGCGAAAGGTTTTTTTATCGTCTGCATCTCTTTGGATATAACGGCCATGTCTAACAGCTAATCTGTCTCTTAGTTTTGGTTCTCTTAGTTTAATCACTTTTATTGTGTCCATTGTATGTAAAATTGACTCAAGTCGTTTAATTTGATCGTCATCTTTTGCAAGAATGAGAAGTCCGCGTCTTCCTTCATCCACACCATTAATAGTTACAATATTAATTGAGAGCATTCCCAATAAGGATGAAATATCCCCCAAAAGTCCAGGGCGGTTTTTTTGAATCTCATACTCTAAATACCATTCTTTTTTCATTATAAAAAACCCCCTACTAAGAAGTTTCGACATTTTTTTCACAACTAATCATCTAACCCCTATAATAAATGATTTTGAATAAAGATGAAAGAAAAAACAAAGATAATGCCCTATTTATATGTAACATAGGAAATTCCAAAAAAAAAGAGAGGATAACTCTCCTCTCTTCTAGCGGCTTCCGTTATTTTGAATAAGTTTAACCATCATGTTGGCAATAGCCTGCTGTTCATCTTTATCAGCAACTGACCAAAGGTCTGCAAGCATTCTTTCTTGCTCATTTTTTGGTTCAACTTGCTTTGATAAATAGTCACCAATTTGAAAAGCTAAGTTACTGACAGCCCCTTCACTCATACCTTCATTTTGTGCATGATGAAGGCGATCAGCTAAAAAATCTTCCCATTGTTTCCAGTTATCTAAAACTGACATGACATTACCTCCTTTAAAATAGTACAAGGTTATTTTGCGAAGAAGAGGTGTGTCCTATACATGAATAACATGTGAATTTTATTACCGATTACAATAAACAATGTATATTTATGTATACCAGCCTCCGTTAACGGAAAGTACTTGTCCAGTGATATAAGAGGAATCTTTGGACATCAAGAATATGACTGTTCCTGCTATTTCTTCAGGCAGCCCTAGTCTACCCATAGGGATTTCTTCACACAATTCCTCCATTTCTTCCGTATTAAAACCTTTCATCATAGGCGTTGCCACTGCTCCAGGAGCAATCGCATTCACTCGAATCCCATTTAAAGCCACTTCCTTACTGAGGGCTTTCACAAAGGCAACTTGTGCACCCTTCGCAGCTGAATAAACCACTTCACACGCCGCACCCGTTTGACCCCAAATTGATGAAATAAATACAATATTTCCAGACCCTTTATGTAAAAATTTCGGCAGCATTTCCTTGGTAAGCATTATTGGATTTAGGACGTGCACATTCATCAATGCTTGTGCATCCTCCAGCTCCATGTCCATAAGAAGCCCATAATGACTATTCCCGCTACAATGAATGATGGCATCTAAAGAAAAAATTTGTGAAGAGATTGTCTTATAGCCCGATGAATTTGATAAGTCTGCCTGAATGGGCATATACTCCCCGCCAAATTGTTCAAGCTTCTTCATTAACTCACTTATAGAATCACTATTCTTATTATAATGTACATACAAATGATACCCTTCAGCTGCTAACCTACAAGCAACCGCTTGTCCTATGCCACCGCTTGCTCCCGTAATGAGTGCATATTTTTTCATTTTATAATCACTCTCTCTATGTAATAACACGGAGAAAAAGCGCCGCCTAAACGACGCTTCTTCCTTTATTTTTTCTTTGGAACGACCTGACATACAGAAAAACGTTCCTCTGAAATGACTTCTGCTGCTAATGATTGAACATCCTGTAGCGTAATTTTTTCTAGTGTTGGAACGACATCGAATAAATTCATATCATTAAATGCATATCTAGTGAATTGATTGGCAATATATTCTGGTGAGTTGACTGCTCGTAAAAAGGTACCAATTTTTTTCTTTTTAGCCCTTGCCAACTGCTCCTCAGTAATGGAACTATTCTTTTTTGCATCCAGTAACATCTTTTCTAATCTCTCAGCGAGCTGATCCGGTTCTCTCGTGTCCCCACCAACCATTGCAAAGCCAAAACCTTGTTCTTGTGTATAGTCGAAAGAGAACGTTTCATCAATCAACCCCTCACTATAGAGCTGATTATAGTTTTCAGAGCTTTTTCCGAACAGCAAATCAAGCAGAACATTCATCGATAATTCATTTTTTAGCATTGCCTCTCCCATTTGATCCACATGGAGGGCTTTGATTCCTACTAATGCTTTTGAAGTTTGTACATTCATTTCAAGCACTTGCTTTTTTTCAGCTGCTTGGGTTGGTTCTTCTTCAAATTTACGTTTGATTTCTGGCTGATCGTTATAATCCTTCTTCGACTGATTTTCCCTTACTTGATTCATTATCTTTTCAGGGTCCACTGGTCCAACAATAAACAACAGCATATTACTCGGATGATAAAATGTATTATAACACTCGTATAACCAATCCTTTGTAATATGAGAAATGGATTCAATTGTTCCTGCTATATCAATTTTTACCGGATGATTTTGATATAGATTTTGAATCAAACCAAAGTATAGACGCCAATCAGGATTGTCATCATACATCGTGATTTCCTGTCCAATAATCCCTTTTTCTTTTTCAACCGTTTTCTCAGAAAAATAAGGTTCTTGAACAAAATCAATCAATGTTTCGAGATTCTTTTCCACATCAGATGTGCTAGAAAACAAATAGGCGGTTCTTGTAAAAGAGGTAAATGCATTTGCAGAAGCCCCTTGACGACTAAATTGCTGAAATACGTCCCCATCCTCTTTCTCAAAAAGTTTATGCTCCAAAAAGTGAGCGATTCCATCTGGTACCTTTACGTATTCGTCTTTTCCCAATGGAATAAAAGTATTATCTATAGAACCATATTTTGTGGTAAAGGTCGCATACGTTTTATTAAAGCCATTCTTTGGTAAAATATAGACGTTGAGGCCATTGGACATTTTTTCATGGTACAGTTCTTCTTGAAGTTGGTCAAAGTTAATCTTCTCCATTATTTGCCCGCCTCCATTCCCGTTAAAAAATAAATTGTATCTAGGTCGATTTTATTTGCAACTGCAACAATTTCTTCTTTTGTTGTTTTATCCATTTTCGTTAGCCATGTATCTAGTTTAATATCAGTATGAGCAACAACATTATGATATAGGATTTCCGTTAAACCACGAGAGGTATCAATGGTTTCTAAAATTTGATTTCTTATGACCGCCTTGGTTTGCTCCAACTCTTGATCAGTGAAATCACCCTTTTTCATTGCCTCCATTTGCTCGTTGATAATTCTTATGGCTTGATCATAGTTTTTCAAATCTATTCCAGACATGACCATCATTAAACCTTTATGGCTTTCTAAACGGCTGGCAGCATAATAGGCCAGGCTTGCCTTTTCACGCACATTTATAAATAATTTCGAGTGTGAAAACCCTCCGAAAATACCATTGAAAACCTGAAGAGCAAAATAATCTTGATCGCCATAAACAATATTTGTGCGATAACCGATATTTAGTTTCCCTTGTTTGACATCCTGCTCTTCTTTTACCTCATTGACCTCGGATCTTTTATTAACGCTTTGCTGTTCTACTCTTTTTGGGGTGCGGCTCTCAAATTGGAGCAGTTCAGAACAAAGTTTTTTTACATCTTCCTCTTTTACATCACCAATCACGTACAGATCCATTTCATCTTCTAAAAATGCGCTTTTAAAGTATTCATATAAATTCTCAGCAGTAATGCTATCCACATCTGCCGCTTCTCCGTTAACCTCTAAAGCGTATGGTTCATCTTTACACATTTCCTGTAACAAGCGGACATTCGAATAGCGCATTTTATCATCAAAAACTGATTGTATTCGTTGTTTAAGTGATCGCTTTTCTTTTTCTACTGTTTCACTGTCAAACGCATTACTAGTAATATTTGGTTTAGTTAAAATCTCTGCAAGCAGCTCAAACCCTTTCTTCAATAATGGGCTTGGGTCACTAAGAAACTTTTCATTAGCTATTTCTAAAGAAAAACTGATTACCTGGTATTCACCTTTTTTGGCTAAATCTACAAAAAGGGTTGCTCCATATAATTCATCTAAATAAGAGCGGAGTGCAGTCGTAGATGGATATTTTGCTGAACTACTTTGTAATACCTGGGGAAGAAGGGCCCTTTTCGTTACATCTTCTTTTGTTAGTAAAGCTTTCATTTTCCAAACGAATGTATTGGTTTTGTATTTATCCGTTTCAATTACATGTAGTTTATACCCTTGCATTTCTGTTATTTTTTCGGCAATAGCGTCCATTAACATCCTCCTTGTCAAAAAAGGTCATATATAACAATATGTAAACATTTTTCTTTATATCTTTTCCTTTGTAATAAAACCTATACTTATTACTATAATTTGACATGCTTGTTTTATACAAGTAAATGGGTTTATTAAAAACAAATCTGTTAACTTGCCTGTTGATTTCCGCTCCAATCAACAGGGTGTTAAAAATTCAACAATGCTCTTTAACACAGCTATAAACAAAAAAGCTCCCAGTTGGTAACTGAGAGCTTTTTCTATGGTTTTTATTAACGGCTACCTTTGACATAGTGAGTACCAACTGCTTTTGGTGCATCGGCACGACCGATGAATCCAGTTAGAGCTAAGATAGTTAATACGTAAGGAGCGATTAGCAAGTATACGCTTGGAATTTCCTTTAAGAAAGGTAAACTTGATCCAATGATACTGATACTTTGGGCGAAACCAAAGAAGATTGCTGCTCCTAAGGCGCCAAGTGGATGCCATTTACCGAAAATCATTGCTGCTAACGCCATGAAACCTTGACCACTGATAGTAGAGTGGCTGAAGTTAGAAGTGATGGATTGTGCGTACACTCCACCGCCTAGACCACCAAGTGCTCCAGAAAGGATAACACCTAGGTAACGCATTTTTGTTACATTAATACCCATTGTGTCAGCTGCCATTGGGTGTTCACCAACAGAACGAAGACGAAGACCAAATGGAGTTTTGAAAACAACATACCATACAATAATGGCAACAAGAATTGCTAGGAAAGAAGTCCAATAGGTGTCTTGGAAAAAGATTTTTCCAATAACCGGAATGTCTTTTAACACAGGAATATCAATTTTACTAAAGCCTTTAGAAATAATACCAGTTTCACCTTTATCATAAATAAGTTTTACAAGGAACAGGGTAAGTCCTGTTGCTAATAAGTTGATCGCAACACCAGATACGGTATGGTCAGCACGGAATGTAATAGACGCAACCGCATGGAATAATGAGAAGAAAGCTCCAGCAGCCATAGCTACCAATAAAGCTATCCACGGTGTAGCATTACCAAATGTATCAAAAGTAGTTAAGTTGAACACAATGGCTGTAAATGCTCCAATTACCATTAAACCTTCAAGTCCGATGTTTACTACCCCAGAACGCTCTGAGAAAATACCGCCTAATGCAGTGAAGACAAGTGGAGCTGCCCATAATAATGTGGAAGGAACAAGAATCATTAAGATGTCCATTAAACTCAACTTACTTCACCTCCTTCTTACTAAGTCTGTCAAGAAATACTCTGATGATGTAGCTTGATGCAACAAAGAATACGATTAATGCAATGATGATATCAACTAATTCATTAGGAACGCCTGCTTCAAGAGGCATGTTTAATGCTCCTACTTTTAGAACACCGAACAGAATAGCCGAGAAGAAAACACCTAATGCTGTATTTCCACCTAGTAACGCAACGGCAATACCGTCAAATCCTACTCCAGAGAAACCACCTTTAACCGCTGCATATTCAAAAGTACCAAGACCTTCCATTGCACCAGCTAATCCAGCAAAGGCACCGGAAATTAACATAGAAAGAATAATATTCTTATTAACGTTCATACCAGCGTAATGTGCAGCATGCTGATTAAATCCTACAGATCTTAATTCGAAACCTCTTGTTGTTCTTTCTAATAAGAACCACATAACAAAACATGAAAGGATAGCAAGAATAATTCCCCAGTGAAGACGTGAATAATCAGTTAGACTTTCTAACCATTCAGATCTTAATGTAGCTGTTTTATGAATTGGACCTGTATTATCACCTTTATGTGATATTACGTTACGAATAATATAGTTGGATACATGAAGTGCGACATAGTTCATCATAATGGTTACGATTACTTCATGAACACGGAAACGCGCTTTTAATAAACCAGGAATAAATGCCCAAAGTGCACCTGCTACAATTGCAGCTAAAATAGCAAGCGGTAAATGAATCACACGTGGAAGATCAAAAGCAACCCCCACCCAAACAGCTGCCAGCCAACCAACTAAGAATTGCCCTTCAACACCGATGTTAAATAAACCAACTCGGAAGGCAAAAGCAACGGCTAAACCAGCTAAAATATATGGTGTGAATTGTCTGACTACTTCCCCTATATAATAAATGTCTCCAAATGCACCATTCCATAGTGCTGTAAACGCTGCAATTGGATCGTAACCACTGACAATCATGATAATTGTTCCTACAAGGATACCTAATAAGACGGCAATAACTGGTGTTAAAATACTTCTCAACCGTTTAGACATTTGTTACTTCACCCGCTTCCTTTCTATTCGAGCCAGCCATCAATAATCCAAGCTCCTGCTCATTTGTTTCCTTCGGATTCACGATAGCTACGATTTTCCCCTCGTATATAACCGCAATTCGGTCACTAACGTTCATAATTTCATCTAATTCAAAGGATACAAGCAAGACTGCCTTTCCATTATCGCGCTGCTCTATTAAGCGTTTATGAATGAATTCAATTGCACCAACATCCAAACCACGAGTAGGCTGTGCTGCGATCAGTAAGTCTGGATTGCGATCAACTTCACGTCCAATAATCGCCTTTTGTTGGTTACCACCAGAAAGTGCACGTGCTAATGTGTATTCACTAGGCGTACGAACATCAAATTCACTAATTAGTGATTTTGCTTTTTTATAAATTTCCTTAAAGTTTAAAATTCCGTTCTTAGAAAATGGTTTTTTATTATAAGTCTGTAAAACCATGTTTTCGCCGATTGGGAAGTTTAATACTAGTCCATGCTTATGACGGTCCTGTGGAATATGACCAACACCTGATTCTGTAATATGTCTTGGCGTTTGGTTAATCAATTCTTTGCCGTTTAATTTCACACTTCCGGTTTCAGCTTTACGCAAACCAGTAATTGCCTCAATAAATTCTGACTGACCATTACCATCAACCCCGGCAATGCCTACAATCTCTCCAGCACGTACAGATAGATCCAAACCATTAACAACAGTCACGCCACGAGGATCTTTAACTACCAAATTGTTAATTTCAAGTACATCCTGTTTAGGAGATGCCTCTTTCTTTTCTGTTTTGAAAACAACCTCACGACCAACCATTAAGCTTGCAAGTTCATTAGGGTTGGTTTCACTAACAGTAACCGTTCCAATTCCCTTACCTTTTCGAATAACGGTACAACGATCGGAAACTTCCATAATCTCTTTCAATTTATGGGTAATAAGAATAATAGATTTACCTTCTTTAATAAGCGTTTTCATTATTTGGATTAATTCTTTGATTTCCTGCGGTGTAAGTACAGCTGTTGGTTCGTCAAAAATAAGAATTTCCGCACCACGATAAAGAGTTTTTAAAATTTCTACCCTTTGCTGCATACCTACAGTAATATCGGAAATTTTTGCTTGAGGATCGACCGCTAACCCATAGCGTTCTGAGATCTCACGTACTTGCTGCTCAGCCTTTTTAATATCAATTCGCCCACCAGAAGTAATTTCTCTACCTAAAATAATGTTTTCAGTAACGGTGAAAGTGTCAACCAACATAAAGTGCTGGTGAACCATTCCAATTCCTAGATCATTTGCGATGTTTGGGTTAGAAATGTTAACAGGCTTCCCTTTAACACGGATTTCACCCTGTTCTGGTTGATATAAACCAAATAGAACATTCATTAAGGTGGATTTCCCGGCACCATTTTCACCAAGTAATGCGTGAATCTCACCCTTTTTTAATTGAAGAGTTATGTTATCATTCGCAACAAAGCCATTAAACTCTTTACGGATGTTAAGCATTTCAATTACATATTCCATCTCTTCTCACTCCCTGTGACATGATAAAGGAAAAATTGACCAGAAGTAGTAAGAGGTCAGACCTTTCCGAATTTTAAAAAAACAGGGATTTCCTCCCCACTACAGAATCTTAAATGAAAAGTAGAATTACACAATTCTACACTTCAGTTAAGTTTCTATATCAAGGAAAACGCGGGCAGGGTTTCTCCAACCCGCTTTTTCCTAACAAAAATTATTTTGCGCTAAAAGTTTTTAACTCATCACGTGTTCCAGGAACTTTTACAGCACCTGATTTAATTTTTTCGATCCAATCTTTAACAGCTGTTTCGATTGCATCTTTATTAGCAGCTTTGCTGTTGATTGGTGCTAAGCCAACGCCATCTTCAGCTAAACCGTAAAGGATTGATTCTCCACCAGGGAAGTTTCCATCCATAGCTTTTTTAGATAAATCTTGTACTGCTACGTCAACACGCTTAAGTGCAGAAGTAAGAACAACATCAGGACCCATGTCGTTTTGGTCACGGTCTACACCGATTGCCCAAATTTCTTTGCTAGGGTCTTTAGCTTTTCTGTCTGTAGCTTCTTTGAATAGACCGTTACCAGTACCACCAGCTGCGTGGAAGATTACGTCTGCGCCAGAAGAGTACATTTTAGAAGCGATATTTTGACCAAGTTCAGCTTTGTCAAATGCTCCAGAATATTGTACGTCAACTTTTACTTCAGGCTTAGCAGCTTTAACACCAGCTAAGAAACCAGATTCGAAACGCTCGATAACTGGAATTTCCATACCACCGATGAAACCGATGTGGTTAGATTTTGTTGTAAGAGCTGCCGCAACACCAGCAAGGAATGCTGCTTCTTGCTCTTTGAAAAGAACGCTTGCTACATTTGGCTGTTTAACTTCAGCATCAATGATTGCAAAGTTTGAATCTTTTTGTTGTTTCGCGATTTCTTCTACTGCAGCTTGCATTAAGAAACCGATTCCGTATACTAAATCAAAGTCTTGACGAGCAAGAGTATTTAAGTTTGTAGAGTAATCTGCATCAGATTTAGATTGTAGGTAATCAAATCCGCCTTTACCTTTTTTCAATCCATTGTCAGCACCAAATTTTTGAAGACCTTCCCATGCTGATTGGTTGAATGATTTGTCATCAACACCACCGACGTCAGTAACCATCGCAACAGAGAATGCTTTTCCTTTTTCTTCTCCACCCTTAGATGTTTCGTTTTTGCTTGTGTCATCGCTTTTTCCACAAGCACCTAAAAGTGTTCCAGCAGCAAGAACTAAAGATAGCGCCATTCCAATTTTACGCTTTTGCAAGGTATTGTACCCCCTATGATATGTTTGATATAGTAGAAATTTTCGCAGAATTGGGTGCGTTTTCATCACGTATAAAAAAATTAAATACGTTTCCTTAATACATGAAAACTAAACTTATCTGCTTTAAAATAGTTTACCGAATATAGGACAGGTTCATCCATTTCATCGAAATGCATCTGTTTTAAAACTAACAATGCAGTTTCAGGATCACATTCTAGAATTGGGGAAATTTTCTCATGATAGCCTATCGGCTCGATTTGAGCTACCGCGTATGTAATTCTTCGATTTGCTTCTTCGTCCAATATGCGGAAGAAACCTTCCTCATAGGAAAAAGTTTTAGGCAAAATCCGTTCTGGAACCTTGTCAATACAATAGACGACTGGTTCACCATTTGCGGTTCTAACCCTCTCCATCACGAAAATCTCCTCACTTGTAGAACATGAGAAACGGCGAATATCCTCTTCGGTAGGCCCCTGTGTTGATGAGCTTAAGAAAATGGTTCCTGGTTTCATACCAGCTTGTTTAATCATGTCAGTGACACTATTAAGTTGTTCAATCCCTGAAGTAAACAGTGGCTTTGCATTAACGAAGGTGCCAACACCATGGCGCCTAATGATAACGTTTTCTTCTTCAAGAATACGTAGAGCCTCTCGAAGTGTTGCCCTGCTTACACCAAGCTGTTTAGCAAGATCGAATTCGGAAGGTAATTTTTCTTTTTCTTTATATATTCCATTTTCAATATCCTGCTTTAACCGATCGATTACTTGTAAGTATAAATGCCGGTTATCTGACTTAATTGACATGCTGCATCCTCCAGGCTTTTTCCTAAGACATCAGACATCTGATATCATTCCTACTAACCGAGATTATAGTAACATTTTTTTAGTGATAAATAAATAGGTATTCAAAATTTTGTCGAAAAAAGGTTCATTGTTCAAAAAAGTCATAAAGTTACTGATTTTAATCACTATAAATCTGATATAATAGATTGCTTCCATTTAAAATTTAGGTATTTTTTAGTAATATTTGTAGGTCTTATTCATTATTTTTTTAAGCGCACACTTATTACTATAGTATGGTATTTCTTTATTTTTAGTATAAAAAAAGAGCCAAGGGCTCTTTTTTTTCGTAAGCTATGAACTTTGTTCTTCTTTAGGTTTCGTCTGTAAAACCGCACGAGGCTTACTTCCTTCATATGGTCCTACTACACCACGCGCTTCCATTTCATCTATTAGGCGCGCCGCTCTAGTATAACCAATTCTGAAACGACGCTGTAACATTGATACCGACGCTGTCTGCATTTCAACAATTAAATCAACAGCCTCATCATATAAATCATCCTCGACAGCCCCTGTTACTTCGGGAATATCATCAGGAATCATTTCTTCTTGGTATTGAGCTTTTTGCTGTGAAATAACAAATTCAACGGTATCCTCAACCTCTTGATCGGAAAGGAATGCACCTTGGACACGAACAGGCTTTGATGCTCCCACTGGCAAGAATAACATATCCCCCCGCCCCAGTAACTTTTCTGCTCCACCCATATCCAAGATTGTTCTTGAATCTGTTGCACTTGAAACTGCAAAGGCAATACGGGAAGGTATATTTGCTTTTATGACACCTGTAATAACATCTACTGATGGCCTTTGGGTAGCGATAATTAAGTGAATTCCAGCTGCACGCGCCATTTGTGCCAGTCTTGTGATTGAATCTTCTACATCTGAAGAGGCAACCATCATTAAATCGGCTAACTCATCAACAATAACGACAATGTATGGCAATAATGGCTGCTTGTCATTTTCCTCTAAATTATGTCTTCTCACATGCTCATTATAGCCCTCAATATTCCGTGTTCCTGTGTATGAAAATAGTTCATAACGTCTTTCCATTTCACTAACAACCTTTTTCAATGCTTGTGAGGCTTTTTTGGCATCTGTCACAACTGGTGCAAGTAAATGTGGAATTCCATTATAAACATTTAGTTCAACCATTTTCGGGTCAATCATCATTAACTTTACTTCATGAGGCTTTGCCCTCATCAGGATACTAGTTATGATTCCATTAATACATACACTTTTCCCGCTGCCAGTAGCGCCAGCAACAAGAAGATGGGGCATTTTATTTAATTCGGCCAGCACAGCCTCGCCCGTTATATCTCTTCCAAGTCCAATTAGTAATTTGGCATCCGGTTTATCATTCTGCGTAGCATCTAATACTTCACGAAGAGAGACCATGGCTACCTCTGAATTAGGAACTTCAATTCCAATCGCAGATTTTCCTGGGATAGGTGCCTCTATTCGTATATCCTTTGCAGCAAGTGCTAAGGCTAGGTCATCACTTAAGCTGACAATCTTACTAACTTTCACACCCACATCTGGGTGTACTTCATATTTCGTTACAGCTGGGCCTAAATGAACCTGTGTGACTCTCGCCTTAACACCGAAACTTTGAAAAGTTCTCTCAAGCTTTGCAGCATTTGCATGAATTAGTTCATATTCACCACTTTGATCTGTTTTCTTCGGTAGCTTTAATAATCTAAGAGGAGGCAATTCGTATGCAACATTTTCAACTTCAGTAAACGTGATTGGAGGTGCTTGATCATCTTCCTCTTCCAAGTTTCCTTTATTTCCTTTTGGTTGTTCATTTATATTGTGCGAAGGTACGTCTACCGATTCTTCCATATAGGCTTTGTCAGCGAAACTCGAAATAATCGGCTCAGGAACAGTTGTTTCCTCCTGCATCGGTGGCTGTTGAACGTTGATGACAGGTCCACTTTCCTGTGCAGCGTTTTCCTGTTGTTTAGCTTTTTGTTCCTTTTTCTCATTTTTCCGGTCTTCTTGTTTTTGCTTCCATTCTAACATATCCGTTTTAAATGCTTCCCATTGATTCTTAGAGAAGTCGAATAGCGTCAGCATAATCTTGCCTATGAAGTCTCCAAAGGATTTGCCTGTAAGTAAAACTATACCAATGATAATAAAAATAAATGCAATGATCTTCGTACCTGTTTCTGCGAATAGGTAATGAAAAAGTGCAAATAAAATAGCTCCAAGGATCCCACCGCCAAGGTCGGTTGTACTTGTTTCCCCTCGAAGTTCCATCATGAATAATTCCCATGTATTACTAATGACACTTGGGTCTTTAAATTTCCCATCATTCGTAAGTAAGTGGAACAATGTAACATGGCTTAATAAAAGGATAGCAGAAACAATAAAATAGCTTCCGACTAATTTAATATGAAAGAAAAAGGGTATTTCTCGCTTCCACATTAAAAATATGCTTAATACTACCAGCCCCAGTAAACCTAGCATATACCATTCACCCATCCAAAATCTAAAGAAAAGGACAGTAGCTTTCCCTACTGCCCCAAGTTTGGCAATGGAAATAATGGCAATAGCTAAAATAGCGAGTGCAGTTAATTCATATTGAATCGTTCGTTTTAAATGGTTATCTCTCTTTTTTGGTTGTCTTCTCTTTTTTTTGGCCATCTAATCACCTTATATGTTAGTTATGGTATATTATTCCACTATATTACTATAAGTTAGTAGGTATAACTTAATAAATAATGGAGAAATGGAAGAAAGCAGCCGGATTGGCTGCTCTTTTCTTTGTATCCTGATTATACCATAATCACTACTGCATTGCGGACAAACCATCTTGGATACCAAAAGAAATTTTAGCTCCAGGGCAAATCCGTTCATCTAGAAAATGCTGAGGATCGCTGCTTAGAATACGGATTACTTGAACATTTTGCGGATCCATTTGCTCTACTAGAAGTGGCACTCCTTGGTAGGTTATCATTTTTTGCTGCTGAAATGATTCTTGCTCAGTTGGAAATATCAGTTCATTTGGCATCATCGTATATAAAATCATTGTATCAGCCCCTCATTTTTTTCCTTATGAAGGTCGATCATTTCATTTAGCTTCTTCATAGCTGGCCCCAAACCGCCTACTTCATCAATTAATCCTGATTTAACGGCGTCCGCACCAATTACATTTGTTCCAATATCTCTAGTCAAATTACCCTTTGCAAACATTAAGTCTTTAAAGGTATCCTCGGTAATTTTCGAATGCTTCGTAACGAAATTAACTACCCTCTCTTGCATTTTATCTAGGTATTCAAAGGTGGCAGGAACACCAATGACAAGGCCAGTTAATCGAATGGGGTGAATCGTCATAGTAGCTGTTTCTGCAATAAATGAATAATCACAGGAAACAGCAATTGGGACACCGATTGAATGTCCGCCTCCTAAAACAATGGAAACAGTTGGTTTTGATAAGGAGGCTATCATTTCAGAAATAGCAAGTCCTGCTTCAACATCCCCTCCAACTGTATTTAAAACTATGAGCACTCCTTCAATCTTGGGATTTTGCTCAATAGCTACGAGCTGTGGCAATAGATGCTCATATTTAGTGGTTTTATTTTGAGGAGGAAGTGCCATATGACCCTCAATTTGACCTATGATTGTTAAACAATGAATTCTTGAATCTGCAGATAGCTGTGGAACATTGGTTTGGCCAAGCTGCTGAATTTTTTCTATTAAACCTGAAGCAGGCTTTTCCTCTTTTTGAGGCTCGCCGCCATCCTGATTACCAGTATCATTTTTTTGTATATCGTTATTCATCCAAATACTCCCTTCAAAGCATGATATATTTTAGTATTGACCTATGATTTGATTTCATTCTACCAATCCATATAAAAAAGGTACTGGCTCATAGTCCAGTACCTTCATACTTACACTTCCATTATGATTGGTAGAATCATTGGTCTTCTTTTTGTTTTTTCAAATAAATAGCGATTTAATTCATCTCGAATTTCTTGCTTTAGGCTTGCCCATTCAAAAGAACCTTTAGCGATCGTCCGATCAACAATATCCCGTACCAATTTAGTGGAATCATCCATTAATTTTTCAGATTCACGAACATATACAAATCCTCTTGAAATAATTTCTGGACCTGCTGCAATCTTCTTTTCATGTTTCGTCAAGGTTACAACAACAATAAGAATTCCATCCTGAGATAAAAGCCTACGATCCCGCAATACAATATTCCCAACATCCCCTACTCCAATTCCATCAATGAGGACATTACCAGAAGGAACTTTACCTGCCAATGCTAGCTTTCCTTCTTTCCATTCCACCACATCACCTCGGTCAGGAATCACAATTTTTTCATCTGTAATACCGCATTCAAGTGCTATTTTCCTATGGGCTTTTAACATCCGATACTCACCATGAACAGGAATGAAAAATTTTGGTTGCATTAAGTTAATCATGAATTTTAATTCTTCTTGACTTCCATGACTCGATACATGAATTGTCCGTTTGCCAGATATAACATTAGCCCCTGCTCTAAATAACATATCTACTGTTTTAAATAAGAATACTTCGCTACCCTTTAAAGGTGAGGCAGCAATTAGAACAGTATCACCTGTCTGAATATTCAATTGTTTATGTGTTTGCTTTGCCATCTTTTGAAGAGCTTCAATTGGTTCCCCTTGAGTGCCCGTAGCAAGCACGACAATTTCTCGATCATGGTAATTCTTAAGTTCATGAATTGGGATAATTACCTCTTCATCCACTTCTAAATAGCCCATATCAAGCGCAATATGATAAATACGCTCCAAACTTTTTCCTACTACTGCTACTTTACGACCGTTATCCTTCGCCACATCAAAAATATGCTGGATCCGGTTAATATCTGATGCAAAGCATGCGGCTATGATTCTGCCAGGTGCATTGTAGAAAGCATTAGACAATTCTCTTTCAACAATCGCTTCCGAAGTTGTGTAACCAGGTTTTTCTGCTTCGGTACTATCTGATATTAAACATAAAACACCTTGATCACCTATAGCTGCCATTTTACCAATTTCGGGTTTATAAAGCTTCGTTGCTGCCTGATCAAATTTAAAGTCACCTGTATATACGATAATTCCTTCAGATGTATGTATGCACACTCCGACAGAGTCAGGGATACTATGATTTGTCCTAAAGAAGCTGACATTTACTGAATCTAATTCTACGACTGTATCTGAGTTTACTTCAATAAAGTTAGCATTCCCGTTAAATTCCTGTTCTTTAAGCTTTGCAGCCGCAAGTGCAAGGGTTAACTTTGTTCCATAGACAGGTACATTTACTTGCCTTAGTACATAGGAAAGTGCACCAATATGATCTTCATGTCCATGTGTTAAAAAAACAGCTTTTACTCGATCCTTATTATCTCTTAAATAGGTTAAATCAGGAATGACCATATCGATGCCTAACATTTCTTCCTCGGGGAACATTAAGCCGGCATCCACGATCAATATGTCACCATCCACTTCTACAAGGTACATATTTTTTCCAATTTCTCCTACTCCACCAAGTGCAATAAACTTAATGGTTTTATTTTTTCTCTTTATCAAGTTTGAGTCCTCCTATGTTGAGTAGCAATTTAATTTCTAGAACATTTTTATTCCGTTCGAAATCAGTTACCATTATTATACTTGAAGAATGAAAATGTTTACAACTTAAAAAAGCTATTTTACCTTTGGCTGTACCTTCAATAAAAAGAAAGAGACTGACCCTTATAGGTCAGCCCTTAGAAAAATCACTTTTTATTTAAAATAGATAGTAATGTTGCACGTTCCTGTTCAGTGAGGCCAACAAGCGGCAGCCTGACTGAACCAACATCTAATCCAGCTATCTGTAATGCTGTTTTAACCGGTGCAGGACTTGGAGCCGCAAATAATCCCTGCATTGTTGGAAGAAGTTGTTGGTGTAACAGTGCAGCCTTTTTGTAATCCCCATCAAAAAAAGCTTTAACCATTTCCTGCATGTCATTGCCTACCACATGCGATGCCACTGATACCACACCTGCACCACCTATAGATAGGACAGGTAATGTTAAACTATCATCCCCACTGTATAAAACAAACGCATCATCCGTATTTGCAATAATCTGTGTCATTGCATTTAAATCTCCACTGGCTTCCTTCACCGCAACGATATTCGAAATCTTTGAAAGACGAATAATCGTTTCAGGAAGTATATTTACAACCGATCTACCTGGAATGTTATACACCATAACTGGCAGAGAAGTTGCTTCTGCCACAGCTTTAAAATGCTGATATAAGCCTTCTTGATTTGGTTTATTGTAATATGGTGCAACAACCATAATGGCATCAACACCAAGCTGCTCTGCCTTTTTTGTCAATTCAACAGAGGCATACGTATTGTTACTTCCCGTACCCGCAATAACTGGTACTCTTTTGTTTACAACCTTTACTACATGACTAAATAACGCAAGTTTTTCCTCTTTTGTTAAAGTTGGTGATTCCCCTGTCGTGCCAGCTATAACCAGTGAATCTGTTCCATTCTCTATGAGGAAATTTATCAATTGAGTTGTCTTAGCAAAATCTATATGCCCTTTTTTATCAAAAGGGGTTACCATTGCTGTAGACACCCGCCCGAAATGAATCATTGTTCTACTCCTTTCGTTACGTGCCACTAGTGAAAAACGGAGAGGTTTCTCCTTCCCTTATATCACTTCATTGAACACCATTACAAATCTGACAGATTGAATTCTACTGACTCATCTTCTAATTGAAACGCGTCATGAAGTGCGTTGACGGATTTAACTAAGTCATCTTGCTTTACAAGTACCCAAATGGTTGTATGACTATCCGCCGATTGTAAAATACGAATCCCTTGATCTGATAGTGCTGTAACAATCTTTGAGGTAACACCAGGGACACCCGCAATTCCGGCACCAACTACAGAAACCTTTGCACAATGTCGCTCAACAACAGGATCATGCCCTAGTTCATTTAATACTTTTATTGCTCGGTCGGTCATCTCATCTGTTACCGTGTAAACTACACCATTGGGCGATATGTTGATAAAATCAACACTAATCTTTTCATTTGCCATTGCCTTAAAAACTTCAGCCTGCAAATAATATTGATCTTTTTTAGCAAATACCTTTATTTGAGTAACATTAGAAACATGTGCAATTCCTGTTACCACACGTTCCTTAATATCACTACCCCGATTATTTTTATTTAGGGTTGTAACTAATGTTCCTAAATTATCGGAATACGTGGAACGAATACGGATTGGCACCTTTGCCTGCATAGCAATTTCTACTGCTCTTGGGTGGATAACCTTTGCCCCCTGATAGGCCATGTTGCACACTTCAGTGTAAGTAACCACTGATAGTGGACGGGCATTTTCAGCAATACGTGGGTCTGCAGTCATAATTCCTTCGACATCAGTAAAAATATCAATCCATTCGGCATTGAGAGCAGCACCTAATGCGGCAGCGGATGTATCACTTCCCCCGCGTCCAATGGTGGTAATATCCCCATTCTTTGCCGCTCCTTGAAACCCAGCCACAACAACTACATCATTATTCTCAAGTTCCCTGAGCAATCGCTCACACTTCATCTCAGTAATTTTTGCATTTGTATGGTCATTATTCGTCCTAAATCCTGCTTGAGCACCTGTTAAAGCTACGGCATTCATACCGCTGTCTAATAACATATTTGCAAACACGACACTAGATATAATCTCCCCACAGGACAATAATAAATCATGTTCTCTTTTTGAAATCTTGCTTAAATTTCCACCAATTAACGATAAAAGTGTATCCGTTGCATAAGAGTCGCCTTTTCTACCCATAGCAGAAACAACAACCACCACTTTATATCCATCCGCTAATGCTTTTTCAATATGGCCTTGGGCATGCTTTCTACTCTTTTCATCCTTCACAGATGTCCCGCCAAATTTTTGAACAATAATTTTCATGGTGACACCAAAACCTGCCTTTTGGTTGTAACTTTTATTTTACTAAACCTAATTTAACTAAGCTTTCCGCAATTTGTACTGAATTCCACGCAGCACCTTTTAGCAGGTTGTCAGATACAACCCACATATGGAAACCACGGTCTTCATCCATATCTTTTCTAATACGTCCTACGAATACATCATTTTTGCCTACACAATCAGCCGGCATCGGGTATACTTGATTTTCAGGATCATCCTGAAGAATTACGCCAGGTGCATCTTTTAATAATGCTTTTATTTCACTTGCGCTAACATTTCCTTCTTCAATCTCAAAGTATACCGATTCAGAATGCCCAACTGCCACAGGTAAGCGAACACATGTAGCAGAGACATGCAGCTCTGGTAAGTGCATGATTTTCTTTGTTTCATTAATCATTTTCATTTCTTCATACGTATAGCCGTTATCTTGGAACTTATCAATTTGTGGAATAGCATTAAAAGCAATTTGATAATGATTTTTGTCTGATTTTACTGGAAGAATACTTGGTTCATAAGTCTCTCCATTAAGAATCGACTTTGTTTGTTCCATTAATTCTTCCACTGCTGCAGCACCTGCACCAGACACTGCTTGATAAGTAGAGACAATGATTTTTTTCAAACCATATTTTTGACGAATAGGCTCTAAAGCAACAACCATTTGAATGGTAGAACAATTCGGATTGGCAATAATTCCATTATGATTGTGCAAATCCCCTTCATTAACTTCTGGTACTACCAACGGTATATTCTCATCCATCCTAAACGCACTAGTGTTGTCCACGACAATGGCACCACGCTTAGCAGCTTCTGGAGCAAGTTCTTTAGATACGCTTCCACCTGCACTGAACAGTGCTATTTCAACACCCTCAAAGCTCTCAGGCTTGGCTTCTTGGACGGTATATTCCTGACCTTTAATCATTACTTTTTTCCCTGCCGACCGTGCTGAGGATAGTAGGGTAAGTTCTCTGATTGGAAAATTCTCTTTCACTAATGTTTGGATCATTTGCTGTCCAACCGCTCCTGTTGCTCCGACTACTGCAACGTGAAATCCATTATGCTCTCTCATTACATGTTCCCCTTTCAATCTTTCATCCTGAACATGGCTGGTATTTTTTGAAGGTCTAAAAGGAAATGGCACTCTATTATTGCCAGCATGTCATGTATAGTTTATAACCCTAACAGTGGAGCTGAAAGTGAGAAGCTCCACTGTTAAAAGATTAATTTATTTTAACATATTCCTCAGAAGAAATAACCTTTTTTGATGATGAAAGAGAGAGAGAGTTATTCAGCGTCTTTATATCTTTCAATTAGAACGGGTTGAATCTGCTTTCCTTCCATCGCTGCTTCAACAGTTTCTGAAAGCAACGTCATTCTAGCAACCATTGAGTTTGGTTTTTTTATTGGATCATCCTGCCCATAAGGAATAAAGAAAATATGTTTAGTAGCCATTAGACGCATTAAGTTTACTCCATTTAAACCAAGCGCATCATTAGTTGAAATACCAAGGACAACCGGCTTTAAGTTTCTAAGTGTGGCTTTAGCTGCCATTAACACCGGGCTATCATTCATGGCATTTGCAAATTTACTCATGGACACTCCTGTTAAAGGGGCAATGACCATACAATCTAGTGGGAATTTGGGACCAAGTGGCTCTGCTTTTACAATTGAATCAATTACTTTGTTTCCCGTTAAATCCTCAATGCGTTGAATCCAATCCATCCCCTTGCCAAAGCGTGTATCTGTATTTTGAACAGTAGCGGTTGCTACTGGAACAACCTCCGCTCCTGCTTGAACAAGCTTTTCTATCTCTGGAAATACGGCATCATAGGTACAATGGGATCCAGTTAGTCCAAAGCCTATTCTTTTACCTTTTAAACTCATTTCACTTTCCCCTTTCGCTTTCGTAAATCATCTTGAAGCAGTTGGGCAAGAACATTTGCCAAAATTTGACCTGCTGTTTTAGGTGCAACTATGCCTGGTAATCCCGGAGCTAGTAACGCCTTAATTCCTCTCTTTTCTGCATATCGGAAATCAGTTCCACCAGGCTTCGAAGCTAGATCAATGATGAGAGTATGTGAAGGTAATTTAGAGATAACCATTGCCGTAACAATTAAATGTGGTGCTGTATTTATTAAAATATCAGTATTCTTTACTTCATTCACAAGATTATTTAAATGGAATGGCGTTAAACCCATTTCTGTGATTCTTGCTAAATGTTCACTTTTCCTTGCTCCAACCTTTACCTTAGCTCCAAGCGCAGCAAACGTTCGTGCTACACTCATCCCAACTCGGCCCAGGCCCAAAACAGTAATATTTGATCCGTGTATCGTGAAATCAGTATGCTGGATCGCCATCATAATTGTTCCTTCTACCGTTGGAATGGAATTATAGATAGCTACATCATCTCTTTCGAATAATTGGATGAGTGTTCTTTTGTTTTCTTTTGTTATTCCATTTAAATAGGAGTTACTTATTCCAGAGTAAATGGAACAATGTTCAGGTGTTTTACTAATTAATTCTCCAGTTATAACAACCTTTTCATTGGAGAAAATGGTTTCGACCTGTCCCTCCAAATTTGTACCTGGCACCGGTAAAATCAGTGCATCCATATTAGAAAAATCGACCTCATCCAACTTTTCCTTGACCGCTCCTGTAAAGGCATGATCAAGCTGCTCAAAACCAATAAGCGATAATTTCGCGTCCAATTCGGTTAACTTGCGGATGATTTCCAGCTGTCTGGCATCACCGCCAATCACGGCTATCTGCATCCCTGTCAGCATGAAAACATTCACCTTCTTTTTTATAAAAATCCTTCTAGGTATTCCTTTTCTTCTTATCACTTCACCATCTTATGTAAGTTCCCTTCATTCGGTGAGTTTTCCACACATGTTAAAGAAAAAAAGCCCAAGCAGAAGTTTTTCTGCTTGGGCTTTTCAATCTCACTGGTGGTTCTATTCTTCTTCAGGAACATCAATAATAATCATATCCGATCCGATTTTTTTGATATGTCTCCAGGGTACTCTGATTTCTTCACCTTGTTTCCTAAAGCCAAACCATTTTAATGAAGGAATAAGCAACGCCTGTATTTGTCCCGTACTTTCATTAATTTCTAAGTCAGTTTGTCCGAGTACACCTAGGCGCTCTGCCTTTTTTACATCAACAATCTCTTTCCCACTTAATTCACTTAACCTCATACCCCCAAAAACCTCCCTCTTCCCCTTTTCTACTATTTTATAGAAGGAAGATACTATTTAGACTAAGAAAAGCGGAAGCGCCT
>NZ_JBCNAC010000068.1:0-2521 GCF_050477885.1 Neobacillus rhizosphaerae
AGCTGGACAATTCTCGAAGTGGAATCCTATACACTAATTTTGTAGAAAAAACAGTTCGAAAAATATCGAACTGTTTTTGAGATTATAATTTGGATGGGAATTCACCATTAGGACTTATTAATGTAACAGAATACTTATCAGTAAAAATAGCTCTTGCCATTTCATCCACACTATTTTGAGTCACCTGATCGATTTGTTCAATAATTTCATCAAGAGAACGGTGGCGTTTTAACAGTAATTCATTTTTACCATTACGGCTCATTCGACTATTTGTACTTTCCAAACTTAACATCAAGCTGCCTTTAAGCTGCTCTTTACTATTGGTCAATTCCTTTTCAGTAATGCCAGTTTGTTTTAATTTATCAAGGGTTTCCTGAATGGTTTCAAATAAAACATCGAGTTGCTTCGCTCCTGTTCCTCCATAAACAGTAACCACACCACTATCCTGATAAGCAGAATGATAGGAGAATACGGAGTACGCCAAGCCTCTTTGCTCACGAACTTCTTGAAATAATCTGGAACTCATACTTCCGCCCAATATATTATTTAGAGTAATTAAACTATAAATATCCTCATGACCAACCTTTAATCCTTCAAATCCAATACATAAATGAGCCTGTTCCGTTTCCTTCTTGCGTGACAAGCGGTTAGCATGGAAAGTAGGAAGATTTTCAGGTGTTTCCTTTGACCCACCCTGGTAGGACCCAAAATAATTTTCAACCTCTTTAATAAAGGACTCCGATACATTTCCAGCAATTGAGATGACTACATTTTCAGGTGTATATCTTTCATGGATGTACTCCCTTAGTGTATCTCCTGTAAATGTATTCAGTGTTTCTTCAGTCCCTAAAATTGGATACCCAAGTGGATGGTTTTCATAAACGGCTCTGCTTAATAAATCATGAACAATATCATCCGGTGTATCTTCATACATTTTAATTTCTTCAAGGACTACATTTTTTTCCTTTTTCAATTCTTCTTCCACAAAAGTGGAATTAAAGAACATATCAGCTAAAACATCTAATGCAAACTTAGAATGTGTATCCAGAACTTTTGCATAATAGCAGGTATACTCCTTAGATGTAAAAGCATTAACTTGACCGCCAATGCTGTCAAAGGATTCGGCAATTTCCTTTGCTGAACGTGTTGATGTTCCTTTAAAAAACATGTGCTCTAGGAAGTGGGAAATCCCATTTGTTTGTGGATCTTCGTTCCTTGAACCGGTTCCAATCCATACACCAATTGCGACAGACCTTACAGTTGGTATGTTTTCTAATACTATTCTTACTCCGTTTTGGCAAGTGTACTTATTAATCATCGACTTCCTCCTGTCTTTAAACAGCAGCTGCTACTACTCCAATTATTTATTATACGTTTTTATAGATATTTTCTCCAATTTTCTGATAGATTCTCACAAATTATTTTATTATTCTTTCCTCACTCATTAATTCTGAGACCGTACCGACCTCTAAATCCTTTTGCTCGATAAGAGTAATGAGCCTGTCAAGTGATTTTGCGGTTGATTCTGTTGGATGCATGAGAACCATGGAGCCCTTATCAATTTTAGACATCACTCGATTAATTAAGACATCAGGTGATGGCTTTTGCCAATCAACCGTATCAACCGTCCACATAACGGTTAACATATTCAGTTCATCTGCTACTTTTATCGTTTCATCCCGATAGCTGCCACTTGGAGGTGCAAACCAAACTGGCTTTTCTCCTGTAGCTGCTTCAATAATATTGTTAGTCTTTATTATTTGTTCCCTTGTCTGAGCTGCAGTAAGCTTTTGCATATCCGGATGAGAATAGGAATGATTACCTACTTCATGCCCAGCGCTTACGATCATTTTTGCCACATCTGGGTTTTTTTTAACCCAATTTCCTTCTAGGAAAAAGCTAACAGATACATTATGTCTTTTTAATGTTGCAAGCATTTCAGGTAAATATTCATTTCCCCAAGCCACATTAATTATAAAGGATACCATTGGTTTGTCTGGATGCCCTTTATAAATGGGGGTTGGCGGTAAATCCTTTAGATGAATTTTTGGTTTCACTTGGGTAAATTCTAATTTTTTTTCATCAAAGATGCCTTTACTTTTCATGTTTTTATATGAAGCGCCAATATCTACCTTAAGTCCATTATATCCTGGAATAGCCTTCCAAACCCTGTCAACCTTGGCATCGGAAGGTGGTATTTCATATGTAGAAGCGTTTTTTATTATACTCTGGTATAGGGGATCTGACTGTTTCGCTGTCGGAAGTGCCGAATCCCTTAAAGAGGATACATATTTGTTCACAACTGGATTATTTACTGAAATCCATGCACCCAAACAAATGACTAAAAATATATTGACCTTTTTCATTTACCTTTCCCCCTTCCATAAAGATTATGTATAGGAGGGACAAGGTAGAACATGTAAAACTCCTTGCTTAAAAGAAAGGCTTTGTTAAACTTGTCTGTTGATTTCCGCTCCAGGCGCTTCGCTTTCCGTGGGCGTTTCGGCGAGCCTCCTCGGCG
>NZ_JBCNAC010000069.1:0-22795 GCF_050477885.1 Neobacillus rhizosphaerae
GTATAAAAATCAACAATGTTCTTTAACACAAGCAAAAGAAAGAGTCAGGGTAGCCCCTGACTCATGTAAATTGATCACAGCCTTGATTTAGCCTGAGTTTCATTATTAATTATTCTTTATTCTCAGCCTTTTCCCGCTGCTCTTTTAACACGGCTTTTCGTGACAAGTTGACTCTACCTTGTTTGTCAATTTCGGTTACTTTAACTAAAAGCTCATCTCCGATTTTAACAACATCCTCCACTTTTCCTACCCGCTCTTCAGCCAGTTCGGAAATATGGACAAGACCATCTTTTCCTGCAAATATTTCAACGAATGCACCGAATTTTTCAATTCGCTTAACCTTACCAAGGTACAATTCACCAACTTGAACCTCTCGAACGATATCTTCGATGATTTTTTTCGCTTTTTGATTCATTGCTTGGTCGGTCGAAGCAATAAATACAGTTCCATCCTGCTCGATATCAATCTTAACACCAGTTTCTTCAATAATCTTATTGATTTGTTTTCCACTTGGCCCAATCACATCACGAATCTTATCCGGATTGATCGTCATCGTTAAAATCTTAGGTGCAAACTTAGAAAGCTCTTCTCTAGGCTCAGTAATGGTAGCTAACATCGAATCCAAGATGTGCATTCTTCCTACTTTTGCTTGTTGCAAGGCTTCCTCTAAAATATCGCGAGAAAGTCCTTCAATTTTAATATCCATTTGAAGTGCGGTTACCCCTTTAGCGGTACCTGCTACTTTAAAATCCATATCTCCAAGGTGATCTTCCATCCCTTGTATGTCAGATAGAACTGTATAATGCTCACCTGATTTGACCAGACCCATTGCGATTCCTGCAACAGGCGCTTTAATAGGTACACCTGCATCCATCATCGCTAAAGTACTAGCACAAATACTTGCCTGAGAAGTAGAACCATTAGATTCAAGCACTTCAGATACAAGGCGGATGGTATATGGGAAATCTTTTTCAGACGGTATAATAGGCTCGAGAGCACGTTCACCAAGTGCACCATGTCCAATTTCACGTCGACCAGGTCCACGAATTGGACCTGTTTCCCCAACACTAAAGGAAGGAAAGTTATAATGGTGCATAAAGCGTTTTTCTTCCTCAATTCCTAAACCATCAAGAATCTGTACGTCACCCATTGCACCAAGTGTACAAATACTTAAAGCTTGAGTTTGTCCACGTGTAAACAATCCTGAACCGTGAGTACGAGGTAAAATACTTACCTGTGATGACAATGGACGGATTTCATCAATTTTTCGACCGTCTGGACGTACTTTTTCTACTGTAATTAGGCGGCGTACTTCGCCTTTAACGATCTTGTCCAAGATTTGCTTCACTTGTTTTAAATCTTCATCTGTTGCTTCTTGTTCCACATATTTAGCCATCACTTGATTTTTTACTTCTTTGATCGCATCTTCACGAGCATGCTTTTCTTGAACTTGGATAGCTTTAACCATATCAGCTTCACAAATTCCTCTTACTTCTGCTTCAAGTTCTTTATTAATTTCGTATAGATTAATTTCTCTTTTTGGCTTACCAATTTCTGCAACAATTTTTTCTTGGAATTCAATTAATTGTTTAATATGGTCATGACCAAACATAATTGCTTCAAGCATCGTTTCCTCAGGCACTTCAAGTGCACCTGCCTCAACCATGTTAATGGCATCCTTCGTGCCAGCAACCGTTAAGTGAATATCACTTTTTTCTGCTTGTTCAACCGTTGGATTGATAACAAACTCATTATTTACACGGCCTACAATAACACCAGCAATTGGTCCTTCAAACGGAATATCTGAAGTACTTAGCGCTAGTGATGACCCAAACATTGCTGCCATTTCGGAAGAACAGTCTTGGTCCACACTCATAACAATACTGATTACCTGCACATCATTACGGAAACCATCAGCAAAAAGTGGACGGATTGGTCTATCGATTAGACGGCTGGCAAGTATTGCTTTTTCACTTGGGCGACCTTCTCGTTTAATAAATCCACCCGGAATTTTACCAACTGCATATAAACGTTCTTCATAGTTTACTGTTAATGGAAAGAAATCGAGATTTTTTGGCTCTTTTGAAGCAGTAGCTGTACTTAATACAGCAGTATCTCCATAGCGGACCATTACCGCACCATTAGCCTGTTTGGCTAATTGTCCTATTTCCACGGTTAATTTACGGCCTGCCCAATCCATAGAATATTCATGTTTCGTTTGTTCCATATTTGTACCCCTCTCTATCTAAATCACTTTAGGAGGATGATGCGAGGATATTTCCTCGCTGTAATCCTCTTTCTAAATCTTCCTAATATAAAAAAAGCCATAAATGCTTATGTTATCAATTTCAAATTAGTATTAGTATGCACATAAAAGTCTTGACTTAAAATTATGTATGAAAATTTCTTTATTTCTCTAATTTTGCCTTTTTAGCCTAATAAAAAAGCGGGATAAATCCCGCTTCTGTAGACTAACGACGTAGACCAAGCTTATTGATTAACACACGGTAACGTTGAACGTCTTTGTTACGTAGGAATGTTAAAAGATTACGACGTTTACCAACCATTTTCAAAAGACCGCGACGTGAGTGGTGATCTTTCTTGTGAGTACGTAAGTGCTCGTTCAAGTTATTGATTGATTCAGTAAGGACAGCGATTTGAACTTCTGCAGATCCAGTGTCGCTCTCATGAGTTTTGTACTCATTGATAAGTTCATTTTTACGTTCTTGAGTGATTGCCATCCAGGTTCACCTCCTAAAATTTCATATCCCCTGTTACCGAGCAAGCGTCGGTGACTCGACTTGCCAAGCAAAGGTTGTTTGTAATACGTATTTAAGAATACATCTTTTTACGTCAAAAAGCAAGTCGAAACCTTATTTTAATGTAAGAAAAACTTTGATAAAAGTGGCTTTAGCAGGAAGATTGTCGATTCATTTCAAAATAATCTATTGCCTTTTGCTTATCTTTTTCTATTTGACTAACCAATTCTTCAATTCCGGAGAACTTCTGCTCTTTGCGTAGGTATAGATGCCATTCGACCACTACTTCTTCTCCATAAATCTCCTGTTCGAATCCAAATAAGTGAACTTCAACAGTTAGTTTTAATGCTTCTTTATTAAAGGTTGGTTTATAGCCAACATTACAAACGCCATTATACCAAAGATCCTTGACTTTCATTTTTACTGCATATACACCCAACGGAGGAATCATATACTCTTCATTCAGGTCTATATTTGCTGTTGGGAAACCTATCGTTCTCCCTCGCTTGTCCCCATGAATGACTGTGCCCGATGTCCTGTAATATCTGCCAAGCAGACCAGGAAGTTCATTTACTTTCGCTTCGTTAAGCAAATAACGAATTCTTGTAGAACTAACCTTTTCCTCACCTTGAGCTAATTTTGGTACAACGGAGGAGGAGAATTGATCCCTTGAGTGGAAAGGCAGGGTTTCCATTGTTCCTTTTCCCATCCGCCCATAAGAATAATCAAAGCCAGCCACTACATGCTTCACATTCAGTCCTATCACATATTGATCAATGAACTCCTGAGGGAGTAAATTTGCAAACTCAGGTGTAAAATGAACAATAAATAAATAATCTATGCCTAACTCTTCAATAATCTTTACTTTATCTGATAAGGGAGTAATATATTGTACGTGCTTTTTGCTCTTTCCCAATACAACAGAGGGATGCGGGTCAAAAGTCATTACTGCACTTTGAAAACCTTGTTCTTCTGCTTGTTTTTTTGCTTCTAGAATTACTTGTTGATGCCCCCTATGAACACCATCAAAATAGCCCAAGGCCATTGCTAAAGGCGGAAAATCGTTTCTATCTATATTATGTGGAAAATTAAGCTTTTTGACTTCCAAATGAAACTCACCTTTTCTATACCGAAACCTTATTATTCATTTCGCAATACTTTAACTGGTTTAAGCAGGTCTGGCTTGCTTGGATGTTTTGCGTAAATGGCGAGAGCCAGTCCATCTGCTGTTTCAGCGATAATCGGTCCGTTAGTTGTTTTTAAGTGTTCTGGTATTGGTAACACCGCACCATTTTTCACTTTCTCTGCTACTTTATCATTAATCTGTAATTTCGGCAAATAAGAAAGTGCTGTCTCTAAAGGTCGTAAAACAGTAGAGATTTCACCAGTTTCCATCAGTTTTTCTACTTCCTCAAAGGTCAGACAATCCTCCAATGTGAAGGCCGCCGACTGGATTCTTATTAGGTTGGACATGTGTGCAGGGTACCCTAATCTTTCACCAATCATGACTGCTAACGTGCGAATATATGTCCCTTTACTACAACTAACTCTAAAACGGAAACGTATTGTTTCACCTGAAAATTCTGTCCGATCATCCAGTAGTTCAATTGAATAGATCGTTACCATCCTAGAAGGGCGTTCTACTTCAATGCCTTTCCGCGCATACTCGTACAGACGAACCCCTCCAACCTTTACGGCTGAAAACATCGGTGGGGTTTGCTCAATTTCTCCCGTCAACGAATCGAGGACCTTTTGAATTTCTTCTCGTAGAATGGTTCGATCCACATTTTTCTTTTCAACCACTTCACCAGATGCGTCTTCCGTCGTGGTAGAGAAACCAATCGTTACTTCACCTTCGTATGCTTTTCCAGCGTCCGTAATATACTCAGCAACCTTTGTTGCTTTTCCAATACAAATTGGTAGAACACCTGTTACATCCGGGTCAAGTGTACCTGTATGACCTACTTTTTTTGTTTTTAAAATTTTTCTTAACTTGAACACACAATCATGTGAGGTTAGCCCTGCTGGCTTGAATAACGGTAATATACCTTCCACCTTATTCGCTCCGATCTCCATTATATTCGAAAAAAATGGATAGACAATTGTCTATCCATTTCACCTTTACATTTGACTTACTTTCATCACATCTTCTGCACTATTTTTGGTTTACTCTTCTTCATTCTTTTCCATCGGTTTATCGTCATCCGTATGCAATTGATGTAGAAGGGTATTAATTCGATTACCATAATCGAATGATTCATCCCACTCAAAAATAATTTCAGGTGTTTTACGAAGGCGAATACGGTGGCCAATTTCAGTTCTGATAAAACCTTTTGCTTTCGCTAAGCCTTTTAATGTATTCTCCTTTTGCTCGTCATCACCTAACACAGAAATAAATACTTTTGCTTGCTGCAAATCTCCTGTAACTTGAACATCAGTAACTGTCACAAAGCCGATCCGAGGATCTTTTATTTTCCGGCCGATGATGTCACTAAGTTCTTTTTTCATTTGCTCTCCAACACGATTTGCTCTGTGGCTCATCATATTCACCTCTTAAATTAAAGCCAATCAATCTCGGTGATTGTTCGTTCTATCTCTGGAAACGAGTCAATTAATTTTAGTGCGTTTTGCAACTCAATCTCTGTAGATACCCGATTAGAGGTAACAACCGCAATGGCAATTTTCGTTCTTTGCCATACATCCTGAAAGTCAACCTCGGCAACGGATACATTAAATTTCTGTTTTAAACGAGTTAGAATTCTCTGCAAAACGGCTCGTTTCTCTTTTAATGAATGAGCATCATAGATGATACATTCACATTCGGCAACACCGATGATCATTTACGTTCAATCTCTTCCATTACATAAGCTTCAATGATATCTCCTTCTTTAACATCATTGTAGTTTTTAATCGTGATACCACATTCGTAACCTTTAGAAACCTCTTTTGCATCATCTTTGAAACGTTTTAGCGCATCAATTTGTCCTTCAAAGATGACAACTCCGTTACGAACTAAACGAATGCCACTATCACGGGTAATTTTACCTTCAGTAACAAACGAACCAGCAATGGTACCAACCTTTGAAACCTTGAAAGTCTGACGAACTTCAGCTTGACCAATAATTTTCTCTTGGAATTCAGGATCAAGCATTCCCTTCATGGCTGCTTCGATTTCTTCAATTACTTTATAAATAATGCGGTGCAGACGAACGTCAACCTTTTCAGCTTCCGCAGCACGCTTAGCATTTACATCTGGACGAACGTTAAATCCGATGACAATTGCATTTGAAGCGGCTGCAAGTGAAATATCCGACTCATTAATAGCACCAGCACCACTATGAATAATTTTAATGTTTACGCCCTCTACATCTATTTTTTGCAATGATGCGGCAACGGCTTCAGCAGAACCTTGAACATCAGCTTTTAGGATGATGTTTAAGTCCTTCATTTCACCTTGCTTCAATTGGTCAAATAGTGTTTCGAGACTGACAACGGATTTTTCACCACGTTGAGCAACTAAAGCAGTTTGCGCACGCGCTTCCCCAACTTGACGGGCTGTTTTTTCGTCTTCAAATACAACAAAACGATCTCCTGCCTGCGGAACATCATTTAGCCCTGTAATTTCTACTGGAGTAGAAGGACCCGCTTCTTTTACCCGTCGTCCTTTATCATTCACCATCGCACGAACCCGTCCGAATGTATGTCCAACAACAATTGGATCACCAATTTTTAAAGTACCGTTTTGCACTAATAATGTCGCTACAGATCCACGGCCTTTATCTAATTGTGCCTCGATAACCGTACCGACAGCTTTTCGGTTCGGATTGGCCTTATATTCTTCTACTTCACTTACAAGTAAGATCATTTCAAGAAGAGTGTCAATTCCTTCTCCGGTTTTTGCAGAAAGTGGTACAAAGATAGTATCCCCACCCCATGCTTCAGATACTAATCCATGTTCAGTTAATTCCTGCATAACTCGGTCTGCATTTGCAGCTTCTTTATCCATTTTGTTTACAGCTACAATGATTGGAACTTCAGCAGCCTTTGCATGGTTAATAGCTTCAACTGTTTGTGGCATCACACCATCATCTGCCGCTACCACAAGAATGGTAATGTCAGTAATTTTTGCTCCACGAGCACGCATGGTTGTAAATGCAGCGTGTCCCGGTGTATCAAGGAAAGTAATCTTCTTTCCATTATCAACTACTTGATAGGCACCGATATGCTGAGTAATCCCGCCAGCTTCACCTTCAGTTACCTTTGTATTACGAATAGAATCTAGAAGGGTTGTTTTACCATGGTCAACGTGACCCATAATCGTTACAACAGATGGTCTTTCTACTAAGACTTCTGATGCATCTTCGGTAAAGTAAACTTCAAGATCCGTTGTGTCAATCTTAATTTCTTCTTCAACCTCTACCCCGTATTCGCCAGCGATCAATTCAATAGCATCTTTATCTAGCACTTGGTTAATGGTAGCCATCACGCCAAGTAAAAAGAGCTTTTTAATGATTTCTGACGGTTCACGATAGATTTTTTTCGCTAGTTCACCAACAGTTAGAGACTCACTAAAAGTAATTTTAGCTGGAAGTTCTTTTTCTTTTTTCTTCTGAGGCTGTGCTTGTTGAACTGGTGTATGAGTCTTCTTCTTGTTATTATTATTACGATTATTACGATTTTGGTTATTATTATATGGCTTAGCCTTTGCTTTATCCGCACTACTGAAGACTTTGTTTTCTTTTGATTGATATTCTTGGGTCTGTTTTTTGCCTTCAGCCGCTTTTGGAGGAGAGACTACTTTTACCTGCCTAGGAGTAGGAGATTTATCTGCAGCTTCTTCAAACGCTTTAGGTGCATTTTTAGACTGTACTTGCGGCTTTTGGCCAGACTGTGCTGGTCTTTGATTTGTACGTTGTTGTTGTTGCTGCTGAGCAGGACGTCCATTAGAGCGTTGTTGCTGCCCGCCGCCCATTTGTTTACTCTGTTGTGTATTGCTTTCTTTTTTATTGAATGTTGCGTCAAGTTTTTTAACGTCTGAATCTTCTATTGTTGCCATATGGTTAGAAACCTCTATATTCATTTCTTTTAATTTTGTAATAATTTCTTTACTTGAAATATTGTGTTTTTTTGCGTATTCATAAACACGGATTTTACTCATATTTTCACCCCCGCTAGATTTAATCGAGCAACGTTACCAGTTTTTTTGCAAATCCTTCATCCAAAATAGCTACAACAACGCGGGCTTCCTTGCCAATTGCTTGACCTAGAAGATGACGGTCTTCCACCATTTTCAACGGAACATGATAGGAATTACATTTATCTGTAATTTTTTTAGTCGTATTTGCAGATGCATCCGCGGCTAATAAAACGAGCTTTGCTTTACCGTTTCTTATTTCCTTTAAGGCAAGCTCTTCACCCGATATGATTTTACGCGCTCGATTGGCCAAGCCAAGCAATGACATCCATTGATTTTGTTTCATTTGGATTGTCAGTTCTCCTTCTCAATTAGCTCAAGTAGTTCATCGTATATCGAATCATTTATAGAAACCTCTAAATGGTTAGCTAAAGTATTTTTCTTCTTGGCTAATAGGATAGCTTCTTTGTCTCTTGAAAGGTATGCACCTCTACCGGATTTTTTTCCAGTTAAATCGATGGTTACATCCCCTTCCTTTGAGCGAACGATGCGAACGAGTTCTTTTTTCGGCTTCATATCACCGGTTGCCACACATTTGCGCAAAGGAACTTTTTTTCTAGTGTTCACGATCATTCACCTCCTAATTAGTCCAAATCATCTTCAAAATCAAAATCAGTATCAACTTGATCATCAAAAAGTCTGATTGTTTCTTCACGTGGGTAAATTCCAAGCTCACGTGCTTCAGTTTCAGCTTTGATATCAATTTTCCAGCCAGTTAATTTTGCTGCCAGTCGTGCATTTTGACCGCGTTTACCGATAGCCAATGAAAGTTGATAATCCGGTACAACAACTGTTGTAGCTTTTTCGTTTTCGTTCACCATAACATCTAGCACTTTTGAAGGGCTCAATGAATTAGCGACAAAAACAACTGGATCATCAGACCATTTAACGATATCAATTTTTTCACCTTTTAACTCATTTACTACCGCTTGCACCCTTGTTCCTTTTGGTCCAACACAAGAACCAACAGGATCAACCTCAGGGTTTTCGGAATGAACGGAAATTTTTGAGCGGTCTCCTGCTTCACGGGCAACAGATTTAATTTCAACTGTACCGTCGTAAATTTCAGGAACTTCAATTTCAAATAAACGTTTCAGTAACCCAGGATGAGTTCTAGAAACAAAAATTTGAGGACCTTTAGTGGTTTTTTCCACTTTAGTAATAAAAACTTTGATTCGATCATGCGGTTTGTAACGTTCATTTGGCATTTGTTCATTTAAAGGTAACAGTGCTTCTATTTTACCAAGGCTGACATAAATAAATTTAGAATCAAGTCTTTGAACGATACCAGTCATGATGTCTTCTTCACGGTCAATAAATTCAGAATAAATAATACCTCTCTCAGCTTCTCTAACACGCTGAGTTACCACTTGTTTCGCTGTTTGCGCAGCGATTCTTCCGAAGTCTTTTGGAGTTACTTCCATTTCAACTACATCTTCTACCTGGTAATTAGGATTAATGTGTTGTGCATCTGCAAGAGAAATTTCAAGACGTGGATCAAAAACCTCATCAACCACTTCTTTTCTTGCAAAAACGCGCATGAGTCCATTTTGTAAATTCAAATCAATGCGGACATTTTGTGCCTGATTGAAATTTCGACGGTATGCCGATACCAATGCGGCCTCAATTGCATCAATTAATATATCTCTGGAAATACCTTTCTCTCTTTCCAGTATTGTAAGAGCATCTAATAATTCGCTGCTCATTTGCTTGTATCCCCCTACTCTTATTCAATTTTTTTATTTAGGCTCTGTTAAAATTGTCTGTTGATCTCCGTTCCAATCAACAGGGTGTATAAATCAACACTGTTCTTTAACACAGCCTTTATTTATGAAAATACAACAGCCAGTCTTGCACTTGCTACTTTTTCATATGGAATGTCTATAGACTTTTTACGAGTTTTGATTTTTACTTCAATTTTTAATTGTTGGCCATCAAACTCAAGTAATTTCCCTTCAAAACCTTTTTCTCCATCAATCGGTTCATAAGTTTTAACAAAAACATTTTTACCAATAGCCTTTTCAAAATCTTTTTCTTTTTTCAATGGACGCTCTGCACCCGGAGAGGATACTTCAAGAAAGTAGTTATGGGGAATTGGATCCAATTCGTCGAGTTTTTCACTTAGTCGCTCACTAACTAGACCACAATCCTCAATATCAACTCCTGTGTCCTTATCGATATATACGCGAAGATACCAGTTTTTACCTTCCTTTACATATTCAATATCCACTAATTCTAAGCTAAGTTCTTGAAAAATTGGTGCAGCTAGCTCTTCTACAACTTCCGTTACTTTGCTCATGCTTTACCTCCTTTTCTAAAATATTTCACCCATATTCTATGTAGTTCACGGAAAGTTTTATCAAATAACACTAAAAAACATTTGTAAACAAAACCAAGATGCATACCTTTTAGGTTGAAGCACCTCGATTACATAACGAAAGAGTGGGTTTCCCCACTCTTGAACACGAGAGTATTTCTTAGTATTTCCAATAAAACTATACCATAACCATTGTTTTTATGCAAACACAAGGGGGTTTATCAGTGTTATCATATTTAGAACAATGATAGCTGATTTTGCTCTGGTAGTGCATTCAGGCAACCTTGTTTGTCTAAATATTCAAGAATGGTCTTAGAAACCTTTCCTCGTTGTTGAAGGTCTTCTTTTGATAAGAACTCTCCATCTTGTCTTGCTTTTACAATATTAAAAGCTGCATTGGTTCCTAAACCAGGAATTGAATTGAAAGGTGGAATGAGTGTATTCCCTTCAATAATAAAATCTGATGCATCTGATTTATATAAATCATAATTTTGGAATGAAAATCCTCTTTCTGTCATTTCAAGTGCTAGCTCTAGAACAGTTAGGAGGTTTTTCTCTTTATTGGATGCTTCCAGACCTTTTGCGTTGATTTCTTCAATCTTTGCGCGGATTGCTTCAGGCCCACGTGACATTGCTTCAATGTCAAAGTCCTCTGCACGCACCGTGAAATAAGCAGCATAGTAAAGAAGTGGGAGATGTACCTTAAAGTACGCAATCCGTACCGCCATTAATACATAGGCAGCTGCGTGTGCTTTAGGGAACATATATTTGATCTTTTTGCAGGAGTCAATGTACCATTCTGGTACTTCGTTTCTCCGCATTTCAGCTTCCATATCTTCACTTAATCCCTTACCTTTACGGACCGATTCCATAATTTTAAAAGCAAATGAAGGTTCCAGCCCCTGATAAATCAAGTAGACCATGATATCATCACGACAGCCAATTACTTCACTTAAATTACACGTTTGGTTGTGAATTAACTCCTGTGCATTCCCTAGCCATACGTCTGTTCCATGGGATAGTCCTGAAATCTGGACGAGTTCTGAAAATGTTGTTGGCTTTGTATCTTCAAGCATCTGTCTGACAAATCGAGTCCCAAACTCAGGAATCCCTAGCGTACCCGTTTTACACATAATTTGTTGTTCTGTTACACCTAACGATTCCGTTCCACTAAAGATTTTCATTACTTCAGGGTCATCCGTTGGAATAGTTTTAGGATCCATTCCACTTAGATCTTGCAGCATTCTGATGACAGTTGGATCGTCGTGTCCGAGTATATCTAGCTTCAAGACATTATCATGGATCGAATGGAAATCAAAATGGGTTGTTTTCCATTCGGAATTTCTATCGTCCGCCGGGAATTGGATCGGTGTGAAATCATATACATCCATATAATCAGGAATTACAATAATCCCACCAGGATGCTGTCCGGTTGTTCTTTTCACACCGGTACAACCAGAAGCGAGTCGCTCCACTTCTGCACCACGCAGTTGAAGGTTGTTATCCTGTTGATAGGCCTTTACATATCCAAATGCTGTTTTATCTGCAACCGTACCAATGGTTCCTGCACGATAGACATACTCTTCACCAAACAGAACCTTCGTATAGTTATGAGCACGTGGTTGATATTCACCGGAGAAGTTCAGGTCGATATCGGGAACTTTGTCCCCTTTAAAACCAAGGAAGGTTTCAAACGGAATATCGTGTCCATCCTTTTTGTACTTAGCGCCGCACTGTGGACAATCTTTATCTGGCAAATCAAATCCTGATCCAACAGAACCATCATTAAAGAATTCTGAATGTTTACAGGTTGGACAAACATAGTGAGGCGGCAATGGGTTCACTTCCGTTATCTCAGTCATCGTTGCGACTAAGGAGGAACCAACTGATCCACGTGAACCAACTAGATAACCATCATCCAATGATTTTTTTACTAGCTTATGTGAAATCAAGTAAATTACGGCGAATCCGTGGCCGATAATACTTTTCAATTCTTTCTCTAATCTGGCTTCAACAATCTCTGGAAGATCCTCACCGTATATTTTACGAGCCATTGAATAGCTCATTTCACGCATCTCTTCATCTGCACCTTCAATTTTTGGTGTATAGAGATCATCTTTAATAGGCTTTATGTTGTCAATCATATCGGCAATTTTGTTCGTGTTAGTAACAACGATTTCCTTTGCCTTCTCTTTACCTAAAAAGGCAAAAGAATCAAGCATCTCATTGGTTGTTCTAAAGTGAACATCAGGCAACTCATGACGGTTTAGCGGGTTCGCTCCACCTTGTGAGTTAACTAAAATTTTCCGGTAAATTTTATCATTTTCATTGAGATAATGAACATTTCCAGTAGCCACAACAGGAATCTCTAACTTATCACCAAGTGTAACGATCTTGCCAATAATATCTTCCATTGCTTTTTCATCACGGACCAATTCCATTTCAATCAACGGAGCATTTACTTCTTTTGGCATTACTTCGAGATAATCATAGAATCCCGCGAAAGCTTCGACTTCCTCAGGAGATTTTTGCATCATCCCTTCAAAAACTTCACCTTTATTACAGCCAGAGCCAACAAGAATTCCTTCTCTATATTTTTGCAGAACCGATCGAGGAAGACGTGGTACTCGATAAAAGTATTCTATATGTGCAATGGAAACGAGCTTAAATAGGTTCTTTAACCCCGCCTCGGTTTGTGCTAAAAGTGTGCAATGATATGGACGAGCACGTTGATAGGCATTCCCCTTACCCATGTTATTGTTTAATTCATCATGGTAGTGGATCCCCTTTTCTAGTGCATCCTTTAACATTTTTAATAATAAGTAGCCCGTTGCTTCTGCATCATAAATAGCGCGGTGATGCTGGGTCAATTCAATGTCAAACTTTTTCGTCAAGGTATTTAATCGGTGGTTTTTCAGCTCAGGATAAAGAAAACGTCCAAGCTCAAGTGTATCGATAACAGGATTTTTGGCCTTTTCTAACCCTATTTGTTTATACCCTACATTTAGGAATCCCATATCGAAGGATGCATTGTGGGCGACAAGAACAGCATCCTCTATCCAGTCATGAAACTTTCGCAATACTTCTTCTACCTCAGGTGCATTTTGCACCATATCATCTGTAATTCCTGTTAAATTAATCGTTGTTGCTGAAAGTCGATGGTGCGGATTTGCAAATGACTCAAAACGGTCAATAATTTCTCCGTCCTTCACTTTTACAGCTGCTAGTTCGATAATCGTATCATATACAGCTGAAAGTCCTGTTGTTTCTACGTCAAATACAACAAACGTATCCTCTGCAAGAAGACGATGTGAATCATTATATGCAATCGGTACCCCGTCATCGACCAAGTTGACTTCCACACCATATAGGATCTTGATATCGTTTTTCTTACCTGCACCATAAGCTTCTGGGAAAGATTGAGCCACTGCATGATCAGTGACAGCAATAGCTTTATGTCCCCATTTTTTTGCTTGTGCAACTAAAGCACTTACAGGTGTGACTGCATCCATCTGACTCATAGGTGTATGCAGATGTAATTCTACCCGTTTCTGATCGTCCGGTGCAGTATCTTTCCGCCCAGCGGGTTTCATTTCATTTATATCATTTCCAATCATGACAAGGTCACGTACAAAGGTATCGTTTTGAATGCTTCCACGAACCTTAACCCACATTCCCTTTTTCACACGCTGGAACAAGGCAGCGTCTTCTTTATCTCGAGAAAACATTTTTACCATTAGCGAACTTGTATAATCGGTAATCTTAAAGGTTAGTAATGAACGTCCACTGCGTAATTCTCTTATTTCCGCATCAAAAATATAACCTTCAACAGCTACTCGTCGTTCTTCATCAACGATATCAATCATGCTGCGAAGATCATTATCATCCTTTATGGTTAAACCAATGGAAAGCGGACCATCAGGCACATCTCCTGAAGCTTGGTCTTTTTCTGCATCACTCTTTTGCATTTCAACCATTGCCAGGAGAGCACGCTCCTGATCTTCTTTTTGTTTTGCCAGTAGAAATTTTTCGTATTCTTCATTTTTTTCTTCCACATTTAAATCTGTTTCAATTGAAAACTGCGGGAAACCAAACGATTGAAAAATATCTCCTATTACTGAACCATATTTTCGTTTTAAGGCTAGACCCTCTGCCTCATTTCTTACCGTAATTGTTAACTTATTACCGCTAACGATTGGCATTTGTTCATTTAAAAGTTTCAAGAGTGGGGGAGAAATTCCATCAATTTGTTGGATACAATGACTCCAATACTCTAGTAAAAGTTCTGGCGTACTGTTTGGATTTGGCACTTTGATATCATAGGAAATCGTAGCAATATTGGAAAAAGTTCGTTCCAACTGTGTGGTGAACCTTACATAGACATTAAAAGGGAGGATTTTTTCAAATAAGAATTGAAAATGCCACTTCCTTGCTTTCTTTTCAACCAATAGTCTTTCAATTTGTGCATTTGTAAAATGCACTACAACAGCATCCTCTATTAATTGCAGCTGCTGGAGCAAGAGTTGGAATCGCTCTTTATTGCCTAGGGCATGTTCGCTCATCGTTCTCTCTCCCATCTATATTAAAATCTTCTGTCTCTATGTTATTGAATAGTAATTATATCATATAGTACGAGATGATTCGTCGGATTTCGACAGAAAACTTCATCCATTTTGGGAAAAATATATCCCAAAAAAATAAGGACCGCAATTCGCGATCCCAATCTTTTTATTTCAAGAAAAATCTCTGAATGTCGTTCCACGTGACTACGAGCATTAAAAGCATGAGCAGGGCGAATCCGATAAAATGAACCATTCCTTCTTTTTGTCTATCTATCGGCTTTCCTCTCACTGCTTCGACTGCAAAGAACATCAATCTTCCACCATCGAGGGCAGGGATTGGTAATAAATTCATAATTCCTAAGTTAATGCTTAAAATTCCAGCCCATTTCATTAAGTAATAAATCCCTGATTTTGCTACTTCATCTGTAGATTTGTAGATTCCAACTGGACCTGAAAGGGCATCGATTGAAAATTGACCAGTAACTAATTTTCCAAGCATAACAAAAATTTGCTTTGTCCAAAAATAAGTTTCAGTGAAACCAGACTTCACTGCTTGAACAGGTGATTTTTCCACAGGACTATAAACACCTATAATCCCCATTTTCTTGCCCTCAACAGTTTTTTCAAGAGGAGTTACTTGAATCTCCTTTTCATTACCGTCACGAACGATAGAGAAATCAAGTTCTTCATTCGGATTTTTCCGAATGATTTCAACTACATCGGTCCAGCTTGAAATTTCCGAACCATTGATACTCTGAACTAAATCACCTTTTTTAAGGCCAGCCATCTTGGCTGCCCCATCAGGAGTAATTACACCCAATTTCGCTTCATTGGAAGGAACCCCCTGGAGCAATGCAATAACAATAAATACTATAAACGCGAGAACAAAGTTCATCATCGGACCAGCAAATATAGCCATAAATCTTTGTCCTAATGTTTTAGAACCAAATTGACGATCAACCGGAGCAATTTGTGATTCGACTCCATTTTCTACAATTACTGCGTTAGAATGTACTTTAAAAGCATGCAAGGTTTCGTCTTCATCTTCCGGAAATCCCTTTATGACAAGATCCCGCTCAATATCGGCATATTCGACCTCTACAATTCGGCAATTAGGGAATTTTTCTTTATTATTTAAAATAATTTTTGTAACATTATCAAGCTTATCAAACAAAAGACCGATTCGATATCCAGGCTTAATTTCGACTACTTCAGGGTCTTCCCCAGCCATTCGGACAAAACCACCAATTGGCAGAAGACGAATCGTATAAGTAGTCTCTCCTTTTTTATGAGAGAACACCTTTGGACCCATACCAATGGCAAATTCGCGACAGAGGATACCTGCCCTTTTTGCAAAAATAAAATGACCTAATTCATGAAAGAAGACAAGTGCACCAAAAATTACAATAAAGGCAATAACTGTACTCAAATTTTAAAACCACCTTTTTTAAGGATAGGGGGTGAATCATTTAACATTGATTACTAGCACTTCCGCTTTCCTTACAGAAGAGATTGTACATAATGTCTAGTTTCTTGATCTACCTCTTGTATAACGCTCAGGCTAGGATGTTGGATGGTTTGATGAGTGCTTAATGCCTTTTCAATTAAGTCTTCAATTTGCAGGAAACGAATCTTCCCTTCTAAAAATGCTGCTACTGCAGCTTCATTAGCAGCATTTAAGACTGTTGGCATTGTTCCGCCTTCTTTACCAGCTATATAAGCAAAGTTCAGACAGCGAAATCTCTCAACATCCATTTCCTGAAAATGTAATCTACCAATTTGAGCTAGATTCAATCGATTTGCCGATGCTAGCGGCAAGCGGTCAGGATAGGTGAGTGCATATTGGATAGGCACTCTCATATCTGGTGTTCCAAGCTGTGCAATAACACTTGAATCATGGAATTCCACCATTGAATGGATGATACTTTCCTTATGAAGGAGAACATCTATTTTATCATAAGGCATATCAAACAGCCAGTGTGCCTCAATGACTTCCAACCCTTTATTCATCATGGTAGCTGAATCAATAGTTATTTTTGCTCCCATTGACCAATTCGGATGGTTTAATGCCTCTTGAACCGTCACATTTTCTAACTCTTTTCTTGAACGGTCACGGAAACTGCCACCTGATGCAGTAAGAATCAGTCTTTCAATATTTTTCGCCTTTTCCCCCTGTAGAGATTGGAAAATTGCGGAGTGTTCACTGTCAACTGGAAGAAGTGTTACATGATTTCGTTTGGCTGCATCCATCACTAAATGCCCCGCCGTAACAAGCGTTTCTTTATTTGCAATTGCAATGGTTTTACCACATTCAATCGCTTGTAATGTTGGATTTAAACCAACACTTCCTAACACGGCATTCACTAGAATATCCGCCTTTTCATAAACTGCTGTTTCAATTAAACCCTCAGGACCAAACGTAAACTTGATATGTGGGAATTCTGTATTTAATGTTATATAATCACTTTTGTTTTGTACAGAAACAAGCTCTGGCTGAAACTCACTTATCATTTTTCTTGCTAATTCAATATTTTTCCCTATAGATAAGGCAGCTAGTTTAAATTCTGTTGGGTGCTCACGAATCACATCAAGGGTTTGAGTGCCAATCGACCCTGTAGCTCCCAATAAGCTAATTGTTTTCAATAATGTCAACTCCTAAAGATCAAACGCATGCACTAAGACCAAAGATGGAAAAAGTGCAATAACGGCCAAACAAATAATAGGCTATCAAACCGGTCAAGAATACCACCATGACCAGGTAATATATTTCCTGAGTCTTTCACATTAAAATGACGCTTAAATGCGGATTCAACCAAATCGCCAATTTGTCCAAAAACTGACAGGGCGACAGTTATTCCAATTAAAGACGCATGTATATCAGTAAATAGTACAAAAAGAACAGCTACGATGACTGCACATAGTACACCGCCTATTGAGCCTTCAACCGTTTTATTAGGACTAATTTCAGGCCATAGCTTCCTCTTACCCAAAGATTTCCCAATAAAGTAGGCACCAGAGTCTGTTGCCCAAATCATAAATAAGGAATACAAAATAAAAACAAGGCCACCCTCTTGTCTGGTCTCAAAGAAGAAGTAAAAACCAATTCCAACATAAAGAGCAGAGAGTATAGAGAAGGATACATCCTCAAATGTAAAACGATTTTTCGTAATCACAGTATAGGTTAACAATAAAAGAATTAACGCAATTCCTATTTCTGTTTTTGAGTAATAAAAGGTTTGTATCAGTTCTGAATATTTCTCTGGAAAGAGAAGAACCCAAAGAAATAAGACTGAAAGAAATCCATGAACAGAAAAGATCGATAAATTCTTCATTTTTAACAACTCATACAAACCAATCGTCGCTAAAAAATAGGTTAATAACACAAGTGGAAACCCACCATAATAAACAATTGGCAAAAATAATGCCGCAGCAATGACTCCTGTAATAATTCTTTGCTTCATCTAATAGTTCAACACCTTTTAATCAAGTGACGGTTAAGACATGCAATTTAATGAAAGATCATCTCTCAACCTGCTTTTGCTGAAATTTCACCTCATAAGATTCCGCCAAACCTACGTTGTCTCTTTTGAAAGACTTCGATTGCTTCAAGTAAATGATTCTCACTAAAATCAGGCCATAAAACATCCGTGAACCAAAATTCCGAGTAGGCCAATTGCCAAAGCATAAAATTACTTAAACGAATTTCCCCACTCGTTCTAATTAATAGGTCCGGATCTTTAAATTCGGAGGTCATAAGGTAGGAAGAAAAAACATCTTCATTAAGTTCGGTCTCATTCAGTATTCCATTTTTACTATCATTTAAGACCTGCTTGACTGCATCAATAATCTCTGCCCGACTTCCATAGTTCAGCGCAAAGTTTAATACTAGTCCATTATTATCTTTCGTTTCTTCTATAGCTTTTTCAATTGCATGTAGTGTATGTACAGGAAGCTGATTTTTATATCCAATCATTTTCACTTGAACATTATTTTCAACCAGTTCAGGAAGAAAGGTACCTAAAAATTCTTCTGGCAGACGCATGATATATTCCACTTCATTTTTAGGGCGTTTCCAGTTTTCAGTTGAAAAAGCATATAATGTAAGTGCCTTAATTCCAAGTTTATTTGCCAGCATAGTAGTTTTACGAACCACTTTCATCCCTTCATGATGACCGGCAACACGTGGCAAGGCCCTCTTCTTAGCCCAGCGCCCATTACCATCCATTATTATTGCAACATGCTCAGGTATAGGTTGTTTTTTTAATTCTTCAATTTTATCTCGGAGTGTGGAAGAGTGTTCTTGCTTCTTCCCAAGCCTAAATTTATTAAACATAGCATTGCTCCTCAATTAATTAATCATTGCCTCCGATTGTTTATGTAAAGGGTAAACAAGGTTACATGCTTTTATCATACCAAAAAAGCAAGAAGATATCTCTAATAAATAACTTATGTAAAATAAAAGGAATTAAGAATAATGTTCAGAAAACAATCTTTATAATCTTATATAGAAAAAAATCGGCCTAAAATAGTGAAAAAAACCCCCTAAATAGAGGGTCTTCACACTCAATTACACTTCTAGGATTTCTTTTTCTTTATCTTTAGTGATTTGGTCAATCTTTTGAATAAATTCATCCGTTAGCTTTTGAATATCTTCGGAATAGCCGCGAAGCGCATCCTCTGTTATTTCACCATTCTTTTCAAGCTTTTTCAAGTCATCGTTTCCATCACGACGGATGTTACGAATTGCAACTTTTGCTTCTTCTGATTCTTTTTTCACTACTTTTACAAGTTCTTTACGGCGTTCTTCTGTTAGCTGTGGAATAGCAATTCGAATAATTGATCCATCGTTTGAAGGATTTAAACCTAAGTCAGATTTAAGGATTGCTTTTTCAATATCACCGAGAATTGATTTATCATAGGGTTGAATAACAAGTAGTCTAGCTTCTGGAGTAGAGATACCAGCCACTTGATTGACAGGTGTTGGCGCACCATAATAATCAACAGTAATGCGATCGAGCAATGATGCACTTGCTCTCCCAGCACGGATACTAGCAAGCTCACGTGTATAAGATTGAATCGCTTTTGTCATACGATCCTTAGTACCAGTAATAACTTGTTTTGGCATTTAATTTTTCCCCCTAACAACTGTTCCTATTTTTTCACCCATAACAGCTTTTTTAATATTGCCTTGTTCCATAATTGAGAAAACAATAAGTGGTATATCATTATCCATACATAATGAAGAAGCAGTTGAATCCATAACCGCTAATCCTTCCTTTAATACATCCAGGAATGAAAGATCTTCATATTTTGTAGCATTCGCATCGATACGTGGGTCTGCTGAATACACACCATCCACATTATTTTTTGCCATCAAAATTACTTCAGCATCAATTTCAGCTGCTCTTAAAGCCGCAGTTGTATCTGTAGAGAAGTATGGGTTTCCTGTTCCAGCTGCAAAAATAACCACACGCTTCTTTTCTAAGTGTCTAATCGCACGACGTCGAATATAAGGTTCTGCAACCTGACGCATTTCAATTGAGGTTTGAACTCGTGATTCGATTCCTAAGTTCTCCAAACTATCTTGAAGTGCCAAAGAATTCATCACTGTTGCAAGCATACCCATATAATCGGCGTTTGCACGATCCATGCCCATTTCACTACCGATTTTCCCACGCCAAATGTTACCGCCACCTACGACTACTGCTACCTCCACTCCAAGTTCAGCTATTTCTTTTACTTGGATGGCAATCGATTTGATTACAGAAGGTTTAATACCAAAGCTAGATTCACCAGCAAGTGCTTCTCCGCTCAATTTTAAAACTACGCGTTTGTACTTAGGACCGCTCATATAAACCTCCGTATGTAAATTTGAAAGCACTAGCACTACAGTCAGCGCTATGCTAAACATTATTTTTTCTTGAAAAATAGGGAACACATCGTGTCCCCTATTCAAAAACTTATTTCAGTAACATTCCCTTAAAGCTTATGTTTTTAAACAAGAGAATATTTGACTATTGTTTATTTACTTGGTTCATAACTTCTTCAGCGAAGTTATCTTCACGCTTCTCGATACCTTCTCCAACTTCGTAACGAATGAATTCACGAACAGTTGCGCCCTTAGATTCAACAAATTGACGAACCTTTTGGTCAGGGTTTTTAACGAAAGTTTGGTCAAGTACACAAACATCTTCAAAGTACTTTCCAAGACGACCTTCAACCATTTTTGCAACGATATTTTCAGGCTTACCTTCGTTAAGAGCTTGTTGAGTTAATACTTGACGCTCACGCTCAACTTCTTCTTGTGAAACTTGGTCACGTGATACGTATTTTGGTTTTAATGCAGCGATGTGCATAGAAATATCTTTTGCAGCATCTGCATCAGTAGTACCTTCAAGAACTGTTAATACGCTGATACGGCCACCCATGTGTAGGTAAGCACCAAACGCATCATTATCAGTTTTAGAAACTACTGTAAAGCGACGAAGAGAAAGCTTTTCACCAATTTTAGCGATTGCAGCATTGATGTGATCTGCTACAGTTGCACCGTTTTCCATTGTTTGAGCAGATGCTTCTTCAACGGTTGTTGGTTTGTTTTTAAGAAGGTGTTCAGCAATTTCCTTAACAAGTGCTTGGAATGCTTCATTTTTTGCAACGAAGTCTGTTTCAGAGTTTACTTCAAGAATTACAGCCTCATTACCATCTACAAGGATAGAAGTTAAACCTTCTGCAGCAATACGGTCAGCTTTGTTTGCAGCTTTTGCAATTCCTTTTTCACGTAAGAAATCAATTGCTTTTTCCATATCACCATCTGTTTCTGTTAACGCTTTTTTACAATCCATCATACCTGCGCCAGTTTTTTCACGAAGTTCTTTTACCATTTGAGCAGTAACTGCCATAATTAACTTCCTCCTTTAAATACTATGTACTATATTCATATCTTAGCCATTGTTAGCTAAGATAAACATTCTTTCAACACTGTACTTTTGTCCCATACAAAAATAGCGGGTTTTCTTTAAAAAAAGGTGATAAAGGGTGCTCCCTCTTATCACCTTTTTATTTTTAACCACTTCAATTAATTAAGCAGTAACTTCTTCACCTTGTTTAGCTTCAAGGATAGCATCAGCCATTTTACCAGTTAAAAGCTTAACCGCACGGATTGCATCGTCGTTTGCAGGAATAACAACGTCGATTTCGTCCGGATCACAGTTTGTATCAACAATACCTACGATAGGAATGTGTAATTTTTTAGCTTCAGCAACTGCGATACGCTCTTTACGAGGGTCGATGATGAATAGTGCATCAGGAAGTTTCTTCATATCTTTAATTCCGCCTAAGAACTTCTCAAGACGTTCTTGTTCTTTCTTTAATTGAACAACTTCTTTTTTAGGTAATACTTCGAAAGTACCGTCTTCAGACATTCTTTCAATATCTTTTAAGCGGCCAATACGCTTTTGGATTGTTTCAAAGTTTGTTAGTGTACCACCTAACCAACGTTGGTTAACATAGTACATACCAGAACGAGCTGCTTCTTCTTTAACAGAATCTTGAGCTTGTTTCTTTGTACCAACAAAAAGGATAGTACCGCCGTTACCAGCAAGGTCCTTTACCCAATTGTAAGCTTCTTCTACCTTCTTAACTGTTTTTTGAAGGTCGATGATGTAGATACCGTTACGCTCTGTGAAGATATATTTCTTCATCTTAGGGTTCCAACGGCGAGTTTGGTGTCCGAAGTGTACACCAGCTTCAAGCAATTGCTTCATTGAAATAACTGACATGTTTGTTTCCTCCTAATGGTTTGATTTCCTCCGCTCCTATCATCTTTAAACAGAAACTGTAATCAACAGCACCATCTGTTTAAATCAACGAGCGTGTGTATTAACACCATGAAATAATATAGCACATGTACAAATAACAATCAAGTATACTTTTAAAAAAAGGCTCATTAAACTTGTCTGTTGAT
>NZ_JBCNAC010000070.1:0-11417 GCF_050477885.1 Neobacillus rhizosphaerae
GTTTCGGCGAGCCTCCTCGGCGCTTGCGCCTGCGGGGTCTCTCCTGAACCGTACTCCCACAGGAGTCTTCGTGCCTTCCGCTCCAATCAACAGAGTATAAAAATCAACAATGTTCTTTAACACAGCCTTAAAAAAAAGAATCTCCAGGCTCACACCTGGAGATTTTTTTTTAGTTAGATCTTAATTTATCAAGTTCAACAAGGAACTTATCATTTAAGACTTTAATATACGTACCTTTCATACCAAGGGAACGAGATTCAATAACCCCTGCACTTTCAAGCTTTCTTAGAGCGTTTACGATAACAGAACGAGTAATACCAACGCGGTCAGCAATTTTTGATGCAACCAGCAAGCCTTCAGAACCATTAAGTTCTTCAAAAATATGTTCAATTCCTTCAAGCTCACTATATGATAATGAACTAATAGCCATTTGAACGACTGCTTTACTTCTAGCCTCTTCTTCAATCTCTTCTGATTTTTCACGTAAAATCTCCATACCTACTACAGTCGCACCATATTCACCAAGGATTAGGTCATCATCATGGAACTTCTCTTGCAATCTTGCAAGGATTAATGTACCAAGACGTTCTCCCCCACCAATTATTGGAACGATTGTTGTTAAACCTTCACGGAATAAATCTCTATTTTCTACAGGGAAAGCTGTATATTGACTTTCAATATCCAAGTTTGAAGAAGTTTCTTGAATATTGAATAGGCCTTTTGTATACTCCTCAGGAAATTGACGATCCTCGAACATTTTCTTCATTCTCTCGTTTTCAATTTGTTGATAAATTGAAAATCCAAGAAGCTTTCCACGACGGCTTACAATGTAAACATTCGCTTCTATCGTTTCACTTAATGTCTCAGACATTTCCTTAAAGTTTACCGGTTTTCCTGCAGCTTTTTGTAATAACACATTAATCCGTCTAGTTTTTGTAAGTAAATCCATCTGTTTCTTCCTCCTAATTGACTACAACCAATATAAAATTTTTAAATGTAACTATTTTGACGTAATAGGTATATAAAGAATGAGAATTTTGCCATGCGACAAACTAGACATTCCTATAGGATAAATTGACTTAAGTCTTTGTTTTTAGAGATTGCTCCAAGTTTCTCGTCAACATATTGTGGTGTGATGGTGATTTTCTCCATCGTGATATCTGGAGCTTCAAAAGATAAATCTTCTAAAAGCTTTTCTAAGATTGTATGAAGTCGTCTCGCACCAATATTGTCGGTATTTTGATTCACATCATGAGCTACTTCTGCAATTCTACGAATAGCATCGTCAGAAAATTCAATTTGTATACCTTCTGTTTCCAATAAAGCTTGATATTGCTTAATTAAAGCATTATCAGGTTCGATTAAAATTCTAAAGAAGTCATCTACTGTAAGCTTTGTTAGTTCCACACGAATTGGAAAACGCCCTTGTAGTTCAGGTATTAAATCGGACGGTTTAGCCATGTGAAATGCCCCTGCAGCAATGAATAAAATATGATCGGTTTTAATAGAACCATATTTGGTTACAACTGTTGAACCTTCAACCACTGGCAAGATGTCTCGTTGAACACCTTCTCTTGATACATCTGCTGAAGAACCACCTGAATTCTTGCTGGCTATTTTATCAATTTCATCAATAAAAATAATACCAGTTTGTTCAGCACGATAAATAGCTTCAGAGGTTACTTCATCCATATCTATCAGCTTGGAGGCTTCTTCATTGGTTAAAACCTTCCTCGCTTCACGAACAGTTAGTTTCCTTTTCTTACGTTTTTTAGGCATAAAGCTACTAAGTGCATCTTGCATATTCATACCCATTTGTTCAATGCCAGAACCTTGAAGCATGTCAAACATAGAAGGCGCTTGTTCCTCTACTTCAACAGTAACCATTTCATCCTCTAATTGGCCTAGTGCCAATTTCTCTTTGACGATTTTCCTTTTTTCCTGAACGGAATAATCTTCTTGAGGTGCCTCCTGTTCAGAAGGTGAATTTCCTCCACCAAATAACATTTCTAGCGGATTTTTATAATTCGTTGATTTTTTTGCTGATGGAACGAGTAAATCAACAAGCCTGCTGTTAGCATTTTCTTCGGCTCGCTCTTTCACACTTTGCATTCGATCTTCTTTAACTAAACGAACGGACGTTTCAGCCAAATCTCTTACCATTGATTCTACGTCACGACCAACATAACCAACTTCAGTGAATTTAGTAGCTTCAACCTTAATAAAGGGTGCACCAACAAGTTTTGCAATTCTCCGTGCAATCTCTGTTTTCCCAACCCCCGTTGGTCCGATCATTAAAATATTTTTAGGAATGACCTCATCCCGAAGCTTGTCATTTAATAATCCTCTTCTATAGCGGTTTCTTAAGGCAATAGCAACTGCTTTCTTAGCATCTTTCTGTCCAATAATATATTGATCAAGTCTTTCGACGATTTGGCGGGGGGTTAAATTATTGGTATTAACTTTTCCCATTCTTCAGTCTCCTTCCCGTTATAGCTCTTCAACAATAATATTGTGGTTCGTGTACACACATATTTCCGCAGCTATTTCTAAAGAAGCTTTCGCTATTTCTTTCGCAGTCAGATGATCACCCGCATATTTTTTGAGGGAACGCCCTGCTGCGAGTGCATAATTCCCACCTGATCCAATCGCAAGTATGCCATCATCTGGTTCGATGACTTCCCCGGTACCAGATACTAATAATAAATTTTCACGGTCCATAACGATCAACATGGCTTCAAGTTTTCTAAGAATTTTGTCACTTCTCCACTCTTTTGCCAATTCAACTGACGCTCTTTGTAAGTTGCCGTTAAATTCCTCTAATTTGCCTTCAAATAACTCAAATAAGGTGAAAGCATCAGCAACAGACCCAGCAAAACCCGCTAACACTCTACCATTAAATATCTTTCTAACTTTTTTTGCTGTGTGCTTCATCACTACTGCATTACCAAATGTAACTTGACCGTCACCTGACATAGAGCACTGACCATTATGATGAATCGCAAAAATCGTTGTTGCATGAAATTGATTCATTTAATTGACCTCCTATAGGAGTATTTTCCGTTTACAAACAAATAAGTAAATTGTATGTAACCATTAAAAATCCATATGAAAATTTTTATACATTTATGCCCTGGGATGATGGGCCATGTACGTTTTCCTTAAGTGATCATTGGTTACATGTGTATACACCTGGGTTGAAGATAAATAAGCATGCCCTAACAATTCTTGGACTGAACGTAAATCTGCACCATTATTGAGTAAGTGGGTTGCAAAGGAATGCCGTAGCTTATGTGGATGAATACTTGAATCCAAAGCAGATTTTTCAATCATTTGATTCAATATTTTCCTTGTACCTCTAGTTGTTAATAGACCGCCGCGGTTATTAACAAATAAAGCCTCAATGGATTGCTTATCGGCTATTAGCTTTTTCCTGCCATCATTTATGTATAAATCTAATGCAGCTTTTGCTTGGCTTCCGAAAGGTACATATCGTTCCTTGTTCCCTTTTCCATGAATCAATATTGTTGATAGGTAAAAATCAAGATCTTTTAAGCTAATTTGACAGCACTCACTTACACGTATCCCTGTTCCATATAAAAGTTCTAGTAATGCTTTGTTCCTCTGACCCAAGGGTGTATTAGTTTCACACGAATCAAATAATAATGTAAGTTCATTTTCATAAAAGAATTGTGGTAACCGTTTTTCAAGCTTTGGTATTGTTAGTAGCAAAAAAGGATTGCTTTCTACATACTTTTCCCGAAGCAAAAATTTATAGAAACTTCTTAAAGCAGATATTTTTTTCGCAACCGTTTTTCTTGCAAGTTTTTTTTCATACAATCTGGTAAGGTAAAGCCTGGCATCATGATATTGAACCATTTCGACCTCATTTATGGCTTGCTCAGCCATGAACGTAAAGAAATCAACGATATCATGTTGATAATGTTCAATTGTATATTTTGAGTAATTACGTTCCATTTGTAAATACTCTAGAAATAACTTTAAGAAAACATTCACATTTGTCACAAAATTCACCTCACAAGGGCTACTAAATAGTAACATACTTCCCTAGCCCTTGCAATAAATTTTACAAAACTTTCACAAAGTTCTGAATTGTGTCTAGCGCTCGATTTGCATGTTCTAAATTTCTTTCTTGTTTACCCTTAATTTTAACGGGGAGTTCAGGAAATAAACCAAAATTAGCATTCATAGGCTGGAAGTTTTTTGCATTAGCAGTAGTAATATAACGAGCCATGCTTCCAATAGCTGTTTCAGTAGGAAATTCAACAGTTTCCTTCCCCAAAACTAACCTTGCAGCATTAATCCCAGCAACTAGACCACTTGCTGCTGATTCCACATATCCTTCCACACCAGTCATTTGGCCAGCAAAAAATAAATCTTCTCTATTCCGGAATTGATAGGTTCCCTTAAGGACTTTGGGCGAGTTAATAAAGGTGTTCCGGTGCATAACACCATAACGGATAATCTCAGCATTTTCGAGACCCGGTATTAACTGAATAACTTCTTTTTGTGCCCCCCACTTTAAATGTGTCTGAAAACCGACAATATTAAACAATGTTCCGGCTGCATCATCTTGACGAAGCTGTATCACTGCAAATGGTCTTTTCCCTGTTTTTGGATCTTCTAATCCAACTGGCTTTAATGGACCGAAAAGCATTGTCTTTTTTCCCCTTGAAGCCATCACTTCAATTGGCATACACCCTTCAAAAAAGACCTCTTTTTCAAAATCCTTTAACGGAACTGTTTCCGCCGAAATAAGTGCTTCATAAAATCGATTAAACTCTTCTTCCGTCATGGGACAATTAAGATAGGCGGCTTCACCCTTATCATAGCGTGACTTTAAGTAAACCTTATCCATATCAATGCTTTCTTTTTCAAGGATTGGAGCTGCTGCATCATAAAAATAAAGATATTCCTCACCCGTTAGGTTCTTTAATTCTGCAGAAAGGTCTGCACTCGTTAAAGGACCCGTGGCAATAACCGTTGGACCTTCAGGGATTTTAGTTACCTCTTCATTTACTACCGTTACATTTTCATGATTCTTGACTAACTCCGTTACCTTAGCAGCAAATTCATGACGATCAACCGCTAAAGCTCCACCGGCTGGAACGGAACAAGCATCTGCTGCTGCAATAATAACAGAATCCAGCTTTCGCATTTCTTCTTTAAGCACACCTACAGCATTGGTTAATGTATTTGCTCGTAGTGAATTACTACAAACCAATTCAGCAAATTTATCTGTATGGTGGGCAGGAGTCTGTTTTACAGGACGCATTTCGTAAAGACGGACTTTTACACCACGTTTAGCTATTTGCCATGCTGCTTCACTTCCTGCTAATCCAGCACCAACAACATTTATTGTTACATCATTCATTTATAAACCTCCTGGATAAACTTCCTATTACATTTATATCCAATTTTTAAAGAGAAAAAGCATATACAATTACCTTTCCCTCATTTAAGTCCATCTTGCATTGTACTATACGAATTAAAAACAAAAAAGTTTTTTATTTCACAAATAAAAAAAGAGCGGAGATTTTCCACCCTTTTAACTCTGTTGCTCTTCCTTATAGTCACATTCCGTACATTGTACCTGTACACCTTTTTTCAATTTCTTTTCTACAAGCAAGCCCTCACATTTTGGACAAGGTCTTGGTAGTGGCTTATCCCAAGATATGAATTCACATTCTGGGTATCTGGTACAACCGTAAAAAAGTCTCTTTTTCTTACTCTTTCGTTCAACAACCTGACCTTCCTTACAGCTAGGACAAGTCATGCCAATTTCTTTTACGATTGGCTTGGTGTTTCGACAATCTGGAAAATTACTGCAAGCCATAAATTTTCCATAGCGTCCCATTTTAAACACCATTGGGCTTCCACAGTTTTCACAGTCTTCGCCTGCAGGCTCATCTTTGATCTCTACAGACTGCATCTCTTTTTCGGCTTTTACTAAATGCGTTTCAAAGTCTTGGTAAAATTCATCAATAATTTGAACCCAACGGACCTTACCATCTTCAATATTATCTAAGCCTTGCTCCATCTTAGCAGTAAATTCTACATTTATTATATCCGGGAAAAACTCGACCATTAACTCATGAACAATTTCACCAAGTTCCGTTGGCACAAATCGCTTATTGTCCAAGGCAACATAACCGCGCTTTTGAATCGTATCAAGAGTAGGTGCATATGTCGACGGGCGGCCAATACCCTGTTCTTCTAACGTTTTCACCAATCTTGCCTCGGTATATCTTGGTGGTGGCTGTGTGAAATGCTGTTTAGGTTCGATGTCTTTTTTAAAGACTTCATCCCCTTCTTTTAAATCTGGTAGCATTTTATCTGGGCCATCTACTTGATCGTCCGATCCTTCTACATACACTTTCATGAAACCAGGAAACTTGATCTTTGATCCAGTTGCACGGAAAATCACATTTCCATTTTGTAAATCTACACTCATCGTATCCATTACCGCCTGTGCCATTTGGCTTGCTAAAAAGCGCTCCCAAATTAATTTATAGAGGCGGAATTGATCTCGAGAAAGAAATTCCTTTATGCTGTTCGGATCCCTGAATGTACTAGTCGGACGAATAGCTTCGTGGGCATCTTGAGCATTCGACTGTTTTTTCTCTTTTCTTTGCTCTTCCTTTAAAAAGCTTTCACCAAACTCAGCTTTTATATAATTTGCTGCTTCTGTTTGAGCAACTTCGGAAATTCTTGTTGAATCTGTTCTCATATAGGTAATGAGTCCAACTGTTCCTTCTTTCCCAAGCTCAATACCTTCGTACAGCTGTTGTGCAAGCATCATGGTTTTCTTCGCACGAAAATTAAGTTTCCTAGCTGCTTCTTGTTGTAAAGAAGAAGTAATGAAAGGTGGTGCCGGGTTTCTTCTTCTTTCTTTTTTAGTCACTGAGACAACTTTAAACTTGTTATCATCTAACTGCTTCAATACCGCTTGAACATCCTGCTCTGAGGCTAGCTCCGTTTTTTCTCTTCCAACAAGGGAATTTACAACAAGGGAATGAAATGACCCACTAAAATGGTCTTTTCCCTTTAAAAATTCTCCTTCAATTGTCCAATATTCCTCAGGAGTAAACGCTTTAATTTCATTTTCCCTATCAATAATCAGGCGGACTGCAACTGACTGGACACGCCCAGCGCTCAATCCTTTTTTTACTTTCTTCCATAATAACGGACTGATATTGTAGCCTACAAGCCGGTCTAAAACCCTCCGTGCCTGCTGTGCATCAACTAGGTCCATATTAATCGGACGAGGATGTTTAAAAGATTCCTTAATTGCTTCTTTTGTAATTTCATTAAAAACCACCCGACAATCTGAATGAATATCAACATCTAGACTGTGAGCTAAATGCCATGCAATTGCTTCCCCTTCGCGATCGGGGTCGGCTGCAAGAAAGACTTTTTTCACTTTTTTGGCTGCTGTTTTTAATTCTTTCAATACAGGACCCTTGCCTCGGATGGTAATATACTTGGGTTCAAATCCATTCTCTGGGCCGACTCCCATTTGGCTTCTTGGTAGATCACGAACATGTCCCATAGATGCTTTTACTTTATATTTATTTCCTAAATAACGCTCAATCGTTTTCGCTTTTGCAGGTGATTCCACGATTACTAGAAAATCTGCCATTCTTTATCCTCCTTAAGAGGGAAAGTGTGAAAGCGCCTTGAAATTGGCTTAAGCCTATTTCTTTGGTGCTTACTATTTGAGAAGTTTTCCTAAATTCTAGTTAATAACAAGAACCGGAGAAAATACTTTACAAAACTGCCCTATCCCAATAATGATTCATTTATAAGTTAATTTTAATAGTAATTTATGTTTAGCCATTTTTTCGAACTTCTGTTGGAAAATGTATAACATATTAGAAATTATTGCAACCTTTTTTAGCTAATTTCTCCATTTTATCGAAAAAAACCTGCAAAAACTCTACTTTTATTCCCAATATTCCCTTTTAACCTAGAGTTTTATCTTATTTCCTCTAAAATATCCCCTGCACATGTCACAAGTTTTGCCCCTTGTTGGATTAGCTCGTTAGCCCCTGCTGAACATGGATTATAAATACTGCCAGGCAACGAAAATACATCTCGACCTTCATTTACTGCATAATTCGCTGTGACGAGTGATCCGCTTTTTCTTTTTGCTTCTATAATAAAGGTACCTCTGGATAGACCGCTAATTATTCGATTTCGAAATGGAAAATGCCATCGAAGTGGCTTTGTATCTGGGGGATATTCAGAGACAATCAACTGTGTTTTCAACATCTCTAAAGCAAGATTCATATTTTCTTTTGGGTATATGTGATAGATGCCTCCAGCAATAACAGCTATTGTTTTCCCGCCATTTTTAATAGCAAATTCATGTGCTAATGCATCAATTCCTTTTGCTAAGCCACTTACAATAAGTACGCCATTATCAATAAGTTGGGGGAAGATGGATTTAATTGCATTTTTACCATATTGAGTAGCCTGTCGTGATCCCACTACAGCAAGTTTAGGTTCATGATTTAATAAGGATACATCCCCTTTAATAAATAGTGCCCATGGTGGCTGATAAATTTCTTTTAAATAATGGGGATATTCTTTATCAAAAATAGTGATAACGGCAATATCATTGGTTTCGTATTGGCGGATTTGGTCATGAATGACTTCGAATGGAAGTGGGAGAATGGTTGATTTAGGAGCAAGATCTTCGCGGGTACAGGATGGAAAATTGAAGCTTTGCTGTGTTGAGTCAGTTTGTATTCGAGAGAGGTTTTTTAGGGTGGGATCTTTTTTTAGGATTTGTAAAATCGTGTTCCACGAGAGATTTGGATAATGAAGCAAATGAATCAATTTCTCTTTAAAGTCGTCCATTTAACACATACCTCCAATATTATATTAAAAAAGAAGAAATAGCCCCTCATGAGTGAGAGACTATTTCTGTTTATCCTGATGATGTGTAATTAGTTTTTAATGAGTTTTACACTTTTCGTATAAGCCTTGTTCTTTTAATACTTCGATTAGTGTTTCGCCCATTACGGATGGTGTGTCAGCTACTTTAATACCGCATTCGTTCATAACACGGATTTTTTCGTCAGCTGTACCTTTTCCACCTGAAATAATCGCACCAGCATGGCCCATACGCTTTCCAGGAGGTGCAGTACGTCCGCCAATGAAGCCAACCACAGGTTTTGTCATGTTAGCCTTAACCCATTCAGCAGCTTCTTCTTCTGCTGTACCACCGATTTCACCAATCATGATAACTGCATATGTTTCAGGATCTTCATTAAATGCCTTTAATACATCGATGAAGTCTGTTCCGTTAACAGGGTCGCCACCAATACCCACAGCAGTTGTTTGACCAATTCCTGCTTGCGTTAATTGATGAACAGCCTCGTAAGTTAATGTTCCAGAACGTGAAACAACCCCTACATGTCCTTTAGTATGAATGTAACCAGGCATGATACCAATTTTACATTCATCAGGAGTGATAACACCCGGACAGTTTGGACCTACTAAGCGGGTCTTTTTGCCTTCCATATAACGTTTTACTTTTACCATATCCAAAACCGGAATATGTTCAGTAATACAAATAGCAAGATCTAAATCCGCATCAACTGCTTCGATAATCGCATCGGCTGCAAATGGTGCTGGTACGTAAATAACAGATGCAGTAGCCCCTGTAGCATCAACAGCATCTTTAACTGTATTAAAAACAGGCACGCCTTCTACTTCCATTCCGCCTTTTCCTGGAGATGTACCACCGACAATCTGTGTACCATATTCAAGCATTTGTTTTGTATGAAAAAGGGCCGTTGAACCAGTAATCCCTTGAACAATAACTTTTGTATCCTTATTAATAAAAACGCTCACGTTAATTCCCCTTTCTTTGATCCTATTTCACTAATGAAACGATTTTTTGTGCGCCATCAGCCATGGATTCAGCAGCAATAATTTCTACGCTTGACTCAGCTAAGATTTTCTTACCTAATTCAACATTTGTTCCTTCTAAGCGAACAACAAGTGGAACACTTAGCCCAACTTGCTTAGCTGCTTCTACTACACCCTCAGCAATAACATCACACTTCATGATTCCACCAAAGATATTGACGAAAATACCTTTTACGTTTGGATCAGAAAGGATAATTTTGAATGCTTCTGTAACCTTTTCAGCTGTCGCGCCGCCCCCAACATCAAGGAAGTTAGCAGGATCGCCGCTGTAATGTTTAATGATATCCATCGTGGACATTGCAAGTCCGGCACCGTTAACCATACAGCCGATGTTACCATCTAATGCAACATAGCTTAAATCGTATTTAGATGCTTCGATTTCCTTTGCATCTTCTTCTTCAAGATCACGATACTCTAGAATGTCTTTCTGACGATATAGAGCATTTGAATCAAAGTTTAATTTAGCATCAAGAGCCATTACTTTACCATCACCTGTAACAACCAGCGGGTTAATTTCTGCAATTGAGCAATCTTTATCGATGTACGCAGTGTATAAAGCTGTCATAAATTTAACAGCCTGATTAATTAATTCTTTTGGAATATTAATATTGAATGCAATTCGACGTGCCTGGTAAGGCTGTAAGCCGACCACTGGATCAATTTCTTCTTTAAAAATTTTCTCTGGAGTCTTTTCAGCAACCTCTTCAATTTCCGTTCCGCCCTCTTCAGAAGCCATTAAAACAACACGTGAAGTAGCACGGTCTAAAACTAATCCAACATAATATTCTTTTTTGATATCACAGCCTTCTTCAATAAGCAGGCGTTTCACTTCTTTACCTTCTGGACCTGTTTGGTGTGTTACCAAAGTTTTACCGAGGATTTCGCTTGCATATGTACGAACCTCATCAAGGTTTTTCGCAACTTTAACACCGCCAGCTTTCCCCCGTCCGCCAGCATGAATTTGTGCTTTAACTACACAAACCTGTGTGCCTAATTCTTTTGCAGCTTCCACAGCTTCTTCAACAGTGAATGCCACTTTACCGTTTGGAACCGCAACCCCGTACTTTCTGAGGATCTCTTTCCCTTGATACTCATGGATATTCATTTCCCATCCTCCTATATCATACTCTTCTAAAAATTGACTCCGTTTTCATTTTATATAATGACACATACCTTGTCCACCATTAAGCAAAAAATTATATTCATTTTAAAAAATTCTGAAAAACATTTAAATATATCTAGTAAACATTAAGAAATTTCAATAGTAAATGTTTCCATATTTATTTTTTAAAATAATAAAATACAGCTATGTGTTTCTTAATGCTAATCGTATTCGAATTGGGCTGGATTTGGACAATTTTGAGGTTCTCATTGGCAATCCTGTCCAAAACTTACTTAAGGTTCTGAGAGTGTACCCTTTAAAATAATTCATGTTGTCCGAAGTTGCCTTGCCT
>NZ_JBCNAC010000071.1:0-13137 GCF_050477885.1 Neobacillus rhizosphaerae
TTGCCATGGGCATTAGAAACTTCTTCTATTTACCGTTTGAGGTCTTTCCCATTGGATCGAGGCATAAAAAAACGGACACCCCAGTGTCCGTCCGTTCTCTCAATTATTCCTCCATCGCCAAACGCTGTTTCACTTTTTCAAGGTCTTCAAGTGAATCGATTTCATAGCTGTCATCTGGGTGAATTTCCTGTAGAAACACGTTAAGGTCGCGAATGTTATCCTTAACAATGTCATCCCAGTAAAGGTCCTTGAAATTTGCGCCAGCGACCGCTTCCTCCAGCTTCTTAACGATATAATGGCCATCTTCCTCTGACCAATACGAGATGCCGCATAAAATGTAATCATGCTCGCCGTCTCCTGGTTCAAGGTCATACACCTTCAAGTTGTCATCGTAACGAATCATCCATTCAGCCTTAAACTCTGGCTTTCGTGAACTGAAATACATCGACTTCTTCGGATCACGCAAAAGAAAGTTATTTTTCAAAAAGACATCGGCATCAATCACGTACGAGCCTGGAAGATATTCTCTTACTAAATACATAGTGTAAATGTTGTTATACACATCGTATTTATCATTATGAACAAGCGTAACGCCGTACTTTTCTTTTAAGTACTCGAACTTTTCCTTCAAATATCCTGTAACTACGATGATTTCCTCCACACCGACTTCTTGAAGGAATTCCACCTGCTGCTCGAGCATCGGTTTCCCGTTAACTTCTACCAAGGACTTCGGTGTAGTTAGTGTTAATGGTCGTAATCTTGTGCCCATTCCTGCTGCTAATAGTATAGCTCTCATAATTAAGCGGTTCTCCTGCCTTTAGTTAGATTCATCCATTTTAACTCATCTTTGGTAGCGACAGTTAATATAGATCCTAATAAAATCATAATACTAAAAAAGACAACCTTTAGGGTAATTGGAGAATCTAGAATAATGAAACTTAAGAAAATCGCCCATGCTGCATACGTAATATTTAAGGCCATCGCACGCGTTGGTCCCATAACGTAAATCGCTTTGTAATAGTATACATAAGATGCTGTTCCAGACAGAGCAACACCAGCGATCAAGAATAATTCACTGCTCTTAAACACTTCGCCCACAAGAGGGTACGCATTGAAAAATGGTAAAATCAAGACCGCATAAGTGACAGCAGAAACAACCTGACGAATTTGCAACGCTTGTTCTGGTGAAATCTCATCATCTTTCATTCCGTAAGCAAGGATAACGCACTCCATTCCCCAGCCAAAGATACACAATAGGATAAACGAGAATCCAAGAATAAAGCTTGGAGATGGTTCTCCGCCTGCAAATCCTAGTAAGAAAATAAATAAAATACTTATAAAAAGTCCAATCCAGTTTTTCAAAGTTAATCTGTCTTTTAGAATCAAGAAGGCAAAGAAAGCACCAATCGCTGGATATACAGCTGAAATGGAGGCCGATAGAGAGGCACCCAAATATTTAACCGCAAGAACGTAACCAGTCATTCCGATTGGTCCACCTAGTAAAGCGCCTAAGACAACAAACCGTCCACTGCGAGTCGCTAATTTCTTAAATGAGGTGGCTAACTCCCCTCTGAAGGTCATATATAGCATCATCCAGAAGCTAGAAAGCATGTCATGGAAAAACGTACTCACTAGCGGTGCTAGAAATATAACCGCATCTGATGAAACAAATACTGCTTTGGATAAAACCATACCAATTAAAACGGTGTCAAGCGCCCAGGTGAAGCCTGAGAACAAACCGAAGAAGATTCCCTTATTTTTCATATGAGTATGCCAACTCCCTTATCAGTTCATGATTTAAATTCTCTCTAGCTCTGTTAAAGCGATTGATTCCGTACTGACCGAAGTCATCGCCCTTTGCTTCTTTAATAATCGTCCAAATGCTCCATAGGAAATCTTGGAAGATTTTATTCATTAGTACTCTTTGTTGAATGTCGAGTGGAATTTCATCCTGTTGTAGGTAAAGCGATAAGAACAATTCCTCATCTTCTGGTGTAAACTCACATTCTAGCGAGTGTGCCGCTACATCCCACATTGGGTCGTTCATACCTGCATATTCCCAGTCGATTAAATACACCTTGTCGGTGCCGCTTTTCACCAAGTTTTCTGGAACTAAGTCATTATGACATGGTTTTAACATGATATTCATCGCTTCGTAAACATCCTTCAAAACCATAACCTTAGATCTTACTTCATCATAATGCACATAAGGCAGGCCCTTAGCTTCTTCCATCAGTTCTTCATATTTTGTAATATTTTCAAATACATCAAATCGATTGGCCATCTCAATACCCGATACGTGCAGCTTTCTAAGAACTGCCGTTGTTAACATCATGTAGTCCTGGCGTTTAGCTGTTTTGCCAGTTAACGTCTCCGCATTTGGAATAAGTTCGGCAATTTTTACGCCAGTATCTTCATTAAAATAAGCGATTTCCGTATCGATACCGAGCTGACTAACAAGGGTCGAATTGATTTTTTCCTCTTTTCGGTTAATCATCTGCTCGGTTCCATTACCAGGAATCCGAAGCACATACTCCTTGTCGTTGACCGTTACCTTGAAGTTCTTATTGGTCATCCCGCCAAACGGCCTAATTTCCTGAATATCCTCATAGGCCAGGTCAAGGGCCTCCATTAAGTAGCTCTTGATTTGAATTTCTCTAAACTCCGCTTCTTTTCTTTTTAGAATCGGATAGGTTTTATTAATGATGATATTGTAATGCTCTTGGCTATCGATTTCCCCCCAAATGAGGTTGTGCATTTTGAGGAAGCCGATATTATAATGTCTGGATACATCAAGCAGCATGTATTCATAGTTCATATATGGGTTCTTGTTGTTTTCTTTATAGTCATTAACCATTTTTGTAAAAACTTCATAGGATAGCTTACTAAATCCGATCATTTCACCATCGACATGATTGAATTGATGAATATCTTTTGCCACTTTGTAAAGATAGCCATTTCTCAGTTCTACGAAGGCTTCATCGCCAGAGCCGCTTTCATCCGTGATTAGAACGCTGTCGCGTTGCGGATGCATAAGCATTTCCTTAATCGCTCGTTCTTCGATTAGAATGTCATCTTCAATGAGGAGGATGTCCTCAGAAATCAAATGATAAGCTAGTGCCAGTGATGCCATAGATCCCGTCCATTTGTATTTAGGGTTATGGACGAATTGCAGGTGGCTTAATTCAGGGATATCCTGAAACGCTTCTTTTTGGTAGCCAGTAACTATAACGATATGATTAATCCCGTTTTCTTGGAGTATTTCAACATTTCGCTTTAATAATGTGGTATCATCAATAGGCATTAACCCTGCAGGTTTGTTAAAATCTTTTCGAGAGCCTGCTGCTAAAATAACAGCCTGTTTAATCTCCGTTAACGGCTCTTGATGAATATTAACCTTTTTATCATGAAAAGCTTCAATTCCGTTCTTTAGTGAATCGATTCCTTTTTGGGTTAAAAAGTAGCTGATATTTCTTCCCTTTTTTTCATTGTATATATAGTCTCCGAACGTTAAATCGTGGATGAGATAGTTGACCTTCCCGATTGAAATTCCGCATATCTCAGCCATTTTCTTTTGATTTAAGTTGGCGTTTTTATTAATCGCCTCTAATAATTGAAATGAGTGCTGTTCCATTGAATGGACCTCCGATATATTCAAAAATTGAATGTATTTACATTGTAACTCAAGCCCAAATTTCTGTAAACAAAAATATGTCGATTATTGGCTAGTATTTACCATGATTAGAAAATACATTTTTTACTCATAAAAAAAAGAGATAGAATCATCTATCCCTTTAGAGCTTTAATGCCTCAGCTGCCAGCATCAATCCTGCTGATTGGTTTTCTTTCCAAATTGAATCAAAATTCGAAAGTGGTACGGGCTTACTATACGTATGAGTGGAAATCTCCGGTGTGAACCCAGGCATCTTCATGTCCTGAATAAACCAATCGGTGAAGCCGCCCCCACTTGGATTTGGCCCTGGAAAAACTAAACTGTAACCCGTTAACTTAGAATACTTTTGAGCAATTTGGTAATCACGATTATATTCAGCTGTCGCCTGATGAAAGTTCCAATACAGAATGCGACCTGAAGAATGATACGCAGTGGCAATTTTAAAATGATGTGCTTTGACAAAGTTATAAACCGCTTGAACTTCCGGCTCACTTAATGGCTGGTAGCCTTTGAAATTCTCTGGAGCTGGCTTACCTGTGTTATTGGCGATATTTGCCCAGTCCGCTGGATATTGACGGTTTAAATCTACTCCCCGAACATTTGCCTTCCACGAAGAAAAATCTGTCTTTCCTCCGTTTAGCTGTAATACATATTGAGGATTTTTCGCCGTTGAAGATCCTTCTTGAACAAGCATGACCCCATCGGGATTGACCATAGGGACAAACCAGATGGAAACTTTATTCAAGAGTTCTCTTACATTATAGCTATTAAAGTTACGATTAGCCGAGTAAGAGGAGGCATATTGATCGAGCATCTCCATCAAAACATTTGTCGTCATATGTTCGCGGGCATGATGGGAGCCGTTAAAAAAGATTTCCTTTTCTCCCCTGCCTAGCTTTATAGCGTAAAGATTCCTGCCGTCAACGGACTTCCCAATTATTTGTGTCTGAATAAATCCAGGAAAATTCTTTTGGAATTTACTAATGTCCGTTATTAAATCATTGTAGGAGTATGCCTGCTTTGGATTCACCAGATTAGCCACCCATGCGCCATTACTTCCTAAATAGTATCCTTGGACCGTCGTATTTTCTGCCATTACTCCATTGGAGTAGGTATAATACCAGCTATCCTTATCCATAAACCAGCTTTTAGCCATTGCACCGGACGCCTTTAGGAAGTACCAATGAGCTTGATAGAGAATCCAGCCGGTTTGCATGGCACCACTTTGCCCAAGGAAATACCATTCCCCTCGATTGTAGACCCAGCCTGTCATCATGGCACCGCTTGAATCTAAGAAATACCAGTGACTTTTGTCAAACACCCAGCCCGTTTGCATGGCGCCACTTTGTCCTAGGAGATACCATTCCCCTCGATTGTAGACCCAGCCTGTCATCATGGCACCACTTGAATTCAATAAGTACCAATGGTTTTGATTGTACAACCAGCCGGTTTGCATGACACCTGACGCATCAAGATAATACCAAGTATTTTCATCCTCGATCCAGCCGGTCTTCCTGTCTCCTGTTACTGGGTCAAAAAAGTACCACTTTCCATCAATCTGCGTCCAGCCAGATTGCTTGGCTTCCGTTTGTGTAGTGGAATCCGTTTGCTGTGTTTCAACAACTGTGGATTGTTCCCCAGTGTTAACTGTTGAAAGCGTAGCTGAATCAACGCTTTCATTATTTTCTTTACTTAATGTATCAGCCGGAGCCTCCGTTTGGTCAGCTATCGGCGCGTCTATTTCAGCAGACATTGGCTCAGTGGTTTCTTCTGCTGCAGTTGATATTGGTAGAGCCAATAGTTGCACTAGGAAAATAGACGTCACGAATTTCTTCATTCCTCATCCTCCCATATCAATCTTTTAATCTAGTAGAAATTCCCCTAAGAAAGGATAACATAGACAAATTTCGATATAAAGAGACAAAAGGACTGTGCACATCTGCACAGTCCTTTATCAATCTACTTATATTGAGGAATATCGTAGTATAAAGTATACGAACTTAAAGAATCGTAGATCTTTTTAATATTGTTGGTTTGTTTTACTGCCCAACCGATATCCGTTGCATATTGATGATTCGGATTAAGTGGATTCCATCTCATCTTATACAGTGTATTCTGTGGTGTTGACGCGTTAATATAGCCTTGTCCAATAAATTGTGCTCCTCCAATGATGGCTTTTTCAGGTGTAAACCAACCCTGCTTATAGGCATATTGGGCACCACATGTATTCGGACAGCTATCAATCGCTCCTACACCATACATATTGTAAACTGTTTTTGGTTCAACGGCTTTCCCATCCACAGTATCAACCACTATTCCTTTGGCTAATTGTGAAGTTCCATTTCCTGTCTCAAGCAGTGCATGCGAAATGAGATATACTTCATTCACATTGTATTGCTTACTTGCATCAATAAACGCTTGTCCTCTGCCTTCTAGAATTCCTTTTCCAACGAGTGTCTTCGCGTTTAAGTCTTGTGCAGTCGTTCCAGCGCTCTTACTCAAAAGCAGGAACTGGAAATACTCCGTGCTTTTAGAACTAAAGGTATTCGGATTGAGATAATAGCTAACATCCTCTGCTTTTGCATTTCGCCATGTATCATATGCAATTTCATACCAGGTACCCACAGTGGACTTAATCGAAACTTGTGCACCGCTCTTCAAAGCACCAAAAATAAAGGAACTCGTATTTGTATCCTCACGAACATTGAGCGGTGTAGTCGAGGTGACCACACCCTTTGTTGGGTCTGTTGAATCTTTCAGTACATAATCACTGCTGACATATGCCTTAGCGTATCTGTACTTATCTGTTTGCGGGGTTTTCTTCATTTCGATATCAAGTATTTCCTGGTACGAAAAGTTGTAAGTGGTTGTTTTCACTACAGGGCCCGTATTTAAAACGCCATTTTCAAAGAAGTTATATGTCTTTCCATCGATTACTTTTTCACCGGTAACCATTTTGCCGTTTGTATCAAAATAGTACCACTTATTATCAAGTGCTAACCAACCAATTACCATATCGCCACTTTTAGTTAAATAATAGGTGGAACCATTATCAGTCAGCCAGCCAGTCTGCATTTCTCCATTTGCATTCAAATAGTACCATTTATTATTATCAAGGACCCATCCAGTGGCCATCATTCCATTATTATTAAAATAATACCAAGTATTATTATCTAGCAACTTCCAACCAATAACCATGATACCATCCGTACCAAGATAGTATTTTTTCTCTCCCTCGGACAGCCAGCCCTTAAGAGCTGTACCATCAGCACCAAAGTAGTACCATTTATTATCGATGGTTGACCATCCGCCAGTCTGCATAACACCGTCTGTGCCAAAATAATATAGCTGCTCATCAATGGTTTGTAGTCCAGTAAGCATTTTTCCATCGGCAGCGAAGTAGAATTTTTTATCGCCTTCAGTTAGCCAACCTTTGTACATGATCCCATCCGTGCCTAGGTAATATGAGAAACCGTCTTCTGTTACCCAGCCGGTTTGCAAAGCGCCATCTGGAGCGAAGTAATAACGCTGGTCACCAATTGTTTGCCAGCCGGTTGCCATACTACCGTCACTACCAAAGTAGAACTTCTTCTCTCCTTCAGTTAGCCAACCCTTATACATAACGCCGTCTGTACCTAAATAATAGGTCTTTCCACTCTCATTCAACCAACCGGATTGCATGACGCCATCCGTGCCAAAGTAGTAACGTTGGTTACCATCAGTTAGCCATCCAACCTGCATCTTACCATCTTTATTGAAGAAATATTTCTTATCATTCTCTGCTAACCAGCCAGTATGAATAAGACCTTCTTGTTTAAAATAATACTTACCAGTCTCTTCTTCTAGCCAGCCAGTATGCATGACACCGTCTGGATCAAAGTACATGACGATGGAACCATCACGGAACCAGCCCTTGATAGGGCTCGTATTTAGAGAACCTGAAGAAGCAAACACATACGGCTTTCCATCAATAAATTTTTGTCCGGATACCATATCTCCATTTGGATTTAAGTAGTACCTCAGTCCATTATCCTCAATCCAGCCTGTTTTCATCGCGCCGCTTTTATCGAGGTAGTACCATAAGTTTTTATCTAGGAGCCATCCGGTCTTCATTGCACCGCTTGATAATAGATAGTACCAAATATTATTATCCTTCAGCCAGCCTGTTTTCATCGCGCCGCTGTTTTTATCAAGAAAATACCATACTTTTCTATCTAGAAGCCAACCCGTTTTCATCACACCGTTGCTAGCAAGATAGTACCACTTATTATTATATTTTACCCATCCCGTTACAGCCTTGCCCGTTGGAGATAGATAATACCAGCTGTTGTTCTGATACTTCCAGGTATAAGTTCCAGCTGCTGATGCCCCAGAAGCGGTGGAAGAGAACAACATTGTTGCCAGGACTAAAGCAGTGACACGTTTCTTCTTCAATATTTTTCCCCCCATAAAAAACTCTCTCTATTAAATTATCTATTTTTACTTGAGTTAGGTACATTCACAAATTTTCTATGATGATTATACTAAATTACCATATTTTTGGATATGGGAAATAAAGTTAATTTCCTAACTCAAATTCTTACTTTCATTAATATAGAAAAACTTTAGACCTCCTATTAGTTAAAAATAATATTACTCTACTATTTTCTCATTTTGAGACATTTTTTCAACAATAAAATTGAAAATTGTGTCGTAATTAGTATATTTGTCATATAGAGGGAAATAATGGATTGCCCGAAAAACAAAAAAGAAGACAAGCATTTGCCCGTCTTCATTTTTGTTCATTTTATTTAATCCAAGCGCCATCGCTGCCAAGTTTGTATCCATTGACCGTGGTGTTAATCGCTAATTGGCCGTTGGTATAGAAGTAGTACCACTTGTTGCCTACTTGCTTCCAGCCTGTGACCATTTGACCGCTTGTATTTAGGTAGTACCACTTTCCATTTGGAGCAATCCAGCCGGTCTGCATGGTGCCATCTCCACCTAAGAAATACCATTTATTTTTGTACAGCACCCATTGATTCACAGCCATAGCACCTGATTTGTTCAGGAAGTACCATTTATTCTTGTATTTAATCCAGCCAGTTTGCATTTTCCCATCACTGCCAAAATAATACCATGTATTGCTGTCTTTAAACCAGTTCGTTACCTTCACACTATTGTTATAGTAATACCATGAACCAGCTTCCTGTTTCCACCCCGTTACATTTGCACGGTTAATCACGATTTCCTTAACCGTTTCGTTACCAGCAAGGTCACGAAGTTTAAGAGTAATTTTATTTTCGCCTAACTCTAATGGTACCTTTACCTCTATATTATCATTAGCCGGTACCATCACATCCACAGGACTCACCACGGCTTTTTCGTATTCGTGATTATCATCAACAAATAAAGATAAATAGTTGTAATTATCCTTCATGTTAAGCTTCAAAGTAACCTCTTCCACCTTTTCCGCAACAAGCTTTGGTGCGCCAATGTTCATAACAGGTGCAGTTGTATCGATGAACACCTTCCGTGAAATCGAAGTGGTTTGATCTTTGCTGTCCACTGCCTTCACGATAATATCGTAGAAACCGTCTTTTCCGAAGGTCACATTTGTTGAGAACGCATATGCTCCTCCATAATATGTGGTTTTTACTTCTTTGCCGTTCACTGTCAATGATTTCAAACCTAAATCTTCTTGAACCATACCCGCAACTGGAACTTCCTTCGTGTTATAGGCCCCGTAAGGAACAGTTGTCCAATCATCTACATAAATAACTGGAGCAGCATCTTCCACATCACCAATTGCCACCGTACCACCGCCAAAATTATAGGCATAGTCATACGCAAGCACGTCAACGATTGCACTTTCTGGTAAATCACTTAATTTATAGCGATTGACATCTGGCGCTACTTCATCAATCAATTCGCCATTTACAAAAATACCATAAGCAGCTACACCAGAGCCTTGCTCCACTGTATCCCAAACAACCGATGAAGTTTTCTCATTATATCTTGGACTGATTTGCGGTGCGATGGTATCGACAAGCACAGGAATATCCTTTGTTTGATATTGTGCACCAGCATAGTCAATGACAGACTTGATTTGATAATAATATAAACCGTCTTTCACTGTTTTTCCTTTTACGGTACCATCCCACGTACGATCATAATTATAGGAATAAGGCAATCCAAATCCGTCTGCAAAATAACTCTTCCGTACATCTTTTTCTATTTTTACGCGGCGAAGCAATTTTTTGTTTTCATCTAAAATATTAAATTGAAGATCCGCTGCATTTCTCATGAGTGATGGCAATGTGTTGATGTCATCATGGAGCCAGTCACCATTTGGCGAAAAGGCATATAACTTTTTATCTGGTACAGGTTCTAGGAACCAATCATCTGAAAGCATATCATGAACAGGCTCTTCAACTGTATTTCCATCTTCATCTTCGAATTCAAACATTCGTTGAAGATCAAAGAAGCGAGATTCTCCAAGATCTTTAAAGCCATCCAGGATAGAAGGTCGATCCCACTTGCCGTAGAAGCCGACATACGGAATAGTCAAATCAGGACTTAATTCCTTTTTCCCGGCCATGTCGCGGTCACTATCCACCAAACGAATAAAGCCTTCCACAAACATATCTTCTTGCAGGGCTACTGTTGTTTTATTCCCGTCCGCATCAATAGAAGGAACCTTTGCCTTGCTAATATCTACATGGATTGTAATATCCTTAGACTTACCGGCTTCAACAGTGACTGTTTTTGGTCCATCGACCTTAACACCTTCAAGATTCCCAGCAATCAGGGCATTATGGTCCTCACCTTCCGTATTTTGCTGAACCGTATCTGCTAATACATCAGTAAGGACATCGTACGTCACATCGGTTGTTGATATATTTTTAGCGGTTAATGTCATCGTAAAATCGGTTGAGGTAAAATCCTTCAGCTCTACCTTTGCTTGACCTGTGTTTTTATTCACTACATAAACAGGTGTTTTTACGGCATTATACGTCTGCATCATCCCTGCACCTTGCAGGCGTGGAGAAAATGGCTGGCCGCTCACATCCGTAATCACCTTAGCTGTGTTCATTAATAAGGTTTTGGCTAAATGAGTACGATCGCTGACAGAAAGCGAGTTGAAACGCTTGTCCTGATGCAAGTATTGCTGAATAAGTGCTGCTCCTCCAGCCACATGTGGTGACGCCATCGAAGTTCCACTCATTTCACCATATTGATTATCATTTAATGTCGAGATAATCTTCCCACCAGGTGCAGTGATTTCCGGTTTCAATTCCAAACTTGGCGTGGTGCCCCAAGAAGAGAAATCGGTCATCCGCCCTGACTCTGGATCTGTTTGACGATCTAACTGATTAACATGCAACGTGGTATGACCTTCTGCAATGGCAGCCTCTAGTGTCTGACCCTCAGCCTTTGAGATAAGCATAAACGGAAGATCCCAACCACCTTGATTTTTATAAAAAACAGAGCCATCTTTGTCATAGACAATAATTCCAGCTGCCCCTGCTTCTGCAGCAACCCATGCTTTATCTGCAAATGATAGTTCCCCTCGTTGTACAAGAACTACTTTCCCTGCGACATCAATATCATTATAATCCTCTGGATAACCAAAACCTCCGTTAAGGCTCACCAACTCCAATGGTTGACCTTCGTCTGCAAGCTTTGTCCAATCATCCACTCCATATCCAACACCAGTAAATCCTTCGACACCGTCGACAGTGAGTGCCGTTTCATATTGGTAGGCAAGATTTCCTGATGCAGCTACTTGGATACTATCAGGATTTAATCCTGGTGAACCAACCACACCGATATCCGGATTTTTAGAATACGGGTTTTCACCCCAACCGTAGGAGACGGCCCCGGCGTTCCCGGCAGCCATTGCACAAACAATTCCATTATTTGTAGCTCGTGAAATGGCTACATCTTCAGCACTTTCTTCATTATAAAAAGAAGCATCGTCTCCAAGACTCATGTTAATGACATCAGCCCCTAACTTGATTGAATCATCAATTGCAGCTAAGTACACATCTGACCAAGTCGATGGGAAAAGTGGATCATTACTAAATACCTTCATCGCGAGAACCTGTGCTTCTGGTGCTACCCCTTTTACGCCGCCATTCTCTTCATCACCATTGGCAGCAACCGTTCCCGCCACATGCATTCCGTGCATCGCAGTGTCAGGTCCTTTGTCAAGGATGGTGTCATTTTGATCAAAAAAGTTGTAGCCATATGGGACTTTATCAGTGAAAAATTTACCTTTCAGACCTTTTTGCTTAATAAGGTCATCTACTTCATTTTTTGATAGTCCTTCTTTTGTCGCGTCTGTCAGGACAAAGTCTTTGTGTGATGGATCGACACCTGTATCGATTACGGAAACGACCATTCCTTCACCCTTCAGACCAGCATCCGCCCAAGTTGCACTTGTCTGGATATAGGACTTACTGTTTTTCATCGTTGGTGTTTCAAGTGGGCGCTTGTATTCATGCGCCAAATAAACATGTTTGACGCCTTCTACTTCTTCAAGCTTTGATAGGTCACCAAACGTCATTTCACCGCTGAAGCCATTAAAAGCCGTGGAAAAATGATTCTTATATGTAAGTTTGACACCTTTCGATTTAATTTTGTCCTTCACAGTTTTTTGCTGCTTATTAATCTTTGATTCTATGGAAGCTTTTGTTGTTTCAGAAAGGTCCTTGTACAGCTTGCCCTGCTCGGTTGCTTGTTCAACAGGTGTTTGGCCATCAACTTCAACAATCACCCGGACTTTGTCAGTCGCTTTGAAATTGGCCTTTATCTGACTCTTCATTTTTTTCTTGCCGTCTGTTAATTTCAAGTGTTGTTTAAACTGTTCAATCAATGGTGCATAATCTTTTTTTGGTGCTTGTGTTGGTGTTGCTGCGGATGCTGGTGCAACAAGACCAAGGTTTGACAGAACCAAAGCAGATGCCAAGACATACGAGGCGATCTTTCTTTTCTTTTTAAATGACTTTAGGCTCATTCCCTTGTCTTCCCCCTCTAAATATATACACACCTAAATTATTCTAATCTAGTAGTCTCTTGAAAAATTGGAAGAAAAATCTAAATGCTAATCCAATTTTAGTAGAGTCAAAGAAACCGGTCAATGTTTTTTTAATAGAATAAAATAGAAAAGTGGAAGCGCCTTGATCAGCCCCGTCAGGAAATGTTCTACTGCAAGAAAAGTCTCTCTTTGACTTTTATTGCAGTAGGTTATTTGACCTGAGGGATTAGGAGTTGGACAATTCTCGAAGTCAAATGTTATTCATTCTTATTATGTAAGAAAAGCAAAAGCGCCTTCTCCGATCAAGAATAATAGTCGATTTGCTAGCGGAGCGCAGACAGAGATCTATTCACACTTAAGCGTACAAAAGTCCTTGGCCTTTAGTAACCAGGCAACCTTACCACGGCATTAGAAACTTCTTTTATTTACCAGTCGGGTGCTT
>NZ_JBCNAC010000072.1:0-52032 GCF_050477885.1 Neobacillus rhizosphaerae
ATAGCAAGCATCGCTTCTTTCAATATAAGAATATAAAAAAACCACAATCTTCACTATTAAATAGAGATCGTGGTCCTAGCTTTTATGAAGATTTTTTATGTTATTCAATGTTGTATAAACTCCTTATTTATCTAATAATAGTTACGGTGTTTTGACCAGCTCTTTTATACTGTTTTTTCCCCGTTCAACAAGGTTTAAATGTGTATTTCGAGCAAGTTTAATATATTCTTTTCTTACTTCAAGCCATGCATTTCTACGTTCACGAGCATAAGTGATACTGGATTCAGCATTTCTTTCAAAATTATCCTCCAAGCGATCAACCATCTGGAAGACAGATTTTATTGGAGTCAAAGCCAATTTTTCTAATTGTCCAGACACTTCTTTCAACTGATTTTTAAGCTCTTCACGATCGTTGGAGAAAATCACTTCGTCTTTCGGTTCCTCTTTACCTGTATTAAATTGATGCATTAATTCTGAAACCATTTCTTTATTGGTTTTTTTTGTTTGATTATACAGTTTTGCAATTGAATTTCTGTACTGCTTATTGAACTTAATAACCTCTTTTAATGCATTAATATATGCATCCTCACGATTTTCCCTAAGTTGCTGTGCACGCTCACGTGACTGTTCAAACTGATCCCAAAATGTGTTTACAAATGAACCTACATGCATCGATTCCTCTGCTATTGGCAGCACTTTTTCGTCAACAGCTTGAACCGTTTCATTCTTCTTCTGTGCCATCGTCCTTCCTCCTCCTTTTTCTATTGTTTACTTTCTCTATGGGATCCTTCTTTTGAAATGAAGGAATATAGAGCTCAAGGAAACTGGTATACATCTTAAAAAATTGATCTAAGAGGGATTGGTATGTTTCTAGTTGATTGGCATAGCCTTTTAAATATGTAACCCCAGCTTTTGTAATAGAATATCTTCTTTTTGCCGGACCACTTCCAGTTGTATCCCATTCAGAGGATACAAGCTCATCTTTTTCCAATTGTCTTAGTAGTCTATATAGATTTCCTTGGTCAAGCGTTTTGAACCCGAATGCTTCTAACCTTTGGCTAAGTTCATACCCGTGTAGAGAAACTTTACTAAGAAGTAATAAAATAAATGGCAACACAAAATTTTTGGATGGATTAACTGTTGGATTGTCTTGATTCACCATATCTTTATCACCTCACCTATATGTATTTTACACCTATAGGTAATATTTTGTCAATACTGGAAATAAATATGATTAAAAGCAAAATTTATCGGTTTACAATATACTAAACTTGGTTATAAACTTAATAAAAACAAAAAGGTGGTGTAAAATGGAAAAAACTAAAAGGAGTAAATCAGGTGTACCCTATTTGCATTTTGGTAGCGGAGAACCCTTAGTACTTATCCATGGTTTAGGTGAAGTGAAAGAAGGGTGGCAAAATCAGTTTGAGTTAGCCGATCAATTCGAGCTTATTATTCCAGATTTGAGAGGTCATGGTGAGTGTACAAAAACCGATGGTATTTCAATTCAGAATTTTGCTTTAGATATCATTGGTTTATTAAAAGAGTTAGGAATTGAAAACGCTAACATCCTTGGTTTATCAATGGGTGGAGCTGTTGCACAAGAAATTTACCGCCAAGCTCCCAACCTCTGCCGTTCTCTCTTGTTGATAAGCACCTTTCACTTTTTCCCAAAAAAACTAAAAAAATTATTATTTAATAATCGAAAAGCTAAATTTGATTCCGTTACTGCTGCAGGGAAACAAACAGAGTTTATTTCCAAAATGGCACTTTACTCATGGAATAAAGAAATGAAGGAAAAGTTTGGACATTCTTTTCACCCAAAACACCAAATTTTCCTACAATCCTTAAACACTTGTCTGGATGTGAATAATTTATCTTTACTGCCAAAAATCAGCGTTCCAACACTAATTATTGGCGGTCAATATGACTCTGTTCTACCTGTTTGGATTCAAGCATGCATGCACAAGCTAATTCCAGATTCCGAATTTATAATCATGAGAAATACTGGACATATTGCTAAACTTGAGGCTAAAGACCGGTTTAATAACCTACTACGTAGGTTCCTTAATCAACAAAAATTAGTTGCATAAGAATAACGGGAAGGGCACCGTCCTTCCCGTTATTAATTTATTTCATTCCTCTTATATTATACAACTGCTTCTTGAATTTTTTGTGAATGAGTAGTAAGCCACTGATCAGCAAATTTGGCAAACATACCAGTTAAGGCAAGTGAAACGTGCCCTCCCTCGAATACTTGATATGTTTTATCTTCACTTGAAATCATATCCATAATAGGGAGACTCTGCTGTTCTAATACAAGTGTATCTCTAGAGGTCGAGAACACAAAAGTAGGACACTTAATATTCTTTAAATCTACCACCCTACCGCCAATTTCCAACTCACCCTTTAGGAGCTTGTTGTCTTTATAAAAATCATTAAATAACTGCTTAAAGGCTGCACCTGCAAAAGAGGCGGTATCTTTTGTCCATTTATCCATCCTACGCCATTTTTCCACATAATGTGGATCGTGTGCGCGAGTGATTAGGTTAATCCATGGACTAATATAGACTGGTGAAAGTCCCCTAAACATCAGGTACATATATTCGGATGGAATGACCCCATATACATCTGAGAAGCGGTTAAAGTCGATGGTTCCCTTTTGTAGTCCTTTTAACCATTTATCCGGCACAATTCCCACACTAAAATCAATGGGAACTGTCGCTAGAACTAAATTCACTATTGGTAGTTTTGTAATAGAGGTAAAGATGGCTGAAATGGTTCCACCCAGGCAATAGCCTACCATTGAAATACCCTTTGCACCAGAATGCCTAAGTGCACGCTTCACACCATTTTCAAGATAATTTAAGATGTAAACATCAAGGGTAATATCACTATCTTCATATCCTGGTGAGCCCCAGTCTAGAAAGTATACATCATACCCGCGTTCTGTTAGCCCCCCCACCACACTGCTACCTTCACCCACATCTAAAATATATGATTTATTTAGTAGTGAATAAACTAAAAATATGGGAATCTCATATTTTTTTTCTTTTGCCGGGTGATAATATAACGTTGATTTATTCTTTTTCCAAACAATTTCTCTTTGTGTCTGTTTAATATCTGGTTTCGGTTCTGTGAGTACCTTATAAACTTGATTCCACCTTGAGGTTTCTTTTTCAAGATCAAGCTGAGGAATAAAATTGAAACGTGCTGAACTTCCACTCATCTTTTTCTCTCCTTTCACTATGCTTTAGATGCTACTGAACTTGTGAGCACTAGCTCTTTTTCTTTCCCCTTACCTTTATGCATTAAATTTTTTATGGACGCTAGTTCCGCTTTAATGTCTGTTAACTGTGACATCTCCTGTTTTAAACTCTGAATCTCTGCTTTTAACGTTCTAGTATCCTCTAAATCTTGGGAGATTTGATGATATTCAACTTTCATTTGTTTAACTATACTGACCAGTTCTTGAAACATCTCAACATGTTCTTTATTTAATGCGCTTAAGCTATCCTGTACATTCCAAATTTGTTCTTCTAAAATATCTATTTTCTCCTCAGCTTGGACGGAAAGTTTAGCTACATTAGCTACATCTTTTTTGGTCGGTATATTCATTAATCCAGCCATTAGCTCTTGGTTTTTTCTTAAAAGCTCCATGTATCGTGCATGACTCTCAGTACCAACCTTCATTAACCGTACGAACTCATTGTTGTCAGTCATCATATACAATAGACCATTTAATTGTTTTTCCCACATTCCACTTACTCGCTTGAATCCTTCAAAAGGATCATAAATTTTATCTTTAGTCATCCTGCTTCTCCCCTTTAAATCTATGATTTTGAAAGTTCTTCTGTTTTTTCCAAATATTTATTGAGAGGAAACATAACTGATTTAATCTGTCTGGCAAAAAGATTAACAAAGCCCCTCTGACTCTCATAAATTATATTCCCGGCTTGTTTAACCGTTTTAATATATTGCATTCTCCCTTTTTTCCGCAATGCGATATATTGGTCTATCATTTCGAGATATTTTTCCATGGTTAAGTAATTATTTAATGTTTGACAGGGTGCAGAAAGAATAGACATCGTTTTCTGCTGAATTTGATCAATTTGAGCATTAATATCTTCATAGGATCGGATCGGGAAAAAATGCTGCAAACTAGTCGTTGACATTAAAAATTCCTCTCTTGCAGTTCTTTCCCATTCAGCAAATTCTTTATTAAATCTCTCAGCAATGTCTTTTACGTTTCCCCGATTCCTTTTAATACTCTCAGCGAAATGCTTTGCTTCTTTTAAAAAGATCTCATCGCGAAATTCAGCGTGTTTAGCCCATTCATCTATCTCTCCGAAGGCATGCTGCCATAGAACATCTAAACTAGAAAGCTGTTCCATATCCTCATTTTCAACTAGTTGCTCTTCTTCTACCAGGTTTGTCTGCATAACCTTATTTAGTGTTTTTTCTTCCAATGATTCTTTTTCAACTTCCTTTTTATCAGGCATTTTTATTTCATCCCTTCTATAATTTTTTTTAACTTACTATTAGAAACAAGTACATGATTTTGGATTTTTCTTGGGTGGTTTATTAAAAATGATCTTTGAAGTAGTTCATGTGGAAGTAGATTATAGTGGTTAAACTTGTAGTTTTTCTTCCTCTTTACGTAACATTCGTCTTAAAAGCTTGCCGACAGATGATTTGGGAAGTTCATTTAGAATTTCAATCTCTTTTGGAACTTTATAAGGTGCTAGGTTAATCTTTGCAAATTCTATTAGGTTCTCCGGCGTTTCTACAGCACCTATTTTTAACTTAACAAATGCCTTAACCGTTTCCCCTCTATAGCTGTCCGGAACACCAATAACAATGGCTTCTTCAACTGCCTCGTGCTTGTAAAGTACTTCCTCAATTTCTCTTGGATAAACGTTATACCCACTCGCAATAATAATATCTTTTTTCCGGTCCAAAATATAAAAATAGCCATCTTCATCCATTTTGGCGATATCCCCTGTAAAGAGCCAACCGTTCTTCAATACCATTTCCGTATCCCCAGGCCGTTTCCAATACCCCTTCATTACCTGTGGACCGCGGAGAATGAGTTCACCTGCCTCCCCAATTGGAACGTCTTCGATTCCTTGAGGGGTTTGTGTAATAATTCTCGCTTCAGTTCCTGGTAAAGGAATACCAACACTACCTAATTTTCTTGGTAAGAATGGAGGCGTAGAGATTGCAGAAGGTGCCGTTTCTGATAAACCATAGCCGTCTGCTAATCTTACACCCACTCTTTTCTCAAAAGACCTCACCTGTTCGACAGGAAGTGGCGCACCCCCACTGCTTAGATAATATATATCTCCAAGTTTACTTGCTTCTAAGTCTGGGTGACTATTGAAAGCGAAGATCATGGTTGGGACCGCTGTCATTTGAAATGGCTTTTCCCTTTTTACTAGATCTAATACCTCATTGACATCGAACCTTGGTAATATTAACTGATTACAACCAATTCTGATTGCCGAAAGTGCATTACATGATAATCCATAAACATGAAACATAGGCAGGACACTGACGATCTTGAAGTTCTCTGGTTTCTCATCTACTGCATTATAAGTGAAATCACATACCTGAATAATATTTGCTAAAAGATTATGGTGGGTAAGCATAACCCCTTTAGATACTCCAGTGGTGCCGCCTGTGTATTGTAAGATGGCGACATCTTCATGTATGTCAATTGGAATATCAGGAATGACATTGTCATGTGTAAGAAAATCCTCAAAGTAAATATCCCCAGCAGAAAGCTGAATTCGGTTTCCGCCGAAGCCCACGACAATCATCCTCTTTAATGATGTATTTGGCTGAACCTTCTTTACTCTTGTATAAAAGTCTTCAAATACAACCATATATTCCGCCTCAGAGTCATTTAACACATATTCAATTTCTCGTTCGACATACATTGGGTTCACTTGAACAGCAATTCCACCTAATCTAAACCCTGCAAATAAACTAAAAATATAGTGAGGACAATTGGGCAACATAATCGCTAAACGATCTCCCTTTTTGAGTCCAATTCGATACAATGAGGCAGCAAACCATTCAGATATCATTTTTGTATCTTTATAGCTCCAAGACCTTCCATAAAAGGTAAGGGCAGGTCTTTCATCATGAATATTGGCTGCCTGCTTCAAAAGGTCAAATAATGAATCGTACTCAATGGATACATTTTCACTAACCCTTGGATCGTAAAATTTTAACCATGGCTTTTTTTGATATACCACATTTTCCCCCTCCTTATAATCCTTCTTCTTATTTCACAATTCCTATACACCTACATACGCTCGTCGGTAAATTTCAGCAAGTTCACTTACAAATGGCTGTTTTGGATTAGCAATGGTGTCTTGATCATCAAAAGCAAGTTCGGCAAGTTCATCAACCTTACTTTCAAATTCTGACTTTGTAACCCCGTTAGCCTGAATACTCATGGAAATATCTAGTTCTTCAGCAAGTTTTATAATGGCCGTAATTAGGCTCTCAATTCCTTCTTCTGTCGTACTGGCAGATAGTCCAAGCATTTTGGCTATTTCACAATACCGCTTATCCGCAATAAAATATTCGTATTTCGGATAGGTCATAAACTTATTTGGTTTGACTGAATTGTAACGAATCACATGTGGTAAAAGTAATGCATTTGCACGTCCATGTGGTATGTGAAATTCGGCACCAAGGACATGGGCTAAACTATGGTTGATTCCTAAAAAGGAATTGGCAAAGGCCATCCCGGCTATAGTTGAAGCATTGTGCATTTTTTCTCGTGCTAATTCATCACTGCCATCCTGATACGCTCTTGGTAAATACTCAAAAACCAACTGAATGGCTTTAAGTGCCAACCCGTCCGTATAATCATTTGCCAATACCGATACATACGCTTCAATCGCATGCGTTAAAACGTCCATCCCTGTATCAGCAGTAACATGCTTTGGAACAGTCATTACAAACTGCGGATCAATAATTGCCACATCAGGTGTTAGCTGAAAATCTGCAAGTGGGTATTTAATGTTAGCCTTTTTATCAGTAATAACTGAGAAGGCTGTCACTTCCGAACCTGTACCTGATGTCGTAGGAATCGCGATAAACTTAGCCTTTTGGCGAAGAATCGGGAATTTAACGACTCGCTTATTCGGATCAAAGAATTTTTGTGTTAGACTATGGAAGTCTGTTTCTGGATGCTCGTAAAATAACCACATTGCTTTAGCCGCATCCATCACTGAGCCACCACCGAGGGCAATAATAACATCAGGCTGAAATCTTCTCATTCTCTCTGCGCCATTCATGACCGTTTCAATACTAGGCTCTGGCTCAATTTCAGAAAATGCCTCCCATTGAATCTTGTTTTGATTTTTTTCAAGATAATATAAAACTTTGTCGACAAAGCCATTTTTTACAGGACTTCCACTTGTGACAATAAATGCTCTCGAGATATTTGGGATTGAAGCTAGCATTTGGATTGAATTTTTCTCAAAGAAAATCTGAGATGGAACTTTAAACCATTGTGTAAACGTTCTTCTTTTGGCAACTTTTTTAATGTTGATGAGATTAGCGGCTCCAACATTCTGTGACACTGAATTCCCTCCATATGTTCCACATCCAATTGTTAAGGACGGAAGTGAAGTGTTATAAATATCCCCGATTGCACCATGTGTGGAAGGAGTATTAACGATGATTCGACCAGCCTTCATGCGTGCTGCGAACCTATCTATAAGGCTTTGATCTGCAGTATGAATGGCTGCTGAATGTCCTAGCCCCCCATATTCCAGTGTTTCTTCTGCAATTTTTAAGCCTTCAGTAAAATGTGTAACCTTATAGCATGCCAAGATTGGACTTAGCTTTTCACAGGAAAGTGGGAAATTAGGACCTACTCCAGCTAACTCAGCAATAAGAATCTTCGTATTTACTGGAACGTTTATTCCAGCCATTTTCGCAATCACATACGCTGGTAATCCAACAATTAACTGATTAATAGAATTAGTTTTTTCGAATATAGCCACTTTTTCTAGCATCTTGCGTTCTTCTTCGTTAAGGAAATAGCAATGATTATCTATCATTTCCTGTTTAACTTCATCATAAATTTCTTCATCGATAATCAATGCTTGTTCTGAAGCGCAAATCATACCGTTGTCGAAGGTTTTGGATAAGATTACATCGTTGACAGCACGTTTGATATGAGCTGATTTCTCGATATAACAAGGTACATTCCCAGCTCCCACTCCAAGTGCCGGTTTACCTGAGCTATACGCCGCTTTTACCAAATTAGGTCCACCTGTTGCTAAAATGAGCGAGATCTTTGGATGCACCATAAGAGCCTGGAAAGCTTCATGGGAAGGAGTTTCAATCCATTGGATGCAGTTCTCAGGAGCGCCAGCGCTGATGGCGGCTTTCTTTAACAATTCGGCTGTCTCTTTGCAGCATTGTTGTGCATATTTTGGAAAGGCAAATATAATAGGATTTCTTGTTTTAAGCGAAATTAATGATTTGAAAATCACAGTTGAGGTTGGATTTGTAATTGGAATGACACCTGCGATGACACCTACTGGCTCTGCCATCTCAACCATTCCCTCATTTTCGTTTTCGCTTATGACACCAACGGTTTTCATGTTCCGTATATTGTTATAAATAAATTCTGTAGCAAACATATTTTTAAAAACTTTATCCTCATAAACTCCACGGCGTGTTTCATTTACAGCGAGCTTTGCCAGTTCCCTATGGTTTTCAAGAGCGGTCAGAGCCATTTGCTTTACAATTTCATCAACCATTTCCTGGTTGTAACAACGGAAAGCACCGAGTGCCTTCACAGCATTGTTTGCTAACGAATCAATCATCGCAGCAACCGTTTGAGTTTCAAGTACCACTCTTTCTTTTACAGACATTTTTGTCCCCTCCGAATCATCATCGAATACAAGATTTTAGAAATTAGGTATGTTTGGTTTCACACAAAATAGCTTTTATTCACTCCCTTACTCCTGCTGGCTAAAATATATCATTTAAAAATTCCGAATAATGTCGAATCGTGTTAAAAAACGAATGAATACTCATTCATAACAGGATAATTCATAAAAAATTCAAAATTACAAACTCACTCTTTTAGAAAAAAAAGAGACTGACTTTTGTTTGTCAGCCTCTCTTAATATCAACCAGTATTCCTTAAACCAGCAGAAATTCCGCTTATTGTTAGAAGAACTTGTGTTAATAATTCATCATCCGGTTCTTCTTGATCCCTTAATTCTTTTATTAACTCAACCTGTAGGAAGTTTAATGGATCAACATAAGGATTACGTCTGTGAACCGACTCTTGAATATTTGGAGTATGATCCAGCAATTCTTTATCCCCTGTTATTTTCAATAAAATAGCTTTCGTTCTTTCATATTCTTCTAAAATATTTGTAAAAATTCGATCTGCGATGGTTTTATCTTGCACAAGAGTTAAATATTCCTTCGCAGTAGTAATATCAGCTTTCATCAAAGCCATGTGTAAATTATCAATCGTTGAGCGGAAAAATGGCCACTGCTCATACATTTGTTGTAAAAGCTGAAGGTTTTCTGCGCTTCTTGAAACGAATGTATCTAATCCTGTTCCAGCAGCATACCATGCAGGAAGCAACTGTCTGCTTTGCGTCCAAGCAAACACCCATGGAATAGCCCTTAAATCCTCGAAACGACCTCGATTTTTCCTACTCATTGGTCTTGATCCAATATTTAAGTCACCTAATTCCCTTAATGGTGTTGCTTCATTAAAATAGGTTAAAAAGTCTGAATCGCCAAATACAAGTGATTGATATTTCTCCAAAGAAATACTAGCAATTTCCTCAATGGTCTCTTCCCAAATAGGCTCTCGGTGATAACCTGACTCTTTTGATACATGTGTTGCCGCGAGCAGCAAGGTAGACGTTGCCTGCTCTAAACTACGGTAAGCTATATCCTCAAGCAAATACCTTGATGATAAAACTTCTCCCTGCTCGGTAATTTTAACGCCATCTCCAATGGTTTCAGCCGGTTGAGATAAAATGCTCTTGTTTAATGGACCGCCGCCACGGCCTAGCGAACCGCCACGGCCGTGGAAGAATTTAAGACCTATTTCATACTGCTTAGCCATTTTATGAATCTCAATTTGGGCTTTATACAGCTTCCAATTGGCCGTTAGTGTTCCACCATCCTTGCTGCCATCAGAATATCCAAGCATAATTTCCTGTTGATCCCCTAGTATTTTCAAATGATTGCGATATATTGGCATGTCAAAAAGAGTTTCCATGATCTTAGGACCCGCAACAAGGTCATCTATCGTTTCCAGCAATGGTGCCACATTTAAATGACTTTCTAAAGTACCATCTGCGTGAAGTCGATAAATTCCCGCCTCTTTTGCAAGAACAAGAACTTCTAGCAAATCACTTGGTGATTTAGTCATACTAATAAGGTAGACTGAAATAGAACGTTTCCCAAACTCTTCATGTGCCTCTTGAATCATTTGGAACACTTTAATCATCTCCTGCGTTTCCGCAGAATAATCTTCATTTAATAATAGGAGTGGGCGTGGATCCATAAGGATGTTCTGTAAAATCTTTACTTTTTCTTCCTCGGGAAGTTCCGCATAATTATCACTAATTCGAACCTTGCGAAGAATTTCTGTAATAGCGGCTTCATGTTCCCCGCTATGGTTACGGATATCCAGTGTTGCTAAATGGAATCCAAATAATTGAACTTGACGAATCAGTTTCTGAATAATTTTTAATTCATGTGCTGCAGGGTGATGCATCTTTAAACTTCTTTTAATAATGTATAAGTCTTCTAATAATTCCTCTGCAGATTTGTATCCTAGTTCAGGATTCCCCACTTGTTTTACTCGTTCAATAATAAGTGCAAAGGTACGACGATATACTTCAGATTTAATTGGCCATTTTTTCTCTTCTCTTAAGTATTTATCTTCCTTTTCCTCAATAAAGGTGAGTAATTCCTCACTTACCTCTACACGTGTAGTGGCTTGACTATACCTCTTCATTAGGTCGACTAACACATTCTTATACTTCTTAAGCACCAATCTTCTTTGTCTGTTTAAGGTTTCCCATGTCACCTCGTGGGTAACATTTGGGTTTCCATCACGGTCTCCTCCAATCCATGAACCGAAACGAAGGAAATTAGGAACTCCCCATGTAGCATTAGGATAATACTTACCTAAATTGTCAGCGACCTCCTGGTGTATCTCTGGAAGCACCTCAAAGAGTGTTTGGTCAAAATAATACAGTCCATTTCTTACTTCATCCAAAACAGTAGGCTTGTGCTCGCGCAGCTCATCTGTTTGCCAAAGAATCGTCACTTCATTAAACAAACTTTCTTCAAGTTTCTTTCTTTCCCTGCTAGTTAACAATGGATGATCTAGACTTTTTAAGATAACAGCGATACGCTGTTGAATTTCAAGAATTGAACGCTTAGTAGCCTCTGTTGGATGAGCTGTGATCACTAATTCTAAGGATAACGTATGTAAAACTTTTTGAATCACATCTTCATTAATATCATTCTCTTTAAGAGAAAGAATCGCACTTTCAATAGAAGCAGGCTGTACGACGTTATCATCTTGCAGCTGATATTCCCTACGTCTTCTAATCCGGTGGTTTTGTTCAGCTGCGTTTATCAAATGGAAATACATAGAAAAAGCACGGATAATTTGCCTCCTCATCGGAGAGCTTAGATTAGCGATTTCTTCTTTTAAGTCAGCATAAATCTCCTGATCAAAGTGAGTTCTTAGTGTTTTAGTCATATGTCTAATTTTTTCCACTTTTTCAAACAATTCGGAACCACCATGATTGACAAGAATTTCACCAAGCATTTTTCCAAGTAATTTCACATCGCGACGCAACGGAAGACTGCTGTCATTTACTTTTAATTCTGTTGCCATACCATTCACCTTCCTTTAGTCAAAAAATTCGCTAAATTTTTATATATAAATATAACATAACTTTACCCATCATGTGAAAGAAATAACTTACTTTTTTAAAAAAAGAAAAAAACCTGCACACTGCAGGTTCTGATTCTATAGAATTTATTCTTCTCTATCTATGACGAGGACATATGTTTTTCGATCATCATCACTATATCTTACAACAATAGAAATAACGGTTTTGTTATCATTATCCAACTTTATCGTTTTGCTTGTTCCACCTTCGATTAAAATAGTTGAACTGCTGTAGCGTGCTGTTGGACTTAATGTAATGGAATCCACATCACTACTAACAGCCACATGGTAAGTAAATTCATCAGAAGTAAACGCACTGTCCCACGTTCCATTGTTAATGGTTAGTGAAGAAAGGGTTGCTTTACTGACTTTTTGTGCTGTGGTTGTGGTATTACCCTGTTGGTTCATGGTTGGTTGAAATGTATTCGTTCGATTGTTTTGTGTTGGAATGGTAGTTTGTGAATTAGTCGAATTACCCCTAGCCACGTTTATTGTATAGGTCTTTTTTTCGCCATTCTCTGCCGTAACGACGATAGTGATGATTGATTTCCCAATGGGAAGGTCCACCGAGACTCTTCCTTCTTTAAGACTAGTCCCATTTACCTGAATGGTTGATGTGGACTCAACAGAAGTCGGTTTAATTGTAAGAGAGGCTATGTAATTTGCTACTTCGATACTATATTTGTTAATTTCAGATGAAAAGTTTGGTGACAGCTTTCCATTAGACAATTCTATATTTTGCAAGAGGTTATTCCCATTTTGTTTTCTAGTAACGGTTACGGTATAAGTATTCAGTTGGTGTGTCCCATCAGAAACAGTAATAAGGAATTTGTTTTCTCCTGTTTGAAGTGAAAATGTACTTACTACACCACTTTTGATAGACGTGTCATTTATAGTAATGCTGGCATCTGGATTACTACTTTCTACAAGTAAATTCATTTCCCTTGTTTCATTTTCTACAGTTGTGGAATATTCTTTAACCTCTGTCGTAAAATCACGATCGAGCTGAATCCCTTCAATTTCTAATTTTGAAAGTGTGTTTTCGGACTGATTTTCCTGTACAGCATTTGTACTTTCAGCATAAGCAATAGGTATGTAAGAATAGTTCCCGAGCCCGACTATGGAAGCAACAAGTAAAATATTAATTCCTCTTTTTGGTACCTTCGCAAACATGTCTTTTCCTCCCACATCAATAATGTAGACTAAAGGTACCACTGGATGCTTAAGAAAACCTTAACTTTTTGTAAAGCAGATCTTTTCTACGTTACCGGTTTCTGCTTTTTTTCATGGGTTCGGGCACGTAGACCCTTTCTACGTTACCGGTTCCTGCTTTTTTTCGCTCGTTCGGGCACGTAGACCTACCAATTCCTTACTCTATAAGTCGGTTTAGTCACAGGGACTTTCCTACGTGACTACAATTTCCTTTTGTTCGCACATTCATGACAGTAACGCATAACAAGTATCAAGGTCGGTAGTGTAGCAAAGGTTTTTTTCTTTAAAAAAGCCGTAAATCCTTTTTATTTACCAGATTTACGGCTTTTTTCTATCTCCTATTGAATTCTTCCAGTTTAGAAGAGATGGCGACGGCCACTTCTTCATCAGACTTTTGAATGGCTTTTTTAAAAAGAGTATTAGCTAAAGAGCCCATAGGACCGGTTGCATTAATTTCAAGAAACCCAGTTACTTTTGTTTTGTTTCTATTCATTGCTTTAGCTTCGAAATATCCTTCACCTAGGTATTTTTCATTCGAGCGCTTTAATTCGAAACTTACCTTCGCAGGTTCATTCCATATGATATTATCAATGATTAAACTGACCTTTTTCTTCATAATGCCTAAGAGGTCGCTTTTAAATTCCCATGTAATTTGGTTTTCATTTACTATTTCGTGTTGAATATAGCCTGGGACCAAGGGTGCCCAGTTATCCGGATCGCGTATAAATCTCCAAATCACTTCAATTGGGATATCTAATTCTACATGTTGAATTTCACTTGGCATTTATATCCCTCTTTCATAATCATTGTAAAAAGCCTTCAAGTATCTGAAGGCCTTTTTAAATATATATGTTTATAACCCAGTTTATAGAAGAAATATCCCGAACTAACGAATTGCGTCAAGAAAAAAGGTTAAATGATTCTCCATTTTCATTTCTACTTCTGCTGTATCTATACCGTCATACCTCAGGAGCAAGTATTCCATCATCATCGTAAAATATGGGTACTGATACTCGGTTGCTAAAATCTTAGCATTTTGTTGTTTAAGTTCCCCTTTATCAATAAAAATCTGAAATGCAACCTCCAAGAAATCAACAGTCCCTTTATATACATCATTAATAATGATATCTCTTGCCCTTTGGTCACGGAATTGCTCGATATTTAGTATTCTCCACATTTTTTCGTGCAACGGTTCTTCTACTGCCTGTTTGAAATTGATAATCCCTTGAGTTAAAAATGGCTTGATTGTTACCCTGTTACAAATTGCTTCTAAAGCATCCTGATTCGGTCTTGTTTTAGAATGGTTTTCACGAAATAATGAATAAATCCATTCTAAAATTTCATCCTTAGATTTGAAGTGATTATAAAGTGCACTTTCTTTTATTCCAACCACTTTTGTTAGCTCACGAACGGATACCGCAGTAAATCCTTTATGAGAAAATAAGTCAATAGAAGCTTCAAGGATTTTATATTTTGTGCTGTTTACGTCTAGATCAGTTATTGGATGATTCATCCTGAAAACTCCTTCTTATTTCATAGTCATTTGGAACATCACTTCAGGCGGTGTAAACGATTCTAATATTACATAAGAAAATAGAAACAAAGAAATTCCTCCAGCAATTGAGAAAAGTGACGATATTAGCAAATATGGCTTGAAATGGCCACCATTTCTCCGCTGCATGTAGGGGAGGTCCGTAAAAAAAATTAGGTTTGGAACAATTCTCCTTGAACGGCTCTAATATATCGATTAGCTGATAATTGAACTGATTGGTTGGCATCTTCCTTCACGATCTTATGAAAGGCATTATAAATTCGGTTAAATGATAAGGGCTTAACCTTCTCTGCCATCTCTCTAACTGTTTTAGCAGGTAATGGAATCAAGTTAGGATAACTATACATAAAGCTTACCCACATTCTATCGGCAACTACTTGGATGATATCTCCTGTTAAAAGGACGCCATTCCCTTCGTTTCCATCCTCCCAGTGTAAAACTGCCCCACCTTTAAAATGTCCGCCTAATCTGTAAATAGTCATTCCCTCATGTAAAACTAGTTTTTCTCCTGACCATAGAATAATATGATCACTTGGATTCACAATCCATTCCTGGTCATCCTCATGAATATAAATCGGTACATCAAAAGCTCTAGCCCATTCAATCTGTGCTGAATAGTAATGAGGATGGGAAAGAGCAATCGCGTTAATTCCTCCCATTTGATGAATCTCCTCAATCGTCTTTTCATCAAGATAGGTTATACAATCCCATAATACATTAAAGTCATTTCCTTTAATAAGGTAAGCTGTTTGACCGATTCCAAAAGAAGGTGCCGTGGTGATACTATACAAGTTTTTCTCTTCTAATAGAATATTATTTTTATATTGTTGTGACTCAATTAACTTCTCAAGTGTTGTCCAGTCTTGCCCATTCGGGTTTACATACTGTCTTTCTTCTTCACAAATCATGCAAGAGCTAGGAGGACGTGCGGAGTCTGGATATTGTGTTCCACACGTTGTACAAACAAATTTACTCACATGGATCATCCTTTCTTCAAAACAATTTGGGTTTTTTTACCACTAATAATATATTAATTAACGTTCGTTCACATGTCAAAAAATTGTATTATTTTGGATAAAAAAGAGACTGGCTCTTTATTCCTAAAGATTCAGTCTCTGCGTTACTTAATTTGTTATTGCCTGTTTTAAAAGAAATTGGTGGATTCTTTCTGCAGCGGTCACTAACTGTTCTGGCGGCTGTACCATAGCAATACGAACATACCCTTCCCCTAATTTTCCGAATGCGTCACCTGGAATAACTGCCACACCTGCTTGATCAATTAATTCAAAGACAAATTCTCGGGAGGTCCAGCCTACGGGAATTTTCGCCCAGACGAACATCGTGGCAGGAGACTTTTCCACCTGCCAGCCACTTTTCCTTAGCCCAGAAATTAATGCATCCCGACGGAGTTCATACTCTTTTACCTGTTCACGAAGATATTGAAAGTCAGAGGTCAGTGCGGTTACCGCTGCCTTTTGGATCGGATAAAAAATACCATAATCAATATGTGACTTTAATGAAGCTAGGATCTTAATAGCTTGTGCATTACCCACAACATAACCAATTCGACAGCCCGCCATATTAAATGTTTTAGACAGTGAATTAAACTCAATTCCTACTTGTTTTGCTCCTGGAACCGACATGAAACTAAGCTGCGGGTTATCATCAAATATCAATTCTGAATAGGCAAAGTCATGAATAACCAAGATCCCGTGTTGCTTAGCGAAATCCACTACTTTTTCAAAAAACTCTCTATCTGCTAATGCAGTTACAGGGTTCCCAGGGTAACTGATAATCATCATCTTGGTTTTCTTTAAGACCTCTAGCGGAATTTCATCTAGCTTTGGGAGGAATTTATTTTCAGCTAATAATGGCATAGGATAAATGATTCCACCTGCGATATTTACACTTGCCTCATAAATTGGATATCCAGGGTCCGGAACCAAAACATAATCTCCTGGATTAATGAGTGCTGTAGCCAAATGTGCTAACCCATCCTGTGACCCCATTAACTGCAAGACTTCCTTTACAGGGTTAAGTTCAACTGCATACCTTTGTTGATAAAAGTAACTAACTGCCTCATGGAATTCTGGAATCCCTGTCAGAGTGTACCCATAGCGACTTGTGTCCTGAGCGGCTTCTATCAATGTTTCCACAACAAACGATGGCGGTGGAAAATCAGGTGAGCCTACACTTAAATCAATGACATCTTTTCCTCTTTTTATGGCTGCTTTTTTACGGTTAGCTACTTCTTGAAAAATACTCGCTGACATTTTTTGTAGTTTTTCTGATGCAAAGAAATTCATAGTTATTCCCCCCGCAATCTTTCCTGCAATAATTTTTTATATTAACATAATTCAGATTATAACAGTCCAAAGATATGTATTCTATATTTCTAATTAACCATTGATTAATATCTATTCATAATTTAAGATTTGTAGATAGGTGAAAATTCAGAATAGTCTTTGTGATCATGGGGGTAACTGAATTGAAATTCTTTCAGTATTGTTTATTCTTTTTAGGATTAATCTTTTTTGGCTTAGGCAACGCGATTGCAGTTAAAGTTAAATATCTAGGTTTACATCCGTGGGAAGTCCTAAATGTTGCTCTTTATCAGCATTTTGGTTTAACCATTGGTACATGGGGTGTTGTCTGTGGTTTAATTCTAATCCTCGTTTCATTCTTCGTGGCTAGAAGCTATATCAATATTGGGACGATCTTAAATGCTTTGTGCATTGGACCCATTATGGATTTTTTCCTTTGGTTGGATATTCTCCCGAAGGCAACACATACTTGGATGGATTACATTATTTTATTAGTGGCTATAGTCACAACAGGGATTGGTGGCGGGATGTATGTGGCTGCAGGAATTGGTGCTGGTCCTCGTGATGGCTTTATGCTTTCCATTTCTGATAAAACAAGACTGTCGGTGAGTCAATCAAGGATTATGGTAGAAAGCATTGTTTTAATAATTGGCTTCCTATTGAGCGGCCCGGTGTTTATTGCTACCTTTGTTTATACATTTATTCAAAGTCCGGTTTTTCAACGTTCCTTAAAACTGTTTAAGTCATTGGTGGAATCCCTAAAAAAAAGAAAAGAACAAAGCCAGGAAAGTGTTGTTTTGTAATATTAAGAATGCCCCACTTTAAATGTGGGGCTATTTCTATAAAATTCTTTTTATGCCAGGAATCTTGCATAACCAGCCTGATAATACAAATCCAATAGCGGGTCCGGCTACTGCAACGATTAAAAACTTCAATAGGGCTGGAAAATCAAATTGGTGTAAATATAAACTTATACTGACAAGAACAAGAGGATGGATGATATAAAGGGTATAAGCTGATTCTGATAAGTTTCTCCACATCTTCTTTGTTACATTATGCCTTGTTTTAAACATTGAAAGCAGCCATCAGTTATCACCATTCCAATTTTACCAATTGCACTTATTGCGACCGGGGCCTTGGAGGGGGCAATGAATGTTTCTGGTGGTTGGGGCTTTCAGGCTTTTGTTTATTCAATGTGGGAGCCATTTGTTTGCATAGGTATTTGCTATCCAGCCCCATCGTTTTACGGTTTCCTTCCATAATTGCTCTAACCAATTTTGTTTATAAGCGATGGTACCAGCGATAAACAGTAGAATATAAGAAGGAAAATAACCAAACTGCAAACCTAGTAGTCCCTCGCCTGTAGGCCAAAACAGACGAATAAAAAATGCGGACACCCCTAAGCCAACAGCAGTATAAAACAAACTTCTATTCGAAGGAAACGATCTTGTCGTCCTGTGGCTGGATGAAAAAAACTTTCGATACATGATATAAAGTATTGAAAAAATTAATAAGGCTTCAACAAACCAAAGTGGACCAATATTAATACTATGGAAAGTAAGAATTTCTTTTCGATAATATCTTCCAAAAGAACACTCATTCCTGAATCTCACTATATATTGGATAAATGGCCCTATTATAAACGTATAAAAAATTAATGGAATCCCTAACCGAATCAATCGGTCTTTTAAAAAAACTCCCGCTCCCTTCTGCTCAAAAGACGGTGGAGTGAAATATCCCGATAGAAAGAAAAATAGCCCCATAAAAAATGATTGATTAATAGCGGTAAAAAGAGTCAAAATAATTACGGTCACACTTAATCCTTTGGTAGGTTCGACATCTTCATACACCCATGACCCATCAGCCCCATATGTTATTGCTGTGTGATGGATCAAGACCAAAACGGTTAAAATGACGCGTAAATGGTCTAAATAATATAATCTTTTCTTCTCCAATTATTTCCCCCCCGAAGTATATACTCTCCTCATTATCAGACTGAAATCCGGATAAAAAGTTACAAAAAAATCCATTAAATGATGTGCCTTACTAACCTATATTTGTTACATTGATTTTCTTTAACCCTTTTAAGGTAAAACAACTAGCAAAGATAATCAGGGCAAATAAAAGAAATATATGACTCACTCCAATCTTAGAGAGTAATAGGCCTGTTGTCAGGGCAGAAGTAATTTTTACGATGGAAGCTAGGATGGTTCTTAAGCCAATGACTCTCCCAATATACTCTTTTGTTGAGTTCAGTTGAATCAAGGTTTGAGTAATAATTAAGTGAGACATCGTAAATAATCCTAGTACAAATATTAAAATTGCGGTTGCTATTTTAAAACTATTTAAATGTAATAAAACAGCTGTTAAAGCCATTCCGACCATGGTAAAAATAATGGACCATTGTTTATTCTTTTTAAGAAAGGAAGTGACGACGATTCCAGCCAGAATCCCCCCTACAGCAAAAGAAATATCAAAGACTGAGTAAAGTCCACTGCCTCCTTTAAACATATTTGCTAACGGTAATAGAATAGTGGTGGTCATCTGAATGCTTATGCTATTTAAAATAGATAAAAAGAGGAGATACCTCATTCCGTCACGACTCTTGATAAATTCCCATCCGGAAATCAACTCTGAGTAGTATTGAATTTTACTCAGTTTCTTTTGTTTGATTTTGATTTGCTTAACCAAATAATAGAGTACTGCAGCTAATAGAAAGGTTAGTGAGTTAATCATGAAACTGAGGGATAATGACAATTTTATCAGTAGCACACCTGAAACAGCAGACCCTGCAATTAATGCTCCTTCGTTAAGCGATGAAGAATTGGAGATAACAAAGGGTATATCTTTATCTTGGAATGATTCTTTTATAAAAGACTGCTCAGCTGGTTTGTAGATGGTGTAACAGACAGCTAATAGGAACTGTAAAAAATAGATGAAAAGTGTTGATTCAAATTGTAAAAATATCAGAATAGACATGGTCAGCACGATGATAAATCGAAAGATATCTGTCAACAGCACAATCCTTTTTGAGTGGTGGTGATCCACATAAACGGATACAAGTGGTGTTAGCAAAATACTTGGTAAATAATAAATGGCTATCATCACACCAATGGAAAGTGCTTCACCTGTTAAATGATAGATATACCACATAATCGCAATTTGTTGTATGCCATCCCCAAAATTACTAATCATAGAACCTAATAAATACGGTATTTTGTTATTTTTCATTTGTAATCCCCCATCCTTTGCCCGTTCTTATTGTACGAATGAATGGCTATAAGGAAAATAACGGAATATTTATTACTTAACTTAAGAAAAACTTATTAATCAAGTTTTAACCTTTGCCTGATTACTAAAATGTAAAAGGCCGCTATCCATACGGATAACGGCTGCGTTGATTTTATTTACATGTTCAAATGGTAATACATCAAAAAAATTATGAAAGACACTTTTTCTCTTGAACTATGCAGTTTTGTCTTTCATCTGTCAAAATCTCTTTAAAAGCTTGTGGTGTACTATGAAAAATCAACCGTATCTAACAGGTCTCCCCATGTGGTAAGGGTAGGTGTTTTTTTACCGGTGAATATAGGGTTAACGAAACTGAGTAATTCTCCATCCTCTGATCGAATTTCAAAACGGATCCAAGTTACTTCTGACTTCTTTAGCGTAAATTGGTTTTGAATAATTTTTCCCTCAGCAATCTTGATATCTTTTACTGATTGACTGTCTTTGATCCAATGAAGGGTTGCATTCGCTGGTGTTTTCATCGGCATAATCTCATACCATACCTCGATCTCTTCCTTGTCATCATAGCAATCAGTTAAATTACTACCGGGCAAATAAGAGACTCCATCTACAAAAATATTAATAATAAATTCTGGGCCTCTTGATACATAAGCTCTGCCCCTATTTACTCCATTTAATAAAGACCTAGCTGTCAGGCCTTCACAATAAACGAATGTGGCAGGATCCCCAATGACAGATGGAGGCCCCCCTTCCTCATATGACTCTGTAGGCAATAAATGAGAATCGGAGCCACCAATGCCATAGATTTGGTACCCATCATTCCACAACGTATTCCATAATATCAGTGCCTGTTCAGTTGCTTCTGGGTTATCCTTATAGGTTGGATCATTCCAAATTTCAATCACATCAAGATCAGATAACAGAGTGGTTCGATACTGCCACTCCCATGGCTTAAGCATGGGGTGATTCATGCTGACAATAGCCCCGGCAGCCTTCACGTCACGTATAATACGGTTCATGCCTTCTTCTGTCTCCATCCCACCATCCGCAAAAGAGGGGCGCCAATCAACCCATTTGGTTAGTCCAAGTGCATTAAAGTGCCCCTTAGAAGAGGTAATCTCCACCCCAGGAATCACCATGATTTCATCTTCTAGCCATTTTGTTGGTAGTATATTATGATCAGTAGCTACAAAGAAATCCAAATTCATTTTTCTGGCCTGTGCCATTCCATTAAAAGGTGTCATCTTTCCATCTGATTCCGTTGTATGTGTATGAAAATCACCTTTATACCATCGTGTTCCAGTATTAAATACCTGATCTTTTTGATAATCATTTAAAAGAAAACCATCAGTAATTCCTTCCTTCGACCAAGTTGAACCTTCCACACTATTTCCAACCTTTTGACCAAAACCGCCTATATAATCAATCGTATATTGACGATTTTCAGAAGACGGAGGGCTAAGAATTTCTAGCGTCCACGTTCCTGCCGCAACTTTTCCAGTAACAGCTCCAAAGCTTGTATCCTTAGAAGACTGCGAGATCATTATAGTCTTAGGTTCATTTATCACAAGCGACTGAGCCCTCAATTTTTTCTCAGAATCCCATATTAAAATCGAGTACCATCCTTTAACCGAAAAAGAGACGGTCAATTCAAGCCAGTCAAATTCAGAATCTATATCAAACGGTAAAGAGAAAGACGGTGCCTGTAACACACCGTCCATCTTTGTTGAGTACGAAGCAGTCAACGTCAATCCTCCTCTTTATTTTTTCAACACTTTATCTAATGCCCTTTGTGCTTCTTTTTGAGCTTCCTTCAATGCTTCCTCAGAAGAAACCCCTTCAATTTCTACTTTATCTGCAGCTTTAACCAATGCATCGTAAATTTTACCGCCAGTTGGATCGACAAATGGGGGTGTAGCGATTTGTGCTTGCTGTAATGGCACATTGATTTGTGGATTCTTTTCCGCATAATCCTTGTATGCCTGAACATCCTGTGCAGATTTCCGAACTGGAATATAACCAGAATTAATTGACCAGTCTGCTGTGTTTTCAGCATTTGTGAAGAATTTTAACCATTTAAAGGCTGCCTTCTTTTCTTTCTCAGATGCTAAAACAGGAATCGCACCCATCTGTGCCCCTGCATGTGGAGCTGCTTCATGACCTTCCCAGCCAGGCTGAGGATAAGCTGCTAGAATAGAGAAATCTAAATCTCCCTGGTCTCCACTTGAACCCGTGTAACCTGCTGCACGTCCCTGCATGACATCGTCAATGGTCTTATACCAATATTCCCAGCCCTGTCCATCGTGGTGAATAGCCATCGTCTGATCTTCATGGATTCCTTTTTTGAAAAACTCCCATGCTTTTACCCACTCTGGAGAATCAATTAACACTTTTTTGCCATCTTCACTTAAATACTTCGCACCATTACTTAGTGCCGCATCAATCATGTTATCTGGTCCCCACATCGGTTCCCAGCCATAAACCTCTGTTTTATTTCCACTTTTCTTTGTTAATTGTTTAGCTACTACTGAAAGGGATTCCCATGTCTTTAATTGTTCAGGAGTAATGCCAGTTTTTTCAAACATATCCTTACGATAGTATAGAACTTGTGTCGTTCCATAAAGCGGTAAAGCATACTGGTCGCCATCAATCGTTCCTTGCTGATAGAAAGCATCAATAAAATCTTCTGGATGGAAGTCAGCATCCTCTTTTATGTATTTTGTTAGAGGCGCTAGTGTCCCTTTTTTCGCAAACGCATTCATCGGGTCATTTTTCAAAAGAACGGCAGCTGGAACCTTTTTGGCTGCAATCGCAGCTTGCAGCTTTTGTAAGGTTTCATCATATGATCCTTGAGCAACACCCTTAACCTTTACTTCGTTTTGGCTAGCATTAAATTCTTTAATTCTTTTTTCAACATTTTCACCAAGCTTTCCACCTAAACCATACCAAAACTCGATTTCTATTGGTCCATTTGCAGATGACTTCTCTGAAGAGCATCCCGAAATCATCGAGACTAGTAATAAAACAATTAAACTAAATATTCCTATCTTTCTTGTAAACATCTTTTTCTCCCCTTTTTATCCTTTTAACCCCTGATCGCTAATGCCAGAGATAATCCACTTTTGAACGAATATAAATAAAATCAGCAGCGGCAAGACAGCAAAGGTACTTGCAGCCATGATCAGTGGCCATTGAATTCCATAGGCACCTTCTTGTATAAAGAATTGCCTTAGACCTGTAGTAATTAACATCTTGCTTTCACTTGTTGTAATTAATGTTGGCCATAGATAATTATTATAGTTTTGGACAAAACTGATTAGCGCAAAGGTAATGAACGTTGCTTTCGTCGTTGGAAAAATAATCTTCCAAATAATAGTCCAGTGTGTTGCTCCATCTACTCTTGCCGCCTCAATTAATTCCTTTGGAACCTGGAGGAATGCCTGCCTGAACAAGAAAATCCCAAAAACACTACACGCATTCGATAAAATAAGTCCTTTATAGGTATCAAGTAAATTAAAATCGGCTAAAATGACATAACTCGGTACATATGTAGCCGCTACCGGCAGCATATAGGTGATCAAAATAATGGAAAACAAAAAATTTCTTCCTTTAAAACGCAATTGTGTAAATGCATAGGCAATCAGTGCTGAGTTAACGATTTGAATAAGGACAATGGCCATTGCGGTAAAGACACTATTAAAGATATATTGGTCAAATGGTGCCATGGACCATGCTTCGGCAAAATGATTCCACATTGGCTTCTCCGGCCATAAAGTAGGTGGAAATTGCCAAATTTCATCCTTCGTTTTTAGCGCACTTACCACCATCCATAAGAAAGGAAATACCATCATGATGCTAATGAAGATCAAAACTACATGCCTTGCTAGTAAAATAGGTACTTTTTTCAACTCACTAGCCCCCTTTCTTTTATTGGTAATGCACCCAACGTTTGGATAATAGAAACTGTATGAACGAGAATACCGCAGTAATTAGCACTAATAGAATGGCCGTTGCGGTTGCCTTACCCATGTTAAATTCCTCAAACGCGGTTTGGTAATAGAAATATAGCATGGTTCTAGTACTTCCAGCTGGACCTCCTTGAGTTAGCACTTGAATTTGGTCATAAGCCTGGAGTGCATCAATTGAGGTAATGACTACCAGGAATAGGGTTGTTGGTGAAATGATTGGAACCGTAATATGTACAAATCGACGCCATTTACTTGCTCCATCTAATGAAGCCGCTTCATAAAGGCTAACGGGAACCTTTTTCAATGCATTTAAGTAAAAAATCATTGTCCAACCTATCCCTTTCCAAATGCTAACGATGATTACTGCTGGCATAGCCCAAGTTGAGCTGGAAGTCCAATCTAGACCTGGAAGGTGAAGTAAGTTAAGGACCCAATTGGCAAATCCTACTTTCGGTTCATAAATCCATGACCATACAATTGAAACGGCGACAGCGGGAGTTACCCATGGTGAAAATATTAATGTTCGATAAATCCCCATTCCCTTACTCTTTCCACTTACTAACAAAGCCAACAACAAGCCACCTACAACACAGGGAACGACAACCCCCATTGAAAACACAAATGTATTTAAGAGAACGGAGTAAAAGGTTGGATCCGTTAATAGGTCTGTATAATTGCTAATGCCCACAAATTCATAATCGGGGCTTACATAGTCCCAATCTGTAAAACTTATAAGCAAGGATTTTCCCATTGGATAAACCCAGAAGATTAGAAGTGGAACAATAGCTGGTAGGATAAACAACAAGGGAGCTATGGAGAAGGTTTTTTTCTTTTCCTTTTTTGCTATGAAACTCTTACTTTCATTTAGTTTTACTACTGGTATACTCACATAATCACCCCTTTCTTCAATTTATGAATTTATTATTATTTTATACATTCAATTTTTGAATACGTTTTTATCTTACCAGTGGTTTCCTTATATGTAAACAATAAAAGTAAAAAATTTGTCACATTTCCTGTTTTTTTGTCCCGGGAAATTTTTTATGCACAAAAAAACCGCTTGGATTCCAAGCGGAAAAATGTCTGAAATTATAACCACACTTCCTCGATGACCTCTCTAAATAACTTATCGAGTAATGGGGTAAAATCCTCTTTAATTATCTTTAAAGACTTCGTGTATTCCTCTAGTCGTATCAGTTCATTTTCTAGAAATTCGTTTATCGTAGTAACCTTTGGCTCGAGTTTCAGCTCATCCCCTCTTATTTTCCTTTCTAGCAAGGTAAGAATCTCTTGTTTAAGCTCACCCTCTCCAAGTAAATCCATAACCAATTCTTGAAACAGAATAGGAGGAACAGTATTATATTTTTCAATCCACATACAGGCCAATATGGGCCGAAGGACATAAAAATATTTCTTTATTTTCACATGATCTCCTTGAAGATAGTCACGATAGTTACCCTTTGCCATGTTTAGATAATGATAAAGCGCAGAATGGGGCTGAAATACCTTCTCTTGGATCGCCTTCATTTTGTCTACGAGAGAAAACGCTTGATAATAGACAATTCCAGAATGTAGCCACTCCATTAACGGCGGATTGGATTTTCTAAAAAGCTGTAGGGCTTTTCGCAATTCCCACCCGTTCATATCGAGAAGGTCATTTATTGGTAGTTCAATCACATCCCGCTTCTGATCAATGCTCAAATACCACTCTTTTCTATGAACATAGATAAACCGGACATCATAATCACTATCCTTGGATGGAAATCCCCATGCCCTGCTTCCTGATTCTACTACAAAGCAAATTTTTATATCGTGTTGCTCTTCCAGCCTTTTTATTTCTTCTAGTATTCGCTCTTGCAAACTACTCCCTCCCTACAGAATGTCTGGACCACAGAAAATTACAATACTGTTGATAATCCTGATGGAGCTGCTGAACCCACTTCCCTTTTTTCCCCGGGAAGTGAGTTCCTTCAAAACAAGTAATTGGCACGATCTCTTGAATAGAATTAGTGACAAACATTTCATCTGCCTCAAGTGCTTGTTCCATTGAGTATAATCCCTCTTGAACGTGCAATTTGTTTTTCCAGCCTAATTGAATGACAAACTGGCGAGTAATTCCATTTAAGATGCCGGTATGTACAGCAGGGGTAAATAAGACATTTCCTTTTATCCAAAAAAGATTAGAAACAATGCCTTCCGCTAGATACCCATGCTCATTTAGGAAAATACCTTCTATGTCTGGCTCATTTCCGATTTCTCTTTTTGCCAGTACATTATTTAAAAAATGATGTGACTTTAAACGCATATTCCCTTCTGGGCTGTTTCGCTTTATCTTCAACAGGACTGCCTTTTTTTCACTTAAGTCGCCGGCAGGAGGTAAGGGCTTAGGAAAAATAATCAGATTCGGTTGTAGGTAGGGTTCTACCTGTAAACCAACTTCACCTATTCCAGCGGAGACATTTAACCGAATATAGGCATTCGTCAGCTTGTTGACTTCTATTAATTCCTGCAAGATTTTATTGACTTCATCACGTGTAAAACGATGATTAATAAAGAGTTCATCCAACCCCTCGTTAAGCCGTTCTAAATGGTCATCTAATAAAAATGGATGGCCTTCATACACCCGGAACGTTTCAAATAAGCCGATGCCATATAAGAAGCCATGATCAAACGGGGAAATCCATGCATCTTCTTTGTTTATAAATTGACCGTTTAAATAAATTAACATCTTAAATTCCTTTTGGAACTGCAGCGAGTTTATAGTGATCAACGAAGTTTTGCAGCAGCTCTTTTCCGCAGGAAGTCATAATCGATTCCGGATGAAACTGTACACCCTCGATTGGAAGGTCCTTATGGCGAATCGCCATGATTTCCCCTACTTTTGTCCAAGCAGAGATTTCAAAGCAATCCGGCAATGTTTCTCTTTTTACAATTAAGGAGTGATAGCGGGTCGCTGGAAAAGGATTTGGCAACCCTTGAAAAATCGTTTTTCCATCATGGTACATTTCAGAAGTTTTTCCGTGCATTAGCCTCTCTGCCTGGACCACTTGACCACCAAAAGCTTGAGCAATCGCTTGTTGACCTAGACACACACCGAATATTGGTATTTTACCAGCAAACTCCTTGATAGCCTCCAAACTGATTCCCGCCTCATTTGGACTGCATGGGCCTGGAGAGACCATTAAGAATTCGGGACGCAGCCTCTCAATCTCTTCGATTGTCGTTTGGTTGTTGCGTTTCACTACTAATTCTTCCCCGAGTTCACCTAAATATTGGACTAAGTTAAAGGTAAAGGAATCGTAATTATCAATCATAAAAATCATCGCTGTTTACTCCTCTGCCATTTCTTTTGCTTTCCATAAAGCTGCGGCTTTTTTCATAGATTCTTTGTATTCATGTTTAGGGTTAGAATCGATGACAATACCTGCACCTGCTTGGACATGTGCCATCCCATCCTTCACAAGCATGGTTCGAATGATAATATTTAATTCTAAGTCTCCACTAAAATCAATCCACCCCAGCGACCCCGTATATACTCCTCTTTGAACGGACTCTAGCTCTTCGATAATTTCCATTGTTCGAACTTTCGGGGCACCAGTAATTGTTCCACCTGGGAATACAGCATCAATAATGTCAAAGCATGATTTCCCTTCTGCCAATTCCCCTCGAACATTGGAAACAATGTGCATGACATGAGAGTATTTTTCAATCGTCATGAATTCATTGACCTCAACCGTTCCGTACTTACAAACTCTACCAAGGTCATTTCTTTCTAAATCCACAAGCATGACATGCTCTGCCCGTTCCTTCTCATTTTCAATTAATTCATTTGCAAGGGCGATATCTTCCTCATGGTCCTTCCCTCTTGAACGCGTCCCTGCAATTGGCCTTGTGCTTACTTCTGTTCCATCCTTTTTCACAAGAAGCTCGGGTGATCCACTTACCAGCTGAAATTCTGGAGTATGTAGGTACCCCATATATGGAGATGGATTCAAGGCTCTTAATTTTTCATACACCTCAATCGCCTGAACCCCCATCGGTTTTGATTGGCGAACCGCTAGATTTACCTGGAATACATCACCTCGTGAAATATAATGTTGAACTTTTCTTACGGCCTGTTGGAACTCCTCTTCTGTCATTGAAACCTGTAAGTGATTCAACTCGTTTAGACTTGTTTTAACCGTTGGGTCGGAAGGTGTTTCCTCGAGCCAGCGTTTTTCCAAAAATCCTAATCGCTGATCTATACCTTCATCATTTTCAGCCAAAATAAAGATCCAAAGAAGGTCCTCTTTATGATCAAATACAAACCATTCCTTTACAATAAAAAAGTAGATTTCCGGAATGCCAATGTCATCTTCTGCAAGGGATGGGAGTTCTTCTATGTAACGAGCATAATCGTAGCTTATGTAACCAATCGCTCCACCAAGGAAGCTCGGAAGTCCTTCAATTTTATCAACATGAAAACCACTCATCCATTCCTTGAGTAAGTGAAGTGGATTCCCTTCCAACTTTTGGGTACCGCTTTCATTTTCGATTTCCAACTCATGATTTTTTCCTTTAAAAACCGTCTCAGGTTGAAATGCTGCAATACTGTAACGCCCGCCGCGACCACTTTCTAGTAACACATTATGGGTCTCATTTGCCGCTAATGAACGGTATTGTCTAAAAAAACTAGAATAGGTATAAGGAATCTTTTTACTATATAAATGAAGTTTCTTCAATCAATTCACTCCTAAACTTTACTCTTTTTTCATCATACTTGAAAAGGGCATCAGGTACCACATAAAGAATACTGCCTGACGTCCAAAATGAGTTTAAACCGAATGAACGTTTTAAACGGACAAGAAGCCCTATCCATTTCGGATAGGGCTTCCTTTAAGTGTGTACGTTCATTAGTAAATGTCCTAAGAAATTTTCTTTAATTCTTCCGTTAGTTTTAAGAATAGGTCCTTGTTTCCGTCTTGTAATGTTTGGTCGATTTCCTTTCGGATTTTCTCCCTCTTGAATTCAAGCAGGACATTGTTTAGAAACATCTCAGCAACTACAGCATCTGCGTTCTCATCCGAATGTTGTGGTGAATTTAATAATTTCTTTTCCATGGAAATCAACTCCTTGAGCTTTTTTTCATTATACAAGGAGTTTTCTAAAAATTCAAACATTTTATTTTGGAAATTTCAAAAAAATTTTTTATGGATATGGCTTTCAACTTTTTGGTGTGAAGGGCAAAGATTTAGGGAACAGTAACTTCAACTATCTTTTTGAGGGAACAGGAGGAAAATATGTATGGAACAAGCTGCATTAACTGGCTATCACCCCGTAAATAACATCGATGTTTATTATGAGTTTTATCCGAATCCAAAATCAGATAAGACATTTGTTTTATTGCATGGTTTTCTTTCTTCCACCTTTACATTTCGCCATCTCATATCATTAATGAAAAAGGAATATCAAGTGTTATCGATTGATCTTCCTCCTTTCGGAAAGAGTGCAAAATGCAATCGATATGTATATTCTTATAAAAATCTTGCCCAAACCGTAATTAAACTAACTGAGTCATTAGGTTTAAAAAAAATGACCTTTATCGGCCATTCCATGGGTGGTCAAATTGTGTTGAATATTCTTCATATGATGCCTGAAATTGCTGACAAGGCGATTCTTCTTTGTAGCTCTGCTTATCTCAAACGATCTAAATTGCCCTTAATCCTGACAAGCTACATTCCCTATTTCCATCTTTTTGTGAAGTATTGGTTTGCAAGAACGGGTGTGAGGAAAAACCTACAGGATGCTCTCTATAATCACTCCATCATTAATGATGAAATGATTAATGGCTACCTACAGCCCTTTTTACAAGATGAAATCTTCATTGCACTTACAAGGATGATTCGTGATCGTGAAGGAGATCTTCCACCTGAGGCTCTTAAACAAATAACAACCCCCTGCTTATTACTTTGGGGGGATCATGACAATTCCATGCCACTTACAGTTGGGGAGAAGTTAAACAAGGATTTAGTAAACTCTGAACTAGTTGTATTAAAAGAAACAGGCCATGCCCTTCCAGAGGAACGCCCCTTTGAAGTATTCGAATATATCAAAGGCTTTTCAGAAAATTTTCAAGCAACAGCCGATCATTGATAAAGTAAAAAAGGTGTAATGAACCGGTGGCTGCACCGGTCATCACACCTTATTTAAACCAACCCTTTTCTTTCGATTGAGTAATTGCTTCTATACGATTTTTCACTTCTAACTTATCTAAGATAATTGAAATGTAGTTTCGAACTGTCCCCGTTTTTATACTGAGTTCTTCTGCAATTTCTTTTGTATTCTTTCCATCTGCAACTAACTCTAACACTTCTCTTTCTCGATCCGTTAAAGGATTTTCCTCTCCATATACATCATCCATTAATTCTGGCGCATAAATTCGTCTTCCTGCCATCACACTGCGGATCGAGTTTGCCAGTTCCTCACTTGGACTATCCTTCAATAAATAACCGCTTACCCCAGCCTTTAATGCACGTTGGAAATAACCTGTTCGGGCAAAAGTGGTTAAAATGATTACTTTACAGCCTGAGCCTTTTAATTCTTCTGCTGCTTCCAGCCCGCTCTTTCCAGGCATTTCAATGTCCATAATACAGACGTCCGGCTTTAATTTTTTTACCAACGTGACAGCTTCTTCCCCATTTGACGCCTTCCCGACTACTTCCATATCATTCTCTAAATTTAGCAGTGAACCAAATGCTCCTAATAACATTTGCTGATCTTCGGCGATAACAATATTAATCATTTCTGGTCCTCCTTCTCTACGGCTTGCTTCACATCATTTGGTACTCTGATCATTAATGTTGTACCTTCCTTTGTTACAAGCTCCAAGCTGCCATTAATAAATTCCAATCGTTCTTTCATGCCAATCAGACCATGTCCTTCAGCCAATTTTTCAGTGTCTCCTTTAAATCTACCGTCATCGCGTATCGTAAGAACCGTTTCTTTCCACGATTGTTCGATGGAAATAATACAGTTCTTGGCCTCGCTGTGTTTGACCACATTGTTCACGGCCTCTTTCAAGCACATACTTAATATATTTTCGGTTAACAGGGAAACATTCGATAAAGTAAATTCACCTTCGCTGATAAAATGGATTTGAGCTGCCTTAATGATTTGTTTCACTCGTTGAATTTCATCCTTTAGACGAATCCCCCGCATGGAAGAAACCATCTTCCTTACCTCGCTTAATGCTGTTCTAGCGGTTTGCTGAACATCCTTTAATTCAGATTTAGCCTGGTCCGGATCTTTTGAAATTAGTTTCCTTGCCAAGTCCGTCTTTAAACCAATTAGTGACAGCTTTTGTCCAAGTGTGTCATGAAGGTCCCGGGCAATGCGCTGACGCTCTTCCAGTTTAACCAGTTCAGAAATCCTTTTGTTCGCATCTTCCAGTTTTTCCTCAAGCTGCCCCCTCTCCTTCCGATTGTAAATGCTAAAAGGGAGAAGAATGACACTGATCCAAATGATGATAACGAAGGGCAGCTGCTGTAGAAATAGCTTCTCTTGCATGACAATGCTATAGTTGATTGATGCCGAAGTACTGATTAAATGAATAAAATATAAAGTGAGGAAGGCAACTCTGTCTTTAATATTGCCAATAAAATAAGCAAGAAAAAAAGCAAAGTAAACATAGTTGAACAGGTTAGTCGCAGTAATGGAAATGCCAATTAGGATTAATGTCCAAAGATAGACTGGCCAACCTTTTGAAATAAAGGCAATTCGGTAAAGGATAAAAAATAGCAGAGTTAGTAAAATTCCTACAACAATCTCGATAGTCGATGGTGCTTGAAAAATAAAATAAAAAGGTAATATGCCAAGCACGGTCCAAATATACGGAGCAATCCCATTATTTTTTTGAAATGTCATATACCTTTTAATCATACAAAAAACCTCATTTTCATTAGTACTTTCCATTTATTATAACTCAAAAGTATACAACTCAACAGCTCGTTTAATATATGTACTTTACATATATATGTAATAATATAACCACTACTTCTATATATTTAATTAGTCAGAATTTTATAAATGTTTACACCTAACAAATCTTGGCAACATATGTTTATAAAAACATTAGGAGGAATCAAAATTGGGAGAAGTATATAACCATTGTTCCAAAATTCCTTATTTGCGGTTTGGTGTGGGTGAACCTTTAGTATTTATTCATGGACTTGGAGAGGTGAAGGAGGGTTGGTCAAACCAATTTGAATTTGCCGATCAGTATGAGTTAATTATTCCAGATTTACGGGGACACGGTGAATATATATCACCAGGTGAGATAAGCATTCCAAACTTTGCTCAAGATATTATATGTTTGTTAAAAGAGCTTGAGATTGAAAGCGCACACATATGTGGGTTATCGATGGGTGGCATGGTAGCTCAGGAAATTTATCGTCAAGCCCCTGAGATGTGCCGCTCATTAATGCTTGTAAGTACTTTTCATTATGCTCCTAGGCGATTAGGGAAGTTATTCTTAAAGTTTCGCCAGGCTCGAGTTGAAAATAAATCTCCCGATGTCCTTCGAGAAACCGCAGCAAAGGTCTGCCTCTATTCATGGACAAAAGAAAACTTTGATTCATTTTATCAATTTTACCAGCCGAAGAAAGAATTTTACTTCAAGTCGATGGAAGCATGTCTTCATGTGAATAATTTAAGCCTGCTCCCAACCATTAAGGTTCCTACCTTAATTATTGGCGGACAATATGATTCGGTCATTCCCGTGTGGGTTCAATTATTCATGCATAAACAAATTCCTCAATCAGAGTTTGTTATTTTTAGAAATACGGGACATATCGCCAAACTCGAGGCGAAGGATGCATTTAATCAAGTGCTTCGTAACTTTTTAATTAAACATAAAAAGGCAAGCTAGTGGGAAGGAGAATTCCTTTCCCACTCCCAATGCCCATACATAGTTTATTTGTTCTTGTACCTAATTTTATGACTAACTCTTTTTACAAGTTGTTTGATCTCTTAGAAGCCCATTGGTCCACAATCCCAGCAAACAAACCAGATAGTGCAAGGCTAACATGTCCTGCCTCCACACTAATATAAGTCTTGTCTTCACTAGACACCAAATCCATAATTGGTTTACTTTGTTCTTCTAAAATTAAATTGTCTCTAGACCCTGACACCACGTATAAATTTGCCTTAATATTTTTCAGGTCAACCTTTTTATTTCCAATAACTAATTCCCCTTTAACCAGCTTGTTCTCCTTAAAGAGATCATTGGCTAATTGTCTGTATGCTTCACCGGCAAATGGAACTTGATCAAGTGTCCATTTATTCATCCGACGCCATTTTTCAACATAACGGCTGTCGTATGCTCGACTTAAAAGCATAGTATAGTTAGTAAAATAAACAGGTGCCCCCATCGCGCGGAACATCCCCGTTACTAAATCAGGTGATACAAGCCCGTACACATCGATAAACCGGTCGATATTGATATCACCGTTTCTCATTCCTTCAGCCCATTTTTCAGGACCAATAAATGGCTTAAAGTCAATTGGAACAGTAGCAACAATTAAATTTTTAATAGGTTCTTCTGCGATTGCTGCATAAATGGAGGCAATTGTTCCACCTAGGCAGTATCCAATAAGAGTGATTTCGTCTGCTTCAGAGTGCCGAATCGCCCGCTTAACTGCTGTTCTTAAGTATTTATCAATATAAGTATCGAGTCCCATTTTCTTATCTTCATATCCTGGTGAACCCCAGTCTAAAAGATACACTTCATAACCCTTGTTCGTTAACCCTTCTATCACACTTGCTTTTGGAGCAATATCTAAAATATATGGCTTGTTAAAAAGAGAATAGACAAAAAACAAGGGTATTTCATATTTTTTCTGTTTGGCAGGGTAATGCCATAAAACTGATTTATTTTTCCTCCATACTTCGTTTCTTGGAGTATGCCCAACTGTTGGTTCAGGTTGACTAAATACCTTGAATAGATGCTCCCAGCGCTTCATTTCTTTTTCAAAATCAAAAGTCGGGAGTACTTCTTTGAATGGTGCCTCAGTCCCCATTATACTGCACCCCCTCCTATTAAATTGTCGTACCAGCTCCTGTTAACACAGGCTCAGATTGTTTGTCTTTTTTTTCAATAAGGTTTTTAAGCGTTTCAAACTCTTCTTTAAACTGATTTAATTTCATCAACTCAAATTTCATTTCTTGGATTTCTTCATGTAAATCCCTTGTATCTGCCAGTTCTTTTTTTGTTTTTACCAGTTCTGTTTTAAGTTGCTTTGTAAGTTTAATAATCTCCTTGGAAACCTCAACAACACTTCCAATTTCCTTGCTTTGAGATTTTATACTATCTTGTAAATCCCATATTTGCTCTTCTAGTGCTTCTATTTTTTCTTCCGTTTGTAACGTTAATGCAGCTACATTGGACACATCGTTTTTAGTTGGTAAATTTAATGCACCTGCCAACGCCTCTTGATTCTTTTTAAACGCTTCTAGGTACCGTGAATGAATTTCAGTGCCTAGATGCGACATTTTCACAAATTCCTTGTTATCTGTCCAAAGGTAGATAAAATCATTCATTTGCTTTTCCCAAAGTTGGCTGAACTTGTGTAGATATTCATATGGATCGTAAGGTTTTTGGCCTGTCATGTTATTCACCTCATTATGATTTGCTATATTCTGTCATATTTTTCATATACTTTTGAAATGGTAACATCGTGTTTTTAACCTGCTTAGCGAATAGATTCACAAACATCTTTTGATTTTCATATAACACATTTGTTGTTTTCATTACGCTATCAATATATTTTTCTCTCGCACTTTTTCTAAAAGCAACATATTGCTCGACTGTTTCCACATATTTGTCAAGTGCTTGCAATTGACCTGTGGTTATCGCTTGTGCAGGGGTTAATAATAGATGAGCGGTTTTATTTTGAATATCATCTACTACCCTATTAATTTCTTCATATGACTTAACTGGGAAAAAATACTGTAAAGTCGTGGTGGTTGCTAGTAGCTCTTCACGTGCAGCCTTTTCCCAATCCTTCAGTTCCATACTAAATTGAGCAGCAATCGTGACAAAATTCTCCTGATCTTTTTTTACCTTCTCCACATAGCTTCTTACAGACTCAAGGAAACGCTCATCTCGCTTGTTAAAGCGCTCTTTCCATGCCTCTAATTCATCAAAACCAAGCCTCCAAAGCATATCTAAGCTAGTTAAGTCCTTTTCCACTGCATCCTCAGATTTTTGATTCAATACTTGTTCATTTTTTTCTGTCATTGTCGATCTCCTCCAAATCGGATTCTTCCTTAAATAATTGCTTTAATTCTAGTAATTCTTTTTCTAAGTTGGTCATTTTACTACTATGTAGTTCCTTCATTTCATTTCTTAAAAAAGCTACCCATTCTTCCAACGAATGGTAAATGGTGTTTAGCAGGAGTTGATTTTTATGCTGGCTTTTGTTAATGGTAAACATCTGCTCATCAAGACTATCTAATTTCCCCTCATAGTCAACGATCCTGACAGAAAGTGCCGCTAGTTCATCTTTATTCACCAAGCCTATATGATTTAGCCATCTAATTGTTAACCTTCTGTGAATCTTTACCCTTTTCAGATGTGAATCGAGCGCTCTGCCTGCTGCCAATGTAAAAGTTCGGTTATTGGTACTGGCATGGATTCTTTTATTCAATTGTGCTTCTATTTTTTTATAATAAGCTTCCCTATCACGTTGCATAGAATCCATATCAATCCCTCTAACTAACCGGTTGGTATGTTAAATAAAACATACATTTAATAAGTGTTCAAGTAGTGTCCTGCAAAATTCACAAAACTTTTAAGAAATTTAGTGTTCAGATCATCTTGTTTCCAAAGGAACAATCTTATTGAACGCCTGCCGTCGTTCCACCATCGACAACTAACACATGACCAAAAACATAGTCAGAAGCTTCAGAAGCTAAAAATAGAGCCGGTCCTTTCATATCATCATCAGATCCAAAGCGTCCCGCAGGTGTTCGTTCAAGAATTTTTTCACCTGAATAGTCCAAAATCGCCTTTGCCATTTTGGTTGGGAAGAAACCTGGTGCAATCGCGTTAACATGAACATTGTATGGAGCTAATTTTACTGCTAGGTCCTTGGTGAAGGTAATGACAGCCCCTTTACTTGCAGAATAACCAATCGCATCCATCACCAATGGATCCTGTCCACCCATTCCAGCGATAGAAGCTATATTAATAATTTTCCCCGAACGTTGTTCAACCATAATTTTCCCAACAGCCTGTGAAAATAAGAACACAGCTTTTAAGTTAATATCCATGACTTTATCCCATTTATCCGCAGGCATTTCTAATGCAGGTGCTCCCCAGCTTGTCCCGCTGTTATTCACTAGGATATCAATTCGACCGAATTCCTTTACTGTTTCATCGACCACATGCTGAATATCTTCTGGATTGGACACATCACATTTAATTGCTAGCGCACGTACACCCTTTTCTTTTAAAGCATCCGTAAATTGCTGGCAAGCATCGAGGTTCCTTGAACAAACCACCACGTTAGCACCAGCTTCTGCATACGCAACGGCAATTTGCTGACCCAGGCCTCTTCCTCCACCTGTTACGATTGCTGTTTTTCCTTTTAAACTAAACAATTCTTGAATATTCATCTTCTCCACCTCATTTATTAAGCTTTTACTTTTGCTTTCTCTTGATCTCTTAAAACTCTTCTTAGTAATTTACCAACAGTTGATTTTGGTAATTCCGGAAGTATTTCTACTTCTTTTGGCGCCTTATATGGGGCAAGGTTTTCTCTACCAAACTGTTTAATTTGTTCCTCTGAAATGATTGCACCCGCTTTCAATTTGACATATGCTTTTACGGTTTCCCCTCGGTACGGGTCAGGTACACCCACTACGAGTGCTTCTTCAATTTCCTCAAGTTGATAAAGCACTTCCTCGATTTCACGGGGATACACATTGTAACCACTGGCAATAATCATGTCCTTTTTACGATCAAGGATATAAAAATAGCCATCTTCATCCATATTGGCAACATCGCCTGTAAATAACCAACCATCCTTGATTACTGCAGCTGTTTCTTCAGGGAGATTCCAATAACCTTTCATTACCTGTGGACCCTGAATGATTAACTCCCCAGCTTCTCCAACGGGCGCATCGACAAATCCCTCATCTGTTTCTTGAACAATTCTGGCAATGGTACTTTGAACTGGAATACCAATACTTCCATATTTCCTTGGCACAAATGGTGGGTTAAAAATAACGGTTGGTGCTGCTTCAGAAAGCCCATATCCATCTAAGAGCTTGGCACCTGTTCTGACTTCGAATGTTTTTGCCGTTTCTACTGGGAGTGGGGCTCCGCCACAGCTAATATAATAAAGTTCATTAAACCCATAATTCTCTAGGTCCGGTTGACTGTTCAGTGCTATGAACATCGTTGGAACACCAGACATTTGGAACGGTTTTTCACGTTTGACTGTTTCCATAACTTCTCTCGTATCAAAGCGCGGCAGCAGGATTTGATTCGCCCCCTCTCTGATTCCACAAAGTGCAACACTGGAAAGTCCGTAAACATGAAACATTGGTAAAACCGTGATCATTTTAAAATTCTCAGGCCTGTTATGGCATGCCTTATAGGAGAAATCGCAAACTTGATTGAAGTTTGCTAGGAGGTTCGTATGAGTAAGCATGACTCCTTTAGAGAAGCCTGTTGTTCCACCAGTGTATTGCAAAAGGGCAACATCTTCGTTCCGATTAATTTCAATTTGAGGAACGGTTCCCTCACGATCTAGGAAATCATCAAAATAGAAATCACCGTCAGCAAGTTCCATTTTAGTGCCGCCAAAGCTAACGACAATAACCTTTTTAATAGATGTGTGTGGTTGAGCTTTTTTTACTTTTGGATAAAGAGTATCGAGTACAACTATGTATTCAGAGCCGGAATCATGTAAAACATGTTCTATTTCTCTCTCAACATACATTGGATTCACTTGAACAGCGATTCCGCCTAGGGCAAAAGTACCAAATAAAGTGAATATGTAATGCGGGGAATTAGGAAGCATAATAGCTAAACGGTCGCCTTTTTGAAAACCGTCCTTATGAAGGGCTGTCGCTAGGTGATCGGTTAGTATTTTTGTTTCTTGGTAACTCCACACTCTTCCTAAAAAGGTGAATGCAGGCTTGGTGTTATAACGATTTACTGCATCTTGTAAAAAATCGTAAAGTGAATGGTGGTTGATACTAACATGTTCATCAATTCTTGGGTCATAAATGTTCAGCCATGGCTTTTGTTGGTAAACCATAAAATCAGATGCCTCCTCAGGAATTTACTTATCAATATCCCCACTAAACCTGGTGCATATCTTCGAACATAGTTGACTAATCTATTAATTAGAATATTAATATAATTATGATTATTGTAGTAAAATTAGATTTTGTAAACCCTTCCTTCTCGACATTTTTCTCAATCATCTAGTACCACGGATGACTCGATTTCAATCTAGTTGCTTTACTCTTGATATTTATCCCTTTCTTCAAAGTTAGGTTTCTATCAGCACGGAGGAAAAATGACGAAATTTGTCGTAATATTTCTCGCTTTTTGCCACATTACAACTATTCCTCTCTTCCGTTCCACTTTCAAACTAAAATACCAAACCATCCACCGTTCCTTCCTATTCAGCAAAAATGATATTCTTATATAAGACTAGCTATGGTATTAGACATCTACAAAAGGCATAAAAAAGGACATTTGTCATCATATGATGAAATTTATTCAAAATTTTATGAATTTTCACACTTTACAAATGATGGGAAGGAGATTTATTATAGTAGCAATAGGAGGGATTGAAATTTGGGACAAATATTTACTAGTTGCTCAGGTATTCCTTACTTGCGCTTTGGTGTCGGTGAACCCTTAGTCTTAATTCATGGGCTTGGTGAAGTAAAAGAAGGCTGGAACAATCAATTTGAGTTTGCAGATCAGTACGAATTGATTATTCCTGACTTAAGAGGTCACGGTGAGCATTCTACTAATAAAGAAATAACCATCCCACACTTTGCCCGTGATATTATTTCCTTATTGAAAGAGCTTAAAATTGAAAACGCTCACATCTGTGGTTTATCTATGGGTGGAATGGTTGCTCAAGAATTATATCGTCAGGCCCCTCAAATGTGTCGTTCCTTATTGCTCGTCAGCACGTATCATTACATGCCAAAACGCCTCGCGAAACTTTTAATCACTTACCGTAAAGCTCGGTCACTCTCTAGTCGCCCCAGGATGTCAAAAGATACCGCGGCTCGCATTTCTTTTAGCTCTTGGAACAACAAGACCTTCGAAGAATTTCATCAATTCTATAAACCCAACCATGATGTCTTTCTAAAATCCGTTCAGGCCTGTCTTCAAGTGAACAATCAGAAACTACTTCCGAGAATAAATATTCCAACACTCATTATTGGAGGTCAGTATGATTCAGTAATCCCTGTTTGGATGCAATTATTCATGCATAAAAAAATTCGCCACTCGGAGTTTGTCATATTCAAAAACACGGGACATATTGCCAAGTTAGAGTCAAAAGAGACTTTTAACAGAATCGTTCGCAACTTTTTGAAAAAACATAGAATAGTAAGTTAAGAGAGGGGGAATTTTTTCCTCCTTTACTCTTGTTCTTTGCTGGCATAATCTCTCATATAATTTACCATTATCTAACAAGGAGGAGTAGTAAACTATGCCTGTTACAAAAGCAAATGGAATCAATCTTTACTATGAGGTTCATGGTCAAGGTGAACCTTTACTACTAATTATGGGGTTATCACTCAATTCCAAGTCCTGGTTTAGGACACTGCCTGCTCTAAGTGAGCACTACCAAGTGATCATTTTTGATAACCGAGGGGTAGGATTAAGTGATAAACCAAATACGCCTTATTCAATTGATCTTATGGCAGAAGATGCTAGAGCCGTCCTAGATGCGGCTGGGGTTGAATCAGCCCATATATACGGCATTTCCATGGGTGGCATGATTGCTCAAAAATTGGCTATTAAGTACCCTGAACGGACTCGGTCACTGATTCTTGGCTGTACCACATCGGGCGGTGTTAATCATGTACAACCAGGTGCAGATGTCAGCATGCTCATGCTTTCAAGAGGCTCTTCCATTGCAACACCAGAAGAAATGGCTTGGGCTACTGCTCCGATTCTATATAGTCAGTCCTTCTTGGAAGAACACCGTGAGTTGGTAGCTGAAGATATCCAAAAACGCATTGAGATCCCAATCCTGCCATATGCTTACATGTTACAGCTTCAGGCTTGTCTCACCCATGATACCTACAATGAAATAGACCAGATACAAGTTCCTACCCTAGTCATCCATGGTGATGCAGATAAACTGGTACCATATGAAAATGGTGTCACCTTAGCAGAAAAAATCCCAAATGCAGAATTCCTAACGATCCAAGGGGCAGGTCACATTTATGTTACCGAAGCGAATGATTTTGTAAATGATAGAGTGCTAGACTTCTTAAAATAATGAAGAAAAATGCCCGAACTCAAATAGTGATCGGGCATTTCTGTTACACTTCCCTCTATTAAGCTTTCACTTTAGCAAGCTCTTCGTCCCGAAGGACTCGTCTGAGTAATTTACCAACAGAGGATTTTGGCAGCTCGGAAAGGATTTCCACTTCTTTTGGTGCCTTATATGGAGCAAGGTTATCCTTAGCATACTGGAGAATTTCCTCCGTTGATAGCGTATATCCTTCAATCGGCTTAATGAACGCCTTAACCGTTTCCCCACGATAATCATCAGGGATACCAATTACAATCGCTTCCTCTACGCCCTCCATTTGGTAAAGAACTTCTTCAATTTCTCGTGGATAAACATTGTAACCGCTTGCAATTATCATGTCCTTCATTCGATCAAGAATATAAAGATACCCTTCTTCATCCATTTTAGCAATATCTCCGGTAAACAGCCAGCCATCCTTCAACACATCTTCTGTATCTTTTGGACGGTTCCAATACCCCTTCATAACCTGCGGGCCCTTAACGATTAATTCTCCCGCTTCACCGACAGGAACATCTACAATTGCCCCGTCTTCCGTCTCCCGAACAATTCTCACTACAGTACTTTGAACCGGAATACCAATACTGCCATATTTCCTAGGTATAAATGGTGGATTAAACGCAATGGTTGGTGCCGCTTCAGAGAGACCATATCCATCCCTTAGTGTAGCGCCAGTTATTTTTTCAAAAGTTTTTGCTTGTTCAACCGGTAGTGGTGCACCACCGCTGCCTACATACCACAATTCCTTTAAATCACAGTCCTTTAATAATTCAGGCTGACTGTTTAATGCAAAATACATGGTCGGAACTCCTGCAAAGATAAATGGCTTCTCCCGCTTAATGGTTTCTATTATCTCCTTCACGTCAAAGCGAGGAAGGATGATTTGATTGGCCCCCTCTCTAATACCACACAGCGCCACACTAGAAAGGCCGTAGACATGAAACATCGGAAGAACCGTAATCATTTTAAACGACTCAGGAATCTGTTCACATGTGTTATAAATAAAATCACAAACCTGATTAAAGTTGGCTAGCAAGTTATAGTGTGTAAGCATGACACCTTTAGGCACACCTGTTGTTCCACCTGTGTACTGTAAAACGGCAACATCCTCATGTGGATCAATTTCGATTAATGGAATCTCAGCATCAGCTTGAAGGCATTCATCAAAATAATGATCCCCTTCAGCTAGGTCTTTCCGTTCCCCACCAAAGCTGACCACTATCACCTTTTTCAAGAAGGTGTCAGATTGAACCTTCTTTACTTTTGGATAAAAGGCATCTAGCGCAACCATGAACTTGGCTCCAGAGTCATCCAATACGTAGGCGATTTCCCTTTCTACATACATTGGATTGACTTGGACCGCAATCCCGCCTAAGCGGAAAATAGCAAATAAGGTGAACACGTATTGTGGACAGTTCGGCAGCATAATAGCCACCCTGTCACCTTTCTTTAAACCTTCTTTATGTAATTCAGCAGCTAGCCGGTCGACCATCATTTTTGTTTCATCGAAACTGAATACCTTTCCATAAAAGGTGAACGCAGGTTTGTCCCCAAAACGATTGACAGCACTTTCTAAGAAATCGTAGAGTGATTCGTGCTTTACACTTACATGTTCCTCCACTCTAGGGTCATAAAGCTTCAACCAAGGTTTTTCCTGATACATCATACATATGCCTCCTTATTCATCATTTTATTTTTTATTACACCTAAATTATTGTAAGGAATGGAAAATTTGTAAACGCACGAATCTCGACACCTTTCCTCATTTGCACTTGTTGATATTTCATAAATAATAGGTAAACATTTCATTTCCACACGAGATTCAGGAAAATCAAAAAGGAAAGCCGTCGAATATTGTCAGAAAGCAAGCTGTTGTTCACAAAACCTTAACAAGAAATTATGAAATTTATTTGAACGCTATCATCTAAATAAAAAAGAACTTCGGCTTTAAGCTTTACCAAAGTTCTTGAAAGTCTACTTATGTATTCTGAATTGAAAAATCAATGGTTTTATAGGCGACAAAAAAAGTTGCTAATGAGTAAATAGCTTCCTTTAATCCAAAAATAAAAATAGAACTACTGAATATGAAAAAATTTAGAAATAGGATATATTGTCCAATTGAAAACCGGGAACGTTTGCTGAATAGAATGGCGAGTACCTCAGTCCCATCTAAACATCCACCAAATCGTATAGTGATCCCCACTCCTAAACCTAAGATAATTCCACCTAGAATAATCACTAATAAAGGATGATGTGTTAGAGCCGGATACGGCTCTAGTACATAGGTTCCCAATGACAAAATGAGAATAGCGAATAGGCTTAAAGCCAGAAACCTTTTACCCAGGTAAGAATAGCCAATTATGAAAAAAGGAGTATTTAATAATAGCAGAAACAATCCCACCTCTTGACGAGTAATATGAGAAAGGATAATGCTGATTCCAATTACGCCTCCATCGATCACATAATTTTTCACTAGAAATAGCTGCAAGGATATGGCAACTAGCGATGCTCCGCAAAAAATAGAACAGCCCCGTTTATAAAAGGAAATGCTACTCGACCGATTATTATCTATGTAATAGTTCACTCTTTTTCTGAACATAGGGCTCCCCTTTTATTAAAAATAGAGTACATGCTTGGTTATATATATTCTTTGCATTGTGATTCAATTCTTTGTTACATGAAAAAAAGCCCCCATTTAGCAGTCATAGGGGACTTCATGTCGCTTAAAGTTTTTATTTAGAAAAATCGTACGTTACTCCAGTTAATCTTTCGGATACTTCCCAAAGCTTCTTCATGGTTTCCGTATTGTACACACCAGGAGCTGGAATTTCTATCGTTGGTTGTCCCTTTCTATTTCCTCTGCCATCAGGCCCTATGTATTCTCCGCCAGCCAAACTGGATTCTGTTGCTGCATAGATCGTTGGCAGAGCCCCCATTTCCGCTGGTTGAAAAAATACCTTCATTAATGCTTTCAAGTACCCCGGGGCTTCTCTTTTCCCTATTTTAAATAAATTTGTTGAGGAAATACCCGGATGGCAAGCAAGACTAATCGTTGGAAGACCATTCTCCTTTAACCTGTAGTCTAATTCCTTAGCAAATAGTAAATTAGCAAGCTTGCTCTGCCCGTAAAACTTCATACCCTTATAGCCTTTTGATCCATCTAGGTTATCAAAATCAATGGATGCCCCTCTATGGGCAATACTGCTGAGTGACACTACTCGTGATTGTGGAGTGTTCTTAAGTAAAGGTAGTAATAGGCCTGTTAAAGCAAAGTGTCCTAAATGATTACTTCCAAATTGCAATTCAAATCCGTCTTTTGTTAAACCATATGGCGGTACCATTACCCCTGCATTGTTTATCAAAATATGTAAGGAATCATATCGTTTGTTATAATTTTCCACAAAATCTCTAACACTAGCTAAATCGGCTAAATCGAGTCGAATAACTGCAACCTTTGCTTGAGCTACTTCCTTCACAATAGACTCTGCCGCAGCCTTGCCTTTTTCTTCATTCCTTACAGCTAAAATAACTTCAGCACCACTCTTACTTAAAGCTTTTGCTGCTTCATAGCCAATACCACTATTTGCTCCTGTGATGATGATTTTTTGAGCTACAAAATTTTTATTTATCAACATACTACACTTCCTATCAATATTTACAGAGTTACGCCTGAGATGTAATCGGATGCTTGAATTTTTCAGGCAATATAACGTTTGTAAGATTCTTTACAAAAAGAACATTACTAGATTGGTATATTTCATTCGTAAGAAGGGACTCTTGATTGTCTAGATGAAAATGAAAAACGATTTTTCTACTCTCTGGTGAGGCAATCTGGTTGATAATTAATTGAATATCTACTTCCTCAGTAAAAACTATATCATAAAGGTGAATGGTATCATCTTCTTTTTGAAAAATAACCAAGACCTTTTCGTCCTCTAAATAATAGAGGTCCTGACTAAATACCATTATGCTATAAAACAATAAAAGTTCCTCACTGCCTATGGTTCCAAAGGTCTTTGAAATGCTTTTTCTATTTGCAGCTAAGGTATAGATAAAAGATAAGTCTTCTGGGTTGGTGCCATCTAATTTCTTTACCCTCGATTGGTTCGCAGGCTTAAAATCGTAGTTTGTTGAAAACTGGATTTCATCCATAGCTTTGAACCCAAACTTAGGATAGAAATCCAACACCGTTTGATTGGCAAACAAATAGACAAGGTCGACATATTTAAAATCTTCCAAAACCAGTTCCATAAGTTTTCTCGATAGCCCTTGATTACGATAATCCGGATGTGTCATAACCGTTCCGATTTGAATAGCTCGCTTACTCTCTCCACCAATCACCAAGTTTAGGAGATTAACGGAGACGTTCGCAATCACTTTCCCTTGGTGAATAAAGGAGTATGGCTGATATTTTTCTGTCCAGTAGCCATGTTGATACCAAGTTTCAAACTCAATTCCAAATGTATTTAAGGCCAGTTCATTAAAGCTGTCTCTTAACGCTTCATTCTCTTTATATCCCTTTTCAAATACTAAGCCTTCCATATGGTTCCTCCAGAAGAAAAGGACGAGGATTTTGCTACCTCGCCCTTTCCATTTATTTATCTTTTAACATCTTAAATACCTGCTCCACATCTTTATCTCCGCGGCCAGATAGGTTTACAATCAACACATCTTCAGGAGATAAATTCTTTGCCAGTTTGATGGCATAGGCCACAGCATGGGAGCTTTCTAATGCTGGTATAATCCCTTCCGTTTTACTAAGCAGTTGAAACGCTTCTAACGCCTCTTGCCCCGTAACCGTCACATATTCTGCTCTTCCGCTAGTTTTTAAATGGCTATGCTCTGGACCTACACCAGGATAATCCAGGCCAGCAGCGATCGAATAAGTTGGTTTCGGCTCTCCCTTTTCATCCAATAGTGTTAAACATTTAAAGCCATGAATGACAGCTGGAACCCCTTCTGTTAAGGTTGGGGCTTCCGCTGGTTCCACTCCAATTAATCGAACAGATGGTTCCTCAATATAATGAGCGAACGCACCAATCGCATTACTGCCACCACCTGCACAGGCAAGAATCGCTGTTGGTAGTTTTCCTTCTTTTTCAAGTATCTGACGTTTGGATTCTTCACTAATAATAGATTGAAAGTGTTTCACCATTGATGGGTAAGGGTGAGGACCAACAGCCGAACCTAATAAATAAAAAGTATGTTTATAATTTTGCACTAAGTCACCTAATGCTTCATCGACAGCATCCTTAAGGCGCCCCTGGCCTTTTTCAACTGCAACCACTTTTGCTCCTAGTAGTTCCATTCGGAACACGTTAAGAGCCTGCCGCTCCGTGTCCAGTTTTCCCATATATATGATACATTCCATCCCGAACATCGCACAGGCAGTAGCAGTGGCTACGCCATGCTGTCCAGCACCTGTCTCCGCGATAATACGTTTTGCACCCATCCGTTTGGCTAATAGAATTTGCCCAATGGCATTATTAATTTTGTGAGCGCCTGTGTGGTTTAAATCCTCTCTTTTGAGATAAATTTTCGCTCCACCGATTTGTTTCGTTAAATTTTCCGCAAAGGTTAACGGGTTTTCTCTGCCAATATACTCTTTTAGGTAATAGTTGAACTCATCGATGAATTCAGGATCATCTTTATACAGTAAAAATTGCTCCTCTAATTCGTTCATGACCTGCTGTAAATCCTCAGGTACAAAACTTCCACCAAATTCTCCAAAGTATCCTTTATTTTCTACGCTCGCACTCTTCATTCTCAACTCGACTCCTTCTAAACTATTAATTTGGGAAAGAACGGTGAAATATTAACTGAATATTCCATAAAAACATTTTAACACACTACTATTTTTCTGCAAATCTATAGTCCCATTTGGTTTAGATATTCATCAAAAAAAGTCTGCACACTAATATGCAGACTTTTTTAATTAGGTTTATTCATATCTTAGCGATTCAATCGGATCAAGCTTGGAGGCCTTGTTTGCTGGGAGCAGTCCAAAAATGATACCTATTACCATTGAAAACATCACTCCACCTAATACTACCTGCCAGGAAACTAAGGATGGCCAGCCTGCAAAGAAACTCACAATGGTTGCCGTGCCCCAACCGAGAAATATTCCTAGAATTCCCCCGATAAAGGTGAGTGTCATGGATTCAATGAGGAACTGAGTTAAGACCTGGCCTCGCGTTGCCCCAAGTGCCATTCGAATCCCTATTTCTCTGGTTCTTTCCGTTACAGATACAAGCATGATATTCATAACCCCAATTCCACCGACAAATAAGGATATACCGGCAATACTTCCGATAATTAAGGTCATAATTTTCGTTACTTGCCCAATTCCTTGAGCAATTTCTTCCATGTTAATGACCTGATACGATTTTTCCGTATTATGCATCTTATTTAACAGTCTGGAAGCCTTTTTACCAGCAGCCTGTAGCTGTTCAGCAGATGCAGCTTGGAGTGTTACTTGGGTATAATTACTGCTGCCATACATATTTCTCCATGTTTGGAAGGGAAGGTAAACCTCCATTGACCCAAAAGAAAGAAGTCCATTCGGCTTTTCTAGAACACCGATGATTTCAATTGGCTGATTGGCAACCAAAATGATTTTGCCAACAGGATTGTCCCCTTTAAAGAGTTCTTCCTGCATTTTGTTACTGATAATCCCCGCTCTTCTTCCACCGAGAAAATCAGAGGTAGTGAAGTTTCGGCCCTTTGTTACTTTTAATTTGTTTAATTTTAAAAATGACTGATTGATCCCGGTTGTGGAAACATCGGCCGTTTCCTTTTGAAATCTTGCTTGTGACAATTTTGTGCTTGATGCTACCACTCTCTTAATCTCTGGGATTTGTTCCAACGCACGAATATCTTCTTGTTTGAATGGAGCTTGCAGGAACACATTGGGGTTTGCCCGCAATTCTTCATCAGATGGTTGATAAAACATTTCAATTGTATTTCCAGAACCAGTGATTTGTGTTTTCAGCATCGCTTCTCCGCCTTGCCCAATCGCAACTACAATGATGACGGCAGCAACACCGATAATAATTCCAAGCATGGTAAGAATACTTCGCATTTTATGAGCCTTTAGCGAGCTTAAGGCCATGATTAAATTTTCCATAAAACTCATTACATCAGCCCCCTATCAAATTGTGAGGGGGATTGCAGTAAACCGTCCCTTACCATGATCGTCCTGTTCGCATATTGAGCGACCTCAGATTCATGTGTTACTACAACAATCGTTACGCCTTCTTCATTTAGCTTACTAAATTGAGCCATGATATCTTCGCTTGTTTTCGAATCAAGTGCCCCTGTCGGTTCATCAGCTAAAATGAGCTTCGGCAGGTTTACAATCGCTCTTGCAATGGCCACACGTTGCTTTTGTCCACCAGATAGCGCATTTGGCAGGTGGTTCATACGGTCAGATAATCCTACTTTGATCAATGCTTCTTCCGCGCGGGCTTGCCTTTCTTTTTTGGAGATCCCTGCATAAATCATTGGAAGCTCCACATTTTTTAAAGCAGACAATCTTGGTAAAAGATGAAACTGCTGAAACACAAATCCGATTGACTGATTTCTTACCCTCGCCAATTCCTTGTCGTTGTAGTGGGATACATTTTCCCCTGCAAGAAAGTACTCACCCTCTGTTGGCTTATCCAAACAGCCGATAATATTCATCAGTGTTGATTTGCCCGAACCGGAGGGGCCCATAATAGCAACAAATTCACCTGGCTCAATTGTCATGCTGATTCCGTTTAATACATGTACATTCTCTTTCCCTAGCATAAACGATCGTGTGATATTTTCTAAGTGAATCATTTGACCTTCACTTCCAGCCCATCCTTCAATTGTTCAGGTCCTTGAACGATGACTTTGTCACTTTTCGAAACCCCATTAAGGATTTCAATCTTCTTTCCAGAAGTGATACCTGTTTTCACCTTTTGTTTACGCGCTTTTCCATCCTTTACAAGATAAACATATGGCTGTTCACCGTCATCATGTAAGGAGTTCACTGGAAGGACCATGGTCATCTTCTTTTCAGTTTCGATTTCCATAATAAGCTGGAAACCTGGTTTTAATGCTGTTGTGTCGCCCGAGATCTTAACCGTTACAGGATACTGCACTGCCTGACTACCGGTTTGTAGCCCAGATTGATTTTGTTGTGGAAGGATGCTAATCGTAGTGATTTGGCCCTGCCATTCTTGCCCTGGAACTGCATCCGAACGTAAAATTACTTTTTGACCGCTGCTTACTTTTAATGAATCGTATTCAGATAAGAGGCCTGCAGCGGTTAATCCTTCAAGCTTTCCGATATGTATAAGTGGTTCAAGATTCGATGCGTCCCTGCTACTCGTGTTTGGGTCTTGCACTGATAAAACTACTCCATCTATTGTACTCTTAATCTCCAAATCACCTTGGCGCTTACTAAGTAAATCTTTTTGCAGGGAGGTTTGCTTTAGCTCAATATTGGCTAACTTTTTTTCCATTTCTGCCTGCTCAAGTTCTGGAGCAAGTTGTTTTTTTGCTTCCTCTTTTCCGACCTGTTTAGCTAATGTTGTTTCTTTTTCCTTGAGCTGCTTAATTTTTTTATCAATCTGGGAGATTTTTAAATTGGCCGATTCAATGGCTAATTTATTTTGTTCCCTTTCCAAGTCAAGCTGTGGATTTTGAAGTTTAGCTAAGACGGACCCTTTTTTTACTATCTCTCCCTCTTTCACTAGTAGTTCTTTCAGTTCTCCTTTTTCTGGTGAGGAATAGACCACTTGTTCCTCTTCAAGCTTTACTGTACCCGGAATCATCAATAATGATGATACTTCTTCCTGGGATATTTGTGTCACTTTTACAGATGGCCCTTTGGCAAAAACCTGACGGTAGACGCTGACTGCAATCATAAGAACAATAAGACTGACAACACCTATGGTAATCCATATTTTCTTTTTCATTTTATACGGACAAAAGGATAGCCCCCATCACCAGAGGGGGACTTCTCCCTTATCCTGTTCTCCCTTCAATCAAAAGGTATAATTTTTAAGATTAAAATTGGTTAATTATAGTTTCGGTGCCCCTTGTAACAAGGTTCCGATTAAACCAAAGCCGATCCCAATTAAGAAGAAAACAATCGCAACGGTCCATGCAAGCCCCTTGGAGAATTGCCCTGTTTTGTGAAGCCCCAAGGCCGTTATAATTAATGTCCAAATACCGAATACTTCAATTGAGCCAAAGAAACCGGCCTTATCTTGATTGAGCAATCCTGCTAAACTAGTAACATATATTTCAACATCTCCACCTATCGCATACCTAATTGCCATATTTAAAATTAGACCAACAGCCCCGATGACCATAATAAAAGTATTCATGGAAAATAACTGCTTAAAGGTAACAGATGAACCAGCAATCTTAGCTATGGCCAATTGGATGGCACTGCTAATCAGCACGCCAAAGATGGGAGAAATGATACCAGTAATTGCAACCGTAATTTTAGTAATGGTTAATACGATTTCTACTTGATCTTCTGGGAGACCCTGATCAATTAACGTTGAAGCATCAATGGAAAAAGCCATAAAGATGGTTCCAATAGCGTAAAGAATACTAACAATCACCAACGGTACCCATATTTTTGGATTTTCCCTAATTCTCTCAAACTGTTGCACCGGATTCGTAAACATTCCAAACAGACTAGGTTTCTCTTTCTGTACATTAACCTCATTTTGTAATTCCATTTCATAACCCCCTATTTCCACTTATGTAAAATATTCCTAGTAAGTATACGGTAACCTATTTAAAAAGTTTCACTTTTTTTCAACCAGTATGAAAGAACAAAAAATAGGACGAAGATATCTTCGCCCTACGTTTTATTTTTATATTAGAATTTGTTAAAGGTGTCTGTTGATTTCCGCTCCAATCAACTGGGAATAAAAATCAACAATGTTGTTTAACATAGCCTTATATTAAGGTACGATATTCCCTGCTGCTTTGTAGATGGAATACCATTCTTCTCTTGTTAGGCGGATATCGGAGCCTTTACATGCCTCCTTCATCCGTTCTACTTTGGTTGTTCCAAGCACAACTTGGATATGAGCTGGATGACGTGTAATCCATGCTGTTGCGATAGCTGTATTGGTCACTCCGTATTTTTCAGCAATCGTATCAATTACCTGATTTAACTCAGGATATTTTTCAACATCACCTAAAAATGATCCTTCGAAAAAGCCGTGTTGATACGGGGACCAAGCTTGCATGGTAATGTCATGAAGACGGCAATATTCTAAAACACTGCTATCGCGATTGATTGACTGATCAATATTCATGTTTAAGGCAATTCCAGAATCAATCATTGGTGTGTGTGCAATGCTAAATTGGAGCTGGTTTACCACCAACTTATAAGGAATATACTTCTGCAGTAGTTCCATTTGAGCTGGATTATGGTTTGACACACCAAAGTACTTTACCTTTCCATTCGTATATAGCTCTTCAAAGGCTTCCGCTACCTCGACAGGATCCATTAATGGATCGGGACGATGAAGAAGAAGAAGATCCAGGTATTCCGTATTTAATCTGTTTAATATCCCGTCTACGGACGAAATGATATGCTCTTTTGAGAAGTCAAAAAAGCCGGAACGAATCCCACATTTACTTTGGATAATCATTTTTTCACGGATGCTTGCATTCATCTGAATAGCTTCTGAAAAGATCTCTTCGCTTTTTCCTTTGCCATAAATATCTGCATGGTCAAAGAAATTAATCCCTTCGTCCATGGCTGTACGTATCAGCTCTTCTGCTTCAACCAAGGAAAGTTGAGGCAAGCGCATATTTCCCATTATGATATTGGATGCTTTTAAATCTGTATTGGCAATGTTTATGTATTTCATGTAAAAGCCCTCCTTTTTCCTAATCATTCACATTATACTCTAACTTTCTCCATAATCCCAAAAGCGAACATCAATAAACAAACAAGGAAATAAGAAAAAGCGCAAGTGTCTTGGTCATCCCCGATCAAGAAGACGTGTAGATTTAGCGGAGCGCAGATAGACCTAGTCGTACATATGAGTACAAAAGTCCTTATCCTTTAGTAGCCAGGCAACCTTGCAATGGGCATTAGAAACTTCTTCTATTTACCGGTCGAGCACTTTTTCCTTTAGCTCGGGCATTAGAAACTTCTTCTATTTACCGGTCGAGCACT
>NZ_JBCNAC010000073.1:0-10881 GCF_050477885.1 Neobacillus rhizosphaerae
ACTTCCCCTATTTACCAGTCGGGTGCTTTTTCCCTTGTCACGGGCATTAGAAACTTCCCCTATTTACCAGTCGGGTGCTTTTTCCCTTGTCACGGGCATTAGAAACTTCCCCTATTTACCAGTCGGGTGCTTTTTCTCTTGTCACGGGCATTAGAAACTTCCCCTATTACAAGGCGGGCTCCATTAATTCGGGACATAAAAATACCACAGTTTCAAGGACTGTGGCAGTGGCAAATTTATTCATTCTTAAAAAAAGGCGAACAGATTTGACATCTGTTCGCCTTTTGCGGAGAGGAAATTACTTAATCCAAGCTCCGTCTTTACCAATCTTATAGCCATCAACTGTTGTGTTAGCAGCCATTACACCGGATCTGTATAGGTAGTACCACTTGCCGTTTACTAGTTTCCAGCCAGTAGCCATTTTGCCGTTACCATTTAGGTAATACCACTTTCCACCTTCTAATAACCAGCCAGTCTTCATTGCACCGGACCTCGTTAAGTAGTACCAAGCACCACCATCGAATACCCAGCCAGTAGCCATCTTGCCGTCTTTCTTCAAGAAGTACCACTTACCGTCTGTATCTTTCACCCAGCCAGTAGCCTTTACATCTTTCACATAGTAGTACCAAGAACCGCCTTCTAAGCTCCAGCCGTTTTTAACTACTGGTTGTTTTTCAGCATCTTTTCGGTTAACGACAACTTCCTTCACAGTTTCGTTACCAGAAAGGTCAGTAGCTCTTAACGTAAATTTGTTTTCTCCTTCTTTAAGTGGAAGTGTTACTTGATAATCCTTGCTTAATGGATTTAATACATCCACAGGGCTTACAAGGGGCACTTCAAACTCGTGATCTTCACCTACGTAGAAGTTTAAGTAGTTGAAGTTATCTTGCAGGTTTACTTTCAAGGTAACTTTATCAACATTCTTATCAACTCTTTCAGGTGCGTTTACATTGATGACTGGTTTAGTTGTATCAACGTATACCTTACGAGCAATAGAGAAGGATTTATTTGAGTGATCGATTGCTTCAACCTGAACATCATATAATCCATCTTTTTCAAATGTAACAGTAGTCGAGAAGTGGAAATTACCATCTTCACCAACTGTGAAATCAGTTACTTTACCATTTACTTTTAATGTTTTTAAGCCGATATCATCTGATACGAAACCTTTAACATCTACTTCCTTCGTATCATATGCACCCCATGGATTTGGAGAATTTGGAACATAGTTTCCATCTGAATCCTTTGAACCATCAGTGATTACGATTAATGGAAGTGCAACATCACCGATTGCAGCAGTATCATCTCCATAGTTTCCTGCATTGTCAGCAGCTACTACTTCAACAATCGCTTTTTCTGGTACTTCAGTTAATTTATAAGAATTCGTCTTGCCGTCAGTTGTTCCAACAAGCTTTCCATCTACGTAGACACCGTAAACTTTTACGCCAGTTCCTTCTTCTTTAGTTTCCCAGGATACCATAGATGTTTCAGGATCATATTTAGCCGTTACTTTTGGTGCAGTTGTATCAACATATACTGGGATTTTCTTAGATTGCCACTTAGCACCAGCATAGTCAACAATTGTTTTGATTTCATAGTAGTATAGGCCGTCTTTAACGACTTCGCCTTTTACTTTCCCATCCCATAAGCGGTCTGCTTTATAAGAGAATGGGTTTGCTGAGCCGCCATCAAATGCATTCTTATAGACATCAGATTCAGATTTAATACGGCGAAGCTGATTGCCATCCTTGTCCAAAATGTTGAACTGAGCTTCAGCAGCATTTCGTAAGAATGACGGAATTGGATTGATATCCTCTAAGTACTTATCACCATTTGGAGATAATGCATAGAACTTATTATCAACCGATTTTCCAAAATAATTTTGGTCAACTTCAACATCTGTACCACCCTTGAATAGGTACTTCAGATCGAAGTAGCGCTCTTCGCCAAGTGTCGCAAATCCATCCACGATTTGTGGCTCATCCCAGTGGCCGTAGAAGCCAACATATGGAGCTGTTAAGTTTGGAACCGTACTGTCTGCACCAACTAATGTTACAGCGCCTTCAACGAAAATGTTTTCTCTTAGTTCTAGAAGAGTTTTGTTTCCATCTTTATCAAGGCCTGGAAGTTTAGCATTTGAAAAATCAACTTTAACAGTAAAGTCAACAGATTTACCTGCTGGTACTGTTACAGTTTTTGGTGCATCAACTTTCGCACCTGCAAGGTCACCTGCGATTAATGCATTATACTCTGGGCTACCATCTGCATAATCTTGAATCGTATCTGTTAACACATCTGTGTTTACAGTATAAGAAACAGATTTGTCAGAGATATTTTTAACAGTGAAGGTCATTTCGAATTGCTTCGATGTGAAGTCCCTCAACTCAACTTTAGCGTTACCAGTAGCCTTGTTTACAAAATATGCAGGTGTAGTTACAGCCGCATAAGTTTGCATCATACCAGCACCTTGACGGCGAGGTGAGAAAGGCTGACCATTTAAGTCAGTAATATTTTTAGCCGTGTTCATTAACAATACTTTTGCAAGATGCGTACGCTCTGCAACAGAAAGGTCTTTAAAACGTGCGTCTGTTTGTAAGTATTGTTGAACAAGTGCAGATCCACCTGCAACGTGTGGGGATGCCATTGAAGTACCACTCATTACAGTGTACTGGTCATTATTAACAGTAGAATAGATATTTCCACCAGGAGCAGTAATTTCAGGCTTTAAGTCTAGGGATGGTGTAGTTCCCCATGATGTAAAGCTAGTCATACGACCCATTTCAGGACTATCCTTCTTATTTGCTGTTGCCACATGAATGTAAGTAGGACCTTTAGCAACTTCCTGTTCCAATGTAGTACCTTCAGCACCTGAAATTAACATGAATGGAACATCCCAGCCACCTTGGTCTTCATACCAGAAACCATTGGTTGCATTATATACAATAATACCAATCGCGCCTGCTTTAGCAGCGTTTACGGTTTTATCATAGAAAGATAAAGTACCACGTGGAACAAGAACAACTTTGCCCTTAACGTCAACGCCATTGTAATCTTCTGGATTACCAAGCTTTCCGCCAATGCTAGCTAATTCAAGCTTACCGCCGTTAGCAGCAGCAAATTTTTCCCAATCGTCTATACCTTTACCTAAGCTTGTATAGCCTTGAAGGCCATCAACAGTAACGTTAGTTTGGTACCAGTATGCTTCGTTACCAGAAGCAGCGACAGAAATACCGTCAGGATTTAAGCTTGGTGCACCTACTACACCGATATCAGGGTTTTGAGCATATGGGTTATCCCAGCCATCACCGATATGGTTAGAGTTACCAGCAGACATCGCACAAACGATACCGTTAGCCGTCGCTCTTTGAATAGCAAGGTCTTCTGCACTATCTTCTTGATAGAATGCAGCAACATCACCAAGGCTCATGTTTAGAACGTCAGCACCTAACTTGATAGAATCATCTATTGCAGCAAGATACACGTCAGACCAAGTAGAAGGGTAAATTGGATCATTACTGAATACTTTCATCGCAAGAACTTGCGCTTCAGGTGCAACCCCTTTAATACCACCATTAGCTTCGTCGCCGTTAGCTGCTACAATACCAGAAACGTGCATACCGTGCATGCTTGCTCCAGGTCCTATGTCAAGGATGGTGTCGTTTCCATCATAATAGTTCCAACCGAAAGGAACTTTATCTGTATAAAATTTACCTTTTAAGCCATTATCAGCAATAGCTTGATTTACTTCTGCTTTTGTTAAACCTTCTTTTGTTACATCTGTTAATTTAAAGTCACGGTGGGATGGGTCAACACCAGTATCGATTACTGCTACAACCATTCCTTCGCCTTTAAATCCAGCTTTTGTCCACGTATCACGAGATTCAACGAACTGATGGCTCGTTTTCATGTTTGGTTCTACTTTAGGACGGTTATATTCGTTTGCTAAGTAAACAGCTTTTACACCTGAAACAGATTCAATTTTATCAAGATCACCATAAGCGATTTCCCCTGAAAATCCGTTGAAAGCAGTTGAGAATTTTTGCTTGTACTTAACGGTTACACCTTTAGCAGCAATTTTCTCTTTAATAGACTTTTGTTGGCTTTCTGCTTTAGAAGTGAATGAAGATTTTTTATCTTCGGATAATTCTTTGTATAATACGCCCTGCTTTGTTGCATATTCAACAGCAGTTTGTCCGTCAACCTCAACAATCACACGAACCTTATCAGTTGCTTTAAGATCGGCCCTAAGGTTTTTAGATTTAAGCTGTTCCTTAAAAGATTCTCTAGCTTGCTGTGCCTGCTTTAATTGTTGAACTTTTGATTCTAAATCACCTGGCTTGTAGGCAGCGGAAGTTGGAGAAACGAAACTGAAGTTAGATAATGCAAGAGCTGAAGCTAATGCGTATGTAGCAATTTTGCGTTTCTTATTGTAGTTCTTTTTGCTCATTAAAGACTTTCCCCCCTATTAAAATAGTAATATCAATATCTTCCCTACTAATCTATTTTCAGGTCAAATCACCCTACTATTTAGAAAAGTCGGAATATACAAATATAATTTTAGTATTTTATTGTAGTAAAGGTCAATAGTTTTTCGATGTTCGAAGAAAAATATTTTCGCAATATTCGACATAGTAACATAAATAACAACCCTACATGTGCTTTTCGCTATGAATTTACCCCTTTAAAGGGATGATATTTTATCGGAATATAGGGCTTCCTAACCTACGGTGTCAGAAAGGATTAGCTGGTTTAACCGCAAAAACTCGGGTTTTTGATAAAAGTGGCTCACAAAATGTCTTAGATATTGTTTTTTTCTCTTGAAAATCCAATTAACCTGACAAGAATTTCAATAAATATCGCGGTGCAGAAATAATAAAATTCACTAATGACAACAAAAGAGAAAAGTAATAAGCCTTATACTAGAAAAATAAAAAGTTCGAAAAGTGATACACATTCTGCCTCTATCTTTTTTCCTATTATTTTCTAATGGCCAAATTGTTGATTAATCACTCCCAATTTAAGATTGAAATCGAATATAGTCGACATTTGACGAGAGGAAACGGTGTTTCCATCTTCTAAAATAAGGTATTATTTGCTTAAAAAAGTGCAAATTACCTATGTTTTTACAGTAAAATTCAGGAATAAATGGATTTTTTGTGTCTTTTTATAGTAGGATAGTAATAGTTTCTACTATTCTACATAAAACGGAGGGCGAAGGATGCTAACTCCTGCACAACAAAAAGTGAAACAAGAACTGGAAGAGCTGCAGGTAAAGGCTACTATTCAACGCAGAGATGAAGAACCTGCTCCTAATAAAAGCCCCAAGAAAACGTGGTTTTATATCCTTGCTGGAATTTGCATGGTCATAATTAGTAGTCTTTTGCTGCTAGATTCTTCCACAGCCAATCAGGAAGAGATTGTTTCCTTTTTAAAAATCGAACAATCATATAACAAACGAAGCACGAATCTATTCATAAACATAACCGAAAAAGATCCCCCAAATCTTCAGCGAGCAGTTGTCATGCAAGCTGAACTCTTGCAAAAAGCGAACAACTTAAAAGCACCTGCCAGTTTAAGTGTGCATAAACAAGATTTGCTCAAAGTGATGCAACAACGGCTAGACTTGCTTACCTATCTCGCTGAGGAAGAGAATAGAAATGAGATTCAGGTTAATAAAAAATTATTAGAGCTAAAAGTTAGCCGAGAGATTGCTATTGAAAATTTAACAACTGCATTGGATAAGGCAGAGATCAAATACACCCAAGAAAAGGACGGAATGATTCAGTATTGGGTAGATTCAAAGGTTTATCAATACAGTTTTTAGAAAGAAAGACAGTAGCCAAAGGGTTGCCGTCTTTTTAATATTCTATCAAAACGCGGAATGTCTACAAATGCTGGCGGGATTCATTTAAACGCCCCCATATAAAAAAGAGCCAACTCTAAAAAAGAGTCAGCTCAAAAGTTTTTTAACGAATCATCGCGCCGTCTGCACCTAATTTGTAGCCTTGTATTTTGGTGCTGGCAGCCATTTTTCCATCCTTGTAAAAATAGTACCATTTACCACTGATAAACAGCCAACCAGTTTGCATGGCTCCACTACTGGTATTTAGGTAGTACCATTTACCACCCTCTTTAAACCATCCAGTCTGCATCGCACCGCTGCTGGTATTTAAGTAGTACCATTTGCCATTAACGCTAACCCAACCGGTCTTCATCATTCCTTTTGTCGGATCCATGTAGTACCATTTATTGTTGCTCTTTACCCACCCGACTTGCATTGCACCGCTGGAGGACATAAAGTACCATTTGTTCTGATCCTTAACCCAGCCAGTCTTCATCGCACCGTTACTCTCGTTTAAGTAATACCACTTTACGCCATCACGCACCCACTTCTTCTGCATGACACCGTATTCATCAAAAAAGTACCACTGTCCGTCGACTTTTTCCCAGCCTGTAACCATAGCGGCTGTCTCAGGATCAAAGTAAAAGCGCTCTCCGTCAAATTCAGACCATCCAGTCTGAAGAATCCCGTCCTCATCGAAGTAGTAAACATCCTCATCAATGTAAAACATGCCAATTAACATGACGCCATCATCATCAAAGAAGTATGTCTCTTCACCGATTTCAGCCCATCCTGTAACCATCTCGCCGTTCGCAAAGAAGTAATGGTAAAATCCGTCTATTTCCACCCAGCCAGTTTTCATGGCCCCGTCTGGTCCTAAAAAGTACGTTTTTCCATTTACTTCAATTAAACCCGTTTGCATGATGCCATCCTGGCCTAGGTAATACCAGTTTGCTCCTGATTTCACCCATCCAGTTAGCATAGCTCCATTGGTGCCGAAGTAATAGTTAGCACCTTCAATGGTCACCCAGCCTATTTGCATCACACCATCTTGTCCTAAGTAATACTTCTTTCCTTCTAGTTCTAACCAGCCTGTGTGTTTTTCACCATTCTCATCGTAATAATACCAAACGCCGTCGGTTTCCACCCAGCCTGTTGGCGGGACTACAACAGGATCAGTCTCATCCCCTGGTTCCTTTTCCACAGAAAAATCAAACTGGGCAACTATCGGATCGTGGTCACTTACACGACCATGGGCTTCCATGAATTGAGAGTTCATGTGGACGAAATCCGTTTCGGCCCCAGCCGCTAATTCTTTTGTTGCAAGAATATGATCTAAGACCTGGGCATTTCCTTGGAAGTTATAGGAATAGCGCCTTGCTACAGGCACAGTCTCTGCTAAATCGTCTAAAATTTCGCCTTTTAAAGCGGTTAGTGGATTGGAGAATTCAAAGTCATTTAGGTCTCCAAGTAAAACGACATTTGCCTTGGCATTTTTGTTTAAAACATCCGCTACAAAGCTATTGACTACTTGGGCAATTTTAATGCGCTGTGCTTCGCTGCCTAGGACAGGAGGCTGGTGTTTCCCAAATAGTGCCTCGTCACCACCCTTGGAGTTAAAGTGGTTGGCAATGACAATTAGTTTTTCTCCGTTGAATGTAAATTCTGCCGCCAACGGTTTACGGCTGGAAGAGAACGCCGAATTCGTCGGATCAATTCTTCCAGGATTCAAAGTTAAAGAGCCATTTTCATAACCTACAGCCTGAGTGGCTGTTCCTTTTGGTGCACTGGTATTCAATGTCACTCGTTCCGGATTATATAAGAAGCCGACACGGATGTTTCCACCAGGAGCACCGCCATCCTTATTGTTTTCAGGTGCAATGTCAGTCCAATTGTATGTCGGACCACCTGATGATTTAATTGCATTAATGAGAGCTGAATAGTTCGCAGAGGCATCCACCACACCATTATTGGTTTCACCGTTATTATCCTGAACCTCTACAAGTCCAATAATATCAGGCGTTTTTAGGTTCGTTACAAAAGACTCAGCTAATTTATTGGTTTTTGCAGTGTCTGCTGCGCTAAAGTTTTCAATATTATAGCTGGCAATGGTCAGCTTGTCCGTCTCTTTTTCTAATTGAAGCGTTTCACGAACATTTGGACCTTGTCGTAATGCCGGTAGGCTTCCATTCTTGATTAGTATTTTATAATTGCTATAGGAGTAGCTGACAACACCTGTTACCGTGCCGTCGAATGAATCACCCGTTTTGGTCACATAGTTTCTGTCACCGATCAAGAGCTGCAATCGTTCTGGGTTCGATGTATCCTTTGTCAGGATGGTCCCACCTGCATTCGTGTAGGTTTTGCCGTCCGCCTGTCCCACAATAACGGGAACCTCACCATTCTTTTGAGGCCCGACAACAGTTGGTTTTTCAAGTGATACTCGCATACCTTCGATGCTTTCATAATAATCAATACCATCTTCACTTGGATCAAAGGTAGCAAATTGATCGTTATCAATTACTTGGGAGGGGATAGTATTTCTGTCGATCACCACTGGAGATGGCAATGCCACGCCACTAGCTTTTTTCGCAATCGTTGCTGCAGCAATCTCTGTCATTGTTAAGTCTGTTGAAGAACGATCGCTATAGCCATCAAGGTTGACTTCTTTTACCGTTCCATCCATGGCAACTTGGTCACCTGCCGACAAACCATGGCTAGAGCGATTGACAAGGATTCCCTCAGATGTCGCGGGATTGTCATCTGGAACGGCAGACTGCATATAGAAGTTGGAAGCATCAACCACATAGGTGACGATACCTTCCACGCTTTGCACCGTTTTCCCTACATATGGTGAGGTATGAGCAGTCCCTTGGATGGTTGAGATTTTCAAGCCATCCCCACTTCCTACCGGTGGCGGCTCGACTGGAGGCGGATCAGTTGGTGCACCTTCTCCAGTGAAGGCAATACTCGTTGGCGTCTTTAACCCTGGCATCGAAAAGTATGCTGCGGTTGTCGCCGTAATGAAGATTTCCTTTCCGTCGTTTGCCGGGTTAGTCAGTAATCCGAAGGTTGGTCGAAAATCCTTCGTTACTTCTACTGGCATAATCTTTGCAGGATCCGTTTCCGTCGGACTATCTGCAATGGCTAAATTCGTATCACCACCGAAAGGAGCCGTAAATGTAAACGAATTGGTCCCCTTCGTATAGCCCACAATATACCCTTTAACATTAACTGTCGTTCCGGTACTTGTCGCTAAAGCTTCTGCTACAGTAAGATACTCTCCCGCTGCGCTTGCCCTGCTTGTGTAAGGCAATACATAGCTTGCGAGTAACATAATCATCGTGGTAATAATCACCAATTGTTTTTTACCTAATTTCACTCCTTATGCCTCCCTTTTCTCGTGTTGGTCCTCGATTGTAACGAACTGCCAACGCTCGTTGTATACGTTTACAATTTTTGCTGTCTTACAAACGTTTTCCTATAATTATAGTAGTATAGTTGGGGCTATTAAGCTATAACAAAATAAATAGAGGCAACCTATTAAGGCTGCCTCTTCCATTCTATTATTCTGCCTTACCAATGCCTATGGCCATTGTGCCAATTCAATCACGCCCAATTTCTTCTTTATCCGTCTTTGCTGTATTTTTTCAATAGTAAAAAGAATCATATGAAGAACGAAACAACCTAGAGCGAAGAATTCAACTGCGTAATCGATGTAATACCACGAGAGTGTGGCGGTTATATCGTAAAGTGAATGAACAAGGACGGTCACCCAGAGGTTACGAGTCCATAATAAAATTAAGCCGAATAAAAGTCCCATATTAGCGAAGGTCACAATCGCACCAATTCGAATCGACCATGGTTGTTCAGTATCCAGCGTATGGTCGACGCCAAATAAAATAGACGTGAGAAATAATGAAAGCATGAGGAATAGATCCCTTCGCCCGCTCTCCCAGCGCTTAGGAAAGAGCTTCTTGAAAACGATAAGGATGAGAATCATATAGGATAACCGCCATACTTCTTCTAAACCAGCGAGAGTATCCGCATATAAATCAGAGCCAATCGTATCGACCTTATCAAAAAAGGACCATACCGCGTCAATTGGCGCTCCTTTCTCATCCTCCTCCACATCATAGGATTGCGTTTCGGTATAATCCTGCACATATTGATCATAGTCATCGCTAAATGCCTGAAATGCATTCGTTGAGTATATATTTATGACCGTACTTCCAAGAAAGAAAACAAGAAAAGCACCGGTAAATTGCATCATCATCTGCCGCGGCCGTTTGGGAGGATCTGTAGGGCTGCCAAGCCGGCGATACAGCTTCCAGCCGATAAAAAAGGAACCAACCATGACTCCATCATACAGTGAGCTAGCCATATAGCTATACCTGGATAGATAAAGAAGGATTTCCACACCGATCGTCACGATGAGCATCGCAAAAAGTAGTTTTTTCGAAAGTGGTTTTGCTAAATTAGAGATCATAATGTCATTCCCTGCCTGTAAATTTGTAGATTCTTTCTACTTACCCAATAGATTGACCGCTAGTATCCCGAACCCATTTAAAAAGAGCAGGAAAAGGAAACAGGCAATCGTCCACTTCTTTTTTCTCGACACGGATTTGTCTCCTTTAAGTCTAAGAGTATAATAGTAATAATTTAACATATTCTTAGCCAATTATCATCATAATGTTCTTTCCATATTCTCGTTTGTTATAGGTGTTAAAAGGTGTCCCATTGTTCAACAATAATAACTTCCTATAGTAGAGCCATAAGACTGGGGCTCTACTTTTTTTAGACACAAAAAAGGGCAGCTAATATAGCTGTCCTTTTTCGTGCCTGGCAACGTCCTACTCTCACAGGGACTTTCGTCCCAACTACCATCGGCGCTGAGAAGCTTAACTTCCGTGTTCGGTATGGGAACGGGTGTGACCTTCTCGCCATAATTACCAGACTATTTTATTAGAGAAATCGTTCTCTCAAAACTAGATAATGTAGAAGAAGTGTTTGTAAACTACGAGTTCGCTTTAAAAATT
>NZ_JBCNAC010000074.1:0-17498 GCF_050477885.1 Neobacillus rhizosphaerae
CGGGGGACTGTCCCCAAATTTATTCTTTCTTTTTAGGAATAAATTGAAAAATTTCCTTTGATTCAAAGCTATCAACTAGCCTGTTGAGCCAATCGTAATATTCAATTGCACCAGTTAGCTTTTCTATATCCATTATTGCTTCTTCTTTTATTTTAGAATCTACATTGTCATCCTCTGTAAGGGATTGTAATTCTGTAAGTGACTTCTCCATTGCTGACACATTGATGGAAATCCCTGTCCTCCATTTAATCGAAAAAAAATCAATGAAGGTTTGATACCAATCCGGTTCAGCCTGATATAAATCCTTTCTAACTCCCTTTTTCCATACCTTTCCGACCATTTTCAATTCTAACAAACTTCGGACCGAGGTACTCATACTAGTTTTACTCATCCCAAGCTCATCTTTCATATCATCTAGTGTTAGGGGGCCTTCCTGAAAATACAAAGCTCCATATAATCGACCAATGGATTCCGTTACCCCGTATAAATTCATATTTTGTGAAATCGCTTCAATCACCCGTTCACGGGCCAGCTCTAATTTTTCTTCACCATTCATTATTGATATCACATCCATTTTGTATACATGTTCTTAATAAGACTATCATGTTTATTTTAAAAGTAAAGAAGGCTCTTAAGTAGGAATATGGAGGAATATAGAGCAATTTTGAGAATACTATTTATTCAGTACGTACAGTTTTTTCTGTACGTACTTTACGGCTGAATATGCCCAATTACCAACTTTGCCCTTTTTATCCAAAAAGAACTACAATTAAAAAGTCCTACTACTTCTGTAACAGCAATTGAGGTGAATGAATGAGTAAACATGATAAAAAAATTAGTGTTCGCAACGTAACAAAAGTCTTTGGAAAATCCAAAAAGGCCCTTCAGCTTCTACAGGATGGAGAAAGCAAAACATCCATTCTAAAGAAAACAGGGGCAACGGTTGGTGTCAATCAAGCGACCTTTGATGTTGAAGCTGGAGAAATATTTGTCATTATGGGTTTATCAGGAAGTGGGAAGTCTACCCTAGTCCGTATGCTCAATCGGCTTATTGATCCAACAGCAGGTCAAGTACTCATTGACGGTGTGGATATAGTTAAAATGAACAAAGAGCAGCTTAGAGAAGTTCGCAGAAAGAAGATCAGCATGGTCTTTCAAAAATTTGCACTCCTTCCACATAGAACTGTCTTAGAAAATACAGAGTACGGTTTGGAAGTCCAAGGAGTAGCAAAAGAAACACGAATGGACAAAGCCATGAATGCCTTAAAGTTAGTCGGACTTGAAGGTTATGAACACCAATACCCTAAGCAATTAAGTGGTGGAATGCAGCAAAGAGTAGGTTTAGCTAGGGCATTAGCCAATGAATCTGACATTTTACTTATGGATGAAGCTTTTAGCGCCTTGGACCCCCTGATTCGAAAAGACATGCAGGATGAGCTCCTTGAACTTCAGTCGACAATGAAAAAAACGATTGTCTTTATCACCCATGATTTAGATGAGGCCCTCAGAATTGGCGACCGTATTGCACTTATGAAAGATGGTTCCATCGTGCAAATAGGAACACCAGAAGAAATCCTCATGAACCCATCAAACGACTATGTTGAGAGATTCGTAGAAGATGTTGACTTATCCAAAGTTTTAACGGCTGGTCATGTAATGAAACGTGCAGAAGCAGTTTCGATCGAAAAAGGTCCACGGGTTGCCCTGCAAATGATGAGAGATTTAGGAATTTCGAGTATATATGTCGTGGATAGAAAGAAAACATTACTTGGGGCGATAACGGCTTCAGATGCGAAAGAGGCCATTGATCGGAATGAAGGTATTTTAAGCATTCTTCAGACAGGAGTTTCCACAGTCTCTCCTGATACACTGCTAACTGACTTATTTGATAAAGTTTCTTCGGCATCCATTCCAGTCGCGGTTGTAGATGAACATAGCCGACTGAATGGAATCCTTGTAAGAGGTGCCGTCATTGGTGCTCTTGCTGGCAATAATGAGGCCATTAACGACCTCAACCGAGCCAAGGCTGAAGTAGCAGCCGACCAGGTTAACAAGGAGGTGAAAATTACATGGAACAATGGTTCCCAAAACTCCCGGTAGCTGATTGGGTTGATGTCTTCGTTAACTGGTTAACCGAGAACTTGGAGGTAGCGTTTGATGGTATAACGAATGTTCTTCAATCTATTGTCGATGGAATGGTTCTTGGATTCAGCTTTATTCCCTCCTATGTATTTGTTATTCTATTAACCTTACTTGCCTGGAAGGTCTCAAATAAAGGAATCGCTATCTTCACATTTATAGGTTTATTCCTAATTGCTAATCTTGGCTACTGGGAGCCCATGCTCCAGACCCTAGCTCTAGTGTTAACAGCCGTAATCATTTCGATTGTCCTAGGAATACCTATGGGGATTTGGGCCTCACAAAAGCAAACGGTCAAACAGGTCGTGACACCTATTCTGGACTTTATGCAAACGATGCCTGCCTTTGTATACTTAATTCCTGCTATATTTTTCTTTAATATTGGAGTGGTACCAGGCGTCGTAGCCTCTGTTATTTTCGCCATGCCGCCAACAATAAGGTTAACGATTCTCGGCATCCAACAAGTCCCCGCAGATATTATTGAAGCAACGGAGGCCTTTGGTTCGACGACAAGCCAACGATTACTTAAAGTCCAACTTCCACTAGCCATGCCTACAATTATGGCTGGAATAAACCAAAGTATCATGCTCGCTCTTTCCATGGTTGTTATTGCTTCTATGGTTGGTGCACCAGGTCTTGGTGCCGATGTATACCGAGCGGTTACGCAAATCCAAATTGGTAAAGGGTTCGAAGCTGGGCTTTCAATCGTCGTGATTGCGATCATACTGGACCGGGTCACCCAAAATATAGGAAAATCCAAAAAACAAGGAGGAAATGCTTAATGATGAAAAAATGGATGTTGTTAATATTAGCCGCATTACTAACAATTGGACTGGCCGCATGTGGATCAGATGAAGCTAGTAACAAGGAAAACAAAGGGAAAACCACTGTTAGTGACAGTGTAGATTACAAAATCATCGGGATTGATCCTGGTGCTGGACTCATGAAGGCGACTGCTAAAGTCCTAGATGAATATGAGTTAAACGATTGGAAACTTGTTGAAGGCTCTAGTGCTGCAATGACAGCCACCCTGAAAAAAGCATATGACAAGAAAGAACCTGTTATTGTTACTGGATGGACTCCACATTGGATGTTCGCAAAATTTGATTTAAAATACTTAGATGATCCCAAAGGCGTTTTTGGTCAAGAGGAAACAATCAATACCATCGTAAGAAATGGACTAAAAGCTGATATGCCTGACGCATATAAGGTGCTTGACCAATTTAATTGGACACCAGATGACATGAATACCGTAATGAATAGTATCGCTGATGGCGATGATCCTGAAGATGCAGCTGCCAATTGGGTAAAGGACAATTCGGATAAGGTAAGTGAATGGACTAATGGTGCCAATAAAGTGAATGGTGACAAGATTAACATTGGGTATGTAGCGTGGGATAGTGAAATCGCAAGTACGAATGTGATTGGTAAAGTCTTAACAGAGCTAGGCTACAAAGTCACTCTTACCCAATTAGAAGCCGGTCCAATGTGGACGGGAGTGGCTGATGGAAGCCTGGATGCTCATGTAGCTGGTTGGTTACCTTCTACCCATGCAGACTACTATGAAAAGTATAAAGGAAAGTTTGAAGATTTAGGTGAAAATCTAAAAGGGACAAAACTCGGCCTTGTGGTTCCAGCCTATATGGACATTGACTCCATTGAAGATTTGAAATAAAATTTCCTAGTTAAAAAAGTTGTACAGAATAGTAGGTAGAGAAGACCATCCCTTGTTTAGGAGCAGGGATGGTCTTCTTTTTTAATGGTTGTCTATTAAAACTTGTCTAAGAATAATAGAAGGAGGATGGGATAAAATAAAAAATACCTATTGAAAAACAACTGTAAAACGAATAATATAGATAAAGTCTTAATATAACGTTCGTGTTTTGGAGGAAACCTCATGTTTAAGCTAAAAGAAAATCAAACAAATACAAAAACAGAACTACTGGCAGGCATCACAACCTTCTTTACCATGGTATATATCGTAGTGGTCAATCCGGTCATTCTTGCGGATGCTGGTGTTCCCTTTGAGCAGGTATTTACCGCCACTATTATCGCTGCTGTGCTGGGAACCCTTTGGATGGGCCTTTTCGCAAACTACCCGATTGCCATCGCACCTGGAATGGGTCTTAATGCCTACTTTGCCTATTCCGTAGTAGGCGCGCATCAGAACATCAACTATGAAACAGCCTTTGCAGCCGTTTTTGTCGCTGGTGTCATCTTTGTTATTTTGTCCCTTACACCATTAAGGGAAAAATTAATTGAAGCGATTCCAGAAAATCTCAAATATGGAATTACAGCTGGAATCGGTTTATTTATTGCTTTTATTGGTCTGCGTCTCTCAAAAATCATTACCGCACACCCAACCAATCTTGTAGGACTTGGCGACCTGCATGCTCCGTCCGCTTGGTTGGCTCTTCTTGGCCTAGCCATCACTCTCGTTCTAATGATGCTGCGAATTAACGGGGCATTATTTTTCGGAATGGTGATTACAGGGCTGATCGCTTTCTTTACCGGTCAGTTACACTTCGATCAAGGATTTATGTCGCTTCCTTCCCTTCCTGAAGGACTAGTGGTCGCAAATCCATTGACAGCACTGACTGATGTTATTCAGCACAGCTTATATGCCGTTGTTTTTTCCTTTATCCTTGTTACCATTTTCGATACAACTGGTACGATGATAGGAGTTGCCAATCAAGCAGGATTAATGAAAGGCGACAAATTGCCTCGGGCACGTCAAGCATTGCTGTCTGATTCTATTGCCACAACAATCGGTGCCATGTTTGGGACGAGCCCGACAACCGCTTATATTGAATCCACTTCAGGAGTTGCGGCCGGAGGTCGAACGGGTTTAACCTCTGTGACAGTCGCCGTTTTATTTATTCTATCTGCTTTCTTCGGTCCACTCGTTGGTGCCGTTTCTGGGCTGTCATCGATCACAGCACCTGCTTTAATTATTGTCGGCAGCTTGATGATGGGTAGTATTTCAAAAATTCGCTGGAACGAACTAGACGAAGCCTTTCCTGCTTTCTTGACGATTTTGAGCATGCCGCTCACATCAAGTATTGCGACAGGAATTGCTCTTGGTTTTATCAGCTATCCGCTATTAAAAGTAGTCAAAGGTAAGGGACGTGAGGTTCATCCTCTCCTTTACGTATTCGCTGTACTCTTCTTTTATCAACTGGCATTTTTACCACATTAATACCCATATAAAGAAACAAAAGAGGCTGACATCTGAGAGGATGTCAGCCTTTTAGTAGTCATTAGAAAAATCAGTCCGCATTTCTTATAGATAAAGGTTGTCCTGTTAATTCTTCTAGTTTTAAAGTACTCGAAAGGTCTTTGGCTACTCCAATTACATGGATGACCTCGCCGCTATTGTTCAACACCGGGGTCAGTTTTACATTAAAAAGCTTCCATCCACCTTCATGTGTAGCTATGCGATATTGAATTTGGCAAGGTTGTTTGCTCCGAATTGTGCTTATAAAGGTACGTTTGTAAAGTGACTGATCTTCAGGATGCAGGTTCGAGAAGGAGTTATAGTTTTCATAGTAACTAGATGGGTATCCTAGTACCGATTGGTGAGAAGGGGAAGCATACTTGATTTTTCCCCGCAAATCGAAAATTGTGATTAGATCCGTCATATTTTCAGCCACCAGCTGGTACATCTCTTGGCTTTCCCTTAACGCTTTCTCGGTTTCCTTGAGATTCGTAATATCACTGCACGAAACAATGACCTCTACCACTTTTCCACGTTTTTTTAATGGACTTAACGCAGCCATATAATAGATTCCATTTATTTTTGCCTCATAGGTGATATTCTCTTCACCCTCCCAAGCTTTTTGATAGAAAGTGAGCTTTTTCTGAGCAAGGTGGGCAGGGATGAATTCATGCAGTTCTTTACCGATTACCTGCTCTGGAATCAAACCAAAGCGATACAATAATTCTCCGTCACACAAGGTATGAACAAACTTACCATCAATATTTTTATATTTTATCGTCAATCCCTGCTGCCTCCGAAGGGTATCCTTTAATTCCTGACGGGCAATCCTGACGGTTTCTTCCATCCACATTCGCTTAGTAGTATCTTGCGAAATGCCGAAAGTACCTACAATTTCTTCCATCTTATTAAAAAATGCCTGATTCCAGTCTGTTGCTGGCAGGGGCTCACTAAAGAAATAACCTTGTGCCGTGTCACAAAGATGCTGCTGCAAAAACACCAACTGCTCTCTTGATTCAATTCCTTCTGCAACGACATTCAATTGTAAGGTATGGGCCATAGAGATAATTGTTTTGACTATGGTTTCGTCATTCGTTTGATTGTATAGTTCGCGCACGAAGGATTGATCAATCTTTAATGTATCCACGGGAAACTGTTTTAAATAATTTAATGAGCTAAATCCCGTCCCAAAATCATCAATACTAATTAAGAGTCCGAGCTTCTTTAATTCCTGTAATGTGACGATTGTCCGTTCAATATCCATCGTCATACTTTCTGTTATTTCAAGCTCTAAATACTGAGGCTCTAATCCTGTATGTTCCAAAACCTTTTTGACAGTCTTTACAATTTGACATTGCGAGAATTGGCGAGCAGATAAATTTACACAGATGACCATATTGGATAATCCCTGGTCCATCCATATCTTTTGCTGCATACATGCCTCCTGAAGAACCCATTCACCAATTGGGATGATTAATCCTGTCTCTTCTGCAATGGGGATAAACTGTGAAGGCGGAATCATTCCCCGCTTAGGGTGGTTCCAACGAATCAGTGCTTCGGCACCAATTACTTTGCCCGTTTTCAAATTGATTTTTGGCTGATAATGTAAAATAAACTCTTCCCGTTCAATGGCCTTATGCAAATCCATTTCCATAAGGAGGGGATTGATGTCATCCACTGTTTCTTTATTTGAATAAAAGCGAAACGTATTTTTCCCTGCCTTTTTCGCTTGGTACATAGCAAAATCTGCATGCTTGATCAGTGTTTCCATTGATTCTCCATCTTCTTGATAGAGACTAATACCAATACTCGGAGATATAAATAAATCACTTTGGTTTAAATTAAATGGTGAAGCTAGAACCGAAAGAATTCGAACCGCTACCTTTTCCGCAATCGGTCGGTCAGCATCGTGTAAAATAACAATAAACTCATCTCCACCCTGTCTGAAAACCTGATCTTTTTCAAGGACAGAGGATTTTAATCGCTTTGCCACTTCTTTTAATAACAAATCACCCACTGAGTGACCGAAAGTGTCGTTGATTGCTTTAAAACGGTCAAGGTCAATAAATAATATCGCAAGCTTTCGATTCTGATAAGCGGTTAAATCAAGTTCCTTGGATAGATGATTATCTAGAAGATTTCTATTTGGTAGACCCGTTAAGTAATCATGGTAGGCCAAATGCTGAATCATGTCTTGGTTCTTGATTTGCGCCGTGATATCCTTTGCAATACCGTAAACCCCTACAACCTGTTCATCCACTATAATTGGGACACTGGTCACATTTAGATGAATCATTTTTCCGTTTTTATGGTTCAGTCTAATATTATGATTTTGAGGGCTTCCACCGTTTTTAAAGGTGGCCTCAAAAATGTTTATTGTTCTTTCTAAATCATCCACAAAAATGAAGTCAGTAAATTTCTTGTTGATGAGGTCTTCGAGGCTGTACCCTGAAATCGTCTCACATGCTTTGTTGGCACTAGTAAATTTCCCATCTAAATCAAAACTATAAACAGCATCTGAATGATATTCAAATAAGGATTTATACCGCTGCTCATTGATATTCAACTGTTCCTGTAAGCACTTCTTTTCGGTGATATCACTACCAATTGCCATTAAGGCCGGTTTCCCATTAAATCTAATCGTTGAACCAACTGCCTCTACAAAAATGGTCTCACCGTTCATCGCATTAAATTTATATTCATGGAGTGCAACAAATTCACCGTTAAGTACTTTTTGTAAATTGCTAATCAACTCTTCCTTACTTTCAGGATGCACCAATTCAAGAAGTGATTTCCCTAATAGTTCATTTTCTTCAGACGATTTAAACAAGCTCAAAGCTGCTGAGTTGGCGTAAACAATTATATTTTCTTGATACACTAGTATGCCTTTAGGTGACAGCTCAACCAAGCTTCGATAACGGTCTTCACTTTCTATTAACTTGGCTTCCGTTTGCTTACGTTCTTTCTGATGCATAAGGATTCTCCAACAAACATAGATGCTACCTGTTATGATAATTAAGATCAATAAAACACAAAGAAGTACAACAGTTACCAAGTAGACCCACCTCAAGTTTCCAATTATATATGGTTCAATATACCATCAAATCCCTGGTGACTCACTGTAAAATTTCTTCCATTTAAAAAGACTGACCCGAATGAGTCAGTCTCAAACTATTCATTATGCTTCCTTCACCTTCGCACGATAGGCTCTAAATTCCTCTTGAACTTTAAGGGATGGAGCGCGACCAAGGAGACTAACGATAATGATTGCGAGTCCGCCGAACAAGAATCCTGGAGCTAATTCATACACATCGAACAGACCTCCAGATAGCTGTGCCCAGACAATCACAGTGAGTGCTCCGACAATGATTCCAGCCAGTGCTCCATTTCGGGTCATGCGTTTCCAGAACAAGCTCAAAATAATAACCGGTCCAAACGCTGCGCCAAAACCAGCCCAGGCATAACTTACTAGCTCTAATACCTTGCTTTCAGGGTTATAGCCTAAAAAGATCGCGATGACTGCGATACCCAGAACAGCAATTCTGCCAACAATCATTTCTTCCTTTTTGGAAGCGTCTCTTCTGAAAATAGATTTATAAAAATCTTGTGCTAACGCACTGGAAGAAACGAGTAATTGTGAATCTACTGTACTCATGATTGCTGAGAGAATGGCTGCAAGTAAAAATCCAGCTACCCATGGATTAAAGAGAACCTGTGAAAACATGATGAAGACTGTCTCTGAATTTTTAAGTGGTGCATTAGCAAAATAAGCAATTCCCGCAAACCCAATGAACATGGCACCAAATAAAGAAACAATCATCCAGCCCATTCCAATTAGACGAGCCTTAGGAATTTCTTTCGTTGATTTAATGCCCATAAAACGAACAATAATATGTGGCTGACCAAAGTAACCGAGTCCCCACGCTAATAGGGAAATGACCCCAACGGTTGTTGCACCTGAGTACACATTGAGATACGAAGTGTCAATGCTTCCGATTTTTTGAACCGTTTCGTGCCAGCCGCCAAGCTCTTGTATAGCAACAATAGGGATCACAATAAGGGCTAAGAACATTAAGATACCTTGGAAAAAATCGGTCCAGCTTGCTGCTAAAAATCCTCCAAAGAAGGTATATGAAAGGATAACACCTGCTCCAATCCAAAGAGCAAGAATATAATCAACTCCGAATGATTTTTCTAGTAGAATCGCGCCACCAACCAAACTGGAGGAAGTATAGAAAGTAAAAAAGACAAGAATGACAATGGCAGATACGACGCGAAGGACTTTCGACGAATCGTGGAAGCGATTTTCAAAGAAATCGGGAACGGTAATTGAATCACTTGCCACTTTTGTATACACTCGAAGTGGTTTCGCGATAAATTGCCAGTTAAGATAGGCACCAATTGCTAATCCAATGGGAAGCCAAATCGAACCGAACCCACTGACATAGACCGCACCAGGAAGACCAAGCATTAACCATCCACTCATATCAGATGATCCTGCACTTAATGCCGCCACTCCTGCACTCAATCTTCTGCCGCCGAGTACATAATCTGTTAAGTTTTTCGTCATTTTGGCAGCGACATAACCAATAATCCACATTCCAATTAAATAAACCATGATTGATGTTAACGTAGGTACGCTTATACTCATGTATGAATCCTCTCCCTTTCTATTAAATAAGAAATAACTGATAAAACAACTAGCAATGGCATAGGAACCATTATCCACGCCCAAGTAGCTTCTGTTAGTGCGAATTCCATGTTTCTCACCTCCTTTAAGTTTCTATCTGATGTGCCCATTACCACTCATGATATATTTGATGGTTGTTAAAGCCTCCAGCCCCATTGGCCCTCTTGCATGCAGCTTTTGAGTGGAGATACCTATTTCTGCCCCTAGCCCCAGTGCACTGCCATCCGTAAACCTCGTTGACGCATTATGATAAAGGGCGGAAGCATCCACTAGTTTCATGAAACGGTGTGCTGTTTGCACGTTTTCTGTCATAATCGCTTCAGAGTGTTTGGTTCCATATCGGTCGATATGAGCAATGGCCTCATCCACATGATCAACCACCTTCATAGCTATATCTAGACTCAAATACTCATTCGCCCAATCCTCTTCCTCCGCTGGCACGGCATGAGGAATGACTGCAATTGCGGCTTCATCCCCATGGACCTTGATTACGTTCTCCTCTAACGTTTGGATGAGTTCCTCTTTATGCTCAGTAAGCCAGGCCCGGTGAATAAGGACCGTTTCTATGGCATTGCAAACGGCCGGACGATCCGTTTTGGCATTGACCAACACAGAGAGTGCTTTATCAGGATTCGCTTCGGCATCGATGTAAAGATGACAGTTTCCTACCCCGGTTTCTAGTACTGGGACTGTAGCTTGGTTCACCACCGCACTGATTAAAGAACCACCTCCGCGAGGAATTAGCACATCAATATGTTCCTTCATAGTAAATAGCTGCTGTGCCGCTGCCCGGTCGGTACTTTCAATAAATTGAACCGCTTCTTTTGGGATGTTGGTCTCCAGAAGAGCCTTGTGCATCACTTTGACAATCGCTTTGTTGGACTGAATCGCAGAGGAGCCACCCTTCAGAATAATCGCATTCCCAGCTTTTAATGCCAAGCCCGTGGCGTCGACAGTTACATTCGGCCTTGCCTCATAAATCATTCCGATGACACCTAATGGAACTGTCACCTTCTCCACTTGTAAGCCATTTTCCAAGGTTCGATTAGATAAAACTTTTCCCGTCGGATCCTCTAATTCAGCCACTTCTCGTAACCCGTTAGCAAAATCAAAAATCCGCTCTTTCGTTAAGGACAATCGATCCAAGAATGCTTCACTGTATCCTTTTTCCCGCCCTTTGAACACATCCTTTTCATTCTCCCTAAGGATGAATGGGTATTTGGCTTCTAACATGTCAGCTAGCTTATGTAGGGCCTTGTTTTTCTCTTCGGTTGATAAAAGTCCCACATATTTAGCTGCTTTTTTTGCCAAAATGGCCTGTGCTTCAACAGTTAAACTTTCTTTTATAGGTGACATCTAATTCCTCCTTTTATCTTAGCGCCATCCATTTTTCTTTTTGGTTAAGGCTGATGGAAGGTGTGCTACCTTTAAAATACGTTCCTTTTGCTCTTCCCAGCACCGCGTCTCTGACTACATATTTGTGGGCTGCATGGCCCAAAAAGGTGGTAATACCAAAGGTCATCGCCATTTTAACGGCCTCAATTTTGGATTTCATTCCACCAGTTCCAACAAAACTGCCCGAATCACCTGCTGCCTGCTCAATTTCAGGAGTAATCTCCGTAACAACCTCCAGTCGCTTCGCACGTGGATTGTTGGTCGGATTGGCATTGTATAGGCCATCGATATCTGATAGAATCACCAGCTGGTCAGCATCTACTAATCCCGCAACCTTTGCAGAGAGTGTGTCATTGTCACCAAACTTTAACCGGTCAATCGTTACCGTATCATTCTCATTAACAATCGGAATCATGCCCCGTTCTAATAACACGTTCAAGGTATTCCGAACATTTTTGTAACGGTCCTCATCTAGGAAGTCACTTCTCGTGATTAAAATTTGAGCCGCTACATACCCGTGGGATAAAAATAGTTCTGAGTAGGATTCCATCAGTAATCCTTGACCAATCGAAGCAGCTGCTTGTTTTTCCGGTAACGTATCCGGCCGTTGTAAGCAGCCCAGTTTTCGATACCCAGCGGCAACAGCACCGGATGATACGAGAATAACCTCATAGCCAAGGTCCTTTAAACACACAATTTCATCTGCTAATTTTTCAAGCTTTCTCCGACTAATTTCACCGTGGCGGCTCGTTAACGAACTGCTGCCTATTTTTATTATTACCCGCTGCGGTTGCTGAGGGGTCGGAATCATCAAATCACTCCATTATCTCTAGTTTGTTGGATTTACATCGCTTTTGTTTGATAAACAGTCTTTATGGATTGTTCTAATTCTGCACTGATTTCCTTTGAACGGGAGGCTGCCTGTTGAATCGCTTGAGCAATTGCCTTTCCGCCCCCTTGCTCTTTCAATGCCTTTAGGCCAGCTGCTGTCGTTCCGTTGGGTGAGGTCACATTATCTCGTAACATAGCCGGCGGCTCCTCTTGTTCCTGAATCATTTTGGCTGCGCCAAGAATGGTTTGTGCGATCATACGCCGTGCTGTTTCTGGCTGTAATCCCGCTTTCTGCCCTTCTTTTTCCATGTGCTCCATAAGGTAATAAAAATAGGCGGGGCCACTGCCAGCAATACCTGTAAAAATATCCATCTTCCCTTCAGGAAGGACGTACACTTCTCCGATGCATTGAAGTAGTTCTTTGGATAATAAAAGATTGTGTTTAGAGGTATGTTTCCCTGCGGATATCGCTGTTGCCGATTCCCCAATCATGCTTGAAGTATTGGGCATGACCCGGATGACCTGTTGGCCTGCAGGAACAATTTGTTCGATAAAGGATGTTGTGACACCAGCTAAAACAGACAAGATCAGTTGATTAGGCTTAAGTGAGTGTTTGATAGATTGTAAGGAGGTTGCTGCATCTTTTGGTTTCATTGCGAGGACGATGATATCCGCTTGCCCTATGTCTAGATGTTCTCGAGGAACCCCGATAATCCCGTAATTTTCTTGTAGTTCTTCTAATCGGTCTGTGTTGCTTCGATTGGAAACAATAAGTTGCTGAGATGGTATTTTCTCTGCAGAAACAATGCCTGCTATCATAGCTTCAGCCATCGACCCGGCACCGATAAATAGAATTGATTTTTTATCTAACATGCAATCTCTCCCTGGTTGTTCGTATTTTGTTCTTATTTTTCTCACTGCCCCAATACTAACATGTGGAGAATCAATATCAAGGGAAAAAAGGAAATTTATGTGTATTTGACTCAATTAGTGAGCATCTGGCAATATACCACCTGTCGTTTTACGAAAATCAGCCCTCACGCCCGAATTTAGCCTCTAATCCCTGAATTTCGTGATTTTTTTAATTAAAAATCACACAGAGTGCAATCAAAAATAGCGTATTTACACTTCGAATTTTTTCCAAAAACAACTCCTTGTTCCCCTCTAAAACAAAAAAAAATCCAACCCCTAAAAGTTAGGAATTGGATAGTACAAGCCGTTCTTATTCAAATAAAGGACTTACTGGTTTTTCATTGTGAATTCGGTCAATGGCTTCTGCGAGCAATGGAGCAACCGATAATGACGTAATCTTATTGATCATTTTCTCTTCAGGCAGCTCAATCGTATTCGTCACAACCAACTCTTTAATGGGCGAAGCTTCAATTCGGCTGACAGCCGGTCCAGAAAGAACAGGGTGTGTACAGCAAGCATAGACAGCTTTTGCTCCTTTTTCCATTAACCCTTGCGCTGCAAGCGTAATCGTCCCAGCCGTATCGATTAAGTCGTCAATAAGGATCGCATTTTTCCCTTCGATATTTCCGACAATATTCATGATTTCCGCCACGTTAGGTTTCGGACGGCGCTTATCAACAAAAGCAATCGGCGCATGTAAGCGGCTTGCCAACTTTCTCGCTCTCGTTACCCCGCCATTATCAGGAGCAACAATCACCACATCCTCTAATCCCTTCTTTTCAAAGTAATCCGCTAAAATCGGAACACCTATAAGCTGATCAACAGGGATATCAAAGAAACCTTGGATTTGTGGGGCATGCAGGTCCATCGTTAAGACCCTTGTGGCACCAGCTCTTTCTAAAAGATTGGCAATCAGTTTAGCTGTAATTGGTTCACGTGAACGTGCCTTTCTGTCTTGGCGAGCATACCCATAATATGGAATGACTACATTAATTGCCTTTGCCGAAGCTCTTTTCAATGCATCAATCATGATTAGGAGCTCCATAATATATTCATTCCCTGGCTGTGAAGTCGATTGCACTAAGTACACTTCACTTCCACGAACACTCTCTTCTATGTTAATATGAATTTCACCATCACTAAAACGAGATACAGAGCTTCTTCCTAACTCACAACTTAGAATCTGCGCCATCTCTTCTGCAAGCTTACGATTAGAATTTAACGTAAACATTTTAAAACATTCTTTTGTTTGATAAGCCACTGTAAGTCCTCCAGCTGTCTTCATGATTTGAACATTAGTCCTATCCTATCTTACCATAATCGTTTAGAGGGTTAAAATGTTTATCCTATTATTATGCTGACAATATGTACCACATATTCAACGCTATTGGTTATAATCCCAAAGAATCGTCCATTTCCCTTTTTCCTCGGTCACAAACACCTCTTGTTTCAGGTCGAAATTCCCGTATTTACCTTTGTAGGTTTGAGTGACAGGGGCTTTATACACATTTTTCAGGGAAGGACCTGTCTTGGACATTTTCCAGTCCTTCAATTCCTCAAGCTCCCCGATCGTATAAGAAAAAGTCTCGACCCCAAAATGGTTCATAAACACGTGGGCCCGGTCTTGAATGTAGTTTCCCTTGCTGAATTTTTTCTTCATCGAGGAATGAAATAACGCCCAGGAGTTCGCAAAATCCCCTTCCTTTTCATAGCTATAAAATTCATCGACCACTTCTCTCACCTCATCACTTGACGAGGAGAAGGCTGACCGTAGGAATAAAAAAACAGCAAAAATACCTGCAAGTACCAGAATGCCGCTTAGGATTCTTTTGAATGAAGCTGTTCTTCTCCGCATGGTGCATACTCTCCTTTATTTTCTCTCTTTTTAACAAAGAATATGTCCCACCATGTGCAAATAGTAGCTTAACTTTATCAAGCTTCCTGTAGAGGCAGTTGAATGGTAAAAACCGAACCTTGGCCCTCTTCACTTTCAACGATCATTCTCCCCATGTGATTAGAGATGATCGTATGTGTCATCATTAATCCAAGCCCTGTTCCTTCTGTCTTATCGGTAAAAAAAGACTGACCTATTTTTGAGATATGTTCTTGAGGAATACCCGCGCCATTATCCTTAATAAGAATGTTTAGGTTTTCGTAATCTTGTTTTAACTCAATCTTTATTTCTCCTGCTTGCTTAATCGCTTCAATTGAATTTTTAATGAGATTCACAAACACTTGTTTTAATTGAACTTTATCTCCCAGAATATGTAGATGATGATACTTTTCTTTTACAAATTGTATATGTATTTTCCGTTTAAACGCCTCACTGCTAAATAAAGCGACAGATTCATTGATAATCTCCGCAATCGGCTCCAGCTTAAAACAGGTCTCTTTTGGTTTGGCTAAATATAATAATTCATTAGCGATATTCTCAATCTGTAGTATTTCGGTTGTAATAATATCAAGATAATTATTTTTTGAAATTTCCGTCTTTAAAAGCTGCAAAAATCCCTTAATCGACGTGAGAGGATTACGAATGTCATGAACAATACCGGAGGCAAGCTCACCGATCAGAGACAGCTTTTCCGTCTGCATCATGAGCTGTTGCGCTTGCTTTTTTTCCGTTATATCCCGGATAACCACCTGCGCCATTATTTTATCATTATAATGATGATAGGGGATGGCCATAATTTCAACGTCAATAATCGTTCCATCTAATCGAATCATCTTTTGTTCCATTAAAGGTGCAACACCATTGTTCTCTCTCACGTAACGCAGTCGCTCTTTACAAATTGGATGAAACTCAGGATATAAAAATAGGTCAAAGCTTTTTCCAACAATGTTCGCTTTATTCTCTAGGCCCAATAAGCCAACGCTCGCCTCATTAGCGTAGACAACTGTTCTGTCATCTAGGATGATGTTAGAATCCAGACTTCCTTCGATTATTTGCTGAAAGTCAAAAATATATGCTTCCTCCGTCATGCTGTCCACCACGTTCCATCCCCCTTTTCTACTATAAATTTATCGAATTTTACTATATTAGTAAAGTCTAATGGATGATCCTTCCACTTACATCCCAAGGAACCAAAATTTAGTTCAAATCACCCTAGTAAACTTCGCTTAATTTTCGACTTTTTTCTGAAATATTTGTAAAGTAGGATCTCCATTGCGAAAGCTGTCAACCCCTTTTACCTAAACAATAATTGGTATTATTTAAAATAAATAGTAGAACTAAAGAATGCTTTTTTTGAATTACAGAATTGATAAGAGTTCTAGCAAATATGCCTTTTTAGGATAATAGCTTATAAACAGTTCCATCTTTCATTCAGTACTGTTAAATCCTTCCTGAAATATGACAAAAATCATATGGTATGCTGTTGCTGTTAAGTTCACAGCAGTTTTTCAACCTAAGGAGGATGTTAGTATGTTGAAGAAAAAAGCAATGTTAACGGTAGCTGCGGGGGCTGCCGTAGTAATGGCAAATCCTATTTTAAATAAAGCACATGCTGCAACATTTACGCCTACAACACAAGAAAAGGTATATGTGTATAATGCATCAAACATGGATGAGATTAATAGTATCATTGAAAAATATTTAGCAAATCTTGGGATGACGGTTTCTCAAAACACGGTGAAGCAGCCTGCGGCAACTCCAGCACCTGCACCTGCACCTGCACCAACAACGGAGCAGACAACTCCGGCCTCAACTACACCGGTACAGCAAGAGCCTGCACCTGCAGAGACCACCACTACATCGCAATCTACTTATAGTTTAAGTGCCTATGAGCAGAAAGTGGTTGATTTAACGAATCAAGAACGTGCGAAGAATGGGTTACCTGCGCTAAAAGTAGATTTAACGCTAAGCAAAATGGCTCGCGATAAATCACAAGACATGTCTACCAATCACTACTTTAGCCATACTAGCCCAGCCTACGGTTCGCCCTTTGACATGATGAAGAAATATGGCATTACTTACCGTTATGCTGGTGAGAATATTGCGATGGGACAACGAACGCCTGAAGAAGTAGTGACGGCTTGGATGAACAGTGAAGGTCACCGCAAAAATATCTTAAGCCCAAACTTTACCTATATCGGGGTTGGTTATGTAGCTGATGGAAATTATTGGACTCAGGAGTTTATTGGTAAATAGGAAAAGCGAAAACAGCCCGTTGGTAAATTTGACGGATTGCTGTTGTTCTTCAACTAATTGGTCGCGTAGAGACTTTCTACGCGACCGTTTTCTGTTTTTAGCTTCGTCTTCGTGCACCTAGGCCCCTTCTACGTTACCCATTGGTCCTTTTTCCACCTTCTTCG